>NZ_MIEK01000054.1 GCF_001742285.1 Enterococcus rivorum | reverse complement strand
CTTCTGTCATCTCTAGTATGACAGGAAAAAGCCTGCAGGTCGATCACTTTATTTTCATTCTGTTTGGTGAGGGCGTTAGCCCTCATGGGTGTTTGTCTCAACCTCTTCTCTATTCTTCGGTTGTCTCTATTTCTTCAATTGTTTCAACAATTTCTATTTCTTCAACAATCTCTTCAATTTCTTCTGGTTCAACAACCGCCATCGTTACAACTTTTGCTTCATCTTCCATTCTCATCAAACGAACCCCTAGTGTTGCTCTACCTGTCTGAGAAACAGAATCTACATTGAAACGAATAATTACGCCTTTATTGGTAATTAATAGAATATCTTCTTCTCCACGAACTGTCGTCAAGCCAGCTAATGGACCATTTTTCGGTGTAATGTTTGCAGTTTTAATTCCTTTACCACCACGCCCTTTAACAGGGTACTCCGTAGCTTTTGTACGCTTGCCGTAGCCATTTTCAGTAATAACTAGCACTTCATCATTATCATCTAATAGAGAGGCTCCTACGACGAAATCATCGTCTCGTAAACGAATTCCTCGAACACCAGACGCAGTACGTCCCATATCACGGACAGCTTTTTCATCAAATCGAACAGAATAGCCTTTATGCGTACCGATTATCATCGTTTGTTCTCCGTTTGTCATGACAACATTGACTAATTCATCCTCTTCTTTAAGTCCAATTGCAATTAATCCATTACTGCGAATGTTGGAGAATGCTTTGACAGCGGTACGTTTTACCGTTCCTTTTCTTGTTGTAAAGAATAAGAAATGTCCTTCTTCGGCTTGTCCTTCCACTGCAATAATTGCTTGGATTTTCTCGCTGGAATCAATACCTAACATGTTAATTACTGGGATTCCTTTTGCCGTTCTACCGTATTCTGGAATCTCATAGCCTTTTGCTCGGTACACTTTCCCGTTATTAGTGAAGAATAGTAACGTATCATGGGTTGAGCAGGAAACAAGGTTCTTCACAAAATCATCGTCATGAACACCCATTCCTTGAACACCACGCCCACCTCGACGTTGTGCTCTAAATTCGCTATTGGCTACTCGCTTGATATATCCGTTGTTTGTTAAGGTAATGACCACTTCAGATTCTTCAATTAAGTCTTCGTCTTCTAAACTTAGTACTTCACCGACTAATAATTCTGTACGGCGTTTATCTCCAAATTTATCACGAATTTCACCTAACTCCGTTTTAATAATTTCAAGCACTCGTTCTGGACGAGCCAAAATATCTTTCAAGTCAGCAATAAATTTCAATAATTCTTGGTACTCGTTTTCAATTTTGTCTCGTTCTAAACCAGTTAATCGGCGTAAACGCATATCCAAAATAGCTTGAGCTTGGCGATCAGAAAATTCAAAGCGCTCAATCAATGAAGATTTAGCCTCATCATCAGATTTTGATCCTCTGATAATTGAAATTATTTCATCAATGTGATCCAAAGCAATTCGCAAGGCTTCTAAAATATGAGCACGTGCCTCAGCTTTGTTTTTGTCAAATTCTGTACGACGAGTAATGACAACGATTTGGTGCGCTACGTAATTTTCCAGAATTTGTTTTAGACTTAAGATTTTAGGCACACCATTTTCGATTGCTAACATATTAAACCCAAATGATGTTTGCAATGATGTCATTTTATAAAGATTATTTAAAATAACTGATGCACTAACATCACGACGAACATCGATAACAATGCGCATTCCTTCACGTGAAGATTCATCACGTAAGTCGGTAATCCCTTCAATACGTTTTTCTCTATGCAATTCTGAAATCCGTTCGATTAATCTGGCTTTATTTACCATGTATGGTAATTCAGTAACTAAGATTCGTTCTTTTCCATTTGGCATTTCTGTAATATCCACTTTTGCTCGGACTGTAATTGACCCTTTACCCGTCTCATACGCACGACGAATCCCTGATTTTCCCATAACCAAACCACCTGTTGGAAAGTCAGGTCCAGGTAACACTTCCATTAATTCTTGGGTCGTCACTTCTGGATTTTCCATTAATAAACCGACAGCCTCAATGACTTCAGTTAAGTTATGGGGTGGAATATTCGTTGCCATCCCTACAGCGATACCTGTTGTTCCATTGACTAATAGATTGGGAAAACGTGCAGGTAAGACATCTGGCTCTTGTTCTGAATCATCATAGTTTCCATGAAAGTCTACTGTATTTTTGTTAATATCTCGCAACATTTCTAAAGCAATTTTACTCATTCTTGCTTCCGTATAACGCATTGCTGCGGCTCCATCTCCATCGACAGAACCAAAGTTCCCATGACCATCTACTAGCATGGCACGGTAACTGAATGGTTGTGCCATCCGAACCATGGATTCATAAATCGCACTGTCACCATGGGGATGATATTTACCCATAACGTCTCCGACAATACGAGCTGATTTTTTATGTGGTTTATCTGGTGTTACGCCTAACTCATTCATTCCATATAAAATTCGACGATGAACTGGCTTCAAACCATCACGAACATCTGGTAATGCACGTGCTACGATAACACTCATTGCGTAATCAATGAAGGATTCTTTCATTTCACTGGTAAGATTTACATCTTGAATGTTCTCTTTTATTTCTTCACTCATGAATTTACTCCTTACTTTTCTAAAAGTTCGATGTCCACTCCTTCTAATGAAGTTAAACGCATAAAGGGAATGGTACTCTTACTTTTGTCAGGTCTGTCTTCTATTATTTCTAGCTTTGATTAAATATCTAAGTTTTTAACGTAATGAGCATTTTCTTCGATAAAGGCTCTACGTGGTTCTACTCTATCACCCATTAACATTTCAAATACTTGATCGGCTTCAATAGCATCATCAACACTTACACGGGCCATCATTCGTCTTTCTGGATCCATTGTTGTTTCCCATAGTTGATGATCATCCATCTCTCCTAACCCTTTATAACGCTGTACGCTAGGTTTTGGAGAAGCAGGTAGTGATTCAATTAATTCTGCTAATTCATTTTCTGCATTTTTCCCTGGTTGAACATAGGTAATATTTTTCCCTTGTTTCACACCATATAAAGGTGGTTGTGCAATATAAACATAACCAGCTTCTACAATTGGACGCATAAAACGATAGAATAATGTTAATAATAAGGTTCTAATATGAGCGCCATCCACATCCGCATCAGTCATAATTACTAATTTATGGTAACGAGCTTTTGCTACGTCAAAATCTGCGCCAAATCCTGTTCCCATTGCAGTAAATAACGAACGGATTTCTTCATTAGCTAAAATTTTCTCCATGCTAGCTTTTTCAACATTCAAAATTTTTCCTCGAATAGGTAAAATCGCTTGGAATTCACGGCTACGTCCTTGTTTTGCTGATCCTCCGGCTGAATCTCCTTCGACGATGAATAATTCGCATTTTTCAGGATCTTTACTAGAACAGTCAGCTAATTTACCAGGTAAATTACTGATTTCTAAAGCGCCTTTCCGACGTGTCACTTCACGAGCACGTTTTGCAGCCATCCGAGCTTTAGAAGCTAATAATCCCTTTTCGACAATTTGTTTCCCAACAGAAGGATTTTCCATTAAGAATTTGTTGAAGTATTCAGAGAACAGGCGATCAGTCACTGTACGAACTTCTGAATTTCCTAATTTTGTTTTTGTTTGCCCTTCAAATTGTGGTTCTGGATGTTTGATTGAGACTACAGCTGTTAATCCTTCACGAACATCTTCTCCCGTTAAGTTTTCATCATTTTCTTTCATGATTTTCTGCTTACGGGCATAATCATTAATCACACGTGTCAAAGAAGTTTTGAACCCAGATTCGTGAGTTCCCCCTTCATAAGTATGAATATTGTTTGCAAAACTTAACAAGTTTGTATGGTACCCATCTGTATATTGCATAGATACTTCTACAATGATATCTTGTTGTTCCCCTTCAATGAAGATTGGTTCTGGAAATAGAACTTCTTTATTGGCATTTAAATGCTCTACATAGCTCTTAATTCCGCCTTCATAATGATATTCTTTCAAAACTGGTGATTCTTCACGTTTATCTTCAATTGAAATTTTTAATCCTCTATTAAGGAAAGCTAATTCTCTCACACGTGTAGCTAATTTATCAAAATTAAATGTTGTTGTTTCTGTAAAAATTTCTGGATCAGGAACAAAATGGACTGTTGTACCATGTCGTTCTGTTTCACCAATGACTTTTAAATCCGCTGCTACTGCTCCTTGATGAAATTCTTGGTAGTAAATTTTGCCATCTTTGTAAACTTTAACATCTAATATTGTAGACAGTGCATTTACAACAGACGAACCTACTCCATGAAGACCTCCGGATACTTTATAACCGCCACCGCCGAATTTTCCTCCGGCATGTAGAACTGTAAAGACGGTTTCTACAGCTGGGCGTCCAGTTTTTTCTTGAATCCCAACGGGAATTCCCCGACCGTCATCGATAACAGTAATACTGTCATCTTTTTCAATGACTACTTGGATAGAAGATGCAAAACCAGCTAAGGCCTCATCGATAGAGTTATCTACGATTTCCCATACTAAATGGTGTAATCCTTCTGAACTAGTAGATCCAATATACATTCCCGGTCTTTTACGAACAGCTTCAAGGCCTTCTAATACCTGAATCTGACTGGCATCATATTCTTTGGCACGTTCTTTCATATTCTTCTCTTCTTCTGTCATATAGAACTATCCCTCTCTATCTCTCCCTGATGAACATAAAATATATCTGGTTCAACAGTTAGTTTATTATTTAAATGATCCAAACTCGTTGTTGTTAAAAAAGTTTGAACCTTTCCTTCAATGGTTTCTAATAAATGAAGTTGTCTTTCATTATCCAATTCACTCATTACATCATCCAATAACAAAACAGGGTATTCCCCTGTTTCTGCAAACATTAAATCAATTTCAGCTAGTTTCACACTTAAGGCAGTAGTTCTTTGCTGCCCTTGCGATCCATAGGTCTGAACATTTTGACCATTCACAATGAACATTAAATCATCTCTGTGAGGGCCTAAAAAGGTGTTCACTTTAAATAATTCTCGTTTGCGATTGTCAAGTAAACTTTGTAGTAGTTGTTTTTGGATTCCTTCTTGTGAAAATGTTTCTTTATCTATTGGGGTACTGGAAGAATACTCGATAAATAGTTCTTCTTTTCCATGGCTGATTTTTTTATGCAATAAGTTAGCCCAATACTCTAATTTTTTGATAAATTCTAATCTAGCGAACAAGACTTTACTACCAAAATCTGCCAATTGTTCCGTTAAAATATCTAAGTAGATAGTATCTGATTGCTTTTTATCTGCCAATTGTTTGAGGTACTGGTTTCTTTGCTTCAAAACAGATTGATATTGGACCAAATCATAAAGATAAATTGGATTGACTTGCCCCAGTTCCATATCAATAAATTTCCGTCTAATTTGAGGAGATCCTTTTACTAAAGATAAATCTTCTGGTGCAAATAAAATGACATTTAATTGACCGATATAAGAACTCAAACGTTTTTGTTCTATATGATTTACTTTTGTTTTCCTGCCTTTATTGGATACAATCAATTCCAACGGGACAGTTCCAGTCTTTTTTTCAATAATTCCACTTACTTTGGCAGAATCTGAATCCCAGTGAATCAGTTCTTTTTCATTGCTAGTTCGGTGACTACGAGTCATTGCTAAAACATAAATACTTTCTAGAAGATTGGTTTTCCCTTGGGCATTCTCTCCTAAAAAAATATTTAATGTTTTGGGAAAATCTAGCGTTAGTGAATCGTAATTACGATAGTGTTGCAAAGAAATTTCACTCAGTCTCATCTGCAGTCTCTGTCCCTTTTTTTACCATAAAAAAAGTACCTTCTTCAGGTAACTCAATCATCATACCGGCATATAATTTTCGTCCACGACGATTTTCCAATTCTCCGTCAACAAAAACACTATTTTCAGCCAAATACCATTTTGCTTGGCCACCACTACTAATGACATTAATTTCTTTTAAAAACTGTCCTAACGTCATGAAATCAGTTTCTAAAATCAGCGTTTTTTTCAAGATACATCCCTCTTTTAATTTTCACTTCGTACCTTAATATTATACCCTTTTTTTAGAGATAAAACAAATTTATCCGTCTAATTTTCTTTCTAAGCAATTTTGAAGTTAAACGACAAAAATTATTCAAAGGAAAATAGAAGTCTTAAAATGCAATTTAAGACTAAAATCTGCTTGATTAAGATTTGTAATTTTTCATTTCGTTTTCATTTATTGTGAAAATAGCTTAACAATACCTATAAAAAAAAGCGCTTTTACAGCCTGTTTACTTGAAGAAAGCTTTTTTAGTTACATAAAAAAGCAAAAATACATAGTAGTTGAAATGAAAGTCTCATTTCTTACTATGTATTTTTGCTCTTTTAAGCAAGCTCTAGTAGATTTTTGGTTTCTTTTAGTTAGATAGGTTACTTATCTCTTAAAAAGCCTTAAACCCCTCTTAATTTGTCCGTACAGGAGTAATTAATTGAATGAAGTTTAAATCTGTTTCAGTTGGTTCTAATGTGAACGGACGGATAGCTGAAATAAATTTCACTGTAATGCTCATATCTCCGAAAGCACGTAGGGCATCTTTCATATAATCTGGGTTGAAAGAAATTTCTAGTGGATCTCCGGTAACTTTTTCATAATTCAATTCTTCTTCCACTTTTCCGATTTCAGGAGAATTTCCATAAAGGACAACGGAATCTGAAGCGATTGATAAACGGACGATATTATTACGGCCTTCATGGGATAGTAAAGAGGCACGTTCAATTGCTGATAAAAGTTCTGGGACATAGAAATCAATCTCAGTGTTAAAGCTGGTTGGAATTAAACGATTAGTGTCCGGATAGTTTCCTTCTAGCAATCTTGAATAAAAGTACATGGTTTTAGTTTTGAAGAGTACTTGATTTTCCATAATACTGATTTCTACCATTTCTTCTTCATCTGTAAATGAACGAGAAAGTTCCGTTAAGCTTTTTCCTGGAATGACAATATTAAAGTTATCCACAGACTGCTCAATTGGGATAATTCTCTGACTTAGACGATGTGAATCAGTTGCGACAGCTAAAAGTTTTTGATTTTCTAAAATAAAGTGAACACCTGTAAGGATTGGGCGACTTTCATGTAAAGAAACAGCAAAACCAGTTTCGCCAATAATTTTTGTTAACAGGTGGACAGGTAATTTAATTTGGTTAGTAGCATCAATGACTGGAAGGTGTGGATAATTATCTGCATCTAATCCATTTACCGTAAAATCAGCTTTTCCTGAAGTGATTGCCACTTGGTTGTTATCTAGCACTTCCATTGTAAATAATTCTTCAGGAAGTTTACGAATGATTTCTCCAAAGAAACGAGCCATTAAAACAATGCTTCCTGTTCGTTCGATAGTCATTTGAGCTTTTTCTTCTTCTTTACTTAAAAAACTTTCAATAGAGATGTCTGCATTACTCCCTGTTAGTGTTAATCCTTCATCATTTAGAACAATTTTAACCCCTGTCAAAATGGGAATAGTTGTTTTGGAAGAAATAGCTCGTTGAACCGTTTGTAACTCTTGTAAAAATATACTTCTTTTTACAGTAAATTTCATAGTAAAAACTCCTTATAATTAAATTTGAAAAGACATCTTTTCATGGATGAATTCGTTTGTATTTATATATATAAATATAATAAAAGTAGTAGGTCCTGTTAATTCTGTGGAAAAGTAGAAAAAGCAAATATAGAATAAGTTTTCCACTTGTGTATAACCTGTGTATAACTTTTTGAAAATCTTAAAAGTTTTCCACAACTCATGAATTTAGCAAATTTTTGATTTCATTGACTTCTTTTTGCATCGTTGGATCTTTTTCTAAAAGTTGTTGAATTTTTTCATGGGCATGAATCACTGTTGTATGATCTTTTCCTCCAAATTCAGCACCGATTTTAGGTAATGAGTTATCGGTCATTTCTCTAGACAAGTACATAGAAATTTGTCTAGGTACTACGATTGATTTAACACGTTTTTTCCCTTTTAAATCTTTCAGCTGAATATGATAATACTTCGCGACTTCTTCTTGAATTTGTAAGATAGATAAGTGATTTTTATTGCCAGTAGATTTTAGTGATTTCAATGCATCAGCAGCTAAGCTTGTACTAATATCTTCACCGTTAATCGTTGCATAAGCTTGTACTCTAACTAATGCTCCTTCAAGTTCTCTTATATTAGAATCGATTTGTCCGGCAATATAACTAAGTGTGTCGTCTGGAATTTCTAAACGTTCTGCATCCGCTTTTTTTCTTAAAATCGCAATCCTAGTTTCAAGATCAGGTGGTGTAATATCAACGGATAGCCCCCAAGCAAAACGTGAAACTAATCGTTCAGGAAGTTTGGGAATATCGTTAGGTGGTCGGTCACTTGTTAAAACAATTTGTTTATTTTCATTGTAGAGATCATTAAATGTATGGAAAAATTCTTCTAACGTTGCTTCTTTTTCTGCAAGGAATTGAATGTCATCTACTAATAGTAAATCAACATTTCGATATTCTTTTCGAAACTGTTCAGATGTTTTTGTTTGAATGGAGTTAATAAATTCATTCGTAAAGGTTTCACTACTGACATATTTTACTTTCGCATCTGGTTGATTTAGCAACATTTGATGACCAATTGCGTGCATTAAATGAGTTTTTCCTAACCCAACACCGCCATAAAAGAATAAAGGATTATAAATCGACCCTGGATCTTCTGCTACAACCAGAGCTGCTGCATGTGCCATCTGATTCCCTTTACCGATAACAAAAGTGTCAAAAGAGTATTTGGGATTTAACATTGCTTTTTTGCTATGTTCTGTAAATCGCTCGGGTGTTTCTGATTCCATAGCAACATTGTCCTTTAAGACAGCTCTCTCTTCTGTTTCACCAGCAATGACAAAATGTGGCATCACTTCAGAACCAGTCAATTTAAAGCCAGTCTCTACAATTTTTGCTGCTAAGTTTTTTTCCCAATAATCTTTGTGAACAGCAGACGGTACTTCAAGCCAAAGCTGATTGTTCTCTAGTTTCAGTGGGTGTGTCGTTTTTATCCAAGCATCAAAACTAGGAACGGACAAAATGGATTGATACGTTTCTTCAAGATTTTTCCAGAAACTGTCCATATCTGGCATAGAGTGACCTCCTTAATAATAGATTTCTATATAGTAATAAAAATTCAAAGACTATTCATTTTGATTTATAAAAAATGAAATAAATAGAAATAGAATAAGCATCTAAAAGTTTAGCATTTTTTCGCAACTTTTTCCACAAGCAAATGTGAATTGTGGAAAAAAAATTAACAAACAGTAAAAAAGATATACACAAGCATGAAAAAGAATGTGGAAAACTATATAAAACAAATCTTATCCACAGAACGCTATGAATAATTAGAGTTGATATAATAATGTTTTTAGGAGTTATGCACAATTAAAAAACGTCATGTGCATAACTTTTTAACAACGTGTTTTTTTGTGAAAAACTCAAGGATAAAACAGAATCAGTCTGAAAATATAAAAAAACTATCCACAGGCAAATACCCAAAAAAATGTTTCTGTGGACAATTATTTTGGGTTTTAGGTAAAGAACTTCTTTTTAAGCGTAAGAAAATATTTCGATGAATATTATTGACAAATCACCCTATTACTCGTTATACTATCAAAGTATGTCTATATATTGATGGATAGTTACAATTTCAGGAGGTGGAACAGGGATGAAAAGAACATATCAACCAAACAAACGTAAACGTCAAAAAGTTCACGGATTCCGTAAACGCATGAGTACTAAAAATGGTCGTCGTGTGTTAGCTAGCAGACGTCGTAAAGGCAGAAAAGTTATTTCAGCTTAATTATTGCTGAACATAAAAACTACTAAATTTAAGAGCCCTTTGTTATCTTTACACCAAGTTTAGTGTGAGGATAATAAAGGGTTCTTTTGCCTAATGTAGTATTTTTTGTGAGTTAAAGTAACCAAAAGAAAGAAACCTGTTTCATTTTTGCGCAAGCACAGTATAAAATACTGAAAAAAAAGAAGAACAATGGTATTATATGAAATTGAAGCGACTAAAAGTACTTTGCGTTACAGTGGTTAGCAGAGGATGAAAGTTAGTTTAATCACTAACAGTCGTGAAGAAGATAAAATAGATTTTTTTCGTAAATAGCGCCTTATTGGCGTTTAAATAGAAAAAATAGAATTTATTTTTATCATCGCCTGATTTAAAAAGACAGAGACTATTCGTTGAAACTCTCTACAGTTTTGTAAGAAAAGGTTAAAAAATATACGCTAAATATGCTATTATTGTAGAGTAAGTAAAAAGAAAGAGACAAAGGGATAGAAATGAGAAAATCCTACCGAGTAAAAAAAGAAAAAGAATTTCAAGAAGTGTTCTTTAAAAAGCAATCTTGTGCAAATCGAAGATTCGTTGTGTATGTTCTAGAAAAACCGGAGCAGCAACATTTTCGAGTGGGGATCTCCGTTGGAAAGAAAATAGGAAATGCAGTGGTCAGAAATTCAGTTAAAAGAAAAATTCGAGCGACTGTGTATCAATTAAAAGCATCTATTCATCCAACTTGTGATTTTATTATTATTGCAAGACCAGGCGTAGAAAAGTTAACATCAAAAGAAATTCAAACGAATTTAGAGCATGTTTTAAAGCTTGCCAATATTTTGGAATAAGAAAGGAAAAGTTTTTGTGAAAAAATATAAACGTTTACTATTAATGGGTGGCCTGGTTACTTTGCTTTTTGTTTTGTCTGCCTGCGGAACCGGAGCAATTGATCAAAACAGTACTGGAATTTGGGATCGATATATTGTTTTTTATTTTGCGGAAGCAATTAAGGCGCTTTCCTTTGCAGCTAATACAGGGATTGGAATTATCTTATTTACCTTAATTATTCGAATTATTTTATTACCGCTTATGCATTTCCAAACGAAAAGTATGAGAAAAACACAGGAGTTGCAACCTAAATTAAAAGCGTTGCAGCAAAAATATTCTTCTAAAGATCCTGAAACACAACGACTATTTCGTGAAGAGCAGCAAAGACTTTATTCTGAAAATAATGTGAATCCATATGCAGGATGTCTACCGTTACTTGTACAAATGCCGATTATGATGGCCTTGTATCAATCGATTTCAAGAGTACCAGAATTAAAGCAAGGAAGTTTCTTATGGCTAAATTTGGGGCAACCGGATCCATATTTTATTTTGCCAGTTTTAGCAGCCTTGTTTACTTTTGCAAGTAGTTATCTAACAAGTATGAGTCAAATAGAATCAAATGCATCATTGAAAATAATGAACTTTGTAATGCCAGCTATGATCTTCTTCATGGGGATGACGTTAGCGAGTGGATTGTCTTTATACTGGGTAGTTTCAAATGCTTTCCAAGTAGGTCAAACATTGTTATTAAACAATCCATTTAAGATTCGCAAAGAACGAGCAGAAGCAGATAGAAAAGTGAAGGAACAAGAGCGAGCGTTGGAAAAAGCACAAAATCCTAAGAAAAAACGCAAGAAGAAATAAAGGAGGTTGTCAAAATGCCAGTTTATGAGGGAGTTACAGTTGAAGAAGCAACATCAAAAGGGTTACAAGCTTTAGGGTTAACAAAGGAAAAAGTAGAGATTCAAATTTTAGATACGGGAAAAAAAGGATTTTTAGGCTTTGGTAAAAAATTAGCACAAGTATCAATTGAACCTACGGTGAGCGAACAAATTACAGAAGCTGTTGAAGAAACAGTCGAAGATATCGTTGTCGCTGACGAAGTAATGAAAGCAACTGAGAGTGAAGCAACATTATCTAACTCAAAAGAAACAAAAGTTTTAGAAGAGCTAGAGGACGAAGAAGCAATTACTGAATTAGCGATGTATTTAACCAATATTACAAAAGAGTTAAATGCCCCTGCTTTGGTACGCTTGGAACGAACAGATGAAGTGATTATTTTTCACTTAGATTCCAATAAACAAGGTATTCTGATTGGTAAACATGGAAAAGTTCTAAATGCTCTTCAATATTTAGCACAAGTATTTATCCATCGTACCACAACTAACAAATTATCTGTAGTCGTTAATGTTGGTGACTATCGCGAGAAACGTCAAGCAATTTTACAGCGTTTAGCAGAGAGAACAGCAGAAAAAGTTAAACAAACAGGACGGCCAGTATTTTTAGAACCAATGCCTGCTTTTGAAAGAAAACAAATTCATTATACGCTAAGTAAAGATGAATACATTAAAACTCATTCTGAAGGTGACGAACCTTACCGTTACTTAGTTGTAGAGCCTGCAAAGAAATATTTTTAAAGAAAAATAAGAGCACTGTAACAGAAATTCTTTTTCAAAAGGGATTTTGTTACAGGCTTTTTTATCTTTTAAGAATGAAAAATAGATTGACAAAAGGGTGTAAACAAAGTATATTTTAATACGAAATCATTCTTATCAACGTACGAAAATGCGATGATAAAGTAGTTGAAGTACTTGGTGCTTCTCCCAGCCTGATTCTTTTAGAATCAGGCTTTTTTTGTTTGCCCGGCATGGTCAAACTCTAACGGGTTAAAGTCCCGAGTACGTCCAAGTAACGGAAAGTACCTAGTCGAAAACAAGGGTGTCCATGGT
>NZ_MIEK01000053.1 GCF_001742285.1 Enterococcus rivorum | reverse complement strand
ACCATGGACACCCTTGTTTTCGACTAGGTACTTTCCGTTACTTGGACGTACTCGGGACTTTAACCCGTTAGAGTTTGACCATGCCGGGCAAACAAAAAGACACCTTCCAAAAACTGGAAAGTGTCTTGAAATCCTTGATATAACAAAGATTAACGTTTTGAGAACTGTGAAGCTTTACGGGCTTTCTTAAGACCTGGTTTTTTACGTTCTACCATACGGGCATCACGAGTTAATAGGCCAGCGCGTTTTAAAGCACCACGGAAGTCTGGATCTACTTGTAGCAATGCACGAGCGATTCCGTGACGGATAGCTCCTGATTGACCAGAGTAGCCTCCACCGTTAACGTTTACGAGAACATCGTATGCGCCTTTAGTTTCAGTTACGCCAAATGGTTGGTTGATAACTTCACGTAAGTCAGCGTGCGGAATGTATTCTTCAACGTCTTTTTTATTTACAGTAATTTTACCAGTACCTGGTACTAAACGTACGCGGGCAACAGATTTTTTACGACGGCCAGTGCCGATATATTGTACTTGTGCCAATGAATTTCCCTCCTTAAATTAGGTTAGTAATATCTAATACTTCTGGTTGTTGTGCAGCATGTGGATGCACAGCTTCACCATACACATTTAATTTTGTAAATTGTTTACGACCTAAAGTGTTTTTAGGAAGCATTCCTTTGATTGAATTCTCTACTAAACGACGAGAATTTTTTTCACGCAATTCACCAGCAGAAACAGATTTCAATCCACCTGGGTATTGGCTGTGACGGTAATACATTTTATCACTTGCTTTGTTACCAGTTAATTTTACTTTATCTGCATTAATAACAATAACAAAATCTCCAGTATCCACATGAGGTGTGAATGTTGGTTTATTTTTTCCACGTAGAATAGAAGCAACAACAGTTGATAAACGTCCTAAAGGAACATCTGTTGCATCTACTACGTACCATTTACGTTCTATTTCGCCAGCTTTGGCCATATATGTTGTACGCACGTTTTTTTCCTCCAATTTTCTTTTCGATGTTTGACATACACTTGAGTTTCCGGGGCTCATTGTGGGGCAAACAATACCATTTAAAATAATACTCCCTATTCCTTGTAAAGTCAATGATTTTCTGTCGTTTCCAGTGATTTTTTTTGAAACCTTTGACTACATTTCTTGCTATTTCTTTATTTTTTCCAAGAGATGCTTGCGAGTATCAGAGAAAACGTTTTATGTATATAACTAAAGAATAATCGCCATTTAATGCATATTTTATTATTAAATACACGATTATTGTATATTTATTTATAGAAAGGGTTGATTTATACATTTTTAGGTGCTATGATAAGAACAACTTAAAAACGATAGCGTAGAAATGAGGACTGTTTATAATGAAAGAAAAAGTAATTTTAGCCTATTCAGGTGGTTTAGATACATCGGTAGCGGTGAAATGGTTAGTTGATGAAGGATACGATGTAATTGCTTGTTGTTTAGATGTTGGTGAACGGAAGAACTTAGAATTTATTAAAGAAAAGGCTTTGACCGTAGGAGCTTCGGCTTCGTATACAATTGATGCCAAAGAGGAGTTTGCACAGGACTTCGCCTTAATCGCCTTGCAAGGTCATACTTTTTACGAACAATCTTATCCACTAGTTTCAGCCCTTTCTCGCCCATTAATTTCAAAAAAATTGGTAGAACTAGCACATGAAACTGGTGCGACAACGATTGCTCACGGTTGTACTGGAAAAGGAAATGACCAAGTTCGTTTTGAAGTAGCCATTAATGCGTTAGATCCTAACTTAAAAATTATCGCTCCTGTTCGGGAATGGAAATGGTCACGGGAAGAAGAAATCAACTATGCCATTGAAAAAGGAATTCCCGTTCCAGCAGACTTAGACAACCCTTACTCTGTCGATCAAAATTTATGGGGTCGTGCCAATGAATGCGGAATCCTGGAAGATCCTTGGGCAACTCCCCCGGAAGGCGCCTACGAGCTAACAGCTAGCTTAGAAGAGGCACCCAATCAAGCAGATATTATTGAGATTACTTTTGTTGAAGGCGTTCCAACAGCCATCGATGGGGAAGAAATGTTGTTGTCTGAGTTGATTCTTTATCTAAATGACTTGGCAGGCAAACACGGAATCGGCAGAATCGACCACGTGGAAAACCGCTTGGTGGGCATTAAATCACGTGAAGTGTACGAATGTCCTGCAGCAATCACCTTAATGACCGCTCATAAAGAGTTAGAGGATTTGACTTTTGTCCGTGAAGTGGCTCATTTTAAACCGATGATTGAAAATCAATTATCACAAGTTATTTATGACGGATTATGGTTCAATCCTCTAACAGATGCATTAATCGCTTTCTTAAAATCGACTCAAAAGTACGTCAACGGTGTCGTTCGGGTCAAATTGTTTAAAGGACATGCGATTGTTGAAGGACGTAAATCAGCCAACAGTTTGTATAATGAAAATTTAGCGACTTATACATCTGCCGACACCTTTGACCAAGCAGCGGCTGTTGGATTTATCAAATTATGGGGCTTACCAACGAAAGTGAATGCAGAAGTCCAAGCACAAATAGCCAAAGCAGAAAATGTTTCTCCTATCGCTTAGAAGATAGAATCTGATGTGAGGTAACTTTTACACAATCTGTAAATAACGTTATCCGATTCACATCTTCTCCTCTGCTCTCGGAGAGTTTCCTTTTTATCTGCGGATGAAAATAATGAAACCAGCAAGGAATTCATTTTGATAGCAACGCTCGTTACGACGGAGAACCAGAAATTTTGACAGAAATTAATTCCGGTCTGCAATGCTATCCCCCTTTGGTGATAAAAAATAGGAAGATTCGTGAAGTACTTTTTTGGTAGAAGTAGTATGAAACAAATAGAAGAGGTCTATGACGGGATATAGGCTTCTTTTTTATCATAACGAATGAGGTGAAAATGATGGGAAAACTATGGGGCGGTCGTTTTGAAGGAAAAAACGAAGCTTGGATTGATGCTTTTGGTGCATCGATTGCTTTTGATCAAAAATTGGCAAAACAGGATATTCAAGGAAGCTTGGCACATGTCCAAATGTTGGCAAAAACAGGGATTTTAACAGGTGAAGAAGCAACACAAATTAGCGATGGGTTACGTGCAGTTCAACAAAAATTACTGGACGGAAAACTGACTTTTACGATCGAAAATGAAGACATTCATTTGAATATCGAAAAATATTTACACGAAGAAATTGGACCGGTTGCCGGAAAATTACATACTGGACGAAGCAGAAATGATCAAGTAGCGACCGATATGCACTTGTATTTAAAAGAAATTGTTGGAGAAGTAATCGAAAAAATCCAACTTTTGCGTGAAGTTTTAGTTAATAAAGCCGAGGAAAATATTGAAACGATTATGCCAGGTTATACACATTTGCAACATGCGCAACCGATTTCTTTTGCTCATCATATGATGGCTTATTATGGTATGTTGAGCCGCGATCAAGAACGATTTTCGGAAAGTATCAAGCGAATCGATATTTCTCCACTAGGGAGCGCCGCGTTAGCGGGCACCACGTTTCCCATCGATAGAGAATACGCTGCTGAATTACTAGGGTTTTCTGCTATTTACGAAAATAGTTTAGACGGTGTAAGTGACCGGGATTTTATTTTAGAATTTTTAAGCAATAGCTCAATTTTAATCATGCATCTGTCTCGTTTCTGCGAAGAGATTATTTTATGGTGTAGCCACGAATTTCAGTTTGTTGAATTAACTGATACGTTTTCTACAGGTAGTTCGATTATGCCTCAAAAGAAAAATCCTGATATGGCTGAATTAATTCGTGGAAAATCAGGGCGTGTTTTTGGCAATTTATTCGCTCTATTAACCGTTCTAAAAGGATTACCTCTAGCTTACAACAAAGACTTACAAGAAGATAAAGAAGGCATGTTTGATACCGCTGAAACGATTTTAACTAGCTTAGACATTATGGCTGGGATGGTCGAGACTATGTCCTTAAACAAAGAAATTATGGAACAATCGACCGAAAAAGATTTCTCAAATGCTACTGAACTAGCAGATTACTTAGCTAGCAAAGGGATGCCTTTTAGACAAGCCCATGAAGTCGTTGGAAAATTAGTCCTAGATTGCACAAAAAAAGGAATCTACTTGCAAGATGTTCCTTTAGAAGAATATCAAGCAATTACACCTTTAATTCAAGCCGATATTTATCATACCTTAGCTTCTAAAACAGCGATTGAACGTCGTCACTCTGCTGGGGGTACAGGTTTTGATCAGGTTAGAAGTGCTATTGAGAAGGGGAAAAAAGAACTGGGGAAATAGAGTGGTTATGCTACAATTAAAATAAGAAGGCTTCGGTATTATCCGAAGCCTTCTTATTTATTATCTCGTATTGAGTCATAGAGAGAGCTATTTTAAAAATTTTTCAGAAAATCTATATAGGTCTCAAGACTGCTCTCTATTTTTTCCTCTGTCAACTCTTCTTCTGCACCATAAAATGGAATAAATCCTTGATAATCTGCCTTACAATAGTTAACGATTGTTTTAAATGGAACTAATATTTCCTCCAATGTATAGTGATATCTGCCTTCGACAGAAAAGTCTTTTTCACCGATACCAGAAGAAACAGCCAAAGCGATTTTTTTATTTACTAGCTTATCTCCTTTAGATCCATAGGCCCAGCCATAGGTAAAGACTTCATCAAACCACTTTTTCATCAATGGTGGGCAATTAAACCAATAGATTGGAAATTGAAATACTAGCTTGTCATGTGATTCAATTAACTGTTGTTCTTTTTTTACATCAATTTCTTCATCAGGGTAGGCTTCATATATTTCATGAATTGTAAATTGATCTGAATATTTTTTCAATTCTTGAACTCGACGACTATTAATGCGAGATTCTTTCATATTAGGATGTGCAACAATGACTAAAGTTTTCATAACTATTCCTCCATAATGGTTCTTTTTTTAACACAAGAATGATTATATAGTATATAATCATTAGAAACTAGTACGCAATTTAAAGTGCGGTACTAACCCAAAGGAGAGTGAATGATGGATAAAAGTTGTTACAATATACAAGATGCGGAACTAAATAAACTGGGATTTGGCTACACATTATCCATAATCGGTGGCAAATACAAAATGATTGTGATGTATAACTTATTTGAAAACCAAAATGTTATGAGATACAACGAATTGAAACGAAGTATTGGTCCTATTTCATTTAAGACCTTAACAAACACCCTGAGAGAATTGGAACACGATGGTATTATCACTCGAAAAGAGTATCCTCAAATCCCACCCAAAGTAGAATATCGCTTGTCTGAAAAAGGGCTCTCTTTAATGCCTATTTTAAATATGATGTGTGATTGGGGCGAACAAGCGCAGTTAGAAAAAAGAACTAATAAATCCTGAAAAATTTTACTTTTTAGTTACTTCTAGCACCGTTAACTGATTAATAGATTGAGATATCCTATTAAACATAAAAAAACGAGAATAGTTTATTAATAGTCTCCCGATAGAATAAACTTTAGATTTTTTTATCTAAGCTTATTCTATTTTTGGGGAGATGATTTTTCTGCTTCAAATCATACGTAAAAGGTTTTTTAAGAGACAATGGGATATAACCTTGGAAAACCACTCGAAATCCGTTACCAGTATTTTTAAAGCTAACTGCTTGTTCCTAAAAAAGCTCACAAGCCAAATCAATCACTTGGCTTATGAGCTGACAATACTTTTTCCTACAAACTATTCCCTAATAAAATACTACTTAGATAATTCTATTGCATTTTCATCCAGTATTTTAAGAGCTACCTCTAGCATTAAAATATATTTGACAATGAGCAATATTTTAAGCCCGTATGGGTTAACCCCTACTCTGTAGCTCTGTCCACTCTCAACACTGGATCTTTTATATGGTCTTTAATTTTTAATATAGCAAGAAATATGAGCAGCTAATAAAAAATAAGGTAAAATAAAACTTGTACACTAATTGTGCAAATACACTTTAGTGCCTACTTTCCCAAGTCGTATAGTATAGAATTGGGTTGCATATCCTCATAAAAGGCGATCTCAATTTTGATTGTAGTCTACTGAAAAACTACAGCAGCTCATCCTTTTAAGATACTCCTTTTAATACACCTCGCTGTAAACTTTATGGGACACTTGCGTGTCAAAAAGGAGCAATTTTTGGTTTTCTAAGTTCTCTTAGTGTTTCCTATATCTTCTAGATAAAACTATTATCAAGCCTATACTCATGAACAATCCACCTAAGACAACAAGAATAAACGATTTTTTCTCTCCTGTTTTTGGTAACCAAGAAGGCTTATCAACATCCGCTTTCGTATTAGGGAATCCTTCATAAGTGTTGATTAAATCAAAACCCTCAACGGTCTTTTTGTACCCGGGTACAGGCACCTCATCAACACTGTAATGAATAACATTCCCCTCTTGATCATAGCGATTCAACGTAAATGAATAGCTCCAGTTCTCGGCAGCTCCCACTTCCTTTTGATAGACTACTTTTTCATTGGCACGTAGTAGTACTGTAATTGAACTTGGTCTTTCTTCTTTTAACTGAGAACCGAAATTCCATTTCTTTTTCCCTGAAATAGTAATTTTTTCATGAATTAACTTATCTTTTGAAAAGCGATTCTCAAAAATTGGCATATCTTCAAGATATGCTTTCCCATCTTTCATAAGCTTTTCTGATACAATAACCAAACGCTGTTCTTTTTCTTCTACTACAATCGTCCAAGTATAGACAGACGGATCATACTGATACCCCAGTGTCCCTTTATTTCTCTCAGAAATACTATAAATGTAAATTCCAGGTTGATTAAAAGTAATCGGTGCAAACGCGCCTGTCCCTTCACCTTCAATTGTTACCACCTGTTTTCCAGGAGCCAAACGAAATTCAAAGGTTTCTTTTTTCTCAGGAATATCTCCAGTAATACGTTTCTTAACAGGAAGCGCGCGCGAAACAACAGGTACTACATAAACATTTGTTATATCAATAGAATCTGGATGATAAATCGGTCGAAATTGATCAACTGGAAGCTCTTCGATAGTGTATTTTATTTCTTTGCCTTGTTCATTATACTTCGGCACGGTAAACTCGTATCGCCAATCCGGTCCTGTCACTTTTTTGGTCGCTACAACCTTATCGCCATCCTTCAAATTGACTGTAATGCTATTAGGTAATGAAACATCCTGTCCTTCTTTAATTGACCAATGTTTTTGTCCCTTTAAAGTAATCATTAACTCTTTAATAAAAACATTCGTCTGTACCACTGTTACTTTCTGACCAGGTTCAGTCACAACACCCGTTCCATTAAGTATCGTCCCCTGAAGGTACCCCTCATCAAAAATGTCATCTTCCACTACAAGCCAATGATCTCCAATAGATAGTTGAATAGGTACACTTGTTTCACCAGACTTCAATTGAATTGATTCTGGAAGAAGCTGATCGTTAATCCAGACTTTAAAAGAAAATGATTTATTTGGATTAAAACCTTCTCCCTCTCCAATTTTATGAATTACTAATTGCCCTCTCTCATCTTGATAATTATGGAAAAGAAAATAGGCTTCATGATTGGATAAAATTGTCCCCTCTACCTTTTCTAATTGCGGCTGATATCCTTCCGCAACTTCTTCCTTTAGTTGATAATGGAGTCCTGCTGGAAGCTCTGGGAAATAGATTTGATCTTCATGAGTAAGCTCAATTTTGTCACCACTTCGGTGAAGCTGTAGCTTTCCATCATTTAGTCTATAGTCATAGGAACCACCATCACTAAACGTCAATATAAAAGTAAATTTTTGTTCTTGATTGATTTGATTTGCCACGACTTTTTTCTCAAATCGTAAACTACCAAACTCATCTAGTTGGGTCTTATATTGATTCGTAAAAGATAAGAAAATTGTTTCAGTTGATTGAACTGTTCCTGTATACATTGACGGACTACTTGTGTAATCCTTGTTCTCCTTCTCTTTCACCTGATAGTCTGTTCCTATAGGTAAATTGGTAATTGTAAGTACCTCATCATGGTTCAAAGTGAATGTATCTCCCGATTTAAGGCTACCTTCTTTATCTGTACTCGTAAAAAAGTTGAACTCCGCTAGCGGATCACTAAAAGTAATCACAAATTCAAAAGATTCTTGCTTTTGTTCTTCCGTTAAATTACTACCATCTCCATTAGTAACTTCTTTACTAATCTCTAACCTGCCTCCTATGTTGGGACGGTCATCAGTAGGAATATAATAATTGACAAACTGAACTGTTGAACCCTCTTCTGAAATATTACCACTTGTATTATCCCCGAATGAGTCGTACCCCTCTACAGGGATTTCTTCTACCAAATAGTGGACGCCTATTGGAATTTTTTTGAAAACCGCCTTCTGACCATGTTTTAATGATAGCGTTCCACCACTCTCTAATAATTGTTTCTTCCCGTTATCAATTTGGTAAAAATAACTCTCTCCATCGCTAAAGGTGACTTTAAACTCAAAAGATTCTTTTCTTTGCTCTAAAGTAAGCTCATCACCTGTTGGGTTTTTTATTTCTTTTTCAATTTCTAATCTACCTAGTTGCCTTTGGTTATATGCTGTGACAATCGGAAGTTCATTCGTACTAAAAGCCGTCACCGTAAAATGATACCGCCTGATTTCTTTTCCGTCAGCATCCTTATCAAATGTGTAGCCTATGCTTGGGGCTACCTCTTCAAAATAGTAGTTTCCTGATGGTAGCTTTACAGAAATCTTTCCATCCTTATCAGTAGTATAAATCCCCCCGATTTGGGTATCTTTTGGTGGTGTCTCTTGAAATAAGTAAAAGGTCGTTCCTGCAATAGGTTGAGTTGTTTCCATCCCATCTTTGTCTCGAGCTAACTTTAATAAAAATACTTCTCGTTTATTGACAATGCTATTGCCTGTATTTAAAGCTTTTTGCTCTAAAGACTGCCATGCATAGGTACCGGTAAACACTCCCATAATCACCATCATCAAACTAAGGATGGTCAAAAATAGTTTTCTTTGGATTGAAAGTCCCTTCATCCACCGAATTGTTCTTTTCACGTTGTTTTCCCCCTTAAGTTTAGACTCTCTACACCTATGCAAAGAAATCTCTGACTCCTATTTTTTAGATGGTGATCCTAGTTTCTATATTTATAAATACTATGTACTCATCACTTTTTTTATCTATGTATCTATTCTTGCCTATCAGAAAAACTTATGCCATAAATTGAACTTAAGCCATTGCGTTTAAATATACACTCACAAGCCAAGTTAATCACTTGACTTGTGAGATTCTGTTTTTATCTAAAAGTAATCCTCAGCAAACAATAATCGAATAACTATTATTTGATATTCTCATTTGAAAATATTTTTTCTTAAAAATTACGGTGTTCTGATAACTAATGTTGGAATAGCTGGGGAAGTATTAGAAGTTGCCAACGTGAGCAATTTAGCATCACCATAACTTGTAGAAATTGATTTACCCCCACTAGCGGTACGTAGAAAAACTTGATTCGTGTTCGAATGCATCCTTGCCCGTTCCGTTCTGTTTTGTAATAGCTCCCCTGAAGCCGACTGAAGATTATTAAGTTCTGCAGCAGACATGGCGAATGCTTTCTTCTCACCACTAGGAGTATATACTGCCAGATCATTTTGGGAGTCAATATCAAGTAAATCAGCTTTAAAACTGTCAGTTAGGTCTGCAACAGATCCACCACCAAGAACTTTTGCTTCCCCTACCTTAAACTCTTTTTGAACAGGTTGGACAAAGTCTTGAGCTACGGGATCCATATTATTATAGAATTCTTTCATTGACACATCTAAATCACTATTATTATACTCTGAACTACTCTTACCTTTAGGTAAGTCATTTATTCCTTTAATAAAAACTTTTTGAATCAAATGATTTCCATCATCAAAGGCTTTCAAATGGAGGTAGTCTTCTCCATAGAAATTAAAAACCGTTGCTAGTTTACCAATTGTAAAAGGTTTCACCATTAAGTCGAAACTTTCTGTAACTGTTGCGTCATCATTTGCTGTCGCAGTAACTTTCACTACTGTATTTTCACTTACTGACTTTGTTTTTAATTCACCCTTACCTTCATCTATATCAGTAATACTTGCTGCATCAGTTTTATCCACAAACCAGCTTACATTAGTATTTTCACTCACCTTACCATTTAGGCTAGAAATTTTGCTTACTTTTGCAGAAAACTCTTTTTTCTCTTGAGAATTCATTTCTATGGATTCCCCTGCATTTTTATGGGTAAACTCAAGTTCATAAGTAAAGACTTCTTCCTGTGGAGTAATTGCTTTGATTAAGTTTTGTGCATCACTACTTGCTTTACCATGTTCTGACTCTTCGAACTTATCTGCATCTTCCACAGTCGTAAATTCTCCTATGACATCGATCCCGTAGTACCACGAATCAAAATCATACAACGCTTCTTCTTCATAGTTTAGTTGATTTAACAATAAACTCGTTGACTCCTTAGGCTCCAATAATTGAGCCCAATACGCCCAACCATCGGTATCTATTACCCAATAATTTCCCTTTTGGTCTTTTTTGGGAAGATTTTTCCAGCTTTCCATACTAATGGGATCTTGTGTTCCTGGTAACGTTTTTTTAGCTGTCTGAGTAGAGTTTGAGTCATCCGGGTTCGTATAGGCTTCTCCCTCAATAAAGAAGTCCTGTGTCCCATCATTCAATTGACCCTTTTCGTTCAGCACAAGGTTGGTTGGACCATTCACTATGAAATCAATCGCATCTCCTGCCGCATCCGTCTCTAGACTTTGATTATCCATATTGAAGGTTGGTAGAAAAACTTTGTCTCCCCCTAATTCCCAATTAACATAGGCTCTATATGGATCATCCGCTAGCTCTTTTACTGGTAATGAATACGGTATCCATGAAGCTCTGTCATCTTTAGAGGTTTTTCCTACTAGTGGCTCACCATTCCCTTCAAAATACTCAGAAAGTTTGATACGAACTAGTAAATCTTTTTTTCCAAAGTTCTCTGCATAAATATCTTTATTCCCACTCTTTTTGTGGTAATCATCATGGATACGTCCTCCCATATTCGCATTTTTGCCTTCGTTCTCATTCAGCGCTCGTTGACTAAATGCTGTCCAAGCAAACGTTCCTGCAATCAACATCATTGCCGCGATGATTCCCGTAATCATTATTCCTCGGTTCTTTTTTGATTTCTCCACTATTTTCTTCCCTTACTCTCTTCTTGATTTTTAAGTTAATATAAAATGTGATAAATAATATTTTCCATCTTAATAATTATTTGATAACCAAGGCAGGACGAACACCAAAATTGCTAGTATTAGACGTTTCTAAAATTTTGCCAAGATATTTACCTGCACCATCAATATAAAATGTTTTTTCGTTTGTAACAGGTGTTCTTAACCAATATGAAATTGCTGTTTGGTCTTCGCCTTCGATACTTGCAGCTCTGTCCTTTCTATCAGTGTGTGGCCCACCACTAGTTTCTACAGCTTTCCCCATTTCTGCCAAAGATAAAACAAAAGCTTTTTTCGTTCCATTAAAGTCTACTCTTGCATAATCATCATTTGGTTTTTCAACAGCAAACCCGCTATCATCCAGACCAAAGTATTTTGAATCCCCCTTACCAAGCTCGAATTTAGTTTGAATTGGTTCAACCATTTCTTTCGCATGATCAGTTAAGCTATCGTAATAGTTCTTCAATGCCTCATCTAACTTAGATGTAGTAGCCTTGTCTGGCAATAAATACTTGCGTACAATCAAATGACCGTCATTATTCTCAGTCTCTTGCAAATGGATATACTTTTCACCAAAGAAATCAAATTCGGCGCCTATCGTCTCTTTGTTCAGATTGACAGGTTTAATTGTAACAATAAAATCATTTGTTATTTCTTTTTTAGTTAATGGGTTTACTGCTGTTGCAGTAACTGTAACTTCTTCCACTTTATCTATATTTTCATTAGCAACAAGAAGCTGCTTTTCATTATCGATTGATGCTATTTTCGGATTACTTGAAGACCACTTAATGTCATTAGAATATGCAGTGGTCCCGCTAGGATCAGTGAAATATTGTAGTCGTGCTTTTAGTTCCAGCGTTTCTGATGGCCCTAATTTCCTTCCATCAACCTTATCCATAAATTCAATACTATCAACAAAATCACTATTCATGAGCCAAAGTCTGTTAATTAGGCTTTGTGCATCACTACTTGCTGGACCATGGTCTGAATCTTTGAATTTATCTGCATCTTCTACAGTCGTAAATTCTCCTATGACATCAATCCCGTAGTACCACGAATCAAAATCATACAACGCTTCTTCTTCATAGTTTAGTTGATTTAACAATAAACTCGTTGACTCTTCAGGCTCCAATAATTGAGCCCAATACGCCCAACCATCAGTATCTATTACCCAATAATTTCCGATTTTGCCTGCCTCATCAAGATTCAACCAATCATCCATACTAATAGGCTTTTGTGTTCCTGGCAACGTTTTTTTAGCTGTCTGAGTAGAGTTTGAGTCATCCGGGTTCGTATAGGCTTCTCCCTCAATAAAGAAGTCTTGTGTCCCATCATTCAATTGACCCTTTTCGTTCAGCACAAGGTTGGTTGGACCATTCACTATGAAATCAATCGCATCTCCTGCCGCATCCGTCTCTAGACTTTGATTATCCATATTGAAGGTTGGTAGAAAAACTTTGTCTCCCCCTAATTCCCAATTAACATAGGCTCTATATGGATCATCCGCTAGCTCTTTTACTGGTAATGAATACGGTATCCATGAAGCTCTGTCATCTTTAGAGGTTTTTCCTACTAGTGGCTCACCATTCCCTTCAAAATACTCAGAAAGTTTGATACGAACTAGTAAATCTTTTTTTCCAAAGTTCTCTGCATAAATATCTTTATTCCCACTCTTTTTGTGGTAATCATCATGGATACGTCCTCCCATATTCGCATTTTTGCCTTCGTTCTCATTCAGCGCTCGTTGACTAAATGCTGTCCAAGCAAACGTTCCTGAAATCAACATCATTGCCGCGATGATTCCCGTAATCATTATTCCTCGGTTCTTTTTTGATTTCTCCACTATTTTCTTCCTTTCTCTTTATCCTTATTTTGTGTTATATATTTTTTCAGCAGATCACTTAAAATTACTAAAGCAATTAACGTCACTGCTGTTAACACCATATTGTCTCGAATAAACCGAATAGGCTCTATATGGATCATCCGCTAGCTCTTTTACTGGTAATGAATACGGTATCCATGAAGCTCTTTGATCTTTAAAGGTTTCTTCTACTAGTGGTTCACACTTTGTTATACCCATCTTCACGTAATTTTATTCTATAACTTTTAAGACCTGTATTCAGCGTGCCCGTATCATAAAATTCCCCTAAGTAATTACTCTTTCTGAAAACAAAGCGATTACCTCCTTCTGTATGGAAGAAGGTTATGAAGTAGCCTGGTTTTACAGGTATAATAGCATTTGGATTACTAGCGTTGGTTATATCTTTCGACTTCCATTCTTTCTGATATATTATTTTATTATTATCATCTTCAATCTTAATAGATGCATATAGTTCATCAGCAATAGAACCATGTATGCTGTTTTCTATAGTAATTTCTCTCACTGTAACTTGCTTTCCATATGACATATCTATACTAAGGAATTCCCGATTATTAAATCCTTTAAGTATAAATCTTTCATTTATTCGTAGAACTTTTACTGTGAACGTCTTGGTGATGGCTGCATTTGTATCTGGATGTTTCACTTCTGCCGTCACCTTTACTGGTGTTTCCTTACTGACTGATTTCGCTTGGAATTTCCCTTTATTATCGATACTTGCCGCACTTGTATTGTCAACACTCCACTGGATAGCTGTTTCTACGTCTTCTACTTTATTTGTTACACCAGAT
>NZ_MIEK01000052.1 GCF_001742285.1 Enterococcus rivorum | reverse complement strand
ATACACCTGTTCCCATGCCGAACACAGAAGTTAAGCTTCTTAGCGCCGATTGTAGTGAAGGGTTTCCCTTTGTGAGAGTAGGACGTCGCCACGCTAAAGTGTTGTTATGGAGGTTTAGCTCAGCTGGGAGAGCACCTGCCTTACAAGCAGGGGGTCAGCGGTTCGAACCCGTTAACCTCCATTTTTTTGAGCCGTTAGCTCAGTTGGTAGAGCATCTGACTTTTAATCAGAGGGTCGCAGGTTCGAGCCCTGCACGGCTCATAGCAATAAACTTATTGCGGGTGTGGCGGAATTGGCAGACGCACTAGATTTAGGATCTAGCGCCTAACGGCGTGGGGGTTCAAGTCCCTTCACCCGCATTATTAAATAGCCGGCTTAGCTCAGTTGGTAGAGCATCTGATTTGTAATCAGAGGGTCGAGGGTTCAAGTCCTTTAGCCGGCATCAGAGCGCGGAAATAGCTCAGTGGTAGAGCACCACCTTGCCAAGGTGGGGGTCGCGGGTTCGAACCCCGTTTTCCGCTTAGCTTGTTCTTTCGCCGGGGTGGCGGAACTGGCAGACGCACAGGACTTAAAATCCTGCGGTGAGTGATCACCGTACCGGTTCGATTCCGGTCCTCGGCATTGTACAGAGAAGCAACAATTTTTGTTGGACTTGTACAAAAGCAGTAGTAACATGATTCGCACCCATAGCTCAACTGGATAGAGTGTTTGACTACGAATCAAAAGGTTAGGGGTTCGACTCCCTTTGGGTGCATTTTCGGGAAGTAGCTCAGCTTGGTAGAGCACTTGGTTTGGGACCAAGGGGTCGCAGGTTCGAATCCTGTCTTCCCGATTATTAACAAATTTTTGTGGGGCCTTAGCTCAGATGGGAGAGCGCCTGCTTTGCACGCAGGAGGTCAGCGGTTCGATCCCGCTAGGCTCCATTAGCTTCATATTTTCGCGGTGTAGCTCAGCTGGCTAGAGCGTCCGGTTCATACCCGGGAGGTCGGGGGTTCGATCCCCTTCGCCGCGATTTACTTTTTAAAGGCAGGACCTTTAGCTCAGTTGGTTAGAGCAAACGGCTCATAACCGTTAGGTCGTAGGTTCGAGTCCTACAAGGTCCATTGTGACATTATTTAAAATTATAAACACGGAGGATTACCCAAGTCCGGCTGAAGGGAACGGTCTTGAAAACCGTCAGGCGGGTAAAACCGTGCAAGGGTTCGAATCCCTTATCCTCCTTTTAAATTATCGCGGGGTGGAGCAGTCAGGTAGCTCGTCGGGCTCATAACCCGAAGGTCGTAGGTTCAAATCCTGCCCCCGCAATCGGCTTTAGTAAAAGCCAAGTGACATTAATAGCATCATTAAAGAACAATAACATTTATGGTTTGGTAGTTCAGCTGGTTAGAATGCCTGCCTGTCACGCAGGAGGTCGCGGGTTCGAGTCCCGTCCAGACCGCCATGCGGGTGTAGTTTAGTGGTAAAACCACAGCCTTCCAAGCTGTTGTCGCGAGTTCGATTCTCGTCACCCGCTTTGTTCTTTAAGGGCCTATAGCTCAGCTGGTTAGAGCGCACGCCTGATAAGCGTGAGGTCGATGGTTCGAGTC
Source organism: Enterococcus rivorum (assembly GCF_001742285.1). GTDB lineage: Bacteria > Bacillota > Bacilli > Lactobacillales > Enterococcaceae > Enterococcus_L > Enterococcus_L rivorum. The sequence goes on along the minus strand of NZ_MIEK01000052.1, from coordinate 13,685 downwards.
CATTTAGGCCCATTTAATGTCTTGGGGAAGTACTCAAGTGGCTGAAGAGGCGCCCCTGCTAAGGGTGTAGGTCGGGAAACTGGCGCGAGGGTTCAAATCCCTCCTTCTCCGTTCTTCAAAGGCCCGTTGGTCAAGCGGTTAAGACACCGCCCTTTCACGGCGGTATCACGGGTTCGATTCCCGTACGGGTCATTTAAAATTATAAACACGGAGGATTACCCAAGTCCGGCTGAAGGGAACGGTCTTGAAAACCGTCAGGCGGGTAAAACCGTGCAAGGGTTCGAATCCCTTATCCTCCTTTTAAATTATCGCGGGGTGGAGCAGTCAGGTAGCTCGTCGGGCTCATAACCCGAAGGTCGTAGGTTCAAATCCTGCCCCCGCAATCGGCTTTAGTAAAAGCCAAGTGACATTAATAGCATCATTAAAGAACAATAACATTTATGGTTTGGTAGTTCAGCTGGTTAGAATGCCTGCCTGTCACGCAGGAGGTCGCGGGTTCGAGTCCCGTCCAGACCGTTTAAAAAGTAAAACATGGCCCGGTAGCTCAGTTGGTAGAGCAACGGATTGAAGCTCCGTGTGTCGGCAGTTCGATTCTGTCCCGGGCCATCTGAAATCTGCGGGTGTAGTTTAGTGGTAAAACCACAGCCTTCCAAGCTGTTGTCGCGAGTTCGATTCTCGTCACCCGCTTTTTTCATATTTAAGGGCCTATAGCTCAGCTGGTTAGAGCGCACGCCTGATAAGCGTGAGGTCGATGGTTCGAGTCCATTTAGGCCCATTAGATTTAAGGCCCGTTGGTCAAGCGGTTAAGACACCGCCCTTTCACGGCGGTATCACGGGTTCGATTCCCGTACGGGTCATCAAGCGGTTTTTTAGCATTTTTTGTTAAAAGACCGTTTTTACTTTGTTATTTATTGTATGGAATATAAATATATTAATATTAATGAAAACGTTGACAAATAGATTCAAATGGGTTAATCTTTATACATAACAAAAATGAATAGTTGGATAGTGATTGTTTAAGTACAAGCTAAACCTAATTATCTCAAAAAGGATGAATGTCTTCTTTTTTGAAATGGTTAGGTTTTTTTTCATAATTATTCTACGTTAATAATCTACTAATTTCTGAAATGCGTTAAATATTGAGTAATTCTTTTAGTTTTTTATAATCAATTAAGAGTTGTTGTTAGGGGCAGGGAATATGTCTATTTTTCTTTTGGGGGATGAAAAAGTGTTGATTGAAAAAGTATTAAACAATAACGTAATTATTGCGAAAGACGAAAAGGATAGAGAGTTAATTGTTATGGGCAAAGGGCTAGCATTTAAAAAGAAATCTGGGGATCATGTTTCAAAAAGTAAAATTGATAAAATTTATCAACTGACCAATCAAGATACATCTTTGCAGTTTCAAGAGTTATTAGCTGATTTACCAATTGAATACTTAGAAATATCAGATGGAATTATTGACTATGCAAAGGAAAAAACAGGTAGAAAATTAAACGATCGGATTTATATATCTCTCACGGATCATATTCATACCGCTATTGAAAGAGTAAAGAATGGCGTAGTGATAAAAAATGTCTTGCTTTGGGACATTAAAAGATTTTTTTCGGATGAATTTGAGATTGGTTTGAGAGCGATAGAGCGAGTTAAAAACAAGTATGGTGTCGAATTGTCTGAAGATGAAGCTGGATTTATTGCTTTGCATATTGTTAATGCGCAAAGAGATACAGAAGATCCCGGGAACATGTATGAAATGACACGAGTGATGCAGGAAATTACGAATATTGTAAAGTACTATTTTAAAATAGCTTTTGATGAGAATTCAGTCTATTTCTATAGGTTTACTACGCATTTAAAATTTTTCTCTTATCGATTGATTGCTAAAAAGCAGTATATTGATGAAACAGATGAGGATCTTTTAGAAATGATAAAAATGAAGTATAAAAATGCCTATAGCTGTGTGAATAGGATAGAGCAGTTTCTTTATGAGAACTATGATTATATGATTTCTAATGATGAAAAACTTTATTTAACGATTCATATTGCCCGCTTAGTTGCAAAGAATAGTTGAATGTTGTTATATAAATGAGTATTAAGGAGGATAGAGTTTTTTTATAGCAATTAGTACTTGGCGATGCTTGTGCATGCCTTTTGGATAGTGACATTAAGTTGGCTAAACCTTCAAATACTATTGAAAAATAGAATGATGGAGGAATAGAAATGGGTAAATATCATGATTTAGCAGAAAAGATTGTTAAGAATGTTGGAGGAAAAGAAAACATTAACAGCTTAACACACTGTATTACAAGATTAAGATTTAAATTGAAAGATGAATCAAAAGCAAATGATGACGTCCTAAAAAATATGGATGGTGTGGTAACTGTAATGAAAAGTGGTGGACAATACCAAGTAGTGATTGGGAATCATGTTCCACAAGTTTATGATGATGTAGTCGAGATTGCTGGACTAAGTGGTCAAGCAAGTACCAGTCAAGAAGATGAATCACAAGGAATGATGAATCGTTTAATTGATATTATTAGTGGTTGTTTTCAACCGTTCTTGGGTGTTTTATCAGCAGGTGGTATGATTAAAGGGGTCAATGCGTTACTAGTATTTCTAAAAGTATATCAGAACACTAGTGGCACATATCTAATGCTAAATGGTATTGGTGATACAATTTTCTTCTTTATGCCAATTATTGTTGGATTTACCGCTTCAAAAAAGTTTGGCTTAAATCAATTCCTTGGTATGGCTATCGGAGGAGCGCTATGTTATCCAGCACTACAGTTGAATGCACTAAGTGTGAACGAACCAATCTCAACTTTATTTGCGGGAACGATGGTTGAAAGTCCAGTCTATACAACTGTCTTTGGCCTTCCTTTTATAGCTAACAACTATACAAGTAGTGTCATTCCAGTTATCTTGATTGTATGGTTTGCTAGCAAGTTACAAAAAATTGCAAAGAAAATTATTCCGGAACTTATTCAAACATTTTTTGTACCATTCTTTGTTTTGTTAATCGCATTGCCAGTTGGTTTCTTATTGGTTGGACCAGTAGTTACTGTATTGACTAATGTGTTGTCTACAGGGTTTGTAAACTTAAATGAATTTTCACCGCTATTGATGGGCTTAATTGTTGGGTTCTTCTGGCAAGTCCTTGTAATCTTTGGACTCCACTGGAGCTTGATTCCTTTAGCAATGATGCAATTAGGAACGTTAGGCTATTCTACAGCTCTAGTTGGAATGTTTGGGGCTAGTTTTGCTCAAACGGCTGCTGTTGGTGCAATGTACTTCAAACTTAAAAATGAAAAAGAAAAAGCGTTGGTTATTCCAGCAGTTATTTCTGGTATCTGTGGTGTAACCGAACCAGCTATTTATGGATTATCATTACCAAAAAGAAAACCATTTATTTTCTCTATGATTGGTGGAGCAGCTAGTGGCGCAGTTATGACAGTGCTTGGTGCTAAATCATATGTAATGGGTGGACTAGGAATCTTTGGTGTTGTAAACTATATAAATACTGGAACTGGTGACGCAAGTGCTATGTGGACTGCGTTTATGGCAATTGGTGTCGCTGTTGTGATTGGGTTTACTTTAACCTTCTTCTTCTGGAAAGATGAAGCGGTTGTTGAAGAACTAGCTGATGTAAAGAATGATGGTGGAGCAAAACATGAAGCGATTAACAGCCCTATTACGGGAGCTGTTTTACCATTGAGTCAAACACAGGATCAAGCTTTTGCAAAAGGTATTTTAGGAAAAGGTATTCTAATTGAGCCTTATGAAGGAATTGTAACATCTCCTTTTGAAGGAACTGTAATGTCTTTATTCCCAACTAAACATGCGATTGGATTGATTTCTGATGAAGGTATGGAATTGTTAATTCATATTGGAATGGATACAGTACAATTAGAAGGTAAATATTACGAAGCAAAAGTAAAACAAGGCGATAAAGTGCAAAAGGGACAGGTCCTAATTACTTTTGATATTGAAGGAATTAAAAACCAAGGATACAGCGTTGAAACCCCTGTAATTATTACAAATTCTGCTGATTATTTAGATATTGTGGAATCACAGGAAAAAGAAGTAACAATCAACGATACGTTGCTTACAGCGTTAGTATAAATTTAAAAATTTTAGGAAGTGGGTAGTAAAATGTCATTTAGAAAAGATTTTTTATGGGGCGGCGCAACTGCTGCTAACCAGTGTGAAGGTGGATACCAAGAAGGAGGAAGAGGCTTAGCTAATGTGGATTTAGCTCCAGTTGGCCCAGATCGCTTCCCAGTAATCACAGGTAAGAAAAAAATGTTCCAATTTGATGACGAGCATTTTTACCCAGCACAAAATGCTATTGACATGTATCATCGTTTTAAAGAAGATATTGCTTTGTTTGGAGAAATGGGTTTTAAAACTTATCGTTTATCGATTGCATGGAGTCGTATTTTCCCAATGGGAGATGAAACAGAACCAAATGAAGAAGGCTTGAAATTCTATGAAGATTTATTTAAAGAATGTCACAAATATGGAATTGAACCTTTAGTAACGATTACTCACTTTGATTGCCCAATGTATCTAGTTGAAAAATATGGTGCTTGGCGCAGTAGAGAATTAGTTGGTTTCTATGAAAATTTATGTAATGCTATTTTTAATCGTTATAAAGGACTAGTGAAATATTGGCTAACATTTAACGAAATAAATATGATTTTGCATGCACCATTTATGGGAGCTGGTTTATATTTTGAAGAAGGCGAAAATGAAGAGCAAATCAAGTTCCAAGCAGCGCATCATGAATTAGTAGCAAGTGCAATCGCTACTAAAATTGCTCATGAGGTAGATCCGGAAAACCAAGTAGGTTGTATGTTAGCTGCGGGTTCTAACTATGCTTATACATGTAAACCAGAAGATGTTTGGTCTTCACGTGAAAAAGACCGTGAGAATTATTTCTTTATTGATGTTCAATCTCGTGGAAAATATCCTGCTTATGCATTAAAAGAGATGAAACGCAAAGGAATTAATATTGTAATGGAAGATGGCGATGAAGAATTATTAGCTGCTCATACAGTTGATTTTATTTCATTCTCTTACTACTCTTCACGAGTGACATCTACAGATCCTAAAATCAATGAGCAAACAGCTGGAAACATTTTTGCCTCTGTTAAAAACCCTTATTTAGAAGCAAGTGAGTGGGGCTGGCAAATTGATCCACTTGGATTACGTGTAACAATGAACGATTTATATGACCGTTACCAAAAACCTTTGTTTATTGTTGAAAATGGTTTAGGCGCAGTTGACGTACCAGATGAAAATGGCTACGTAGAAGATGATTACCGTATTTCCTATCTAGCTTCACACATTCAAGCAATGAAAGACGCTGTAGAATTAGATGGTGTTGATTTGCTAGGATATACGACTTGGGGCTGTATTGACTTAGTCAGCGCAGGAACTGGTGAAATGAAGAAACGCTATGGATTTATCTACGTAGATCGTGATAATGAAGGAAATGGTACGTTGAAACGTTCTAAGAAAAAATCATTTGATTGGTATAAAAAAGTGATTGCTTCAAATGGTGAAGATTTATCAAATTAAATTAAATTGAGGTTGAGACAGAAGTATTTTTCTTTTGGAATGCTGTTATTGATTCTAGCATATTTTATGTTTAGAAATTAATAAGATAGGAACCTGGTAGATTATTACTTCTGTTCTCAACATTTATTCTGATTTAAAGAAACTAGGATACAACGTAAATAGTTAAGTTCTGATTATAATTAAATATATAATTATAATAGTTTTTTTAGGAACACTAAAATATTAATCGATAAGGAGAAAAAAGATGAAGAAATTAGCTAAATTACTTGGGGTATTATCGTTAGGGATGGTTTTAATAGCTGGCTGTGGTTCGGGGAACAAAGAAGCGGCTTCTTCTCAATCATCGTCAACTGCTGTTGAAAGTAAAAATGATGAACTAACTTTGTATATTGTTCGCCATGGGAAAACAATGTTGAATACAACAGACCGTGTACAAGGCTGGTCTGACGCAGTTTTAACACCAGCTGGTGAAGAAGTTGTAACAGCTGCTGGTGTGGGCTTAAAAGATGTTGAATTCCAAAATGTTTATAGTAGTGATAGCGGTAGAGCTATTCAAACGGCTGATTTAATTATTAAAGAAAATAGTAAATCTTCTGATTTAAAACCAATTACTGATCCAAGATTAAGAGAATTTAATTTTGGAACCTATGAAGGTGATTTAAATCATAACATGTGGCAAGATATCGCAGATGATCAAGGGATTACATTAGAAGAGTTTATGAAAAATATGACACCAGAATCTTTTGCTAATAGCGTAGCTAAATTAGATGCTAAGAAAGATGAAGAAGGGTTGAACTGGCCAGCAGAGGATTATAAAACAATTACTGCTCGTTTAACTGAAGGACTAGATGATATTGTTGCAAAAGAAATGAAAAATGGTGGTTCTGGGAATGTTCTAATTACGACTCATGGATTAAGCATTTCAGCAATGTTAGCTACGATTTCAAAGGATTTCAAAATTCCTCAAGGCGGCGTAAAAAATGCCAGTGTTACAACCGTGAAATACAAAGATGGTAAATACACAATTGATAAAGTAAATGACTTAAGTTATATTGAAGCTGGAAAAGCAGTTAAAAAATAGGTACTGAAAGTCTGAATAAGGATAGCACAAAATGATTTCTGTTTTGTGCTATCCTTTTCAATTTATGCTGAAATATGTTTAAGAAAGCGGTATAATTAATGTATAAAAAGAAAATGAGATGAGGACAATGACGAATAAAGAAATCATTTTTCGTTTAGTTTTGGCAATTATTATTTCAGGATTAGTTGGAATGGAAAGGGAACAAAAAAATCGACCTGCAGGGATTCGTACTCATATTCTAGTTTGTGTGGGGGCAACGTTAATTGCTTTAATTCAAGATAAAATTTCTATTGAGGCACTAGATTTTGCTAGAGCGAATCCTAATTTGTCTCAAGTTATTCGAACAGATCAAACAAGACTAGTTGCACAAGTTGTTAGTGGTGTTGGTTTTTTAGGAGCGGGTACGATTGTCATAACTAAACGTTCTATTTTAGGATTAACAACAGCCGCGACGATTTGGGCGGTAGCTTGTCTAGGGATTGCAGTTGGAATGGGCTATTATAGCATTGCAATTTTTGGAACAGTAGCAATTATGATTAGTTTATTGTGGTTGAAGCAAATTATAAATGTTTCTGTAGAAAAGAAGGTTGAAGTAAAATTTGTTCATAAGCTGCAAACAAAAGAGTTTTTAAATAACTATTTTGAAGAAAAAAAAATTTTAGTTCGAGATATTGAATTTAGTGTTGAATTGCATGGAAATACAAGAATATACAATAATGTCTATACGATAGAATTACCAAAGGATTTGACTTATATGGAGATGATTGAAGATATATCGATTCATAAAAATGTTACGAATATCAAAATTATCAATGTGTAGTCGTTTTTTTGATGAGGTAGAAAGAAGACCTTAAATCGCAATATTAAGATAGAATTTAATGGAGGCCTATAAAATGAGTACAATAACGAACTTTCGGGATATTGGTGGAATCAAAAATAGACATGGAGAGCAGCTAGTTACGAATACTTTTTTTCGTTCAGGAGAACTATCAGCACTTTCAAAAGAACAAAGTCAACAACTTGAGGATCACTATAAATTAGGTAAGATTATTGATTTGAGAAGTGAAAAAGAAGTAGCAGAACGACCTGATGTTTCTGTTCCTAACACGAGTTATATTCATATTGATATCCTTGCAGCAGTAGAAGATAATGGGGCTTCTATGGAAGATTTTGTAAAAATCGGTTCCATAGAAAAATCAAAAAATTACATGAAAAATTTATATAAAGATATTGCATTGGATGCGTCTGCTCAAAAAGGATATGCGCAATTTTTTGAAGAAATACTTTCATTGAAAAATGATGAAAGTATATTATTTCATTGTTTTGCCGGAAAAGATCGAACCGGAATTGGTGCAGCACTGATTTTAGAAACTTTAGAAGTTCCAAAGACTGCTATTTATACCGATTATTTATTGACGAATCAACTAAGGGAAAAAGAGAATGCTTGGCTGTTGGAACAGGCCAAAAAAGCTGGTTTAGAAGAACATCATTTACAAGCACTAAAGATAGCGTTAAATGTTGACAGTTCCTATTTGGATGAGTTTTACCAAGTAATCAACGAACACTATGGAAGCATGGCGGATTATTTGAGAAGAGAGATAAAAATTGTACCATCGATGAGACAAGAGCTACGAAATAGATTTTTACTTTAAAGAGGAGAAAGTATGAAGAGAGAACAACATATTGAACTTTTAAAACGTTGTGTGGAAATATCTAGAGACGCTAGGAGTCATGGAAATACGCCTTTCGGAGCGTTGCTGGCAGATAAAAATGGAACCATTTTATTAGAACAAGAAAATATTGAAATCACGGAAAACATTTGTACTGGACACGCGGAAACAACTCTGGCCGCGAGAGCTTCACAAAAGTACAGCAAAGAGTTTTTATGGGAATGTACGTTATATACAACGGCTGAGCCTTGTGCAATGTGTACAGGAACCATCTACTGGGGAAATATTGGCACGATTGTTTATGGAATGACTGAGAAACGCTTGTTGGAATTAACTGGTTCTAATGAACAAAACCCAACATTTGATTTGCCGAGTAAAGAAATTTTAGGTCATGGTCAAAAAGATATTCAAGTGATTGGACCTTTTTCTGAAGTAGAAGTATTAGCGGCTAAAGTTCATGAAGGTTACTGGGAGTAAAAAAAGAAATAGCACTTAAAAATAAATGTCTGGGAGCATCTATTTTTAAGTGCTGTTTTCTATATCCATTTGTTTATATTAGTAAAACATATTTATTAAACAACTTTGCATAAAGTTGGCTACTTTATCCTACAAGTACCCTATATCTTTGTCGAAACGTTAGCTCATTTTTGTTAGTAAATAATTAATGGTTTATCTATTCAAAGAGAAATGGATTTTTGTTAATAATTTTTCGGTATAACAAGTGAGCAGAAACTAGTAGTAAAAGAAGCCATATACTTAAAATTACCAAGGGATTAGTTGGAAAAGTCATGATTACTACAAGACCTAAAAGAACTGAAATAAAATTAACCACTGACGTAAGTATATTGGCGAATGATTGCTTTACGACTTGTTGTACATTAGTCCAGTCAAACTTTGCATATGAACAATCCATTAATAGACCCAGAGCTTCAGCGAAAAGGCTGTAGGCTAGGGGCATTATAAATAGGAAAAGTAAATGCAAACCACCTATATCAAAAATGAGACTGAAACAACTTCCACTAATGATAATTGCTGGAAGCACAATTGTTAAGTTCAAAAGGAGCTTTGCTTGATAAATAACTTTCAATTTTACTGGTAAAACTGAAAGTTGCCAGTAATTTTTTCCTTCGATACTGATGGAAGAGGAGGTTGTGGTTCCAATAACTAAGAAAAAAGAGAGAGCAACTGGAAAAAGCGGTAAATAGGGCTGGATGACTTCCTTTAAATTAGGCACACTAAGCATCATTTCAAACTGACTTAGTGGAATAAATAAGAGTGCAACTGAAAAGGCAATAAGCATTGCACTTCCAAATAAAGTGTTTATAACATAAATAGGGCTAGATAAGTACAAACGCCATTCTCTTTTGTATAATGCCAATAGTTGCGAATTTTTTTTTAAGGCTCTCCATTGAAAGACCTTATTTTTTTGATTTGAAAGTAATCTTGAGTTAAATGTTAAGTAAAATTTACTTAGAATAAAAATAAATAAAGTGCCAGTAACTAAAGAAGTGACGAAAAAGGCTGAAAAGCTGAGCCAGTTTTTGTAAACGATTCCGTCATTAAGCCAAGCTGCTAGAGGATAAAATTTTTGAATACTTTCGTCAACTAGTTTCCCTAACTGAGTTAATTGTTTTATATCGATACTTCTGATTGAAAAAGATACCAGCATTAAGGAAAGGAGGAATAGCATACTTATGATAACTGTAACAAGATTTGTATAGCGAAAACGACTAGCAATAATAGCTGTAACAAGTCCTATAAGCATGGCAGCAATCGTAGGCACAATGGAGAGAACTATTAGCGCCAAAATAGTCATAAGCAATGATGTAACAGAGAAATAACCTCGTGTCCAAAAAATAATCATTGGGAAGAAAAAGCTGAAAATTGAGAAAAAAATATTCAGTAGGTATGAAGGGATTAACCTGCTAGCGATCAATTGTTTTGAAGAAATTGGCAAAGAAATTAGTAAATCATAGTCACGAAAACCAAACAGAGCACCGTTACTTTTCATAAAGGTTAAAATGAAGCATACGATAACATTTACTAGCAGTAATAGAGCCGGAATTGATTCCGTCAAACCTAAGTAGCTCCAACCTAAAACTAAGCCAATTAAATAGGTTTCCATTAAAATAATTAACAGTATAACTCCAATTAGTGAAAAAATAGCGGTTCTTTTTTCTCGTTTGTTGCCACTATATTTGATTTTGTTAATATTAAAGAATCCCATCATTTGAATTTTCAATAAAGGCATTAATTTATTCATGACCCACAACCTCCAAAAAAACTTCTTCTAAGGATTTTCCACCCCGTACGTCGTCAGTTAGTCCAACTAGTTTCAGTTCCCCATTATCAATCAATCCGATTTTATTACATAAGTTTTCTGCGACTTCTAAAATATGGGTGGAGAAAAAAATAGCACTTCCTTTTTCACAAAGTTCAATCATCATTTTTTTGACAATATAAGTTGCTTCAGGATCTAATCCAACAAAAGGTTCGTCTAAAAGCAACAGTTTAGGTTGATGAATAAAGGCAGAAATTAGCGCTAATTTCTGCTTCATCCCATGTGAGTAAGAACTGATTAGGTTTCCCAAATTTGCTGTTAAGGAAAGTCGATCGCTAAAATCTTGTATTCTTTTTTGTCTGATATCTAATGGTACACCATACATGTCTGCAATAAAGTTGAGGTATTGTATGCCTGTTAAATAATCATAAAGGTCGGGATTATCAGGCAAATAGGCCATTTGCTTTTTACATTTAACAGCTTGTGTTTTAATTGAATCGCCATTAATTAAAATTTCTCCTATTTCAAAGTGAAGAGCCCCAATAATAGAACGAAGAGTGGTAGTTTTTCCAGCACCATTATGACCAATAAAACCAAAGATATCTCCAGCTTGTATTTCTAGACTTAAATTATTTACTGCTAAATGTCCGTCAGCGTAAGTTTTAGTCAAATGTCTAACTGCTAAAATAGGATTCATAGTTAATCACCTTTCAGATTTTATGACAGTATCACGTGTATTAGTTATTGTAATACAAAAATTCAGGAATAACAAGAATTTAATTGGAACATTTTTTAATGAAACAATATAAATTGAAAATAATAGGATAGAAATGTCAGAATTTTCAAAAATCATATTGCTTTTCACCGCAAAACAAGGGATAATAGGAAACCATAAGAAATTAAAAATAAAAAATAAAAAGGTCTTAATAAAAAGATGAAGGAGTGAAATCAATGATAATCAAACCAACATTGCCACAAGAAATGACAATCTTCTTTGATTCAGAAAATCAACCGAATGAAAAAGTACAAATGGGATTAATCACTCTTCAACCAGGAGAAAAACGTCCATTAGAAGGGTTTGCTAGGCATGATCAGGATGAGTATTCTTATGTTGTTTCAGGAACTGCTCATACTATTTTAGAAGACGGACAAGATTTGGTAGGGAAACCTGGGGATGCTCAATTAATTGAAGCGGGTGAAGGCCATATCAATTACAATGATGGTGAAGACCCCGCAGTTGTTATTTGGATGCTTGTTGAAAGAGACTAGATAGTTTAAACGAATAGAGGAGGACAAAATGAAAAAGATAGTACAATTTGGAATGATGATTACCTTGGCGGCTAGTTTACTTGTTGGTTGCTCATCTGGCAAGAACGCAGCGAAAGAAGAAGAGAAGAAAGATGCTGTGCTTAATTTAATGTCAGCAACGGAGTTAACAACATTGAATACATCAGTAATGTTGGATTTTCCAGATGCAATCGTTCAAACCGCTGCGTTTGAAGGACTATATTCGCTAGACGAAAAAGACCAATTGATTCCAGCTGTTGCAAAAGAGATGCCTGCAATTTCTGAAGATGGAAAAACATATACGATCACTTTAAGAGATGATGCAGTTTGGACGAATGGCGATTCGGTAACCGCAAAAGATTTTGAATATGCTTGGAAAAAAATGATTGATCCAGCGAATGGGTATGTGTATAGTTTTCTTCTGGTAGGTACCGTTGAAAATGCTGCTCAAATTTCTGCAGGAGAAAAGAAACCTGATGAATTAGGTGTAAAAGCAATTGATGATCAGACGTTAGAAATCAAGCTAAAAGAAGCGGCACCATATTTTACCTCACTGTTAGCATTCCCAACTTTTTTCCCTCAAAATCAAAAGGCAGTGGAAGAAATGGGCGCAGATTATGGAACATCCAGTGAAAAAGCCGTTTATAATGGTCCTTTCGTTGTTGAAAATTGGAAGCAAACTGATTTAAGCTGGGATTTAGTAAAAAATGATACGTATTGGGATCATAAAAATGTAAAATCCGAGAAGATTCATTATGAAGTAGTAAAAGAGGCTTCGACAGCATTGAATTTATTTGAAGATGGACAATTAGATGTGGCTACGATTGATGGAGAAATAGCCAAACAAAACAAAGATAATCCGAATTACCATTCCTATCCAACTGGAACGATGAATTATATTCGTTTAAATCAAAAACGTAAAGGCAAAGATACACCTTTGAAAAATGAGAATTTAAGAAAAGCGCTGGCTTTAGGAATAGACAAAGAAAACTTAGTCAATAATATTATTGCTGACGGGTCAAAACCATTGTACGGTGCCGTGACTTCTGGTTTTGTAAGTAATCCTGTAACAGGGAAAGATTTCCGCGAAGAAGCAGGGGACTTAATGGTTTATGACAAAGAAGAAGCTGTGAAGTACTGGGAAAAAGCGAAAAAAGAGTTAGGAGATAAGGTTACTCTAGAGTTGATGGTTACAGATGACGGATCTTACAAAAAAATGGGAGAAAGTCTTCAAGGAACATTGCAAGATTTATTCCCAGGGTTAACAGTGAAAGTGACTGCTTTACCAACTGAAACAGCCTTAAATTTAAGTAGAGAAAGTGATTATGACATGTTCCTAATTTACTGGACCTCTGACTATCAAGATCCAATTTCTACCTTAAGCATGCTTTATACAGGCAATGATCGTAACTATTCTAATCCTAAGTTTGATGCATTATTAGACGACGCCAATCAAAAATATGCAACGGACTTGGAAAAGCGTTGGGCGACGTTAATTGAAGCAGAAAAAGAAGCGATTGAAAACACAGCAGGAATGATTGTACTCAGTCAAAAACAACAAACGGTTTTACAAAACGACCAAGTAAAAGGTCTCAATTACCACACATTTGCTGCACCTGTTACATTGAAAAATGTATACAAAGAAGTGAAATAATAAGTTTAGGAGGAGTGTGTATTTATACATGCTGTAGTGCGCCCCCTAAGTTAGACCAAAAAATCTAGCTTAGGGGGCTTTTTATAGTGGCTAAATATGATTATGACTTAAAAAAATTAGTTGTTGAAG
>NZ_MIEK01000051.1 GCF_001742285.1 Enterococcus rivorum | reverse complement strand
CTTCAACAACTAATTTTTTAAAGTCATAATCATATTTAGCCACTATAAAAAGCCCCTTAAGTTAGATTTTCTGGTCCAACTTAAGGGGCGCACTACAGGGCATCTTCTTTTTTTATTGAAAACCAATCTTGTCTAATGGATAGTACCTAAAAAAGACGACACCATTAATCGCTTTTTCATCAACAAAACCAAAATAACGACTATCATCAGTTGCTCGGCGATTATCTCCTAAAACAAAATATTTTCCTTCTGGAATGACCTTGGTCTTTGGTGTGTCCAATGTTTCCAATTGTTCTAAAGAAAAATCTTTGGTTAGAGGAATCCCATCAGTCAATTTGTTTTTGAATTCCTCTAAATAAGGCTCATCATAGGCTTGATCGTTGATATACAGTTGGTCATTTTCGTAGCGAAGAGAGTCTCCAGGTAAACCGACAACACGCTTGATAATTCTTTTTTCATCTCTCGGGCTAGGAAAAGTGATGATGTCAAAACGTTCAGGTTTTTTTAATGAGGTTTGCCATACACGATCAGATTCGTGATAGGTAGGCTCCATTGAGGTACCTAAAACTTCAATTGGGTTAAAAACATATTTTCTTAGAAATAAAGAAATTCCGAGAATGGCCACTAATTGCAATAGGTTGTAGACTATAGATTTTGTCTTCTTTTTCATCATATCCCTCCAATAATGAATGATTAAAATTTCAAATAATTATGACATTATTATATCATTTTTACCAAGAGAGAAGTAGGAAGGAATTATGAATTTTATGTGACTGAATAAGAAAGTTTCATCCGTTTGTGAATAGTGATTCCAATATAAGCAGCAGCAACAGCCTTAATCAATCCCGGTAAAATAAAGGGGAAGAAACCACCTGTAAAGGCAGCAAGCCAAGTACTATCTGAGAAAAATTTCAACCAAATAGAGCCAAAGATCAAAGAGATGATTGCTCCGACTATATTAGCTACAATCGCCCAAAAATAAGTGAAATCTGTTTTTTCTAAAATAGTACCAACAATTAAGCTGGTAAAAATGAAACCGATAAGATAGCCCCCAGTTGGACCAAATAGTACTCCAATTCCAGCTTTCATTCCGGCGAAAACAGGTAAGCCGATAAATCCTAACAATAAATAAATCAGAATCGCTTGAGTCCCTACTCGTCTGCCTAAAATGGTTGCTGTGAAACCGACAGCTAACGTTTGCCCAGTTAAAGGAATAATCCCTAAAGGAATGGTAAATTGTGAAAAAATAGCAATAATGGCAGCAAATTCAGCCGCTAGAATCATAGATTTTAAAGATATATTCATAAGAGCTCCTTTCTTCGTTAACCTATTTAAAACTAAGGTTAACGATAGTTTAGATGAATTTAGTTACTTTGTAAAGGAAAATATTTGAATAAACAGAGAAAGAACAAGTAAGTGAACCTTTCTGAGCTAACAGTTGTTAATGGTGTAGAACTTTATAAAATACAGAACAAAAAAACTCTCCCACATTCCTGTGAGAGAGTTTTTGAAAGATTCGTAAATCTTAAAGTTTTTGGTTGTAGAATTCAACGACAAGAGCTTCGTCGATTTCTGCGTAAAGCTCATCGCGTTCTGGTAAACGAGTTAAGCTTCCTTCTAATTTCTCAGTGTCAAAGCTTACAAAAGCTGGACGTCCAAGAGTAGATTCAACAGCTTCTTTAACAGTAACGTTGTTTAAAGATTTTTCACGGACAGAGATCACTTGACCCACTTCAACGTGGTATGAAGGGATATCTACACGTTTGCCGTCTACCATGATATGACCATGGTTTACTAATTGACGAGCTTGACGACGAGTAGTAGCTAAACCTAAACGGTATACTACGTTGTCTAAACGTTGTTCTAGTAAGATCATGAAGTTAACACCATGTTTACCTTCTTTAATCTTGCTTGCTTTAATAAACAAGTTAACGAATTGACGTTCGTTCATACCGTACATATGACGTAATTTTTGTTTTTCAGTTAATTGCATACCGTATTCAGACAATTTACCACGGCTGTTTGGTCCGTGTTGTCCTGGTTTGTAAGGACGACGAGCTATTTCTTTACCAGTTCCTGATAGAGAGATACCTAGACGACGAGAGATTTTCCATGATGGTCCTGTATAACGTGACATTCAAAATTCCTCCAATAAATATAATTTTTTTGGAGTAAAATAATCTTCTGAAAAATTCGTATTCGTTCAGTTTTACCTTCAACCTTCACCTTTGCAGCCGCGGTTACGCAGTTGAACCAAGCTATATCTGGCGTTAAACTGTTGACGAGCCTACTATTTCTCTGCTGCATTATTTTACACGAAGATTAGTATACCTTGAAAATAAAGATAAAGCAAGGCATTATTAAGAAGAGAGAATGTTTTTTAGTCAACTTATAGGAAGAAAAAAGTCAAATGCTGAAAGAAAATACTAGACAAATGGACTGTAGGTCATTAAAATGGAAAAGGATGTTTTTGAAAATGCACAATGAAAATATATTGAAAAGGAGAAATGAAATGAAACCAGTATCGCCCTTATTTGAACAAATAGATAAATCGATTAGTAAAAAAATGAATTTATTCCAAAATAGTTTTGCTCGCTACGCCATTCGTGCCATCTTGGCTTGTATGTTTTTAACGTTAGGAACTGCCGTAGCCTTTGCTATTGCCATGAAAGGGGAAGGGATTGCTCATGGATTAGGAAAAATTCTTTATGCCTTTATGTTTAGCTGGTCTTTAGTAATGATTCTTTATATGAATGCTGAGCTAGGAACATCGAATATGTTGTATATGACAGTAGGAGTTTATCGTAAAAGAATCAATTTCTCTTTCGCCGCTAAAATTCTCTTCACTTGTATTTTCTTTAATTTAGTGGGTGGTGTATTATTTGGTTTCTTAGTATCACAAACCGCTCCTTTCCAGAATTTGGAAATGGATAACTACATGTTTACAGCGATTGGTGGAAAATTAACAAAGAGCACCAGCCAAATTTTGATTGAAGGAATCTTTGCAAACATTGTTGTAAACACTGCTGTATTGGTTAGCATGCGGATGAAAGATGATGCCGGAAAAATAGCAGCAATCATCTTCATTATTTTCATTTTTGCCTTTTTAGGTTTTGAGCACGTTATCGCCAACTTCCCTGCTTTCACGCTAGCTTACTTTGCTTCTCATGGTGCAATGGCTGAAATGACTGCGATGAATGTTGGTCATAACTTACTGTTTGCTTTAATTGGTAACTATATTGGTGGTGGACTAATCATGGGGTTAGGCTACGCTTGGTTAAACAATTTAGATTCAACTTACTTAGATTAATATAGAAGTAAAGATTTTTTGCTTTCATATACTTATAAGTAGAAACGTAAATTAACGAAGAAGAAGGCTGCAAAGCTTCTTTTCTTCGTTAA
This sequence comes from Enterococcus rivorum, assembly GCF_001742285.1. Lineage (GTDB taxonomy): Bacteria > Bacillota > Bacilli > Lactobacillales > Enterococcaceae > Enterococcus_L > Enterococcus_L rivorum. The sequence goes on along the minus strand of NZ_MIEK01000051.1, from coordinate 12,116 downwards.
TTTTTTTTTAGGATAAATTTTACAGAAAGGTTTCAGGTTGGATTTTAGCTTTCTTATTTGCCAATAGTTGGTTATACTAGATAAGGTCTTTTGCAGTTGGACTTTGTTTGGTTCAACTTGCTTTTTATAGATTTGGAGGTGTTGTAGATGATTGAAGTTGTTTTTCCAAGAAATCAAGAACAAGCAGTTCAAATGGCAGCTTATATGAAAAATCATTTTGATTTTGCTGGCGTACAAGCGACTGAAAGAAAGCAATTGTGCAAAGCCTTATTGAAGGAAAGTAAAAAAATGAGTTACGAAGACCTATTCGATTTGATTATTTTTTACTATGAAAAAAAAGAGCGAGAATACCATTACTTAGGCATTGATTTAGCGATACAAAATGTTAAAAAAATGACCTTGGAAGAAGTCCTGCGCTTCAAACCTTATGTTATTAAAAACGTTTGGTGGGATAGTGTGGATGCTTGGCGCAAGTTTTTTGGTTTATGGTGTGAAACTCATTTTGAAGAAATGCCTGTTGTGTTTGACGCTTTTTATGGAGAAGAAAATTTTTGGTATCGTCGAGTAGCCTTGAATCTACAATTAATGTTTAAAAATAAAACCAATACTGAATTATTGGAAAAGGCGATTTTATATGATAAAAACACTGAGGAGTTCTTTATCCAAAAAGCGATTGGTTGGTCTTTGCGGCAATATAGCAAAACGAATCCTGAATGGGTGCAGCAGTTTATTGAGGCCAACAAGTTAAGTCAGTTAGCAGTGAGAGAAGGCAGTAAGTATCTGCCAAAACAATAGAAAGCGAGCGGAAGAAACGTTCATGAAAAGAAAACTTTTTGCATTTGATATTGATGGAACGATGCTGGATTCTAACAAAAAAGCATTGGATAGTACAAGAGAAGCGTTGCAGAAACTAAGAGCACAAGGTCATTTAGTCACAATCGCTACAGGTCGTAGTCGATTTATGGCTCAGGAAGTAATTGTTGATTTAGGATTCACGAATTATGTCCTTTGTAATGGCGCGGCTGCTTTTTTAGATCATGAACAGTATTATCAAAATTTGTTAGACCAAGAAGAATTAAATCGTTTTTCAAGAGAAGTAGAAAAACATGAATTTGGTTTAGCGTATGTAGGATTAGATGAAGTGAAGAAAAACAATCAACATCGTTCTAAGGAAATAATAGAAGCGATGGATTCGATTAATTTCAGCGAGCCAGAGTATGATAAGGAGTTTCATAAGGAAAATGATGTCTATCAGGCATTAGCTTTTTATGATGAATCCTCTGAGGGATTATTTACTAACAATTTTTCGAAGTTTAGATTTGTCCGTTGGCATCCTCAAAGTGTTGATATTGTGCCAAGAAATGGTTCAAAAGCAGCTACTTTGTTGAATTTAGCAGATAGAGTTGGGATTCAACATGAAGATATTATTGCCTTTGGCGATGGAGAGAATGATCGCGAGATGCTGCGTGAAGTTGGGATTGGTGTTGCAATGGGAAATGCATTGCCGCATATTCAAAAAGAAGCAAAGCTCGTAACCGATACGAATGATAATGATGGTATTTGGAAAGCATTAAAAGAGTTAAGAGCAATTTAATAGCTAGTGAAGAAGAGATTGAGCCTATATTGAGTGCGCAGTCTTTTTTTTTATGCTATTTTCGCAAAATCACTGAAAAATAAAAAATCGATTCCTATCTTTTTCCCTTAAAATAAAAAGGAAATGCGAGGTTGGGACAGAAGTTCTTAGCTTATTTCCAAAAGGGCATCAGTTCTTAATGATTTAGCATATAGAAATTGTTGAGTTTGCAAGGCCGCTTGTTTTCCTACCGCGTATTCGGTTACAGGAGTTTCGGGAATAACTCAACCTCGCTATGTTAAAGAAAATTTTGGAGGAACGTAAAATGAAATATGCAATTATGCTAGTGAGAAATGTAGGGTCTGTTACAGTGACAATTTATGCTGTTCATGACCAAGAGGATGATGTGGAGGAATTTCCAACAAGAGGTGAAGCCATTCGATTTTTAATGGGCGAAGGATTTACACCGCTAAGTAGTTTGTCACCAACAGGAAGCCAAGAGTGGGTAAAAGCAGAAGTATTTGCATGGATGTAAATAGAATGATGTAGTAAAAAGGGACAAGGTTAAAGTGAGAGGGAATGGAACGTAATTATGGCTAGTGCATTTGTCAATATATTGTTAATATTTTTCCTAGTATTTATGGGCTATTATTTGTGTTACAAACGCTGGTTTGACTCCTATATAGGCGAAGCGTTTTCTTTGCTAGTATTGAATCTAGCCTTGCCTGTGAGTATGTTTGTAAGCATTATTGAATCTTTTACAAAAGAGGAACTGATTCAGCTGTTGCATCAAATTTGGCTACCGTTAATTTCTATCGTTGTAACTTTTGGTGTTTCGATTTTGTACAGTCGCCTATTTAAGATTTCAAGAAATCGACAAGGTGTTTTTCAAAACATGTTTACTTTTTCCAACACTATTTTTTTAGGTTTACCAATTACGCTTGCTGTTTTTGGCGAAGAGGCGATTCCCTTAGTACTGCTCTATTATTTATGCAATACCCTACTTTTTTGGACGATTGGCGTCTGGTTAATGGCCAGAGATAATCCTCTGTTTAGAGAAAATAAGGCAGAATTTAATTTGCTTGTAGCATTAAAAAAGATTTTTTCACCAGCATTAAATAGCTTCATTTTAGGGATTGTGTTCGTGTTATTTAAAGTGCCCACACCTTCGTTTTTATTAAGTTTACTGAAGTATATTGCCCCTTTAACTACGCCATTATCGATGTTTTTTATGGGGATTTTAGTCTATGAAACAGGGATTAAAAATCTTAAGCTTACAAAAGAAGTGGTACATGTGTTGATAGGTAGATACGTTATTTCACCGCTAATCGTAGTGGGTTTGTCTTTTATTTTTCCCAGCTCTCATTTAATGTTTCAAGTATGTATTTTACAAGCGGCAATGCCTGTGCCTAATACAGTGCCTATTCTAGTTGGCACGTACAGTATTGATAAGGAATACTCAGCGACATGTCTGTCCTATTCGATACTTTTTTATCTAATGTACATTCCTATTTTACTGAAATTTTTATTACAGTTATAGCTAGTGTTATGAGTAAGTATTCAAAGATAGGTTGTTTAACAGCGAAAAAGCGGGGGTCTCATACTAGTGAGTTATCCTTAAAACTGGGTGGTCCAAATGTCCTCTAAGCGTATAGCTATATTTTAATGGAAATGTAAACTTTTATTAAAAAATGAAGAGCTTTCGCTAGAATAGTTGCAGGAGCGTAAGAATTGAACTAAGATAGTTTTGGAAAAAATTGGAGGAACCACGTTGATATATGGCGTAGAAAGTAACATAAGGCGAACAACTCAGCTCATCCATTTATTGTATTACTCAAAGCAGCCAATTGCGAAAGAACAAATTTTGATGCAATTAGAGGTATCGGAGCAAACCTTAAATAAGGATATTAATGGGATTCATGAAACATTAACAGGAATTACTATTGCCAAAGAAAACAAGGTGTTGCGCTTAGAGATGGCACCTCATATTGGCATTAAACAAATTTATGCTATTTTTTTGGGACGTTCTGTCAATCTGAAATTTCTGTATCGTGTGTTACTAATGGAATTGACAGTCGTAGAGCTAGCAGAAAATTTATTTATTAGTGAATCTAAAGTACGTGAGTTAATAAAAAACTGGAATCTTATTTTTGAAAGTAAACAATTTGAAGTAGAGATAATAACCGATGCTGAAAATAGATTGCTTGTTCTAGGAAATGAAAGCAATATTCATAAAATTTTTTACCAAATCATTACTGGAGTTTATCGCCAGAAATTTGTCCAAGATGACAAGTTTCGAAAATTATATACTTATTATGAACAGTTCGTTCATCGGTACTTACCAGAAAAAGAAGGTCGGTGGATTGAAAATACTGCGATTCAGCTTTTCTTTTCTTTAACACGATTTAGTAGACACTGTTGTTTTAAAGAGGACTATGGATGCCGAGAAATGCAGATTGCAACGAATATTATGAATAAATTAGAAAATGAAGTAGCTTTTAAAAGCCTATTAATTCAGGCCTTTTCTTTTTCTGTAACAGTAGACAACCTGCTAAGTTTATTTCCTAAAGAAGCGTTATTACTAGAACTCCATCCGACAGAAGCCAATCATTCATTAATCATTTATTCAAAAAGACAGATGGATATCGAAATGTTGCATAATTTTGTGCAAAACTTTCTCTTAAAATTAAATTATCAGCCGACTAAAGAAGTGACTGCTAAAATTAGCAAAGAGCTATGGGAGGTCTTGTCTTACCAATCAACGATTCCTTTTTTGTTCTTTAATAGCTATCATAATTTTTGTATGGAATTTAATTTTAGACAAGGAAAGATCACGGATATTTTAATTAAAGAGCTTAGTAAATTTGCAGAACTACAGTATTTGCTTGAAAAGGAAGCGTTGTTTGAAGAGTTTTTCTATCGTTTTCATATTATTTTAAGTAGTTATGGCTTTAAACTAGGCACGAAGAAAAAAGTTCTGTTAATTAGTCGTTTAGATGATTTCTATATTAAAATGATGCAAAACCACTTGTTGAAACGCTACAGTAATTTGATTGATTTGGAAATATACAAAGAAAAACTATACAAGATTGATTTCCGCCAGTTTCATGAAGCAGACGTGATTATTACCGATTTAGTTGTTCCGGAAGAGCAAATCACCGATAAAATCATCTACAGTTCAGAAGCAATTACGAATCGATTTTGGCAAAATTTAGAAACAAAATTATATTTATGAAAAAAGTCAGGGGTAAAACTGAAGAACCGCTTTATCTCGGACTCGATCTCTTAATAAATGGTGGCGAAAGTCGATTTGCTAGGCAATACTACAAAAAAATGAGGATGAGACAAAACTAAAAATCAGTTTTATTTCATCCTCTAAATTCGAATAAACGCTGGTCAAAAGTCTGGGTTTTCGGAAATTTCCCGAAAATTACTCAATACATAAAGCGTATGGTGCGCTTTTCGGTCCAATTTCTCGCTCAAAAACGATTTTGTCTCAACCTCTTCTTTTTGATTAGTTCTATTCAATAACCAATACGCCATCTTTTAAGGCGAACGGGTTTTGTTCATTAATATGATCGTAAAACATAATGCCGTTTAAGTGGTCAATTTCATGTTGCACAACAATTGATTCATAATCTTTCAAGCGTTTCTTTTGTTTTTCGCCTGCTGCATCATAATAAGAAACAGTGATTTTACTATGACGAACAACGTATCCAGGAACTTCTCTGTCTACAGATAGACAGCCCTCGCCTTCACCTAAACAAACATCTTGTACCGAATGGCTTAAGATTTTTGGATTGTACATGACCGTACTTAACAAAGGTTCTGGGTTCTCTAAATCGTTGCTGGGAACGTGAACAGCAATTAACCGTTTTGAAATATTCAACTGTGGCGCAGCCAGTCCAACACCGCCACGTAAAGCTAATTCCTCTGCTTTCTCAGGGTCTTGACTGTTTTTTAAAAATGTCATCATTTCTTCGCCAAGGACAATATCTTCCTCAGAAAGCGGCAATGAAACCTCTTTTGCTACTTCTCGGAGTGTCGGGTGTCCTTCGCGGATAATGTCATCCATTGTAATCATGGATAAAATCCTCCTTTAACGATTCAAAAAATTGAGTCTCTCTCAATTTGAACAGCATCTATTTTGTTAATTCTTTTATTTCGCCTATTTAGTTTATCATAAATTAGTTAAAAATGGGGAGAAAATGACTAAAAAAGGTAAGGTTCATCAAGGTTAGTCTTGCTTTTTTTGATGCTTTCCTGTAAAGTGTACCTGTACGTAAAACGTGCCACCTATTACTTGGTTCGGCGAATCACCAACGTCATACTCAGTATTAGGAAGACTTTTATGAAAGAGGTGGAAAACATGGCAATTTCAAAAGAAAAGAAAAATGAAATCATTACAGATTATGCTCGTCATGAAGGAGATACTGGTTCTCCAGAAGTTCAAATCGCTGTATTAACTTACGAAATCAACCATTTGAATGAGCATGCTCGTGTTCACAAAAAAGATCACCATTCTTACCGTGGACTAATGAAAAAAATTGGTCATCGTCGTAACTTGTTAGCTTACTTACGTAAAACTGACATCCAACGTTACCGCGTACTAATCCAACGTTTAGGATTACGTCGTTAATCACAAAAAAGAGAAGCGAGGTTCGATACGAATCTCGCTTTTTAGCAATGAATGCTAACGTTTTAGCATGAAAAGTTTTCTTTTTAAAACCATCAAAAAAGAAGTCTTTGGAAAGGTCGCATTTATCTACTAACCAAATGAAAGAATTCAATCAAATATTGGTGTTTTTCATTTGTTTAGTAGCGGTCTTCCTTTTCCGAAGAACAAAGGAGAAAAGAACATGACAGGAAAACAAATTTTTACAACTACTTGGGGCGGACGTCCTCTACAAGTCGAGATTGGTCAATTAGCCAAACAAGCAAATGGAGCAGTCTTAGTTCGTTACGGAGAAACAGTTGTGTTAAGTGCAGCAGTTGCCTCTAAAGAAGCGAAGGATGTAGACTTCTTTCCATTAACCGTAAATTATGAAGAAAAAATGTATGCTGTTGGTAAAATCCCTGGTGGTTTTATCAAACGTGAAGGTCGTCCAAGCGAACGTGCAACTTTAACGGCTCGTTTAATTGACCGCCCAATTCGTCCAATGTTCGCGGAAGGGTTCCGTAACGAAGTCCAAATTACGAACGTTGTGATGAGTGTAGAACAAGATTGCACACCTGAAATGGCTGCAATGTTTGGTTCTTCATTAGCATTAGCGATTTCAGATATTCCTTTTGACGGACCTATTGCAGGAGTAGATGTTGGTCGCGTAAATGGCGAATACATTTTAAACCCAACGATTGAACAAGCTGAATTAACAGATATCGAATTAACTGTTGCTGGAACAAAAAAGGCAATTAACATGGTTGAAAGTGGGGCCAAAGAAGTATCAGAAGAAGATATGCTAGGGGCTCTCTTATTCGGTTTTGATGCCATTAAAGAACTAGTTGCTTTCCAAGAAGAAATTGTAGCCGCTGTCGGCAAAGAAAAAATGGAAGTTAAACTTTTACAAGTGGATGATTCACTGAAAAAAGCTATTTTTGACGGTTATTACAACAAAATGAAAGACGCTGTCATGACGGAAGAAAAATTAGCTCGTGAAGTAAATATCGATGCCATCAAAGACCAAGTAAAAGAAGCATATGCTGAAAAATTCTCTGGTCATGAAGATGAATTGCAAATTGCTAAAGAAGTGAAGCAAATCGCTGAAGATTTAGAAAAAGATGTTGTACGGGAATTAATCACCATCGATAAGATTCGTCCTGATGGTCGTAAAATTGATGAAATTCGTCCGTTGGCTTCAGAAGTTGGTATTTTACCACGCGTTCATGGCTCTGGTTTATTCACTCGCGGGCAAACACAAGCATTGTCTATTTGTACTTTAGCGCCGCTTGGAGAGCATCAAATTATTGATGGATTAGGATTAGAAGATAGTAAACGTTTCATCCATCACTACAATTTCCCACAATTTTCTGTTGGTTCAACAGGTCGTTCAGGCGCTCCTGGTCGCCGCGAAATTGGTCATGGTGCATTAGGTGAACGTGCGATGGCACAAGTGATTCCGAATGAAACGGACTTCCCTTACACTATTCGTGTGGTTTCAGAAGTATTAGAATCAAATGGTTCTTCTTCTCAAGCAAGTATTTGTGCGGGGATCTTAGCCTTAATGGATGCTGGTGTGCCTATCAAAGCGCCTGTAGCAGGTATCGCAATGGGCTTAGTTAGCGACGGGGAAAACTATACGATTTTAACCGACATTCAAGGACTAGAAGATCACCTAGGTGATATGGACTTTAAAGTAGCTGGAACAAAAGAAGGAATTACAGCCTTACAAATGGATATTAAAATCCAAGGAATTACGGAGCAAATCTTAAAAGAAGCATTGGATCAAGCGAAAAAAGCTCGTATGGAAATTCTTGCTGAATTAACATCAACTTTAGCAGCGCCACGTGCAGAATTAAGCAAGTATGCGCCGAAAATTGAAATGATTCAAATTGCGCCAGCAAAAATCAAAGATGTGATTGGTAAAGGTGGCGAAACCATCAATAGCATTATTGACGAAACAGGCGTTAAAATTGATATCGATCAAGAAGGGAATGTAAGTATTGCTTCTGCAGATGCTGACATGATTAAAAAAGCGATCAAGATTATCGAAGAATTAACCAAAGAAGTTGAAGTTGGACAAGTTTATTTAGCAAAAGTAGTTCGCATTGAAAAATTTGGTGCTTTCGTAAACTTGATTAAAGGAAAAGATGGTTTGGTTCATATTTCCCAATTGGCGAACGAACGTGTAAATAACGTAGAAGATGTTGTTAAAATGGGCGATGAAGTTCTTGTGAAAGTAACAGAAATTGATAAACAAGGCCGTGTGAACGTATCAAGAAAAGCTTTGTTAAGTGATGAAAACAAATAAAAATAACTGAGCTCTAATGAGATGTCTGTTATTTTATGATTTTAAGAAAGAAGAGTCTAGAGGTTTGTTCTACGCACTCTTCTTTTTTTATTTAATAAAAAAACGTAAAGACGCCCCTCAGCCCTTTTGTTTATAGTGGATTAATGGTAAAATTATTGCTATCAGTCTGAAATTATCCGAGGTGTCCTTGTGAAAAAATTTAATCCGAATAAAAATATAATTATCACATTAATAATGGTTATTATTGTCGTTACTGTAATCAGCTATACTGCTGCTCAACGGACAAATAGAGGGAAAACAACATTACCGCAATCGGCTGTTAACGACAGTGTTGGGTTTGTTGATAAAGTTCTTTCTTTCCCTGCGCGCACTATTGAAGGTGGCGTAAGTTCTATGAGTAACCTCTTTAATACCTACAAAGAAAATGAAAACCTAAAAGAAAAAATTGATAGCTACGGTGAATTGGCTATTCAAAATGAAAACCAGAAAAAAGAAATCGATAGCTTGAAAGCAGAACTAGGCTTAAATGAAACGCTAGCTAGTTACGAAAAAGTTCCTGCAACGGTGATTACTCGTTCACCAGACACTTGGCAGGATTTATTAATTGTCGATAAAGGGTCAAATGATGGTATTGAACCAAATATGGCTGTTTTGTCGAAAAAAGGGCTGGTTGGACGTGTAATTGAAGTAAATGCAACCTCTTCAAAAGTAGAGCTGTTAACATCTAAAAATCAAAACACCAATCATTTTCCAGCACGGATAAGCTCTGCAACAGGTGATGCATATGGATTAATTAAACTATATGATGAAAAAGAGAAATCATTAATCGTTACTCAATTGACAGGAGATATGGAGATTAAAGAAGGCGATATTGTACAAACCTCTGGACTAGGAGGGAATTCTCCAGCAAACCTTCCAATTGGTGTTGTTCAAAAAATCAAACCAGATAGCTATGGATTAGACCGTGAAGTATTTGTAAAACCTTATGCAGAAATGTATGGAATTTCTTATGTGACGATTGTAAAAAGATTGGCAGGGGACGGACAATGATTCGCAAGGAAAATGTGAGATACTATGCGCCAATCGTCTTCTTCTTACTTATGCTAATTGACGGACAAACAACAAAAATGCTAGAAACTTGGACAGATAATGTCTATTTTGCGAACGTACACTTCATGCTATTGGCTTTTTTAATGGCTGTTCCTAATCTATCAAAACGCTATTTGCTGATTACTTCTTTAGTTTTAGGAATGATTTGCGATAGCTATTATATTGGGATTATTGGTATTTATACAGTCGCATTGCCAGCAACAGTTATGCTAATGTATACTTTTTCTCAAGTGGTACATACAAATATGCTGACAGGGTTTTTTGGAATGATTATCTTTGTTACGGTTTATGAATTAGTCGCTGTAACATTGCAAGTAATTTTCCAATTGTCAGTGGTTAGCCCAGTTGTTTTTATCGCAAGTGTTTTAGGTCCAACACTGCTGTTTAACATGTTGATCTTTGTACTTTTTGCTTATTTATTCAAAAAATTATTTGCAACAGCTTAGTCTAAATATATTTTTGGATTATGAATAAACTGTTTTTAAATTATGTTCATTTCATACGGATGAGTGTGGAATGAACGTTTTTTATTGAGTGATAACCGTTATTTTTTCAATGGAATTACTTCAAAAATAGAAAAAAATCACCTGAATTCAAGTGTTTCATTTGACGAAGCCTAAGAGAGTTCGTTAAGATAGTAGTACAATCTTTTTGTGTTGAGTACTTTATAAGTCAGTAAAAAAATAGTGAAAATAGCCAAGATTGGAATGGAATATCGTTATTGTCATTTTAGCGAAGTGAAATGAAATGTTTTTGTAACATTAATTTTATATGGATGTCATAGGACTATGTTACAATTATTCCGTTGTCAATGAAAGACAAGATAAATTACTTAAACAATTTTAGTAGTCATACTTACAATATTTAGCAAATTCGGAGGAATGAAGAGTGAAGAAAACTGTATTGTCAGCATTATTGGTTTGTTCATTTGCAGTAGCAGCTATAGCCCCAACAGCAGCTGTTTTAGCAGATGATTATGATCAAAAAATTCAACAAAAAGACCAAGCGATTAGTGGAATTAAATCTAAAGAAGCTGATGTAGAAAGTCAAATTACGTCATTACAAAATGAAGTTGCTACTCTTAATGAAAAAGCTCAAACTTTGTTAAGCGAACAAGGAAAATTGAGAGAAACTTCTCAACAACTTGAAGAAGAGATTGCGCAATTATCTAAACGTATTGAAAAACGTCAAGTAGCTATTCAAAACCAAGCACGTGACGTACAAGTAAAGGGAACAAAAGCAAACTACATGGATGCTGTATTAAATGCTGAATCTATTTCTGATGCGATTACTCGTATCCAAGCAACAGCAACAATTATGAATGCGAATAACGATCTAGTAAAACAACAACAAATAGACAAAAAAGATGTTGAAACTAAAAAAGCGGATAATGAAGTGAAAATTCAAGAAATTCAAGAAAATCAAGTAGCTCTTGAACAACAAAAAGGTCAGCTTGAGAAATCAACGCTTGATTTAGAAATCTTACAAACTGGTTTAGCGGCAGAACGTGCAACAGCGGAAGGTCAAAAATCTGAGCTAGTGCAACAAAAGCAAAATGCTGAAGCAGAACGTGCACGTATTGCAGAACAAGAACGTGTAACCGCTGAAAGAGCGAAAGAAGCTACTGAGCAAGCAGCAACACAAGCTACTGAGCAAGCAGCAACACAAGCTACTGAGCAAGCAGCAACACAAGCTCCTGCACCGCAAAACCAAGGTAATGGGAATGCTAATCCGGAAGTCCCTAATAATAATGTGCCAACACCACAACCTGGACAACCAGCACCAGCACCAGCACCAACACCAGCACCAACACCGCAACCTGAAGTGCCTGAACCAACACCACAACCTGAACAGCCAGCACCGCCTTCATCAGGAAACGCTGGAGCGGTTTTAGCAGAAGCTGCTAAACATTTAGGTAAACCGTATGTATGGGGCGCTAAAGGACCAGATTCATTTGATTGTTCTGGTTTCACTAGCTATGTATTTAGAAATGCTGCTGGACGTGAAATCGGTGGATATACTGTTCCTCAAGAAAGTGCTGGAGCAAGAATTTCTGTAGCACAAGCACAACCAGGAGATTTATATTTCTGGGGTTCACCAGGCGGAACATATCACGTAGCAATCGCTACAGGTGGCGGTGGATACATCCACGCACCAGCGCCAGGTCAAAACGTATCTTACGGAAGCGTGCAATACTTTACACCAAGCTTCGCAGTTCGTATGTAATCACAACAGATAATTTTAAAGAACTAGAAGGCACTATGCCTTTTAGTTCTTTTTTTACTCAAAATAAAAATAGAGAAAAGCAGACATAGCTACTCTTCTCTATTGGTAAATCATGGCTCTATAATATCTAGTGTTGGTGACAGATGTCGCCAGCACTTTTTTGCATAAAAAAAGACAGACACCTTCAAATCCTGTAGAATAAAGTCGACGAAAACCAATCTAAAGGAGAAATGAAGATG
>NZ_MIEK01000050.1 GCF_001742285.1 Enterococcus rivorum | reverse complement strand
ATACACCTGTTCCCATGCCGAACACAGAAGTTAAGCTTCTTAGCGCCGATTGTAGTGAAGGGTTTCCCTTTGTGAGAGTAGGACGTCGCCACGCTAATCATTCCGGCATAGCTCAGTTGGTAGTAGCGCATGACTGTTAATCATGATGTCGTAGGTTCGAGTCCTACTGCCGGAGTATAAAAAAGCGAAAACTTTAAAAGTTTTCGCTTTTTTATTTTTTATAATACTAATCAAAAATATTCTAATCTCTTGATAGAAATGAGAAAAGATGAAATAATGTTGTTTGATATATTAATGTATCGTAAGCTTTTAAGCTAACAGTTTTGTCACTTATCAATTACTTGATTGCTAAATATAGTAACATTAAAGGGTTCTTGATATAATACATTATAAGTAAAAATAGTTGAGACTTTAGTTTGAATTTTAAGTTTGTTTTTTGTGATATAATTATCTTAGTTCTTAAAATGAGCAACAAGGGAGTGCTAGCATTGAAATCATTATTATATTTTGAAGGTGAAAAAATTTTAGCGAAGTCTGGTATTGGACGAGCGTTAGATCACCAAAAAAGAGCACTCACTGAAGTTGGTATTGAGTACACCTTGGACCCGGAGTCTACTGACTACGATATTCTACATATTAATACATACGGTATAAAAAGTCATAATATGGTTAAAAAAGCCCGTAAACTAGGTAAAAAAGTTATTTATCATGCACATTCTACAGAAGAAGACTTTAAAAATTCGTTTATTGGATCAAATCAACTTTCTCCATTAGTGAAGAAGTACTTAGTCGGTCTATATACTAAAGCAGACTATTTGATTACTCCTACACCGTACTCAAAGAAGCTTTTAGAAGGGTATGGAATTGAACTTCCAATTGCAGCCATTTCCAATGGGATTGACCTAAAGAAATTTACCCCTTCTATAGAAAAGGAACAGAAGTTTAAAGAGTATTTTAATATTGAAAAAAATCAAAAAGTTATTATTTGTGTAGGATTGTATTTTGAACGAAAAGGATTAATTGATTTTGTTGAGATTGCAAAGAAATTACCAGAGTACCGTTTTATTTGGTTTGGTCATACACCAATGTATTCAATTCCTAAGGCGATTAGAGATATAGTGAAAGAAGAGCATCCGGAGAATGTCGAGTTTCCTGGCTATATTAAAGGAGATATAATTGAAGGAGCTTACTCTGCTGCTGACTTATTCTTTTTCCCATCAAATGAAGAGACTGAAGGAATAGTGATTTTAGAAGCTTTGGCAAGTCATCAACAAGTGCTAGTCAGAGATATTCCAGTCTATCATGGCTGGTTACAAGAAAATATAAATTGTTATATGGGAAGAAATAATCAAGAATTTCAATCACTGATTAGTCAAATTGTTGAAGGGAAGTTACCATCAACAAAGGATGAAGGATATAAAGTTGCTGAAGCAAGAAGCATTGAAAAAGTTGGGCTTGAATTAAAAGCCGTCTACGAAGCAGTTTTAAAAGATACTAAAAATGAAGAACAGAGTTTGTCTTTTTTGAACATGAAGAATAACTAAGATTGGAGGAAACAACGTGAAAATAGGTTTTTTTACAGATACATATTTTCCTCAAGTAAGTGGCGTTGCTACATCTATTAAGACGCTTAAGGAAGAATTGGAGAAACATGGACATCAGGTTTATATATTTACAACCACAGATCCGAACGCGAAAGAATTTGAAGAAGATATTATAAGAATGCCCAGTGTTCCGTTTGTTTCGTTTAAAGACAGAAGAATTGTGGTCAGAGGAATGTGGTATGCATATTTAATTGCAAAAGAGTTAGAATTAGATCTTATTCATACTCATACTGAATTTGGCACTGGTATGTTAGGTAAGATGGTTGGAAAAAAAATGAAAGTTCCTGTGATTCATACGTATCATACAATGTATGAAGATTATTTACATTATGTGGCTAATGGAAAAGTACTGCGTCCGTCTCATGTGAAGTATTTTTCTCGCATGTTTACCAACCATACTACAGGTGTGGTTTGTCCAAGTGAAAGAGTAATTGAAAAGCTAAGAGATTATGGTGTAAAAACTCCGATGCGGATTATTCCAACGGGTATTAATATAGAAAAATTTGAACGACCAGATATTACTATGGAAATGATTAAAGAGTTGCGAACTCAGTTTGGGTTCAGTGATGACACAATCATGTTATTATCATTGAGCCGTATTTCATACGAAAAAAATATCCAAGCAATTATAAATGGATTACCAGAAATAGTAGAGAAATACCCAAATGCACACTTATTAATTGTTGGAGATGGTCCTTATGTTGAAAAACTTAAAGATTTAGCTTTAGAATTAGGTGTTCAGAATCATATTCAATTTGTAGGTGAGATTCCAAATGATCAAGTTGCGATCTATTATAAAGCTGCAGATTATTTTGTTAGTGCATCAACTTCGGAAACTCAAGGATTAACTTATACTGAAGCAATGGCTTCTGGTGTACAATGTGTTGTTGAAGGGAATGCTTATCTTAATAGCTTGTTTGATCACGAATCATTAGGAGTTACTTTTGAAACCGATGAAAAATTTGCAGAGACATTTATTAATTATGTTGAATCTGGCTATCAATTAGATGAGAAAATATTAGAGAAAAAAATGTATGAAATATCTGCAACTCATTTTGGAGAAGTAATGCTTGATTTCTATCATGATATGATAAATTACTTTAAAACTGAAGTTGCTATTGAAAAAGAAAGCACGGTTTCTATAGAACGAATTAAGGTTAAATTAACCTCTTTAAGAAAATAAAAATGTAAAATTTCTAATCATGGTTTATACTGTGGTTAGAAGTTTTTTTGTTTTATGTAAGATTTTTTGTATTCAGGAAGGATGACAGAAAAATGGTTCAAAAAAGAATTGGATTTATCGGCACAGGTGTGATGGGAACGTCCATTATCAAAAATATAATGAAAAATGACCGTAAAGTTTCTGTGTATAATCGAACAAAGTCAAAAACAGACGAGTTGATTGCAAATGGAGCAGAATGGCAAAGTAGTCCTAAATCGATTGTAGAAGTAAGTGACATTATTTTTACAATGGTGGGTTTTCCAGAGGATGTTGAAGCCATCTATTTTGGAGAAAATGGTATTTTTAGTGAAAGCCTAGAAGGAAAGATTGTTGTTGATTTGACAACCAGTACACCAATTCTAGCTGAAAAAATTTCTTTGAAAGCAAAAGAACTAGGAGGCGCGGCTCTTGATGCACCAGTATCAGGTGGTGATTTGGGAGCAAAAAATGGAACCTTAACGATTATGGCTGGTGGAGAATCGAATATTTACGATCAAGTATTGCCAATTTTTCAGATGATTGGGAAAACATTCACATTGCATGGTCCAGCAGGAAAAGGGCAGCATACTAAAATGGCAAATCAAATTATGATTGCTGGAACGATGACTGGAATGACGGAGATGCTAGTTTATGCAAATGAAGCCGGGTTGGATTTAGAAAAAGTTATCCATACACTTTCTGGGGGGAGTGCCGCAAACTGGTCATTAAGTAATTACAGTCCTAGAATATTAAATAAGGATTACTCACCTGGCTTTTTCGTAAAACATTTTATAAAAGATTTAAGAATTGCATTGGAAGGTGCTGCCCAGATGGGAATAGAGTTGCCAGCTACTAAAACAGCTACGAAGCTCTATGAAAACCTTGCTAACAAAGGATTTGAGAACGATGGTACACAAGCTTTGATTAAGCTATGGTGGCCAGAAGGAGTCCCAACAGGAAATAAAGATTAAAGAACAAAAAAAAAAATTAAAAAAATGGCTAAAAGTCATGCAAGCAAGCCAATGTTTTGTTACAATAGTACAGAACTAGTTTGCAAAAGGAGGCCCATTTATGAAACATTCACAACTTGTGGCGATTATTAAGAGACTCGAAGCAATGACGGAAGCAACTGACAATGAAATACAAGTACGTCGTTTTGAACGTGAAGGTGTAGAAAAATGTATTGTAAGTTATGATAGTTCAACTGAAACGTTTGAATTGACAGAAACTGATACACAACAAAATTACCAGTTTGACAATATAGATATTGTAGCAATGGAAATCTACGATCTAATTCAGTAAAATGTTCAAATGACTATGACAATTCAAATTAAAAAAAGTGAGCAAGCTTGTTGAGAGCTTGTTCACTTTTTTATACACTTTAGTCAGCTGTCAATTCTTCAAAAATTGCTTTTACAGTTGTTTTTTCTTTTAAGCGATAAGCATTTGCCCCTGCGAAAACTAAAGCGTGTTGAGGGTCTTTAGTAACTGCATTTAATAACGTTTCTGAAATACAATATGGAATTGTTTCTCGGTCACAATGTTTATAAGATAAGCAACTACGGCACTTTTCAATTGGAATTTGTTCATGTTGAATTCGTTCTGTGAACTGATTTTTTATAGCTCTTCCAGGCATACCGACAGGACTTTTAATAATAGTGATATCATCTTCTTCCGCACTAATATAAGAGTCTTTAAAAGCATCTGGAGCATCACACTCTTCCGTTACAACAAAACGGGTCGCCATTTGTACGCCAGAACAGCCTAAACTTAAATAATGATCGATATCAGAACGATTAAATACGCCACCTGCAAAAACAACGGGGATTTTTCGGTTAAACTCTTCTTCAAAAGTTTTAACGGTTTCAATAATTTTAACTACTTCGGCGTCCATAGTCTCGATACTTTCTTTTAGTGTTTCAGCTTTGAAACCTAAGTGTCCACCGGCTTTTGGCCCCTCAATCACGATAAAGTCAGCGGTAGCATTGTATCTTTTTTTCCATAAGCCTAGTAGGACTTTAGTGGCTTTATTTGAAGAAACAATCGGAGCAATTTTTGTATCGCTGCCTTTAACTAATTCAGGTAGGTTGATTGGTAATCCAGCACCAGAAATGATGACGTCTGCACCAACTTCTACACAGCGTTTTACATAGCGATCATAATGAAAAGTTGCCGCCATAATGTTAAAACCAATCAATCCGCCTTTCGCAATTTCTTTTGCTTTGTCAAACTGTTTTTTTATGGCCTCCATATTCGCTCTCATTGGTGACTTTTCAAAAATCTCTTCTTGATAACCAATTTGGGCAGTTGAAAGAATACCGATGCCTCCCTCTTTACCAACGGCTCCTGCTAAATTAGCTAAGCTAATTCCAATTCCCATCCCTCCTTGAATAATGGGGACTTTTGCAACAAGTTTATCTATTACTAATGGTTTTAGTGACATAGTTGTTACTCCTTTGTTCAAATTTTTCGGATAAAAAAACAAAATAGTTTGATGTTCAAACTAAAACAAATATAGTCAATTCGATGTAAACTGTCAAATGTTTTTTCTCAGTAAGTGAAATAAACCAGTAAAATTTCAAGAGAATTTTAATGTTTTCTCCTTATCTCATCAATGTTTCTTAGAAATTTTAAGAAAAAATATTATTTTTACTTGCAATCTGTTTTAAGATGCGATATAGTTTGAACATCAAATGTTTTGACTATCAAACTATTATGGACGGTGCACAGAAATGGAACCTAATTTAGAAACAATTAATGATTATTTAGTCAGCGTTTTTAATGACATTTTGACGATTGAGGAATCTGAATTAAAGCGATCACAGTTCAATGATTTGTCCATTACTGAAATGCACACTATTGAAGCAATTGGGATGTACAAGAAAAAAACTTCTTCTGAAGTAGCAAAAGAATTATCAATTACGGTTGGAACACTGACTGTCGCTATTAACAATTTAGTTAAAAAGAACTATGTTGAAAGAATTCGAAGTGAAGATGATCGCCGTGTTGTGAAACTAGGATTAACGAAAAAAGGAAAATTATTATTCCGTGTTCATCAACATTTTCATCGTGAAATGGTTAAAACCATTTTGACTGGTATGGACAAAGATGAAGAGAGTGCTCTATTAAAAGCCTTAGCAAATCTTCATAATTTTTTAAAGGAATATAAGTAAAAGCGAGGATTATGATGGAACAGTATGCAAAAATAATTTGTACGGGTCGTTATGTTCCGAATAATGTTGTTACAAACGATCAGCTTTCCGAAAAAATGGAAACTTCTGATGAATGGATAGCTAGTCGAACTGGGATTCGCGAGAGACATATTACAACAGACGAAAACACTTCTGACTTATGTACACAAGTAGCAAAAAAATTATTAGAAAAATCTGGTCGATTACCAGAGGAATTAGACTTTGTTATTGTTGCAACTATGACCCCAGATTATGGAACGCCTTCAGTTGCTTGCCAAGTACAAGGAAATATCAAAGCAGAGAATGCTTTTGCTTTTGATATTAGTGCAGCATGTACCGGATTTGTATACGCATTAAGTATAGGGGAAAAATTTATCCGAACTGGGAAAAAACTTGGCATGATCATTGGTGGTGAAACCTTATCAAAGGTCATTGATTGGGAAGATAGGCGGACAGCTGTTTTGTTTGGGGATGGAGCTGGTGGTGTTCTTTTAGAAGCTTCAGATGAACAGCATTTTTTTGCTGAGAATTTACAAGCAGATGGTCAAAGAGGTCATTCACTTACTTCAGGATTTATTAAAAATGAAAATCCGTATTTTAAAGGAAATCAGGAAGAAACATTTTATTTGCAAATGGATGGAAGAAGCATCTATGATTTTTCTTTGAATACTGTTACGAAAAATATTTCTAGTGTTTTGAGTGACGATGTCGATTATCTTTTATTGCACCAAGCAAATAAAAGGATTATTGAAAAAATCGCAAAAAAAGTTAACGTTCCTAGAGAAAAATTTTTAACTAATATGGAGCAAAATGGTAATACTTCTGCCGCAAGCATTCCTCTTTTATTAGATGAATCAGTTGAAAGTGGTATTTTAAAGTTAGGAACTAATCAAAAAATTGTGTTAACAGGTTATGGTGGAGGTTTAACTTGGGGGTCAATCCTGCTGTCACTATAAGAACTGTTGCTATAGAAAATTAAAAATCATTGGAGGAATATACAATATGGTATTCGAAAAAATTCAAGCAATTATCGTGGAAGAATTAGGAAAAGAAGCAGATGAAGTACAATTAACAACAAATATTCAAGAAGAATTAGATGCAGACAGTTTAGATCTATTTCAAATTATCAATGAAATTGAAGATGCATTTGATGTGAAAATTGAATCTGAAGATGGAATCAATACCGTTCAAGATTTAGTAACATACGTAGAAAAACAACAAGCAGAAAAATAAAAAGTAAGCTGCTATTAGGTAAAAATAAAAAGTCGGATGAAAAAGCTGAACGAGTTCGTTCAGTTTTTTCATCAATCGTTTCATCATGATTTAGTAATCAATAGCAATTATTCTTAATTATAAAAGAGGACGTAAACTATGCAATCAAAAATAAGTGAAATGATTGGAATAAAGTATCCTATCTTTCAAGGCGGTATGGCTTGGATAGCCGATGCTTCGTTAGCAGGGGCAGTATCAGAAGCTGGTGGTTTAGGAATTATCGCGGGTGGTAATGCACCGAAAGAAGTCGTTCAAGCTGAAATAAAAAAAATTAAAGAAATTACCGATAAACCGTTCGGTGTAAATATTATGTTACTCTCTCCATTTGCGGAAGAGATTGTTGACTTGGTTTGTGAAGAAAAAGTACCAGTTGTTACTACTGGCGCTGGGAATCCAAGCAAATATATGAGTAAGTTTAAAGAACACAATATAAAAGTTATTCCAGTTATTCCTTCGATTGCATTAGGAGCACGCATGGAAAAAATCGGTGCAGATGCAGTAATTGTTGAAGGAATGGAAGCTGGTGGTCATATAGGCAAATTGACGACAATGAGCTTAGTTCCACAAGTAGTAGATGCTTTGACTATTCCAGTGATCGCAGCAGGTGGTATTGGTGATGGTAGAGGAATGGCAGCAGCTCTTATGCTTGGTGCAGCAGGTGTACAAGTAGGAACTAGATTTTTAGTTGCTAAAGAATGTACCGTTCATGAAAATTACAAATCAAAAATTATCAAGGCGCGAGATATTGATACGGTTGTTACTTGTCAACATTTTGGTCATCCGGTTCGGGCAATCAAAAATAAATTGACAAAAGAATATGATCAGCTAGAGAAGCAAGAACTGAAAAGTTCAGATCCTGATACAACTAAATTTGATGAATTAGGTCAAGGAGCATTGAAGAAGGCGGTTGTAGATGGAGATACAGATTTTGGCTCTGTAATGGCGGGTCAAATTGCTGGATTAGTAAAGAAAGAAGAGACAGCAAAAGAAATTATTGAATCTTACATTGCTGAGGCAAAGGAAGTTATTGCAACTACATACCAACAATGGATTTAAAAAATCCAATGAATGAGTAGGATTAAAGGAGATAGAGAATGAAAACAGCATTCGTATTTAGTGGACAAGGAGCACAATATGTTGGAATGGGAAAAGAGCTTTTTCAACAAGAAAAAATAGTTCAAGATACTTTTACTGAAGCCAGTGATGTCGTTGGATATGATATGGCAAAATTGTGTTTTACAGAAAATGAACAATTAAATGAAACAGCCTATACTCAACCTGCAATTTTGACTGTTAGTGTCGCTTTTTACCGTTTGTTGGAAGAAAAAGGCTATCATCCTGATGTTGTGGCGGGATTGAGCTTAGGTGAGTATAGTGCTCTTGTAGCAAGTGGAGCAATTTTGTTTCCACAAGCGGTCGAACTAGTAGCTAAAAGAGGAAAATACATGACAGAAGCTGCTCCAACTGGAACTGGGAAAATGGTTGCGGTGATGAATACGGATCGCACATTGATTGAAACGATTTGTAAGGAAGCTAGTTCTTTTGGGATTGTCTCACCTGCAAACTATAATACTCCTCAGCAAATTGTGATTGGTGGCGAAGTTCTGGCAGTTGATAAAGCTGTTGAACTTTTAACAGATGCCGGAGTGAAGCGAATGATTCCATTGAACGTGAGTGGCCCATTTCATACAGCTTTGCTGAAACCCGCATCAGAGAAATTAGCAGCAGAACTAACAACGATTGCATTTTCTGAAATGAAGATACCTGTTATTAGTAATACTACAGCTGAAGTAATGAAACAGGTTGAAATCAAGCAACTATTGGAAAAACAAGTAATGTCCGCTGTTCGATTTGCAGAAAGTATCGAGACGATGAAGGAAATGGGTGTAGATACTATTATTGAAGTCGGGCCTGGAAAAACATTGACAGGATTTGTCAAAAAAATTGATAAAAGTTTGCAAATAGCTCGTGTGGAAGATGAAAAAACATTGCATGAGGCGTTCACGCTTTTAGATGGGAGGTAAATAATGGACTTAAAAGAGAAAAACGTTTTTGTGACAGGAAGTACTCGAGGAATCGGTAAAGCAATTGCACTGGCTTTTGCTAGTGAGGGTGCCAATGTTGTTTTAAATGGGAGAAGTGAAATTAGTCAGGAAAAAATTGCTGAAATTGAAGCAAAAGGTGTCAAATGTATCGGTGTTTCAGGTGATATAGCTGATTATACTTCTGCTGGTGAAATGATTCAGAAAGCTGTTGATGAGCTAGGCTCAGTTGATATTTTAGTGAATAACGCTGGTGTCACAAATGACAAGCTTTTATTGAGGATGTCTGATGAAGATTTCAACAAGTGTATTCAGATTAATTTAAACGGTACGTTTAACATGACGCAGCATGTAGTGAAAAAGATGATGAAGCAACGTAGTGGTAGTATCATTAATATTGCAAGTGTTTCTGGATTGCTAGGAAATGTTGGGCAGGCGAACTATGCTGCAAGTAAAGCTGGGGTTGTTGGTTTTTCTAAATCTGTAGCAAGAGAAGTTGCTTCAAGAGGAATAACTTGTAATGTTATAGCACCAGGCTTTATTGAAACAGAAATGACCGATGTATTAACAGATAAAATAAAAGAACAAACGACACAACAAATTCCGTTACAAAGATATGGACAAGTTGAAGATGTTGCCAATGTTGCTACTTTTTTAGCTGTGAATCCATATATAACAGGACAAGTTATCAATGTTGACGGTGGTTTGGTTATGCACGGGTAATAAACCCTTTTGAAAGGAGCAAAAAGAATGAATCGCGTAGTTATTACAGGATACGGAGTGACATCCCCGATTGGGAATGATGCTGAAACATTTTTAGAAAGTTTAAAACAAGGGAAAAATGGGATTGGTCCAATTACTAAATTTGATGCTTCTGAAACTGGAATTTCGGTAGCTGCAGAAGTAAAGGATTTTCCTTTTGATAAATATTTTGTGAAAAAAGACGCAAAACGGATGGATATGTTTTCTATCTATGGTATTTATGCTGCTTTAGAAGCGTTGGAAATGAGTAAATTAGATACGGAAACTATTGATGTCGATCGTTTTGGTGTGATGGTA
Source organism: Enterococcus rivorum (assembly GCF_001742285.1). Classification (GTDB taxonomy): domain Bacteria; phylum Bacillota; class Bacilli; order Lactobacillales; family Enterococcaceae; genus Enterococcus_L; species Enterococcus_L rivorum. Next base: position 5,450 of record NZ_MIEK01000050.1, on the reverse strand, counting down.
GGTTCTGGAATTGGTGGGTTACAAACAATTCAAGAGCAAGTGACACGGATGAACAATAAAGGTCCTCAAAGAGTTGCCCCTTTATTTGTACCAATGGCCATTGTGAACATGGCTGCTGGTAATATTGCTCTTAGAGTGGGAGCTAAAGGCATTTGTACAGCAACCGTTACGGCTTGTGCCAGTGCAACGCATTCAATTGGTGAGGCTTTTAGAAATATTAAACATGGGTACTCAGATGTTATTTTAGCAGGTGGAGCTGAATCAACTATTTGTGAAATAGGGATTGCTGGTTTTGCCTCTTTAACTGCATTATCTGATTCAAAAGATCCAAATAGAGCGTCTATTCCTTTTGACAAAGACCGAAATGGTTTTGTTATGGGTGAAGGTGCAGGAATTGTAGTCGTTGAATCTTTAGAGCATGCTCAAAAACGTGGGGCTACCATTTTAGGTGAGATTGTTGGATATGGAGCGAACTGTGACGCGTATCATATGACTTCACCAACGCCAGATGGTTCTGGTGCAGCAAAAGCGATGAAACTAGCAATGGATGAAGCTGAGATTCAACCCGATCAAGTAGGGTATATTAATGCTCATGGAACGAGTACCCAAGCAAATGAGATAGCAGAAGCCAAAGCAATTCAAACAGCAATGGGTGCAGCAATTGATAAAGTTCGTGTTAGTAGTACTAAGAGTATGACAGGACATTTATTAGGCGCAGCAGGAGGAATTGAAAGTATTGCAACATTGAATGCACTACAACATCAGTTTATTCCTCCAACAATAGGGATAGAGAATGTAGATGACGATATTACATTGAATTTAGTTGTAAATCAAAGTGAAGAGTATCAGTTTGACTATGCATTAAGTAATTCACTGGGATTTGGAGGACATAACGCAGTCATTTGTTTGAAGCGTTGGGAGGATTAGTATGGAGATCAGAGAAGTCAAAGAATTATTGGAACAGTTTGATCAATCAAGTTTAACGGAGTTTAGTTTTAAAAAAGACACTTTTGATTTATATATGAATAAAAATAAAATAGCTCAAAATCATCCTTCAACTGTTAATGAAGGAAGCAATAAAGGCGCACTAACTACTCCTCAGCAAGAAGTACAGATGGTTAATACCAATGAAGTATCAGAGAAATCAGTAAATACTTCTATAGAAAAAAAAGTTGAGCCAAAGCAGTTAGCTGCCAATCTTGAAGAAATTGTTTCGCCAATTGTTGGAGTTGTTTATTTGAAGCCAGCTCCAGATAAAGAAAACTTTAAACAGGTTGGCGATACAGTAAAAAAAGGGGAAGTTATTTGTATTATTGAGGCAATGAAGTTGATGAATGAAATTACTTCAACAGCGGATGGAGTTATTGCAGAGATTTTGGTAGATAATGAATCAATTGTCGAGTATAATCAGCCGCTAATTACCGTGGCTAAAGGAGTATAATTATGAATATTCAAGAAATTATGGATGTTATACCTCATCGCTATCCTTTCTTGTTAATCGATACAGTAGAAGAAATTGTTGTTGGTGAGAAAGTAATTGCTAAAAAAAATGTCACTATGAACGAGCCATTTTTCCAAGGGCATTTTCCAGAAGAGCCTGTGATGCCGGGAGTATTAATTATTGAAGCGTTAGCTCAAGCAGGGGCAGTTGCATTACTTGCAATGCCTGAATTTAAAGGGAAGACAGCTTATTTTGGTGGAATAGATAAAGCGAAATTTAGAAAAAAGGTTGTTCCAGGAGATACACTGATGCTGGAAATAGAAATTGTGAAAGTAAAATCAGTAGCCGGTATTGGCAAGGGTGTTGCAACTGTGAATGGAAAAAAAGTAGCAGAAGCTGAACTAACCTTTATGATTGGATAGGTGAACTATGTTTTCAAAAGTATTAATTGCAAATCGTGGTGAAATTGCAGTCCGTATTATTCGTGCTTGTCATGAACTAGGCATTCAAACAGTGGCTGTTTATTCAGAGGCGGATCGAGAGGCCTTACATACGCAATTGGCTGATGAGGCCATTTGTATTGGTCCTGCTAAAGCAACGGATTCTTATTTGAATGTCCAACATGTATTAAGTGCTGCTATCGTTACTAACGCAGAAGCAATCCATCCGGGTTTTGGTTTTCTTTCAGAGAATAGTCAATTTGCGGCAATGTGTGAAGAGTGTAATATTACTTTTATTGGTCCTAAAGCAGAAACGATAGATGCGATGGGGAATAAAATCAATGCGCGCCGTCTAATGCAAGAAGCTAATGTTCCGGTTATTCCTGGAAGTGAGGGTGTGATTCATACCGTTGACGAGGCGCTAACAATTGCGGATGAAATTGGTTATCCAGTTATGCTAAAAGCAGCAGCTGGTGGCGGTGGAAAAGGAATTCGTAAAGTGTTGTCTAGAGAAGAATTACCTACTCATTTTAACTCTGCTCAACAAGAAGCAAAAGCTGCCTTTGGAAATGATGATATGTACTTAGAAAAAATTATCTATCCAGCTCGGCATATTGAAGTACAAATTCTAGGTGATCGATTTGGTCACGTGATTCACTTAGGAGAGAGAGATTGTTCCTTACAAAGAAACAATCAGAAAGTATTGGAGGAATCACCTTCAATCGCTATAACAGATGAAAAAAGAGCCTTGTTGGGCGAGACAGCTGTCCGTGCAGCAAAAGCAGTTCACTATCAAAATGCCGGGACAATTGAGTTTTTAATGGACCCATCTGGAGAATTTTATTTCATGGAAATGAATACCCGAATTCAAGTAGAACATCCAGTGACAGAAATGGTTACAGGAATTGATTTGGTCAAGGCTCAATTGAAAATAGCCTATGGGGAGAAGTTGCCTTACGAACAAAAAGATATCTGCATTAAAGGACATGCGATTGAATGTCGTATAAATGCTGAAAACCCAGCGTTCAATTTTGCTCCATCTCCTGGGAAAATAAAAAATTTATTGTTGCCAAGTGGTGGTATGGGATTGCGTGTTGATAGCGCCATGTATTCTGGCTATACGATTCCACCTTATTATGATTCTATGATTGCAAAAGTGATTGTTCATGGAGTCGATCGTTTTGATGCTTTAATGAAAATGCAACGGGCATTGAACGAAATTGTAACCGAAGGAATCATTACAAATGCAGAGTTCCAATTGGATTTAATTGCTCATAAGAATGTTTTGTCAGGGGATTATGATACAAGCTTCTTGCAAGAAACATTTTTACCTGAGTGGGAACCAGCCAACGAAAACTAACAATTAGTAACTTTCTAATAAAAAAATCGAGAATATAAAAAACAGAGTAAAAGAAATCCCCTATTCTAGGAAACAAAGTGAGATAGGAATAGAGGACATCGGAGCAAAAGGTAAAAGGTAGAACCACTATCCTTCGAACAAAGTGAGTTAGAAATAGAGGATATCGGACCAAAAGGTAAAAGGAGAGCCGCTATTCTAGGAAGCGAAGCGACGTAGAAATAGGGGACATCGGACCAAAAGGTAAAAGGAGAGCCGCTATTCTAGGAAGCGAAGCGACGTAGAAATAGGGGACATCGGACCAATAGGTAAAAGGAGAGCCATTTATTCTTACGAGTTTTACTCGTTAGAGATAATGGACATCGGACCAATAGGTAAAAGGAGAGCCATTTATTCTTACGAGTTTTACTCGTTAGAGATAATGGACATCGGACCAATAGGTAAAAGGAGAGTAACCATGGCTTTATTTAAAAAGAAAAATTATATTCGAATCAATCCAAATCGTGAAACTGACCTATCTTCTCAAAAAAAGCCGGCTGTTCCAGATAATATGTGGGCGAAGTGTCCTTGTTGTAAACGAACATTATACACTAAGGACATGGGAATAGAAAAAGTTTGCCCTTATTGCGAGTATAGTTTTCGGATTGGAGCTTGGGAGCGCTTATCACTAACTATTGATGAAAAAAGTTTTAAGGAATGGGATACAGATACAGAGACGGAAGATCCATTAGAGTTTCCAGGCTATTTAGATAAAATCAAACAAATGCAAGCGAAAACTGAACTTCATGAAGCCGTTTTGACGGGGAAAGCGGCGATTGATGGACAAGCGATTGCCATTGGTGTAATGGATGCTAATTTTATCATGGGTAGTATGGGAACGGTTGTTGGAGAGAAAATTACTCGCCTATTTGAACGTGCTATAGAAAAACGTCTGCCTGTAATTATCTTTACCGCATCGGGTGGAGCTAGAATGCAAGAAGGGATTTTTTCTTTAATGCAGATGGCAAAAATTTCAGGAGCTGTGAAACGTCACAGTAAAGCGGGATTGCTATACATTACTGTCCTAACAGATCCTACTACTGGTGGTGTTACTGCAAGTTTTGCGATGGAAGGGGACATTATTTTAGCTGAACCTCAGAGTTTAATCGGGTTTGCTGGAAGAAGAGTAATTGAACAAACAATCCGTCAAGAATTGCCAGAAGATTTTCAAAAAGCAGAGTTTTTGCTGGAGCATGGTTTTGTCGATAAAATTGTTCCTAGAAATCAATTGCGGGAGACTCTAGGGAAGTTAGTCCGTATTCATACTATGGAAGGGTGGAAGTGATGATGGAAAAAACCGCAAATGACATTGTTACTCTTGCTAGAGCCCAAAATCGCTACACAACTTTGGAATATATCGATGCTGTGTTTTCAGATTTTATGGAGTTTCATGGAGATCGCTATTTTGGCGATGACTTAGCGGTTGTTGGTGGTGTAGCAACATTAGATAACAAACCAGTGACGGTAGTTGGAATCCAAAAAGGAAGAAATCTTCCGGAAAACATTGAACGAAATTTTGGCTCTCCTAATCCAGAAGGCTATCGTAAAGCATTACGATTAATGAAACAAGCAGAGAAGTTTAAACGACCAGTAATTACATTTATCAATACTGCTGGGGCCTACTGTGGGATTGGAGCAGAAGAACGAGGCGAGGGAGAAGCCATTGCTAAAAATCTTCTTGAGATGTCTGATCTACAAGTACCTGTGATTGCAATTATTATTGGTGAAGGTGGCAGTGGTGGAGCACTGGCGTTAGCAGTGGCTGATGAAGTCTGGATGTTAGAACATACTATTTACGCGATTTTGTCACCGGAAGGATTTGCATCTATCTTATGGAAAGATGGTAGTCGTTCCAAGGAAGCTGCCGAATTAATGAAAATTACTGCTAGTGAATTAAAAGAATTAGCTATTGTAGATAAAGTAATACCAGAAGTAATGAACGGGGAATTACTTGAGCAAGAGAAAATTAATCGGATGATTCATAAAGCATTGCAAGGAAAACTAACAGAGTTATCTAAATTGGATACAGAAGATTTGGTTGAAAAACGTTACCAACGATTTAGAAAATACTAAAAAAGAGAGTGGGACAATAGTCAGAAATACATCTGATTGTTGCCTCACTTTTTTGATTTCTAAAAAAAGAGAATGTTCCGTTTAAAAAACAAGAGGGATC
>NZ_MIEK01000049.1 GCF_001742285.1 Enterococcus rivorum | reverse complement strand
ACAGGTGATGTAAAGTTGAACCGCCGTATACGAGAACCGTACGTACGGTGGTGTGAGAGGTCGGCTAATCAATTAATGATTAGCCTCCTACTCGATTTGATTTGGTAACGAGTTTGGTGACGACTTTTCGTATCTCGTAACTAATTACTCTTGTTTTGCTTGTCTATATTCTTCTAAGCGTTTAATTGTGTCAATTTTTGTTTGGTCATTTGTATGTCCATAAACGTCTCGAATCATATTAGAAGTTTCTGCATGACCGACAAGAGATTTAATAATTAAACCGTCTATTCCTTGATTGAGTAAATCTGAAACGAAGGTATGCCTTAAACCATGAGGAATGATATGAGGAAGTTCATATTTTTTCTCTAGTTGGTTTAGCTTATTGTTCAACCAATCGGTATGAAGTGGTTGGTTGACCTCGCCTTTTTGATTCACATAGGTAAATAAAAACTGTTGAGCTGTTTGTTTAATTCCTAGTTGTTTCAATTCAATTGCTTGTTTTTGCTTCCACTCTTTTAACAAATTCACAATGGTTTCATTGATTGGAACATCTCGGAAGCGATAGCCGTTTTTCATACCTTCTACACGCTCATATCTACCAGTCTCTTTGTTCTTTATGAGTTTGTGGGATAAGGAGATTTGTTGTCTTTGAAAGCCATGTTCTTTTTTCATTAATTGCAAAGATTCTTGAACGATTTCGATAGAATAGTATTTTTTGCGCCGTTTTTGTTCTTTTTTTCGTTTGAGAGCCTCATTTACAGGCATTTCTAGCAATTCATAAGGATTCTTAGAAATATAGCCTTTCAATAAAGAATATTTCATTACTTGTTTTGTATAAGATACACACACCTTGAAATTAGCATAAGGGTTAATCTTTTTTTCTTCATCACCGAAAGCCCATAAAATTTGAAGATTTTCTAAAATATCAAAAGAGACATGTTTTATTTTTTTGTCTCCTAAATAAGGAAGAATGTGAAGGCGAAAAACACTTTTTGTACGGTCTAAAGTACTTTGTTCATGGTGCTTAGTAACAATATACTTCTTTTTCCACCACATTTCATAAACTTCTTTAAAGGTGTAATCTCCTTTCTTTTTCTTGAATTCTCCCTTTAGTTTTTGGAGTTTCGCTTCTTGTTCAAGAATCATAGCTTCTTCTTTTGAATCGGCATAGGCAACAAATCGAGAGAAACCAGCACCCATGTAGACATTTACTTTATATTTTCCATTATTCATTTTTTTAATTGCCATAGTTTTTCCTACTCTCCTTCTTGCACGTCAGAATGTAAGATACTACAAATTAAGTGTACCATGTTTAAACTGACTGGCTAAATTTTTTCAGCCAACGATCAACTTCTATTTTGTCGTAAAGAACAACGCCTTGAACAATAATTTTTGGTAGTCCTTCTGCAATCAACTTATCTAAGGTATTATTGGATAAATTGAGGTAGTGACAAAGCTGTTTCTTTTTGATGTAGCGAGTATTTAAACCAAGTTCGCCTTTGAACTGGTTGACTTCGCTCATTAATAATTGATGAATCGTTTGTTGCAACATTTCTTGTTGTGCTTTTGATAGTAAAATAGTGAGTTCATTCATAACGATCCCCTCCTGTTTTTTTGATTTTTGTGTAATGAACCATACTTTCTTCAAAAGTAATTTTTCGCTCAGGTACGCCATAGTCATTTCTTTCTGTAGAAAATACAGGGCTTTTGCGAACGTAATCTTTTGTAAACAAAACCTGTTTGTTTGTCAGGTCATATGTTTTATTTGCCAATTTTTTTGTTTTTTTAGGAAGCTTTAAATTTTGAGATTTGAAATAGGCTTTTTTCTTGTGTTCTTTAAGCTCTAGCTCTTTATCAAAATACTTACTGATATATCTTCCTCTGTTTTCAATACTGTCCACATCTATTTTGTTGATCGTCACACTACCATGCCCCCAAATAGTAACGAATGTTTTATGAGGAATATATGGAAAGTGAAATAAAATAATGTGGTAATGGATTGCGCCACGTTTTTGTTTTTCCCACGTTGCAAGATAGCTGATTTGGGATTTTTTCGTTTTATAAAGGTTATAATTTAGTCGTTTAATAAATTTTTTGAACTCACTATTTGTATACTCAATGTCTTGTCTATTTTCTTTAAAAGTTAAGGTTAAAAATTTCGTTTGGTTGTCAAAATTCATGTCGACTAAGCGAGCAATGTCAAACCGTGTGTTTTGATAATGTTTTTGTTTTCTTTTTAGGCTGTCATATTGATTTTGTGCAGATAATTCATCAAAATTTTTTCGTGTTCTTTTTTCTTCTAGCCAGTCAAGTTTTCTCTTTTTTTCATTTATAGGGTCTGTTTGTCTGTAAAGTACCGGTTTTTCATAATCCCAAATTTCTATATACGTGGAAGTCTCAATGATTTTTTGATTGTATCCTTTTAACAATCTCAATCCCCTCCAATAGTAGAAATTTAGCGGTCATTAATAAAGTATGATTTATCTTTTGCCTGTTTCAATGAGTAAAAATCATTGCATTTTTTTTCGCCAGATGTTGTTCTATAAAACAAGTTAAGTAGGAAGAAAGGCGATGCCTTTCTTCCAGACCATCCAACCATCGTGTAGCTCTTCTCGGACGGAAAGTCGGTGTCGTCGCTGGGGGCTTCTCACCGCTTCCGCCGAAACCACCCGCTGGTAGGATGGTCTTGTTCAGTATCATTTAACTTTTCTAATGTATATATTCTTTGCCGTAAGTCCATGCACTGATTGTTTAACTCGTGACATTGCTTAGATAAAGCCGTAATCAATTTCTCTTTTTCCTCCATATGAAGTTGAAAAGAATTAAAAATAGCCATCGCTAACTCCTGATGATTCATCGTATTGTATGTGTGATGAACATCAAAGAGTGTACGCAAAGCATTATCACGCCCCATTTTGGGAATTAAATAAACAACTTCTTGCAATTTTTTGATTTCTTCGGTTGAAAAATGCCGAATTTGTTTATGACAAGCATTCTTCCCATACGCCAAATGAAAGGTATAGTGACACTCTTTTTGGATAAAATTTGCCCATTTATTTAATGTTGACAGTGAGTTTAGACCATCAATTTTTTCAATCACTTCATAGGCAGTAAAATAATCAGCTTCCGTCATTTTTGAGTGACTAATTTCACGGAGGAAGCAAAGGCAGAGAGTCCATAATTGATAAATTGTCCATTGACACGCCCCCAAGGAGAGATTTTTAATTCCTCAAACGTGACAACAGCTAACCCTTGGTTTTCTAGTTCTTCCATAGAAATAACAGGAAATTCACTTTTAATTTTTACGCTAATTTTTTCATAGCGTAGTTTAGGAAGCACACACTCGTAGTTCCACCCTAATACTTCCCCGTCTTTTTGCCATTTGGTTACTTGTACGACTTGAAACTCTTTTTCTAGTTTTTCTTTTGGAAAAACTAAATCACTAATTTTGATTGCCATAATTTCATTCCTTCTTTCTGTTTTTATATACGAATATATATACGATCGGTGTAAAAAAATAGAGAATCTCTCTATAAAAATGATGATATACGATTTTGTATACTTTGTCAATAGATTTCCTGTTAAAATATATACGTTTTTAAATACGTTTGTGTTATACTGAATTTTAAGAAGAGTTAGGAGGGTTTAAATGTGTTTGGATTGTTAAAACCAGATAAAGAAAAAGTTGGTGCTCGTCTTAAATTAGTAAAAGATGAATTGAATTTATCTTTTACAGAGTTTGGTCATCGTTTAGGATTAAAAAAACCGACAATCAGTTCTTATGTTCAAGGGTATACCTTAGTACCGTTAGATGTTCTTGAAAAAGTGTCTAAATTTTGTGGTAAACCAGTGGGTTGGTTTTATTTTGGTGAAATTGAAGAGTATATATTTGATTACCTAACATTGGAGGGGCAGCAAGCTTTATTAGCAGACCATCCAGAAGTAACGAATGAGATCAAACATATTTTTTTAACAGATGAATACAAAAATATTGGGTGGGAAAATGAGGTTGGCTATCCAGTAGAAGAATTTATAGATGATTGTTTTGCAGAAATTCACCATAAATTACTGAGAGAACACATTCAAGAATTGGCAGTGAAATTTTTAAAGGAAGAAACATCTGTAAAAGAAGAAAAGGTAGAAGATGCGAGTATTTTCCTCAGTTCAGAAGTCATGGGGTATTATGATGCAACGAGGGATTTTGATTATGGAGATACAGAGAAAATAATCTCTTCTATCAAAAATTACTATGAAGGCGTATTAAAAGATAAAGAACTTTCTTTTGATGATGGGTTTCTTGTTGGAAAGCTGATTAATGTGTTAGCAGATGATCTAGAAACAATGAAATTGATTTCTAGCTTATCAAAGGAGTTAACAGGGCATCCATTTTCTACTCAATTTGGTGGGGGAGAGCTAGTCAAAGCTTTTCAAACCTTGCGACCAGAATTACTAAAAGTCTATGCAGAAGCAACTTCTGATGATTATTATGATTGGTTTGAGAAGTAAGAAAAGATAGGTTCAATAACACAATAAAAGCAGTTAACAGCCACTCCGTTCTCCTAACGTCGCTGTTGACTGCTTTTATTGGGCGCGTGGATTTGTTTGTGCCCCGAGGAATTCACAAAATAGCAAGGACTCAGCTAGTTCTCGGAGCATTTTAGCGTAACATGCCCACCGTTTGTGGAAACAAATAAATCTAGTCTTTGTAAAAATACAACTCTCGCCCCTCAGAATCTAGCAAAATAGCAAAAGACTTTTCGACTCTAACTTTTGGTCGGTTTTTTAATTCTTCAATTTGTTTTTCTAAAGTAGCTGTACTAGTTAAGAAATCTTGGTAGAATGCATTAAAAATATAAGAACTAGCGTGAAATTCTTTAATGATTTTTTTCTTATTTAGAGGAATGGTTCTGTTGCTCCATCATGTTGTGTTTCCTCCTTAGTCCTCTTTTTTGTCTATATAAGTAATGAAGGGAGAGGTTTTTATGAAAGAGAAAACATTAGAAATAAAAATTCATGATTTGATAAATAAGCACGCTATTTCATTAAGTGAGCTATCTAGGTTATCGGACATTGAAGTAGCCGGATTAAGTGAACTAGCGAATGGTAAAAGACAACGGATACAAATTAATCATTTAATTAGAATTGCAGAAGCTATGAATATAGATGACATTGGCGAGATCATTCAACTGAAAAATATTGAGTAAATTTACTTAATCTAAGAGATGAAATAAAAATCAGAAAATGGTGGGAAGGTCAATAATTAGAAGCTATGCAACTTAGATGTGATCTGACTCTGAATTCTAGTGAACACAATCACATCTTTAAAATTAAGCGGTTATAGATGGGCTTTTTCTATAAATAACTGTTAATTAGCGTAACACAATTTCCTTTTTTTTAGTCATCTAGATTAATTTTATTATGGACGGAATTAAATTTTTTTTATACAGTATTTGTAGTATTAAATATGTTTTTATTTTTATATTTTTTTGGTATTTACTAGTGACCAAAAGTATGGTATTCTTTTTTTTTGGAAAGCGTTTTATTTCTTAGTGTTACGATAATAATATATTTTAGATAACAGGGTGAAATTGATACTTCATGGTAAATTCATAAAAAAATTTTAAAGGAGGATGGGAAACATTAATATTTCGAAAAAAATGAAGTTATTCGAATATAGTGGAGCATGGATTGTTGGAAATAAAGAAACTGGGGTTTTTGCAGGTGTGGATACTGACACAAAAATTTTCATAGAAAAAGTTATGCATGGAGAAACAATTAAAACAGAAGAAATTGAGAAGAATAAAGAAATTTTACAATTTCTTGAAGAGCAAGAGTTGATAAAAGAAGATTTTATTGTTGAAAAAATATTTCTGGACACTGTTTATTTACATGTTACTAACGATTGTCCTTTACACTGTATAGGGTGTTATTCAGATGATATATCTAGAAACTGCAAGATAAATATGTCTTTAGAGAAAATTTGTGATATTATTAAACAATTGAAAAAACTAGAGATGAAATCCTTAGTTATTTCTGGTGGGGAGCCATTATTAAGGAAAGATATTGTTGAAATTGTAAGATTTGCAAAAAAAGAAATGGAAATTCCTTATGTCGTTATTTTAACGAGTGGTGTTACATTAAATGAAGAGCTTTCTAATGAGTTAGCCGAATATCTTGATGAAATATCAATATCTATTGATGGATTTAGTAAAGAAGTACCGACTTTTTTAAGAGATAAAGGGATTTTTGAAAAAGTAGAGCAAGCGATTATTATTGCTAAAAATTCAAATTTTAAAAGAATTAGGGTCTTGCCAACTATTCATAAAAACAATATTGATTATATTGAAAACTATAATCAATATGCAAAAGAACAAGGGGTTGGGATATCTTATAGTTTATTAACAGTTCCTCCTAATGATGTATTGAAAGATTGGATTCCGACTAAAAATCAGCTGAAAGAATTAGCGAAAAAAACGACTATGCTTGGTGAGGAATTACAGTTGGGTGTGGGAGTAGATAGTGCTTCCTTAGAGGATTATTATGTCACTGTTTGTGAAAAATGCGGCATAGGCGAAATAACAGTTAGTATAGGAACAGATGGTTCTGTATACCCTTGTCATATGACACATTTGCCAGAGTTGAAAATAGGAAATGTTTATAATGAACAACTAAAAGATATAGTTGATAGAGCGAATAAGAATTATTCAAAATACAATGTAGATAGTAATAGCACCTGTGTGTCATGCCAGCATAAATATTTTTGTGGAGGTGGGTGTCGCGCGAGAGCATATATGTTTACTAAAGATTTATCCGGCGATGATCCGTATTGTCCGATGTTTAAAGAATTTTTTAATAGTTTTTCTAAAGCGGTTACAAAAAGAGTGAAGTAGGAAACTATTTTTATTATATATGTTTTACTATTTTTAGTGAGATATGATTGGGCTAAATGTCCCCAATCTAAAAAACTATTAAAAAATAGAATCTTTAATGTTTGCTCAAAAAAAGTGAAAGGAGGAACCCAAATGTTTTTTAAAAGCAAAAGGGAAAAAAGTTGTTGCATTCAAGTCTTGTGGGTAGGAAGTGCAGGTATCTCTAAGTGGAATATTGCTTTATAAATTGAGAGGAGAAGAAGACAATGTTATTTAAATCATCAAAATCTAAAACCGCATGCATAGGATACATTTTAGCTTATGGTTGGTCAGTTGGGAAAAAATGGGGTTTCAGTTTAGACCTTTAATCATTTTATTTAAAACTAGAAAGGATGAGTAAAATGTTATTTGTAACTAAACAAAAAAAATCTGCTTGTTATGGACCAGGGGTAATGTTAGGTCTTTTGTGTGTTAGTGTAGGCGTAACTGCTAAGGGTTGGTCGGTTTAAAAAGTAATTATGTTAGAGAAATACTTTCGTAAAGTGTTTCTCTAATGTCTTTTGCTTTACTTTTACTCAAAATTTGATAAATAAGAAGATTTTTTGAAAAATAGACTTTAAACTTACTATTTTTCGGGTAATATGGAGGAAAATGTGAAAAAAACTAATTTGACGGATTTATGTGCAAATATATTGATATTGAGTGCCTATTCGATTGTACCATTGATTGTTCTTGGACTGGCAGTTGTTATAATAACTAATTTTTTTTTAGGTGGAATAACAACCGATATAAATAAAACTGATGGATTATTACAAATGTTCGTAGGCTATAGTTTGCCAATGATTTTTGTACTTGTTATAATTCCTTTTCTATTTGAAGTCAAAATAAGAAAGCATTCTCTTTTTGATTTAGGTTTGGTTTTCAAAAAAAATAAAATATCAATTATTGTTATGGCTGTATTGACACTTCTATCTTTTTTAATTTCTATTTACTTTGTAGGAATTAATGATTCAGAAGGTATCGCAATAATTGTTAGCTTTATTGTGGTTGCTTTAACAGAAGAATTCTATTCAAGAGGGGTTTTGTATTCAGAAATTGAAAGAATGTGGGGAAGACAGACAGCAGTATTACTTAGTTCTTTTATCTTTGCTTTTTTATTTCATTCAAATTCAGAATTTGTTGTGAATTTGCTTTTTAGATTGCCAATTGCCCTATTACTGGGTATCTTAAGAAAGAAAACAAATAGTATATATATAGGTTCAGCAGTGCATTATATTTATAACATAATTGTTAACCTATAAGAAAACAAGGAGGATGTAAAGTGTGAAGAAAAAAAATGTTACTATAATATTGTTATGTGGATTATTTCTACTTGTAGGTACACAATTGATTTATTTATCAACAATGTTGAATGATTCAAATTTTTATATGTTAATACTATTTTTATTTGGGATTCCCATTGTTTACCTGTTCATTTTGATGTTGATAATTGGTTACACTTTACAAAACAGAAATATCACTGTAGCTTATGCAGTTATATATTCAACAGTCTTTTCTGTAATTAGTAATTTATTACCTATGTTTTTTTTGAACGATGCTAACATAAAAAAATTGGTTGAAAATACTAATGTACAAGAGGGTGTTACAATTAATATAGGTTCTGGAATTAGCTTTGGTCAGGTATTGTCTACAGTTTTTCTATACATCGTTATTGCCGGTGTAGCAGGATTAATGGGTAACAAGTTCAACAGGAAGAAGCGTTAGTATATGCTAGAAATAAGGAATTTAAGAAAATCGTTTTCATCGAATGAAGTTTTAAAAGAAATAAATATTACTATTAAAAAAGGTGAAATTGTTGGATTACTTGGGAAAAATGGTGCGGGAAAAACTACTTTGATAAAAAGTATTATGCAACTTTTGAAATATGATGGAGAGATATATGTTGATAATCAGATTTTAACATGTAAAAACCTTTATAAACACATTAGTTTTTTATTGGAACCATCTTTTTTAGAGTACTTTACTGCATTTGATAATTTGAAGTTTCTTTATGGACTAAACAATAAACATAATTCAGAGCATACTATAATTGATGCTTTAGAAAAAGTGGGGTTAGAGGATGCTAAAGATAAAAAAATCAAGAAATTTTCTTATGGGATGAAACAAAGATTGGGATTAGCGCAATCGCTCATGGAATGTTTTGATTTTTTGATTTTAGATGAGCCGACAGTAGGAATTGATCCTGTAGGCATGAAAATATTAGACTCACAATTACGTTTTTTAGCTAATACTCAAAATGTAGGAATTTTATTATCATCACATGAATTAGATTTCATAAAGAATATATGTGATCGAGTTATTATATTAGAAAGAGGAATTATCGTTGAAAACAAAAAAATTTCTGAAATAATGAGTAGTTACTGTATTTTTTTGAAAAGCGATTATACTGAAATTTTACAAAAATTGCAAAATACTTCTTTATTTACTCATAAATTGGTTAATAAACGAACCCAAGTTACTATAGCAGAAAGCAATTTGAATAAAATATTAAATTTGTTAGTTAATGAGCAAATAGAAATTGAAAAGATTGCGCTTGTTGAGGAATTATCAAATTATTTTTAAAGGAGTTTAGTTAGATATGGAAACATTGAAAGTGGAAGTAGGGAAGTTATTAAAAAGAAAATCATCAATTAGCTCGATAGTGCTTTTTTTTGCAATACCAATAATTTTTATCATACTTATCAAAACAAAAAATAGTGCAGTTGTGATTTCTGGAAAAATTAATGAATTTACTTTAACCCTTACTGTATGGGAAATGTTAAGAATATTAAAAATATCATACTTGATTCCTATTTTGTTAACAACATCAAATTTAGGAAAAGAAATTTCTGATCGTTCTATTCACATGTATTTAATAAGAGTTAGTAGAAAAAAGCTTTTTTTTAGTAAATTATTTAGCAATATACTTCTTACTACAATGCTTTATTTATCATTTTGGAGTTCTAGTTTGCTTGTTTCACACTTTCTTTTATCTGGTACGGAATTTTTTGAAAAAAATTCCCATAACTTACATATGTTGTCATATGCTTTTCTTTTGGGTCTTTTAGAAATTTTATTTGTTACAGTATTGGCTTGCACAATATCTATTTTTTTTACCAATATAGGAGGGGGAGTGCTAACTTTTTTAGTTATTATTTTATTCACAATATTAAGTAACATAAAAATAATTATGATTTACTTACCGACATATATTTGTGACTTTACACGAATTTTAAAATTAGCTACTAATCAAGACATTACAAATGATGCAGTAAAAAGTACGTTAACTTTATTTATCTATACATGTGCAGTTTTGATTTTGGGAAGTGTAGCTTTTAAAAATATGGATTTGAATTAGGAGGATTTAGTTATGACTGAAAATTATATAAAGATAATATTTTCACTTACTCCAAGTTTACTATTGTTATTGGGAGGTTTTTTGTTTACGCGTTATAAGAACAAATTATGGAACAATCCACTGCTCATTATTCTTAAAAATGATAGAGAAACTGTAAATGAACTTACGGGGAAAATATGGATTATTGAGGGAATGGTTCTTCTTATTATCATTGTTATTTTTAGACTTTATAGGACTACTTGGTTAATCATTTCTTTGTATTTTTTCTCTGTGATATTGTCGTATGCTATTGTCTACTATCTTATAAAGAAGAAAAAAGATTGAATTATTTGCCGAAGTATTGAAATAGTAATGTTTACGAACTAAAAAAAATTTATTTTGATAGGATAAAAAAATTTTTTGTAAGGTTGCTTGTATGTTCCAATAATATGTATTAGATACCTCCCAAGGGTTTATTATTCCATGTTTAACTAGAACTTAATAGAATAGGTTGCTTTGGGAAAACTTATGATTATAGCAATTAATTTGGGGGAGAGAAAATGAAATCAGAGTATACGTGGAGGAATTTCTATAGTCTACTGCTATCTGCACACCCTTCAAGACTGAAACTTATATTTGGAATAGTTTTTAATGGAATTAGTGCTGTTTTAGCATCAATACTACCAATCTTTATACAAAAAGTTATAGATTCTTTTTCACAACAAGGGCAACAAGTTGTTATAGGAAACTATTACTTAATAGTTTTTGTAATTTTTTTTATACAAGCAGTTGCTCAAGTTATTGGGAATTATTCTTTAAATGTTGTAGGAGTGGATGTAGTAACCAATCTAAGGATTCGTCTATGGAATAAAGTAGTAAAACTGCCCAAAGTTTTTTTTGATCGCAATAATTCAGGTGAGCTTTCAAGTCGAATTGTGAATGATACTAGCATGATTTATGATTTAGTTAGTCGTGAAGTAGCACAATTTTTTAATGCGATTATATATATATCGATTGGAGTAATAGTTCTTTTTATTCTTGATTGGAAGCTATTAATTGTTGTATTATTTGGAATTCCTCTTTTTTTTATCCTTTTTATACCCGTTGGACGAATTCTTTCTAAAATTTCAAAAAATATACAAGATTCAATAGCTAATCTAAATGAGAGAGCTTTTCAAATGACTTCAGAAAATACTTTAACAAAGATAAGTTCGGCTGAAAATTTTGAGATAGGGATAGGAAAGAAAAAGATAGCAACTTTAAAACAACATTTAGTAAAACAAATAAAAATTTTAGCCTTCCTAACACCTGTAGTGAATCTAATTGTTATGGGAATTGTTATATCAATAATTACTTATGGAGGTATTCGTGTTGCAGATGGAACGCTGTCTGTAGGTACTTTAATTGGATTTATGATTGTAGTTGTAATGATTATTAATCCTATTTCAAATTTGAGCTCATTTTTTTCTGAACTGCAAAGAACTAAGGGAGCCACTGAGAGAATCTCTGAAATTTTAAATGAACGAGTTGAAAAATTGGAATTAGGTCAGAACATTGATATAAGGGGAAAGTCGTTAAGATTAAGAGAAGTTGAATTTAGATATCAGAATCAGGATGATGGCTTTAAGCTTAACAATATTAATATGAGCATTGAAGTTGGATCTAAGCATGCGTTGGTTGGGCCTAGTGGGGGTGGGAAATCAACAATTTTAGCACTGATAGAACGACTATATGATTTGGATTCAGGTGAAATATTATTAGGTAACTTAAATGTAAACGAAATTTCTTTGAAATCTTGGAGAAGTCAGATTGGCTATGTTTCTCAAGAAAATGACTTGATTTCAGGAACTATTAAAGAGAATTTATTGTATGGTTTGATTGAAGAAAATGTTGATGATACAGATATTATTTTTGCATGTAAAGCAGCTTTTGCATGGGAATTCATTGAAGAAATGTCAGACAAATTAGATACAATGATTGGAGAAAGAGGGGTTACTTTATCTGGTGGACAAAGACAAAGACTTAGCATTGCTCGAACTTTCTTACGAAATCCAAATATCTTGCTTCTTGATGAGGCTACAGCTAATTTAGACAGTAATTCAGAAAAACAAATTCAAGATGCTATTGATAATATTATGAAAGGAAGAACTGTTATAGCAATTGCTCATAGACTTTCAACGATAATAAATTCAGATCAGATTTATTTTGTTCAAGAAGGAACAATTACAGGATATGGAACCCATGAGGAGCTTTTGGGGAGTCATCATCTATACAAAGAATTTTACAAACAACAGATGGAAAGTGGACTGTAGAATCTTCTTTTGTTAAATATTTAAGCAAATAGTTTTGACTATTGGACTTTCTTCGAACATAGATCTGTAGTTACGAGTTTTGTCATTATTTCTTGAAGAGGAAGCACGAGCAAGTACCCTCCTAATATTGGAATGGTTTAGTTATACTTAGCAAAAAATAGATTCTGACGTGCAAGTTATTTTTAATTTGGTTACGAATTTTGGTTACGAGTAGTTAAAATTTAATAAAATATAGTGAAATAAGCATCTTCAATATTTCATATACATCTTTGCTACTACTACATTTTCAATCATTTTAAAAACGGAACATTGTCAACCAGGTCTTAAGAAAGCTCGTAAAGCTTCACAGTTCTCAAAACGTTAATATTAGCTTTATATCAACAATCAAGACGTTTCGCAACTTAGTTTGTGAAGCGTCTTTTTGTTTTTGGGAAAACTTAATCCAAACTAACTCATTTTTAAGTTGTTTTATACCTCTACAAACGCCTTTAAAACCCTTGATGCTATTGAACCTTTTGATTTTAGGCTATTCCTACGCTCCCCTATTTACTGAATATGTAACTACATTAGAAAAATAGATATTAATTAATCTATTCTTCTTTACTCCGATTATAAATTTCAAGTGGCACTCTCTTTTTTATCCAATGTACATTTATACATTTAACTATGTATATTCTATCAATGGCTAGTTAAAAAACGAAATGAATGCGAATTCAGGATGTTTTTTTTAGGTGATAACCAGTTATTCTTTTTATTATAACGGTTAAATGGTAAAATAGTTAATTGTAAGGGGGTTAGGAAATGTATTCTGAATTAGATGATTTTTTAGAAAATGAAAGTGACAAAAGTATTGAAGAGAAAAAGAATATGATTAATGAAATGGTCGATATTCTTAATTTTGAACAATTATCGCAGGTTATTAATTTTTTGAGGGAACCTTTTTTTACCAATAAGTTAAAAGATTATTTACTAGATTCTAGGTTACCAGATATAGAATCAAAAGAATTTCTATTCCTTGTTCAAGCTGCAAAATATAGTGGGAATATAGTGAGGAAATTTATGAATAAAGCAGATATTAGTAATTATTATTTAGATAAATTTATCTATGAGTATAGATTACAAGAAATCTCGAGTGGAATGTATATTTTCCCTCATAAAAGCCTGGATGCACCATTCTTGTTTCAATCGCAATATTCTAGAGCAGTTATTTCACATGAGTCGGCCTTATACATGCTAGATTTGAGTGATGTAATTCCTC
The DNA here is from genome assembly GCF_001742285.1 of Enterococcus rivorum. GTDB lineage: Bacteria > Bacillota > Bacilli > Lactobacillales > Enterococcaceae > Enterococcus_L > Enterococcus_L rivorum. Next base: position 2,463 of record NZ_MIEK01000049.1, on the reverse strand, counting down.
GAAGAACCATTATGAGTATGCCAAAGGACTACAAATTTTCTCAATTAAAAAAAAATTCAAATCGTTACATTAAGATTCATGATGACGTATACAATAATAATAAGTCTCTTGTATTCAGTTATTATGAAAATGATCCTATATTCTTAACAAGAAGTGCCCCAATAGGAAGTACTCAAATTGTTACTAAAAAAACACTCAACAACAATCTTGTTCGGATTACATCCGCAGAGAGAACTATAGCAGATATATTAACAACAAATTCTAATACAGAAGAAGAAGTTAAATATGAAGCACTTAAAAAATATTATGATTTATATCCTCGGGATAGTAAGCGATTAAGAAGAATAGCGCATAAACAAGGCGTATTAAAAGAGTTAGACAAGTACTTGTGGGAGTTACAATTATCTTAAGAAGGGCGCGTTGAATTATGAAGTCAAACAGACTAAAAGATCTAATAAAGACTGAGAACTCAGAAATTAGTTTTGAAGAATATAGGATAAGATACGCGACTGAAAGATTTTTATTAAGGTTACAAGAAAGTGAGTATAAAGACAACTTTATCATCAAGGGCGGCTTTTTACTTGGAACTATTTTTAAAGTAGAGCAAAGAACGACAAAAGATTTAGATACGTTATTAAAAGGAATATCTGCAGATAGAAAGAATGTTACTAAGATGCTCGAAATGATTATTAGTATTGAGTTAGATGATGGAGTACAATTTGAATTAATTAATCTATTGGATTCACAACAAGAAAGTATATATGATGGTTTTCGAGCCAAATTTAAAATGACCTTTTTAGAAGAAAAATCAGTCGTTCAGTTTGATTTAGACTTGGGTGTAGGCGATACTATCACCCCTCAAGCAGAAGTTATAGACATACCACTACTTTTCAATGAGAAGAAAGGTGAACGTAAAGCGATCACATTATATGCATATCCGATTGAGACAATTCTTGCTGAAAAAACAGAAATAATACTAAATTTAGGAACAAAAAATTCTAGAATGAAAGATTTTTACGATATACATTTGATTTTAAATTCTCAAAATAAACCAAGTGTCACTAAATTTTATGAGGCTTTTGAGAATACATGGATGTTTCGTCATAAAGAGCTGTCTATTGACGAAGAAGTATTTGATGACTGGTTCTTTATTGTTGATGAAATAATTACAAATAAAGAAATGAATGAAATTTCTTGGAAGAATTACATTAAAGATAGGGAGTACGCAAAACATCTTAAATTGAAGAGTATTGTCAGTCAATTCAAAGACTATTTAGAGGCATTACAAAGAGTATATATAGATAAAAATGGTGTGAACTAGTGAACAAAAAAGTGAAAAGCTACCGCATAATTAAGTGATTTACAAAATACTATATCAAGTGAGGATTTTATTGTTAAGAGTATTTTAGATAATATTTAGTGAAGCTCCCAACATCATGAGAAGGTATCTGTAATCAATTAATAAGTTCAAATTAATGTCTGTATTCAACTAGCAGCTATTTTATCTTTGGTTCAAGTGATATACATCTTAATCAGTTTTTATCCCCTTATAACAATTTTTAGAAAATATAAATATTGATATAAGGGGATTTGACAGACTGGAGATGTACATGTTACATTGGCTATGTTTCTCTAAACGTTAAATGCTGGAGTCGTTGCGAATTTATTCGCTTACGAATACAGTATGGGACGGAGATTTCACAAGAAATCCAGGCCCATTCAATTAGAATGTTTCAAGACACTTTCCAAAATTTGGAGAGTGTCTTTTTTTGATTTGGTTACGACTTTTTTGTACCTCGTAACTAATTACCCTTGCTTTGCTTGTCTATATTCTTCTAAACGTTTAATTGTGTCAATTTTTGTTTGGTCATTTGTATGCCCATAAACGTCTCGGATCATGTTAGAAGTTTCTGCATGACCAACAAGAGATTTAATAATTAAACCGTCTATTCCTTGATTGAGTAAAACAATCAGGAGGGAATCATGAAGTATAAAATTTTCTGCGATTTCAAATGGATGAAAATGGTATAAGTTAAAAGGGAAATACTTGCTTTTTATTTAGGAGTATCTATTCAAGAAAAGTTTGCTATGATAAACTGAATTGGTAGTTCTTTTTATTAAATGAATAATTAAGGGGTGAGAAAATGGCAATAAAAAGTAATACAACGATTGCGGGTGGTATATCGGCCTCGTTTAGTCGTTCAGCTAGTGCGTTAAATGCAATCAATGCGCCAACTTCCAGTGCCACTAGGACGACTGTAACTGGGAATCAACAGGCGCAAAAAAGTGGACTTGATTTTGGTCAGCGCTTGCAAAGGATTTCAAATGCGATTGCGAAGGATGGGAATAATATCCATTCAGTAGCCCAAGAGTTTGAAGCGATTGATCAAAAAATTAATAGCAGTATTTTAAATTCAACTCCGATACTAAGAGGTGGTTATTCGTGAAAGCGGACAGAGAAAA
>NZ_MIEK01000048.1 GCF_001742285.1 Enterococcus rivorum | reverse complement strand
ACCATGGACACCCTTGTTTTCGACTAGGTACTTTCCGTTACTTGGACGTACTCGGGACTTTAACCCGTTAGAGTTTGACCATGCCGGGCAAACAAAAAGAGAGCCTTTTACGACTCTCCTTAAAGCTTTGTCATTCACTGAACAAGTTTTTCTATTTCCTTTAATTTGCCATGACATTTGCCACAAACATATTTCTTAGTATCAACACGACGCTTTCTTAAAAGTACTGTCTGACAATTCACACACTGGTATTGACGATAGGTTTGTTTTTTTTCATCTGTTAAGGATTGGACATATCTTGAACCACCGGTTTCAATAAGTAGCTGTTTGAAATCTTGATCCTTATGCTGGTAACCTTTCCCTTCAAGATGTAGATGATAATGACAAAGTTCATGTTTAATCACTTTGATTAATTCTTCTTGCCCATAGCACTCCATGACCCTAGGATTAAAATCAATATTGTGTGAGGATAAATGATAACGTCCTCCTGTCGTTCTTAATCTGGAATTAAAGTATGCACGATGAGTAAATTTTTTCTTAAAAAAATTGAAGGAAATTGTTTCAACCAATGATTGTAGCTCTTTCTCAGAAATCATTTGGTGCTTTATTTCTTTATTTATAAGAAGCTGATCCAATTTAGTCTTTCCTTTCGACTCTTGGTAACATTGTTAAACTGATACGTCCTTTTTTCAAATCAATCTCTTCTACCCAAACCGTTACTACGTCACCAACTGCCACAACATCCGTTGGGTGTTTAACAAATTTTGAACTTAGTTTTGAGATGTGAACCAATCCATCTTGCTTGACGCCAATATCAACAAAAGCGCCGAAATCAATAACATTGCGAACTGTTCCTTGCATCTCCATTCCAGGTTTTAGATCTTCCATTGAAAGGACATCTTTCCTTAACAACGGAGCTGGCATTTCATCACGCATATCACGTCCTGGTTGAATCAACGCACTTAAGATGTCTTTTAGTGTTTCGGTTCCAACCGCTAAATCATTTTCAATTTCTTTTAATGGAACATGTTTTAGTTTTTCAATAGCATCCTCAGTTCCAAGTTCAGTTAAATCAACCGTAGCTTTAGCTAAAACAGCTTTTGCCACATCATAGCTTTCTGGATGAATACCCGTATTATCTAAAATGTTTTTTCCATCAGGAATTCGTAAAAATCCGATTGCTTGTTCAAACGCTTTTGGTCCTAATCGAGGAACTTTTTTAACTTGATTTCTAGCTGTAAAAGCTCCGTTTTCATCACGATAGGTCACTAGATTTTGGGCAATCGTTTTATTTAATCCAGAAATATGCTGTAGTAATTGAGGACTTGCAGTATTAATATTAACTCCCACTTGGTTTACTGCTGTTTCTACAACAAAATCTAGCTGCTCTGCTAAACGTTTTTGTGATACATCATGCTGATACTGACCCACCCCAACCGCTTTGGGATCAATCTTTACGAGTTCTGCTAAAGGATCTTGCAGACGTCGAGCAATACTTACTGCACTTCGTTCTTCAACTTGTAAATCTGGAAACTCTGTTCTAGCTATATCACTTGCTGAATAAACCGAGGCACCGGCTTCGTTTACTATCACATAAAAAACATCACGCCTTACTTCTTTTAATTGCTCTGCAACAAAAAGCTCTGATTCTCGACTAGCCGTTCCATTTCCAATCGCGACCATCTCAACATTATAGTCTTCTATCAGCTTTCTAATAGCCGGCGCAGCAGCGGCTCTCTTTTCTCCTGAAGCTGGTTTATGTGGATAAATTACTTGAATAGCTAAGACTTTCCCCGTTGCATCAACAATTGCCATTTTACATCCTGTCCGGTAAGCTGGGTCAAATCCTAAAACTACTTTCCCTTTTAATGGTGGTTGCAATAGCAAGTTACGCAGATTTTCACCAAAAATATTGATTGCTTGTTCATCTGCTTTTTCTGTCAACTCATTACGGATTTCACGTTCAATAGCTGGCCCGATAAATCGTTTATAGCTGTCCAAATAGGCTGCTTCAACATAGGTCACTGTTGCTGAGCTTTTGTTTGCCCCGATTAACTGACGTTCTAGATAATTAGCTATTCTTTCTTCTTCAACTACAAGAGAAACTTTTAAGATGTCTTCTTTTTCACCACGGTTTGTTGCTAAAACACGGTGAGACACTATTTTACTAACAGGTTCTGAAAAATCGTAATACATTTCATAAACACTTTTTTCGTCTTTTTCTTCATCTTTGACTGTACTAACATATTGACCATGATTAAAGCTAAAATCTCGAATCCATGATCTGAATTTCGGCTCATCTCCAACACGTTCAGCAATGATTTCGTGAGCACCTAAAAGAGCGGCTTCTGACGTCAATACTTCTTTTTCTTCATCGATATATTTAGCGGCTTCTGCCAAAACATCTGCTTGTTCTGGAAAAGAAAGTAACCAATCTGCCAAGGGTTCTAAGCCACGTTCTTTGGCAATAGTTGCTTTCGTTCGGCGTTTTTGTTTATATGGTCGATACAAGTCTTCCACTTGTTGCATTTTTGTTGCTTTTTGAATCGCTGCTGCAAGTTCATCCGTTAGTTTTTCTTGGTCATTAATTAATCGTAAAACTTCTTCTTTACGTTTTTCTAAATTGCCCAAATACGTATAACGTTCATCAATTTCACGGATTTGAACTTCATCCAAACTGCCTGTCATTTCTTTACGATAACGAGCAATAAAAGGAACTGTATTTCCTTCTCCTAATAATGTTAAAACGGTTTTAATTTGATTTGGACGATATTCTGTTAATTCTTTTTGAAGTAGATCTACCACTTCTTGGTTATATATTTCTGCCATATTCCTATACCTCTCTTCATTAAACATACTTTCCTATTTTAGCATATTTTTCTTATTAAACCTAGAAGAGTCACAAATAAGGAGTGAACACAAGAGGTTGAGACAGAAGTCGTTTATTCGGATTTAGAGGATGAAACAAAACTGATTCTTAGTTTTGTCCCATCCTCTCTCTTTTTAATTTCTAAGGATTTCTCCAAAGATTTTAAAAGCTTGGTTGCCACGGTCCTTTCATATTTTGATATTCAATATCTTGGACAATTCCCTTTTTATCAAAAATTACACCGTGAACAGATCCTCCGAACACAGCTCCTCCATCAATCCCAATTTTATTATCTGACAGCCACAAATCAGTTGTTTCCATATCTCCGTGCAACATCGGAGTAATCGTATGACCGAATACAATTTTCTTGCCTGTTTGATTTTTCCCTTGGTGAAAAGGTTCTCGAATCCAAATAAAATCGTGTGGACTAGTTTTATGCCAATCTTTTTTAGTTAAATCAACACCAGCATGAACAAATATATAGTTTTCCCATTCAAAATACAGCGGTCGTTCAGTTAAAAAGGTAATTAAATCTTTATACTTTGTTCGAATCATTAAGGCAATTTCCGTTGGGGAATATTCTTCCGTTGCTCCTTTATGAAGTAAACTTTCCATGGTTTCCTTACCACCATTGTATACATAACTAGTAAACCAGTCTTCAGGTCGGTTTAAAAATTGTAGAAAATACTCTTCATGGTTTCCCCTAAGATAAATCGCTCCTTGTTCTTCTACCAACTTTTTCCCTAGTAAAAAACAGTCTTTTGTTTTACTCCCGCGATCATTTAAATCACCAATCAAAACTAATTGATGGATAGATGGATCGTAATATTGAATTAGCTCTTCAAACAACTCGTATTCACCATGAATATCACTAATTGCATAAACATATTTTTTGATTTTTCAGCCCTCCTAAATGATTGCTTTTCATAATTAGCAGCTACAATGTGCAATTTTAATCCACATTGCTTTAAACTTTTATAATTATTATACCTCAACTTACTTTTCTTTATAATTAAAACAGCGTTTACAATCCTAACGAGTGATAAAAAAGCAATTTTAACGTCTGTTTTGTTTAGACTTTTCATTCGAACAGTAGTAAACTTACATTAATGACACCTTGTCATAAAAACCAAATGAAAAGAGCTGACTTAAAATGAAGAAAAAGACTATTTTCGGAATCATTGCAGTAATAATAATTGCAATTGCTGTATTCGTTTTTGTTCAAGGAAATACTAGCACTTCTAAGGCTATTTCTGTTCGAACGGGCGAAATAAAAACAGAAACAATTGTTGAAAAATTATCAACAACAGGGACACTCATCCCGAATCAATCACAATCCTTAGCAGGAACGGGAAATGTTGTTGAAGTTAACGTAAAAGTTGGAGATAAAGTAGAAAAAGATAAGGTTTTGGCTACTTATGATAATGGCTTTCAATTAATTGCTCCATTCAGCGGTACAATCACTCAAATAAATATTAAAGAAAAAACCCCAGATACAAATGCTCAACTAGGCAAACCTTCTATTCAAATAGATGACCTGTCTACATTGAAGGTTCAATTACAACTGTCCAATTCTGAAGCTGCTGCTGTTACTATTGACCAGAATGTAGAAATAATAAACGGCAATCAGAAATATCAAGGAAAAGTTGCTGAAAAAGATCCTGTTGCTATTAGTACACAATCAGCGACTGGAACCACCGCTAATCTTGGAGCAGTTGTTACTTTCGACCAAGCTCCGGAGCATCTATTTGCAGGATTTGACGTTGATACTGAGATAATAACAAATACAGCAAATAACGTGTTAGCTCTTCCAATTGAAGCCCTAACATACAATGATAACAACGAACCCATCATTTTTATTATTAAGAATGGTGTTGCTAAGGAAACAAAAATTAAAATTGGCATTCAATCAGATAAATTAGTAGAAGTAACAGCTGGTGCAAAAGCAGGAGAAACTGTTATTCTTTCTCCAAGTTCAGATATCAAAAATAATACTGAAGTAACCAAAGAATAGAAGGTGAACTCATGATTGATTTAAAAGATGTATTTAAAGTGTATGATACTGGTGGCGAAAAGCTAACTGCCTTGAAAAACGTCTCCCTTCATATTTCTGAAGGAGAATTCACTTCTATAATGGGTCCTAGTGGTTCTGGTAAATCAACGATGATGAATATTTTAGGTCTGCTAGACCGTTTCGATGCCGGTTCCTACCACTTAAACGGCCAAGATGTTACAAACTTGACCGATAACGAAAGTGCCCATGTTCGAAATAAAGAAATTGGTTTTGTATTTCAATCCTTTAATTTAATGCCTAGAATGTCACTTTTAGATAATGTTGCCTTACCTATGGTTTATGGAGGGATTTCTCCTAAAGAAAGAAAAGAACGCTCTTTAGAAGCTTTAAGAAAAGTTGGTTTAGCTGATCGTGTCAATCATCGCCCAAATGCAATTTCCGGTGGACAAAAACAGCGTGTTGCAATTGCTCGTGCAATTGTAAATAATCCAGCCGTTTTAATGGCTGATGAACCGACTGGAAATTTAGATTCGAAAACAACTTTAGAGATTATGAAAATTTTTCAAGACCTAAATACTGCTGGAACTACTGTGGTCATGGTTACTCATGAACCAGATGTCGCGCAATATACGAAACGAATCGTTTCATTTCGTGATGGGGAAATCATTGACGACAGCCCAGTAAGCAATCGAAAAACATTATAGAAAGGAGCGAATAATATGGGAATTATTGAAAGTTTCAAAATGGCTATTGATAGTATTTTGGCAAATAAAATGCGCTCTTTCTTGACAATGTTAGGGATCATTATTGGTATCGCAGCTGTAATTGCTATTTTAGCAGTCGGAAATGGTGCGACTACTCAAATTACTGGTACATTCAGTGATTTAGGCGCCTCAACGATTTCTGTTTCAACAAGTAGAGATGCAACCGATAGTCAAAAAATTACTAGCAAAGATATCAAGACGCTAAAAGATAGTATTCCACAAATTGATCACATCTCTCCTTCCGTTAACATCCAAGCTGTGGCCGCAGCAAATGAACGGTCGAAAGCAACTTTAGTAATGGCTGGAACCCCTGATTTACAATATACTAACCAGATGATGGATAAAGCTATTGTCTATGGCCGTTATTTTAATCCTACTGAGTATGCTGAAGCTAGTAAAGTAGCTGTGATTAGCGCTGATACTGCTCGCTACTTCTTCAACGGAAGAGAGAATGTCGTTGGAGAAAAAATATCTTTGCGAGGCCAAAAAGGTCAAATTAGTGTCCGGATTATCGGAGTCACAAAAAGTACAATGGAAAAAATGGTGGGCTCTTTTGATGAAGAAGAAATGATGGGATATGTTTCTATCCCACTAACAACTGCAAATGCACTGAATCCAGATTCAACAAAAATTACTAGCTTAACAGTTGTTGCAAAATCAAAAGATGATATTGATGCTGTTTCCAAGCAAATCGTCAATATTCTTTCTGTCCGTCATAATACAGTTGGAGAAAAGGTCTATACTGCTACCAATTTTTTACAAGCCTTAGATCAAGTCAATAATGTCTTAGGACTATTTATTAACTTTATTGCTGCAGTGGCTGCCATTGCTTTGTTAGTTGGAGGAATTGGTGTAATGAATATCATGCTAGTTTCTGTAACCGAAAGAACGAGAGAAATTGGGACTAGGAAGGCTTTAGGGGCAACGAATGGAAATATTTTATTCCAATTCTTAACAGAATCAGTCATTCTTTGCTTGATTGGTGGGATTATTGGACTGACATTAGGAGCAATTTTAGCCGTGTCTGTCGCAAGTGCCTTAGATATTACAGCACAATTTACGCTAAGTTCTATTGTCGCAGTCTTACTTTTTTCAAGTGCTATCGGGATTTTCTTTGGGGTATACCCTGCAAGAAAAGCTGCTAAATTAGATCCTATTGAAGCCTTGCGCTATGAATAATTACTAAACAACTTAAATAATTTATTAAAACACTAACGAAAGAGGATGACGCAAAACTGATTTTTAGTTTTGTGTCATCCTCTAAATCCGAGTAAACGGTGGTCAATCGTTTGAGTCTTCGGAAATTTCCCAAAAGTCACTCATACATAAAGCGTATTGCGCGCTTTTCGGTCTAATTTATCGCCCCAAAACGACTTCTGACTCAATCACTTTCCTACACAATTCCAACATTCATCCCTGTAGCGATGATCTTAAAAAGCTCTTTAGGAATTTGAAAATGTCCGAATCTTAATCGAGATCGAAATTCCTGCCATAAAGGAACATCTGTTAAAGCTTTTAACGGCAGTGGAACGCATTCTTTTATAAACGAGACATCTTTTCTATAAGGAATAAAATCAGGAGCCATTTCAAACGGATAGGCTTCCCCCTCTAAAATTTGTCCAATAGCAACAAAATGTTGATAAGGCTCATTCGCCTCTAAGTTTCTTTTCGGGGCGTAATAAATCAGCCAATCTCCTGTTTTCATCCGCTTTAAAGGAGCCTGTTTTCCATGGCATAATTGACTAAACCCTTCTGAAACACCTAATTTCACATGATCTTCTGAAGCAACTCCAATCCAGTAATTCACAACTATTCCCTCCATTAAACCTTGATAGTTTCTCGATTTCCCATCCCTAAAATGACAATAGCTTTATCAAAGCTAATTTCGTAAAGATCCAACAAGTCCCCAGCTTGTTTTATATTCTCATCATAACCGGGAATCTTTTTAGAAAAAGCTTCTGCAACATCATAAATAGTAAAATTACTTTTTTGAACTTTACCAAAATGAACTCTCACATGCTCTGTTCCATTATCAGGAACTGTGGTAAAAGAAACTTTCGAATTTTCGTCAATTTCCTCTATTTTTTCATTCCCTTTAAATGTTGAAAAATAGACGCATTTCTTCTCTTCGTCATAAACAAAGTTAACAATCCTGACATTGGATTGATCCCCTACACTTGTTGCTAAAGCCATTTTTTGTTGGTTAAACATGATTTGTTTAAAAGCATCTGTTGTATTCATAATTATATTCTCTCCTTTAATTTTCGTTACAAGTTTATTCTAACAAACAAACCCTGACAACTATGTGTCAGGGTTTGTTTAAGAAATTTAATTATAAAATACTTTTCCATTTCGTCGATAGCTAATATCTTCTCGACCTTCACGAAAATTAATAAAACGAGCGATAGCATAAAAGTAATCCGATAAACGATTTAAGAAAATCAATGCTTCTAAATTGATTTCTTCTGAATCTCGGACTCTAACAACACATCTTTCAGCCCTTCTAGCAACCGTTCTTGCCATATGCAGTAAACTAGCGATTCCACAGCCACCAGGTAAAATAAATTCTTGTAACTCTGGTGGAACATCAGCATATTTATCAATTTTTTGTTCTAACCATTCAACCGATTCCGCAGTTGTTCGGTATCCTTTCGTACTATTTGGTGTTGCCATATCGGTTCCACAGTCAAATAAAGTATGTTGAATTTCTTCTAATTCCTTTTTTATTTCTCGATAAGTTTGCATTTGACTGATAATGTAGCCAACTAATGAATTTAATTCATCAATGGTTCCGTAAGCTTCTACGCGGTCAGAAGCTTTACTTCTTTTTTCGCCACCAATAATGCTTGTTTGTCCTTTATCACCAGTTTTTGTGTAAATCTTCATTGATAATTCCCCCTATCATTCTTCTAAATAGCTGATTAATTCATCGATTCCTTGATTTTCTGTAGAAGAAATCATAAAGAATTTTTTTGCTCCTGCCAATTCTAATTGTTTTCTTGTTCGCTCGATTTCTTCCGCAGTCGCTAAATCTATTTTAGTAATAATCCCAATACAAGGTTTTGCAAATGCCGATGCAAACAGTGGTGAAAAAGTTTGTTTTCTTTCGACTGCACTTGCCATCAAAACAATCACTTGGGCATCTACTGCGGTTGTCAATAGAGCGCTGTAATAATTTCGATGCTGAATAAACTCACCTGGGGTATCGATAACTTTATCGTGGAACTCAATCGCTTGAGTTTTATTGTAGTAAATCTCTTCCCCTTTTAGCTTTTGGGACAACGTTGTTTTTCCACAGCCAACGGAGCCAATAAAAATTGCTTTTTTCACGTGTCTTTCACCTACATCTTTCTACCAAATGATAGTGTTGATTTTTAAATTCATATACAGTATATGTTCCTTGTTTATAGTCAATCGACCAAAAATCAATGATCTCTCTGTTGAAATATTGATCTAGCACTCGTAAAACTCCCAAATGTCCTATAATCAGTATATTGGTTTGATTTTTTTCGTCAAAATCTTTTTCAATTCTTCTCATTCCAGCCAACACTCGTTGTTTAAAGCTTGAAAATGTCTCTGCTTCTGGAGGAGTTTTGTCAAATGGCTCTTCCAACCAAGCTTGCCATTCTTCTGGGTAATTCAACTCAATCTCATCTGCTGAAAGACCTTCCCATACTCCAAAAGATTTTTCGTTCAATTCAGGTATTATTTGATGCGTATTTTTAGGTGCAATCAATTCAGCGGTTTGCTTTGTTCTTTTAAGGCCACTGATATACACCGCTTCAAAAGAAAGGTGTTTTAACTTATCAGCAACTTTCTCACTTTGACAGCGACCAACTTCATTTAACTCAATATCTAGTGAACCATAGAATTTTTTTTCTTGATTCAAGCTTGTTTCTCCATGACGTACTAAGTAAATAGCCATTTTCCACCTCTGTTATCGTCTCAACATCACCAATAAAAAAATGACTTGTGCAATACAATAGAATGCACCTAACGTATCCCCATTCATTCCATCTATTTTTTTGTAGACTAAGCGACGATACCCAAAATGAATGAAAACTACCACTAGATAAGCTAAACATGCTGACCACCCTAGTAAGCTAAATAATGCAACAAAACAAATCATTTCAGTAAAGATAATCCGCCAAGTTTCAACATTTAAGAATAAACGTCCTAAACCTTCTGTATGCCCAGCATACTTCATTTTCCAAAATAGCAATGCAATTCCTGACTTCCCAACAATTTGCAACGCAACAATCAATCGCATTAGATAAGCAACATCTAGCTCTGTTAGGTAAACAGCAATTGGTGCAATCAATAAAAGATAATAAAAAATAAGTGCCAATACCCCATTGCTACCTACTCGGCTATCTTTCATAATTTCAAGCATACGTTCTTTCTTTCGAGAAGAAAATAGTCCATCACACATGTCTGCTAAAGCATCCATATGAAAAGCGCCTGTTAACAGGACATCAAAAAGCAAAACGCTAATCCATGCCAATAAAAACGAATTTAGCAACCAATAAATTATCCATAAAATAGTGGCTTCTATTAATCCGATAGCTAAACCAAACATCGAAAACCAAAGAATACCTTTTTTAAAACGGTTTTCTGCATCCTCAATCGGGATTGGGATCGGCAATCGGGTAAAAAACTGGAAATACAAAATTAGCGATTTAATCATTTTATTTTTTGGGGAATGCCGCATACTACAAAGTATACTGTTTCCGCTTCCTTTGCTAAAAATTGGTTCACTTTTCCCAATAAATCTTGAAACCAGCGCCCTAAAAGCGTCATAGGAACCACACCAGACCCGACTTCATTGGTCACCATAATCATTGGAGCCCCTGTTTCAGCTAGAGCATTAACAATTTTCTTCCACTCATCAAAGATGCGTTCTTCGATGTTGCGACGTTCTTCTCCAGAATAGGCTTCGAATACTTGGTCAATTTCTGCTAAAGGAATTTCCAACTCTACTTCCATCAAATAGTAGAAAAAATTTGTGTTCCAAATCGTTACACAATCCAGTAAAAATCCACTATAATTACCATGGTTTTCATAAATTAATTCATCAATACCCAAAAACTGTTCTTTTGTCGTCCAATTTTTTGGGCGACTTTCTTGATGCCTTTCAATTCTAGTTTCCATCTCACTATCTTTATAATTCATCACGCTAGTTGCAATATAGCAAACATCTGTATTAGATTCTAAAAGACTCTCAGAAAAACTTGATTTCCCACTTTTCGCTCCGCCAGTTACTAACGTATAGGCCATTTTGTTTCTCCTTTCTACTTCGTGGTCCGATGTCCATTATCTCTAAGCGAGTAAACTCGTAAGAATAATGGCTCTCCTTTCACTTTGGTGGTCCGATGTCCACTATTCCTAACTCGCTTTGCTCGAAGGATAGTGGCTCTCCTTTCACTTTGGTGGTCCGATGTCCACTATTCCTAACTCGCTTTGCTCGAAGGATAGTGGCTCTCCTTTCACTTTGATGGTCCGATGTCCACTATTCCTAACTCGCTTTGCTCGAAGGATAGTGGCTCTCCTCTCACTTTGGTGGTCCGATGTCCACTATTCCTAACTCGCTTTGCTCGAAGGATAGTGGCTCTCCTTTCTACTAAAAAGTTTCAATTTTCACGTATGAATGTTCCGATCTTTTTTATCGGAATTTTATCGTTTAGTAAAACAGGTACAACCTCTTTGTCAACTGCCACAAGTAAGACCGTTGCTGGTCCTGCTGATTGAGTCAAATTTTCGGCTTGATTGTTCTCCTTAAAAATCAGCTTGCTTGATTTCGCTAATTGATTTGCTTCATATAGAATCCCTTTTGACCCTACAGGAATCATTTCCAGAACCCCTTCTTGTTGTCGAAGATTCAAAAGATCCTGATAAGAAAAAATTTTGTCTTGATTTTTTAAGACTGCCTCTCCTACATAAGGATAGCCTACTTGATAAAGAGAACTACCTTTTATTATTTTCCCGTAAACAAAGCTTTTCTTTTCAATTGACCCAATCACTGTCACTCCGATTGAAGTCATTGTAGTTGTCATGTTTTCTTCGGTACTGCCATTGATTAGAACGTCATCGAAACCAGTTTTTTTTAATTCGGTTTTAATTCCTGTTAGCATCAGATTACCAGTTGGATTCATCTCGTTACTGATCGTATCAATGACAATTTTGGGCACCCCACCTACAGCTAAAATTTCCATTAAAGGCACCCGTAAACAAAAAGCACTAGTTATTTCTGGTGGGACTTCTACTTGATCTTGTTCCTTTAGCCCAATGGCCCCACTACTGTCACAAGCAACGATCACTCCTAGTTCTTCTGTTAAAAAAGTAACCGATAAATCACGAATATTTTCATTCACTTGTCAGCCAACTTCTTTCTACTCAAAAATTTTAGTAACAGATTTCTCCAATAATGTTAGAAGAATCTCTGCCAAAACGATATTCACTACCGCCCCAATACTTAATGGCAAAAATAAGAAATAAGTGACTTGCCCTAACAAAGGATAAAGCAAGAACAATGACAATGGTACATTAATTAGATATGCTAGTAACATTGAAGACCATCGATTTAAAAAATAGCGTTTGGGTATTTTTTTTCTAGCATAGCCATAGCAGAACATACAAAATCCCATTAGCAATCCTGTCACTAAATGAACTGGAAGTGTTAGTGGAAACCCAGAAAGAATAGCTGTTATCAAATGGCCTAGTGCACCTAAAAAGAATCCAATTTCTGGACCCAAAATAACTGTCCCAACAAACGCTGGTAACGAATCCAAAGCAATTGACCCCATAATTTTAACCATCGAACCAACAACACATAAAGCTAGAAACATCCCCGCTAAAGCTAACTTTTTTGTGCTATTCATTGCTAAGGTCCTTTTATAATTCATTTAAAGTCCAGATGATTTTGTCTCCATCTTTTACAAAATATTCTGTCGCTCCAACATCAGGCTGTTTGCCATTTACTTCGTACAACCAATATTTACTTTTCCCAGCATCTTGTTTATGCCCATCGATTCCACTAATAAACTCTTTGTCCATGTCTACTTTATAGTTTGCTTCCATGATATTTTGCACTGATTCATCTTTTTTAACTTTTAATTCTTTTTTATCAAACTCTTTATCATCTTCTTTTAAAATAACTGTTACACTGATTTTCTCTTCTTTCTTTTCCGTTGTTTGTTTCTCATTTGATTTTCCACAACCGGTTAATAGAAAAATAGCTGCTACCACAATACTTGCTTTAATAAGTTTTTTCATTTTTTATTTCCACCTTTAATTTTATTTTTTTATATCATATTTCACTAAAATACGTTGGAGCTTCGTTTGAATCGCTCTAAATAGTAAACAAGAAAAAAATGCATTCGCAAAGCAATAAGACAACGTGTAAGGCAACGCTGTCACGAGAAGAGCTAAGTAGCGACTCCATGAAAAATAGCGATCAATTGAAAAGACCGTCCATGTATCCATAAAAAACGAGAAAAAAAGTCCCGCTACAATTCCATAAATGATTAGTCCCAAATAGCTTTGATTCAATTTTTTTTGTACCCAAGGCAACCCCGCCACTAATCCAATGATTCCCCAAGAAAACATTTGAAAAGGAGTCCACGGTCCTTGTCCAAAAATCATATTCGAGGCAATGGCTGACAAGGCCCCTACAAGAAAGCCAATTTCTGGCCCCATACAAATACCTGAAATAATGATAATCGCCGTCATTGGGGTCAATGCAGGAATCATATAAAACATAAACCGACCTAGCACAGCAGTTGTAACCAGTACAGCAATTAAAACCAACTCTTTAATATTCAGCTTCTTTTTTTCGTATTTGTAGAAAATTGGAATACAAGCTACTACAACTAAAGACATTGAGACAATTTGATATTGCCCATTTCTAAACATCGCATACATTAAAATCAATGCTCCAAATAAAAGACTCAGTCTTAAAGCAAGCTCTTTAGACAAATGATTAACCATTATTACCCGCCTCATTTCTTTCATTTACACAAGCAGCTACTACCTGATTGACAGTTACTAAGGAAGAGAAGTACTCCCGAGAAATTCGACTAGCTGCTGTAGTATAAAAGGCATGATTACTAAAAAATGGTTGGGGTTCATCTTCTGTTAATAGATTATTTTGAAAAAACAAGCCGCATCGATCGGATAACTCTGCAGCAAAATCTAAATCGTGCGTCACTACAAGAATTGTTTTTCCTTGCTGCGCTAAATTTTTTAGTAAATGAATCAGTTGTTTCTTTCCGTAATTATCAATCCCTTTAGTTGGCTCATCCAGAAGTAAAACCTTAGGATCGGTTAATAATACCTTCCCTAACGCCGCTCTTTGACATTCTCCGCCACTTAAATCAAAAGGGTGTTGACTCAATATCGACTCAATATCTAAGGCTTTTGCAACGGTAGCAATTCTCTCTTGTTGTTGATGTTCAGGATACTTATTATTTTGCAAATAATTTAGGTAGTCCTCCATCACAGAATCTTTTATAAAAACTAACTGTGGTGATTGAGGTAAATAGCCAACTAAATGTTGATTCTTTTTCAATGGTTTACCATGAATCATCATTTTCCCATGATAGCAGTTGAAAATACCAGCAATCGTTTTTAAAAGGGTTGTTTTTCCCGTACCATTTCCACCAACTAATGAAAATATTTCTCCTTGATTGATTTCTAAGTTCACGCCCTGTAAAATATCTGTTCCATTTTTTTCGTAACGGAACCAACAATTTTCCATTTTTACAGCCACAGGAAGCTTCAACTTCGGTGTAAAATGTTCCTTTTTTTCATTATCTACTTTATTGAGCAATTTTTTTGTAAAATACTGATTCAAGTATCTTTTTCCTTCTGTAACGGTTAAAGGACAATCTCCAGGTAACCCTAAACGGTGATATATTTGTGTGGCACTAGGCAAACTGAGAATAAATCTTTCAAGAATTAGATTTCTTGATTTTAAATTATCAGAAATACGTTTTGGTTGCTCGGCTAAAACTAGTTGACCTGCATCTAATAAAATGACTTTGTCAGCTATAGAAAAAGTGGCTTCCAACGCATGCTCGGCTAATAAAATGGTCATCCCCATCTCACGATTCAAACGAACTAAAATCTCTACAAAGTTTTGTGAAGCAATAGGATCTAATTGGGTTGTTGGTTCATCTAAAATCAAAATCTCTGGTCTCATAACCAAGACCGACGCTAAATTTACCAACTGCTTTTGACCACCAGATAATTCATTTGTTTTCTCTTCAACAAGTTCTTGAATCCCTAAAAAATTAACCATCTCAGCAATTCTACTTTTTATTTGCGTTGGAGGAATCCCCATATTTTCAAGACCAAAAGCCAATTCATGCCAAACTGTTTCCGTAATAATTTGATTTTCTGGATTTTGCATAACATAGCCAATTCGACTTGTAGAAAACTCTTCCGAAAGTAATTCTAGTCGTTCTGTTCCAAGAAAAATAGTGCCCTCTTTCTTCCCAGCTGGGGTTAATTGAGGTTTTAACATTTTCAAAAAAGTGGATTTTCCACTTCCAGAAGTGCCACAAATTAAGACAAATTCTCCTTTGCTAATGGTTAAGGAAATACTTTTCAAAACTTCTTTTTCAGATCCTGCATATTGAAACGTCAAATTCTTGATTTCAAGATAGTCCAAATAATTCCCTCCTTGACACTATTGATGGTCGGCAACATAGCAAATAGAAAAATTAGTCCATAGTTTAACCAATGATTCTCAATAAAAAAAGTTACATTTTCTATATATGGATAGTAATTAAATAAATAAACCCCTTTTGTTAACGAAATTAAAAAAATACCAAGCATTCCTAAGATTCCAAATAGATAGATGGTATCTACCCACGACCAGTGATAACTGATTCGACTGCTCCTTTTGAAGCTACCATACCCACGAGCTTTCATTGAATCGGCAGTGTCCATCGCATTTTCCAATGCCCAAGAAAAAAGATTACCAAATAAATCCAATCCATAACTGGCTTTTTCCTGCAAGTTACGCTGTTGCGTTCGCTTCATTGTTTTTTGCACTTGTCTAAGTTCTTGAAAATATTGTTGAAACAGCGGGATGAAACGAAAAATCATCGTCAATATTAATGACAGTTTCGCAAATCTTTTTCCAAAAAGATAGAAAAATTTTTCTGAGTCCACGACAGTTTGTAAAATTTGAAACAAAAACAGAACTGTGGCGATCATAATTCCCATTTGTAAGCCATAAAGGAGTGCTTCCAAAGTAAACGGTTTACCTAAAAAGAAAAATAAAATCGTCCCACCTCTGTGAACAAATAAAGGGTTCGTCACCGTAATAACGATCAAGAAAAAAAATGGGAATCCTAAAGAACGAACAAGTCGTCTGCCTCTCAATTGAATAATTCGAAAACAAAAGCTACCAATAAAACAACTGCCAATAACAATCGGATTCGTCGTACTCATAACAATCAGTAGCATAGCGATGTAATAGCTAGACGAAACTAGCGGATGTCTATGATTAAATAAATTTTCATTCATATGATACCCCATTTCTTATCTTACGAACACTTTGAAAATCGATAAAATAAAACAATCAGCACCACCCGTGAGAACGGGTGGTTTGCTCTGCGGGTGGAACCCGCTCTTACCGGCCTTGGTCTAAAGACCTACTGAATCAGTCCGCCTTCC
>NZ_MIEK01000047.1 GCF_001742285.1 Enterococcus rivorum | reverse complement strand
AACCTTTTTCATCTTAGCATTTTAGGAGGCTTTTTTTCTTACCTCGCTGGAAGCTCTCCGGAACCACCGGCTTAGCCAGTGGTTTTCAAAGATATAACAAAAAACGTCTTTCAAACGAAATAATTCCGTTTAAAAGACGTTCTCACGTGGTTCCACTTTTTTTCACAGGCATTTATAGACCTGTCTCGAGACTAATAACAGGAGTCACCTGTTTTCAGCTACTTATCGCCGAAACCACTCAAAGATGCATTTCAACAAAAAATGCCGACTGTTCCCACCAACCACAATCTCTCTAAATGACATTTTTTTGTTTACTTTTTCTTTTCATCATGTTTTATTTTCTTTAATTAAAGCACTTCATTTAAATGAGCTAATACTTTTTCTTTTCCTAATAATTCAATTGTTTCAGCTAATTCTGGGCCATGCATCTGACCTGAAACAGCCACACGAATTGGCATAAACAGATTTTTTCCTTTTACGCCAGTTTCTTTTTGAACGGCTTTGATACCAGCTTTAATACTGACAACATCTAGCACAGCCATTGCTTCTAATTCTTTTTTGAAAGCTGCTAAAACAGTTGGCACCGTTTCGCCAGCTAAGACTTCTTTTGCCGCGTCATCAAGCACTGGATGCTCGTTGAAAAACAGTTCAGACAAATTCACGATTTCCGCTGCATAACTCATTTGTGGTTGATATAAGCTTACTACCTTTTTCAACCATTCTATTTTTTCAGCACTTGGGTTAGCTTCAACACGGCCATCTGCTTCTAAATAAGGGATACACATATTTGTTAGAACATCTAAGTCTAGTTGCTTCATGTATTGGTTGTTTACCCATTCCAATTTCTTGCCATCGAAGGCTGCTGGCGATTTACTTAATCGTTCAGAATCAAAAATCTTAATTAGTTCTTCTTGTGTAAAGATTTCTTCTTCTCCTACTGGTGACCAACCTAACAACGCAATAAAGTTGAACATCGCTTTTGGTAAATAACCTAATTCACGGTACTGTTCAATAAATTGTAAAATAGTTTCATCACGCTTGCTTAATTTTTTACCAGTTTCAGAATTAATAATTAATGTCATATGACCAAATTCTGGCGCTTTCCAACCGAAGGCTTCATAAACCATTAATTGTTTTGGTGTGTTAGCAATATGGTCATCACCACGTAAGACATGACTGATTTTCATCATATGATCGTCAACTGCCACTGCAAAGTTGTAAGTAGGCATCCCGTCACGTTTTTGAATGACAAAATCGCCACCAACGTTATCTGATTCAAAAACAATCTCACCTTTAACAATGTCATTGAATGTATACGATGTATTTTTAGGCACTCGGAAGCGAACAACAGGAATAATTCCTTGTGCTTCTTTTTCTGCTTGTTCAGATGGTTTTAAATGAGCACATTTTCCAGCATAATGAGGCATCTCACTACGTCCACGTTGCGCTTCGCGTTCTGCTTCAAGCTCTTCTTCTGTACAGTAACATTTATAGGCACGATTGCTTACAAGCAGTTGATCAATTAAGGGCTGGTAAATTGCGCCACGTTCAGATTGACGGTACGGACCATATTCTCCTGGATTTTCAGGCGATTCGTCCCAATCCATTCCCAACCAAGAAAGGTTTTCTAGCTGACTCTTTTCTCCACCTTCTATATTTCTCTTTTGATCTGTATCTTCAATACGAATAATAAAATCGCCCCCATGATGACGAGCAAATAGATAATTGAACAATGCTGTTCTAGCATTCCCAATATGCAAGTGTCCTGTTGGACTTGGTGCGTAACGTACACGAACTTTTGTCATTTTTCATTCCTCTTTCTACTTTTGAAGTAGAGCGACAGCTATCGCTCCCATGCCTTCTTCTTGACCGATAAAACCCATTTTTTCCATTGTTGTTGCTTTTAAATTAATTTGGTTTTCTTCAATTTGACAAGTAGCAGCAATTACAGCTTTCATTTGTCCTAAATAAGGTTTCATTTTCGGTTGCTCTGCTAAAATTGTACAATCAATATTGCCAATAGTAAAGCCAGTAGCCAAAACTTTTTTATTTGCTTCCTCTAATAGCTTGGCAGAGTCTGCATCTTTAAAAGTTGGATCTGTATCGGGAAATAAATGTCCGATATCCCCTAGTCCAGCAGCCCCTAAAATCGCATCTGTAATTGCATGTAATAAAACATCTGCATCAGAGTGGCCTAGTAAGCCTTTTTCAAAGGGCAACTCAACGCCACCTATAATTAATTTTCGTCCTTCAACTAACTGATGAACATCAAATCCTTGACCAATTCGTATCATTTTTTCTCACCTAACTTCTTTTTCGTTTCACCATTGCTTCCCCAATTAGCATATCCTCTGGGGTTGTCAATTTAATATTTTCATAACTCCCCAAAACCATTGAAACTGGTAACTCACTGTACTTTTCTATTAATGATGATTCATCTGTTCCTAAAAATCCTTCTGTATTCGCTTGTTCATGGGCAGTCAGCAATTCATTTCCATAAAACACTTGTGGGGTTTGAATTTGCCATAGAGTTTCTCTTGGAATGGTTTCTTGAACCGTTCCATTCACTACTCGTTTAATCGTGTCTTTGACGGGAACGCCTAAAATAGCCGTTCTCGTTTCTCGAACTTTCTTATGAAGCATTTTTAGCTGTGATAACGTCACAAACGGACGCGCCCCATCATGTACCATTACAATATTATGCTGGTTGTTCATTACCTGCAGCCCATTATAAACACTGTACTGACGTTCACAACCGCCGGTGACTATCGTTACTGGACAATGCTGTTTTTTCTTTACTTTTCCAACTAAATCTCTCAATAATTCTTGCTCATCTTGCTGTGTCACTAGAATGATATGTTTACAGGCAGGATCATTCATAAATGTGTTTAAGGAATAAGAGATGACAGGTTTTCCCATCAGATGCAACAAGATCTTATTACGACTTGCTTTCATCCGTTTCCCTTGACCAGCTGCCAGCAATATCACCTCATAATCCATTGCTTCGCTCCTGTCTCTAACTTCTTTCATGGGAATGATTCGTATCTTTATTTTCATCAATACCTCTACCAGAATGAGCTGGTTTGGCAAAAATCATTCGGCCTGCTGCGGTTTGCAACGCACTAGTTACAACCACTTGAATATGTTCATTCATATAATGTTGTCCATCTTCTACCACAACCATCGTCCCATCGTCTAAGTAAGCCACACCCTGTTGACGTTCCGTTCCAGCTTTTACAACCATCACATTCATTGTTTCACCAGGAATTACTACTGGTTTCACAGCATTCGCCAACATGTTAATGTTTAACACAGGAACATTTTGGAACTCTGATACTTTATTCAAATTATAATCATTTGTCACCACAACACCATCAAGGAGTTTTGCTAACTTGATTAGTTTACTATCTACTTCAGAAATATCTTCAAAATCGCCATCATACATCTCTACTGAGATACCTTCTTCTTTTTGCAGGGCATTCAGTATGTCTAACCCACGACGACCACGAACACGTTTTAAACTATCCCCAGAATCCGCAATATATTGCAATTCATATAAAACAAAGTTAGGAATCAAAATGACCCCTTCTAAAAATCCAGTTTTAGCAATATCGTAAATTCTTCCATCAATAATAACGCTCGTATCTAAAATTTTGTACTTATGAAAGTGATCTTCTACTTTTCGATCTAACACTTGGCCTTCATCTTCAGCCACATTTTTCTTTTGTTTAGGCGTAAAAATTTTCCGCCATTCGTCCATGCGAGTCGTTCCCATTCTGAAGCCTAAATAACCTAGAATAATCATAACTAGTATGGGTAGTAAACTGTTGACAACCGGAATTGCTAAATTATACATTGGAATCGAAATAATAACTCCTATTGTCAATCCAATAATCGCACCAACACTACCAAATAATAGGTATGTCAGGCTCATTTCGTTTAATGTTGTTTCAATTTTTTTCACACCTGCAACAATATATTTCGCTAACATTAAAGATAAAATAAAGAAAATAAGTGCACCAATCAAACTGTTAGTAAAATTATTGTTCAGCCATTTATTCCCTGCCTGTCCCGCCATTTGCCAAGCTATCGGTAAAAGTGATATTCCCAAGCTTGCGCCTACAACGACCATTAACAGAGTAACGACGCGTTTTTGCATGTATTCATCTCCTAGTCTTATACTTTTTTCCGATTAAGGAGAAGAGCTGAGAGAAGAGCAGATTTCTTCTTCTCTACAATCTAATTACACCTTATCGAAAAACTTTTCTTAATGTCTCACCAATTGTTGCAACACCAATCACTTCAATCTCTTTTGGCGGTGTCCAGCCACCTAAATTATTTTTTGGTAAGTAAACCCTGGTAAAGCCTAATTTTTGAGCTTCCCGCACACGTTGTTCAATGCTATTGACGCGACGAATTTCGCCAGTCAACCCAATTTCTCCAATGAAACATTCTGTGGATTGCGTGCCTTTTTCTTTGTAACTAGATGCGATACTTACCGCTACAGATAAATCAATTGCCGGTTCATTGATTTTCACACCACCAGCTGCTTTTAGATAGGCATCTTGGTTTTGCAGTAGTAGTCCGGCACGTTTCTCCAATACGGCCATAATCAGTGAAACCCGATTATAATCCAAGCCTGTCGTCGTGCGCTTCGCATTTCCAAACATCGTCGGTGTTACCAATGCTTGAATTTCTGCTAAAATAGGTCTAGACCCTTCCATTGCAACGACAATTGCTGAGCCTGTAGCCCCTTCTATACGCTCTTCTAAAAAAACTTGCGATGGATTAATGACTTCTTCAAGTCCGTGTCCCCGCATTTCAAAAATCCCGATTTCATTGGTTGAACCAAAACGATTTTTTACTGCTCTCAGAATTCGGAAAGTATGGTGCTTATCGCCTTCAAAATAAAGGACGGTATCAACCATGTGTTCCAACATTCTTGGTCCTGCGATAGAGCCTTCTTTTGTCACGTGACCAACAATAAATATAGCAATTCCATTCGTTTTGGCAATTTTTAGAAGCTCTGCCGTTGTTTCTCGTACCTGACTAACACTTCCCGCTACACTAGTAATATCTGGTTGAGTCATGGTTTGAATGGAATCAATAATTACGTAGTCTGGTTCTAGCTTCTCAATTGCTCTAGTTATTTCATTCATATCTGTTTCAGCGTATAAATAAAATTCTGTATCCTCCGCACTTAGACGCTCTGCACGCATTTTTATTTGCTCTGCACTCTCTTCCCCAGATACATAAAGGACTTTCCCACCAGTTTCAGCCAGTTGTTGCGATACTTGTAAAAGTAACGTTGATTTTCCAATCCCCGGATCTCCACCTAGCAATACTAAAGAACCCGGAACAACCCCACCGCCTAAGACTCGATTCAGCTCTTCCATTTTGGTTTTTACACGAGGTTCTTTCTTAGGAACTACTTCGGCTAATCGCTGTGGTTGAGTTTTTTTGCCTGTTAAACTCACTCGCGCTCTTCGATCCGTCGTGTCTTGAATGATCTCCTCAACTAAAGTATTCCATTGACCACAATTAGGACAGCGTCCTAAATATTTTGGAGAAACGTACCCGCAAGATTGACATTCAAATTGAACTTTTGCTTTTTTAGCCATGGGTTATCTCCTTCAATTATACTAGTTATTATTTTACCATATCCTAATACCATTATAACAATATTTCCACCTTGAAAAGACTGAATTAATGAGAACTTAAGCTATTTCTTCCCAGAAGAACCAAATCCACCTGTGCGCTCATTTTCAACCGTGTCTTCATCTGCTAGTAAAAATGGTTTAAAAATCCCTTGGCCGATTCTTTCTCCTTTTTCAATGACCATCTCTTCGTAGCCAAAATTCAAGAATTGGAACATAATATGCCCTTCGTTTCCTTCATTATTATAATAATCACTGTCAATAACCCCGACACCATTCGCTAACATTAAAAAACGTTTTAAAGGATTTGATGAACGACTAACAAGTTCTAAATACTCACCTTCTGCCATATACGCTTTAATTCCTGTTTTTACTAGAACTGGTTTAGGCGCTTGCCCTTTTGCTTGTTGCTGCCAAATACTAGGTATAACGACCGTTTCAGCAGCTTCAAAATCATAACCCGCCGCCCCCTTAGTTGCTCTTTGCGGTATATTTACTTGTTGCTCTTTATAAGATGAAATAATTTCAAATCCTCTAGTCTTCATAAAAAAATTCTCCTCCAATATAAACTATGCTCTATTTTAACATACTCCTTTTACCTGCTGTTTAATTAAATCCATATTTTAACGGAAACAAAGGAATTTCTTATAGCTCGTTCTTTTTTCTCTCATGGTTTACTTTCAAACTGGCATAAAGTACCACGAAAAAGAAGAGCATCAAGAAAACAATACTGATAACATGAATCTTTTCCACAATCGCAATAGCTTCTGGTCGTTGCACGTTATAAGCAGTAATTTGCAATACTACAACAACCGGAATTTCTGCTTGCTTTGTCAATAACCATAAAAGGCTCATCATTAAAAACTGCTGAGCTAAGCTTCCCTTTGCTTGTGTCATATATTTGTCAATCAATCGTTGATCCTTTGGTAATCGTTCTGTTTCGTAATAGACTTGATTTAAGAAAGTTCCCGTCAAGCTAATAAAAAAACTAAGCACAAAAACACCGATAGGGAAAAATTTTATAAATAGTAATAGGAATAGACCTAACATCAAACCACCCATATGAAAAACTTTTGGATCTATTTTTTTGACGGAACGAAGCAAAATTTTTCCACCAAACATCGCTATGATGATTCCACAAATATATGGAAGATACAACGCTAAAGGAATCTTATCTGCCCCCATACGAATTGCGACATAAAAAGTACCAAATAATAAAATAAAATTGCTGCACATTCCATTCACGAAGGTCAATAAATTTAGCCACAAAGGTAATTTAAGCTCTTTTTTATGTTTATTAAGAGACCATGTCAGTACAATAAATACGCCAAAAAAGACAATCACAACGAAATTCAAATACTCAGGCTCAAACAAAAGACGGGCGACTCTCAAAACGAAGAGCAGCACGAAAAAGGTTACAAATAAAAATAACTCTTTGAAGGAAATGCTGTAGCGATCTACCTTATTGAAATCAATTTCATAGTTTGGGTAGTGTGTAATGGTGTGATAACTAGCAATAAAAAGCATTGTGTAGCCCATCAATAGGAGCGCATTGCGCAAAGCGATAGAACTATTCAACAACATCATTAAAATAACAAAAAGAACGAATGCAAAAGGATATTTTTTTGCCGTCATATTGGTGAATCCTTGCTCCTTTTCATGAAAATTGACCGTTGTATTTGCTACAGGTAGCCAAGCCCCACTAATCCCTAATAAAATAGCAGAAAGAAAATAGCAATAATGGAAAAACTCTCCAAAAATACCAATTAGGGAGCCAAGCCCCCCTAGTAAAACTGACAAAATTAAAATATTGAAACTAGAGACATTTAGCCTAAAACTTTTTAATAAAAAAATCCCTGTCATTCGAAAAGTATAAAAAAGAACAAACGGCAAAATACTTTCTAAAGTAGGGTTATTGCCAACATCTAAAAATAACAAATAAGGAATAAAAATCACTGTATTGGATAAGACAAATGGTGCCACTTGAAAAAAATTGCGGAAAAATGATTTTACTTTCGACATAATAGCTACTCCTTCATCTACTTTACGTAACCTATCATACCTTAAAAAGAAAAAAAGCTGAACCAATTTCGTTCAGCAGAGTGGAAATGAATCAATCAGACGGTGCATCCAAAAATCAACAAGGAAATCTCCCTTGAAAGACGCTTTTTCTTCATCACTTTAAAGCCTCATTTTTTTCATTAAAAATAACTAAAGCCAACTTATGTCATTCTAAATAAACAGCAATACTGTTTACTTCCAAGACCCTCTATGCTTTATTTACAAGTATCGGAGTTCAATTCACTTAATTATTATCCCAATTAAATAACACTTAAAGTCTTTTTTTCTATCTGTATTTTTAAGAGATTCATGATACTTTTTAATAAAATTTACCTTTTAAAACATTATATTTTTTGATAATATAGAGTTTGTAGTTCTTAATTTACAAACAAGAACCTCCACTGACATCTATTAATTGTCCTGTTATCCATCGACTATCTTCTGATGCTAAAAAAGAAACGACATCGCTAATATCATTAGGCTCTCCCCAACGATTAAAGACAGACAAACTAGCTGCATACTCCTGTCCCGCTTCTGTCTCAAGAGTTTCTTTATTCATTTCTGTGTTAATTATCCCTGGTTGGACTGCATTTACTGTGATATTTCGATGGCCTAGTTCTTTTGCTAAATTACGCGTAAAAATGTCGATTGCTCCTTTTGATAAACTATAACCAAATACACTAGGTGAGCTTACTCTTGTTACAAAGGAGGAAAGATTTATTATACGCCCCCCATTATTGAGTCTTTCTAAAGCTTTTTGTGTTAAAAAAATGGTGCTATAACATTCATCTGCAATACAAGATTTAGCGATGCTGGTGTGGTTTCTTTAAACGACAAAATTTGTCCTATCCCTGCGTTATTAACCAAAATATCAAATGTTTTTACTTTTTTTTCTGATACTAAAACTTTATCAAGTCGTTCGAAAAAACTATCCACATTTTCTGTATCCTGAAAATCGGTTGCCAGCGCAAAACCTTCTCCTCCATTATTTTCTATCTCTTTAATTACTTTGTATGCCTCATCTTTTCTTTTAGCATACTGAATAATGACATACGCCCCTTCATCAGCTAATCTCATTGCAATACTACGACCTATCCCTCTACTCCCCCCAGTTACTACAGCAATCTTATTTTTTAATCTTTTCATTGTCCGTCTCCTTTAAAAAGTAGTTTTGCTATCATTAATGTTACTATCTAAATAGCTGGTACAAACTTTACACAAAAAAATAAAAGGGGACATCCGAAAAATGAACAGAAAACTCTGAAAAACAGATTTTTATTTACTCAATCCCCTTACTCTTTACTTTCTCAAAAAAACATCCAATAGAACGGCGCTCTCAATTCGTTCTTGTATGAAAAAAGTTTGGAAAAATACAAGAGATTTTCTTTTTAATCTTTTTTTAATGTTCAGTTTCTGTTATAATTGTTTTCACATTTAACGATAATAAACACTTGTCGTTACTATGAATAATATTGGTAGGAAAAAACAATTTTCCTTGCCACAATTAAAGAAGGAGAGATAGTTGTATGAACACAGTTTACAATTTTTCAGCTGGTCCAGCCGTATTACCTAAAAGTGTCTTGGAAAAAGCACAATCAGAATTGGTGAATTACGAAAACAGCGGTATGTCTGTAATGGAGTTGAGCCATCGATCCTCCTTATTTGAAACGATTATTCAAGGAGCAGAAACCTTACTCAGAGAATTAATGAATATTCCTGATAACTATAAAGTCCTCTTCTTACAAGGAGGAGCCAGTCTACAATTTACAATGGTTCCGTTAAATTTGGCGCAAAACAGAAAAGCCCTATATATAAATACAGGCTCTTGGTCAAAAAAAGCAATTAGCGAAGCAAAGAAACTTGGCAATATTGAAGTAGAAGTCATTGCCTCAAGTGAAGATAAAAATTTCAGCTATATTCCTGAAGTTCGTAAAGAAGATATTCCGCAAGATGCTGCTTATTTGCATATTACAACAAACAATACCATTGAAGGAACCACCTTCTATGAACTGCCAGATGCTGGAAATGTTCCTATTATCGCAGATATGTCTTCAAATATTTTATCTGTAGACTACAATGTTGCCGATTTCGGACTAATTTATGCTGGCGCACAAAAAAATATTGGCCCTGCCGGTTTAACTGTAGTCATTATTAAGGATGAACTAATTGGACAAGTAGATGTTTTAAGTAGCATGTTAGATTATTCGGTTCATGCCAAAAATGGTTCTATGTACAATACACCGCCAACTTACGGTGTTTATATGGCTAAGCTTGTTTTTGAATGGATTAAAGAACACGGTGGCGTACAAAAAATGGAAGAGCTAAACAAGGCAAAAGCTGCGATGCTTTATAACGAAATCGATCATTCAACATTGTTCTCTTCTCCTGTTACCCCAAAAGATCGTTCCATTAATAACATTCCTTTCGTCACTGGTAGTGATGAATTAGATAAGAAATTTAATCAAGAAGCCGTCAAAGAAGGCTTTGAAAACATTAAAGGTCACCGTTCTGTTGGAGGTATGAGAGCTAGTTTATACAACGCATTCCCTAAAGAAGGTGTAGAGGCTCTTATCCAATTTATGAAAAAATTTGAAGCTGAAAATGGAGGAAATAAATAGATGTACGATATCAAAACATTTAACGCGATTGCCCCAGAAGGCTTAGCACGTTTTAATGAAGAAAATTTTATGATAGATCAAACAGAAACACCTGCTGGCATTATTTTACGTAGCCAAAAATTACACGATTATTCTTTTCCAGAATCTGTCTTAGGCGTTGCTCGTGCCGGTGCTGGTACAAATAATATTCCAGTTCAAAAATGTACTGAAGAAGGAATCGTTGTTTTCAATACTCCCGGAGCAAACGCTAACGCTGTAAAAGAATTAGTCATGGCTTGTTTATTACTATCTGTTCGTCCGATTTTAAAAGGCTCAAATTGGGTTCAAACGTTATCTGGTCCAAATATCGAAGAACAAGCTGAAGCGGAGAAAAAACAATTCGCCGGCACAGAACTCGAAGGCAAAAAGCTAGGGATTATCGGGTTAGGCGCGATTGGGGCAATGTTAGCTAATGACGCCTACCGTTTAGGCATGGAAGTCACTGGCTACGATCCTTACGTATCCGTTGATACAGCTTGGAGCATTTCTCGCCGTGTGAAGCGCGCTCAAAGTATGGAAGAAGTCTTAGCCACTTGTGATTTCATTTCTATCCATGTTCCACTTACAGAAAATACCCATCATCTAATCGGGGCGGAACAATTGAAAAAAATGAAAGAAACAGCAGTATTGTTAAACTTTGCTCGTGGAGAATTAGTAGACACAGAGGCTGTCTTAGCTGCTATTCAAGCGGGTGAAATCGGTAATTTTATTACTGACTTTGCTGATGAACGCTTATTAAATAATGAAAAAATACTTGTTCTACCACACTTAGGTGCTTCAACAGAAGAAGCTGAAATTAATTGTGCAAAAATGGCTGCAAAAACCTTAAAAGTCTTTTTAGAAACAGGAACGATTAAACGTTCTGTGAACTTCCCAACAGTGGAAATGGCGTTTAACTCTCCTTATCGTTTTACAATTATCCATAAAAATGTGCCAAACATGTTAGGTCAAATTTCTACTGACATCGCTAATTTAGGGATTAACATCGATACAATGGTGAATCGTAGTCGTGATGACTATGCTTACACTTTGGTAGATATTGCAGAAACAGATGAAAATAAAATTGCTGAAGTTGCAGACAACATTCGCACAGCAGCAAATATTGTTCGCGTTAGAATTATTAAAAATACCGAGGCGGTGACTTATTAATGGTTACTATCCATCCTTTCAAAGGGATTCGCCCCGCACCTGAATTATCGGACAAAGTTGCCACGTTACCGTATGACGTTCTCAATTCAGCCGAAGCTAGAGAATTAGGCAAAGATAATCCGTATTCTTATCTCCATATTGATAAAGCTGAAATAGATTTACCAGAAACTCTTTCACCTTACGATGATCAAGTTTATACAAAAGCTGGCGAAAATCTAGCTCTCTTCTTGCAAAAACAGTGGTTGATCCAAGAAGAGCGTCCGTTACTTTACCTTTATGAATTAGTCATGAATGGTCGTAGCCAAACAGGGATTGTTACCTGTACTTCCATCCAAGACTATAGTGACAATAAAATTAAAAAACATGAGTTTACTCGTCCTGAAAAAGAAGTCGATCGGATTCGACATATTGAAGCTTGTGATGCTAATACGAGCCCTATTTTCTTAACCTATCGTGGTCAAAAAGAGATTCAAAACTTAATCACAGATTGGAAAAAAAATCACCAACCTGCCTATGATTTCACTAGTTTCCACGACGTCACACACCGTGTCTGGGTGATTGATGATGCTCTTGTTATTAATCAATTACAAGAGCACTTCGAGAAAAAAGTGCCAGCCTTGTACATTGCCGATGGTCATCATCGAACCGAGTCCGCAGTTAAAGTGGGACAAAAATATAAAGAAACCCACCCCGAAGCGGCTCCTACAGAAGAATTCAACTATTTTCTATCGGTTATTTTCCCGAAAGAAGAATTAGAGATTCTTGACTATAATCGTGTCTTAAATGTGCCGATTCCTGAAAACTTTTTTGATTTATTAGCACCAAGTTTTACCGTTGAAAAAACAGAAACAGGAAAACCTGCACACGCTCATTCATTTGGCATGTATTTAAATCAACAGTGGTATACATTAACTGCAAAAACAGATATTTTATCTACTGATCCTGTTGACGGGTTAGATGTTTCTCTTTTACAAAATCATGTTTTCGCGAAAATTTTCGCTATTCACGATGTCAGAACAGATCAGCGAATTGACTTTGTTGGTGGTATCCGCGGAATGACTGAATTAGAAAAATTAGTCGATAGTGACGCGTGGACAGTTGCCTTTTCAGTCTATCCAACAACAATGGATGATTTACTAGCTGTTGCAGATGCTGGTAAAATTATGCCTCCAAAATCAACTTGGTTTGAACCAAAACTCTTAAGTGGATTATTTTTACACGATCTAGAGACAAAATAGAAAAAAAGAAGTAAAATAGTAGTAATTATCCCTTTACAATGTGAAGGGATTTCGTATTATAAACAGCGAAAGAGGTTAGCTATGCGCAATCAACTACAACATGCAAAAAGAATCGTAATCAAAGTGGGAACTAGTACTCTGATTTATCCTAATGGAAATATCAATCTTAATGCCATTGACCAATTAGCCTTCACTTTAACTGACTTGCAAAACCAAGGCAAAGAAATTATTTTAGTTTCGTCTGGTGCGATTGGTGTCGGTCTTCATAAACTAAATATGGATCAACGACCGCCAACCATTCCTGAACAGCAAGCCGTTGCAGCTATTGGACAAGCGGAATTGATGAATATTTATAATCAACGATTTCTGACGTATAGCCAACAAATCGCCCAATTATTACTTACTAGGGATGTCATCGAATATCCAGAAAGCCGAAAAAATGTAACGAATACAATTGAACAGCTTTTAAAAATGGGGATTGTTCCCGTGATTAATGAAAATGATACCGTAGCTATTGACGAACTGGATCATTTGACTAAATTTGGCGACAATGACTTTTTGTCCGCTATTGTTTCACAACTGATTCAAGCTGATCTTTTAGTCATGCTTTCTGATATTGACGGCTTTTTCTCAGACAACCCACACACAAATAAAGAAGCAACACTTTTCTCTGAAATCAACCAAATTGACGATGCTTTATTGACACTAGCTGGTGGAAAAGGAAGCCGTTTTGGGACTGGTGGGATGTATAGCAAATTAAAAGCGGCCGAACGCGTATTGGATCATGATATCTCTATGGTTTTAGCAAACGGAAAAAAACCCTCAATCATTTTTGATATTTTGGCTGGCGAAAAGGTCGGAACATTATTTACTTTACTGAAATGAAAGGAGCAACGCCCCATGACAAACTTAATTCAGCTTGGTAAACAGGCAAAAGAAACGGCTTATCAATTAGGTGGGATGGATACGAAAACAAAAAACAGCCTCTTATTACAGATGGCTGATGAATTGGAAAAACAGACTAGTCTCATTTTAACTGCCAACGAAAAAGACTTAGCTCAAGCAACAGCAAATAATATTTCTGAAACGATGCAAGATCGTTTACGCTTAACTCCAGAACGAATTAAAGAGATGGCAGAAGGTATTCGTCAAGTGGCGACCTTACCAGATCCAATTGGTGAAGTAGATAAAATGTGGAAAAATGAAGATGGCTTGATGATTGGTAATCAAAGGGTTCCTCTTGGTGTCGTAGGAATTATTTATGAATCTCGCCCAAATGTTACCACAGATGCTGCTAGTTTGTGCTTTAAAACAGGGAATGCCGTGATTCTTCGTGGTGGCAAAGAAGCCTTTCATTCCAATCAAGTATTAGTAAAAACCTTGCAACAAGCATTGGAAAAAAATGGTGCTTCTCCTTATGCTATTCAATTTGTGGATGATGTTTCCAGAGAGACAGCTGGAAAATTAATGAAACTAAATGACTATTTAGATGTGCTAATCCCTAGAGGTGGCGTTAATTTAATTAAAACTGTTTTAGCTACTGCAACAGTTCCAGTCATTGAAACCGGTACAGGAAACTGCCACATCTATATTGACAAAGATGCCCAATTAGAAATGGCTACCAATATTATAGTTAACGCTAAGTGCCAGCGTCCTTCTGTCTGCAACGCAGCAGAAACCTTACTAATCCACAAAGATGTCGCAGACTCTTTTTTACCTGTGATTGAAAAAGCTTTAAACGAATACAACGTCGAATTAAGGGCTGATGAACGAGCACTAGCTATTTTTCAGCAAGCCATTCCAGCTTCTGAAGAAGATTGGGAAACTGAGTTTTTAGATTATATTTTGGCAGTTAAGGTAGTGGACTCACTAGATGAAGCTATTCAGCATATTAATCGCTACAATACAAAACATTCCGAAAGTATCATTAGTGACAATTACTTCGCCACGCAACAGTTTCTTAAACAGGTAGATGCCGCTGCCGTATACGCAAATGCTTCTACACGCTTCACTGATGGCTTTGTCTTTGGCTTCGGAGCCGAGATTGGGATAAGTACCCAAAAGCTTCACGCACGTGGTCCAATGGGCTTAGCAGAGCTGACTTCCACTAAATATATTGTTTATGGCGATGGACAGTATAGAAAATAAGCAACTGGCTAAAACAATGCCCTACAAAATTAGACCTCGACTCTAATTCTGGGGCTTTTGTTTTATTTTACATACTGGAGGTAAAAAATAATGAAGATTAGAGAAGCAAAGCAAGAAGATATCAGAGAAATTGCTATACTTAATCAAGAAGAGTTGAACTATGATTATCCGATTATTGATGCAGAAGCACAACTTTTAAAAATCCTTTCCTCTCCTAACAATCAGCTATTTGTTGCTGAAATTGACGATAAGATTGTTGGCTATGTTCAAGCAAGTGAATATATTTCTACCTATTTTTCTCCAGCTGTTAACATTGTAGGACTGGCTGTCTCTAAAAAGTCACAAGGAAAGGGCGTTGGACGGGCTCTAATGCTTCAAGCTGAAAATTGGGCAAAAACAATAGACGCCACCTTTATTCGGCTAAGTTCTGGCGAAGAGCGGACAGAAGCGCACCAATTTTATCAAAAAATTGGGTATGAAAAAATAAAAAATCATGCAACTTTTAAAAAAAGGCTCGATTAAAACTACGCCAAACCACATATAAAAAAATACCATTATTGATGCATAAAATAGCTTAGAATATTCTTATCCTTCAACTTAAAAAAAGGGAAATCAAGCTCCACTATCAGCAGTTGTTACCTGTGAAAAAACTTAGAACCATTCCGAACCCAAAGATCAGGCCTCAGAGCTTCCAAGCTTCAAATTGGGGGCAAATAAGTGATAAAGTGATTCACATTGGATTCTAAGCACGATGATTAGCTGCCTCTTCTTTGAAGTTGAACAATCTAATTATTTTAAGTTTGCCAAAACACCAGCATCTTTCACAAAAAAAGCATTTGGAGGAAGAAAAAATGAAAAGAGATGGACACACCCATACGGAATATTGCCCTCATGGAAATGTTCCTGATACCGAATTGCTGATTCAACAGGCCATCAAAAAAGGCTTTAAAGAATACAGTATTACCGAACATGCTCCCTTGCCAAAAAAAATCTACTCTGTAGCAGCTGGTGAAAAAGTAATTTGGGATACTGCCTCAATGGCTTTAAACGACGTCGAGCATTATTTTAAAACGATGAATAAGCTAAAGAAAAAATACGCTTCAGACCTACTTATCCACATTGGCTTTGAGCTAGATTATTTTAGTGCTTTTGAGGATTGGACCACGGACTTTTTAAACGAATACGGCCCTCTAACGGACGATGGAATTCTTTCTGTCCACTTCCTACCAGGCAAAGACGGCTTACGAGGAATTGACTACTCTTATGAAGAATATAAAGAAGGAATCGTTGAAGAGCTGGGTAGTTTTGAAAAAGCGCAAACCCTTTACTACCAAACGATTTTACAGTCTTTACAAGCAGATTTAGGTCCATGGAAGCCCACTCGTCTAGGGCACATTTCTTTATGCCAAAAATTTGAGCGTTTCTTTGATGAACCGACTACTTATCCTGACGACAACAAAATCCTCATACACGAATTATTGGAACAAGTACAAAGTAGAAAATACAGCTTAGATTTAAACGCTGCTGGCTACATTAAAGAGGGTTATCAACAAAGTTATCCACAGGTTTGGATTTTAGAAAAAGCAAAGGATTTCGCAATCCCACTTGTCTATGGATCGGATACTCATGGCTTAGAAAATATTGGACAAGGCTATGAAAAAGTTCAGCAGTGGTTATAGAAAGTCAATCCAACTGCTATAATAAATAAAACAACAAATATATTCTGATATAAAAAGACCTTCACAAGGGCTTCTCCGAATTTCTGAATAGAAAATAAAGAGAGTGGGACAATAAACTACTATTTATAGAAAACAGAGACGATTTTGACTATTATTATCAAAATCGTCTCTGTTTTTTCTTTTGAAAGAGCTTT
>NZ_MIEK01000046.1 GCF_001742285.1 Enterococcus rivorum | reverse complement strand
CTTCTGTCATCTCTAGTATGACAGGAAAAAGCCTGCAGGTCGATCACTTTATTTTCATTCTGTTTGGTGAGGGCGTTAGCCCTCATGGGTGTTTGTCCCACTCTCTTCTTTTATGGTTGATTGAAAGGTATTTCAGATTAATTGCATAGTTTTTCAATTTCTATTCCAGCTTTATCCCACAAGTCATTCATCATATCATAATATTTATCCTCCATAGATACATCGACAAGCATTTTAGTTTGATTCCCTACAGGTTCAAATATATACTGTTCAAACATGTTTGAAAATTCAGGAACTTCAGAATATTTCTCATCCTTCACTTCACCTAAGAAAGAGAATTTAATTTCTTTTTCTGGTTCAAAAACGATTACTTTAGCAACTAGTCCATTCTCAGTACCATCACCAAATAAAATGGTTTCATTTAATCCCATATCACCAGTATAAGTAGATCCTACTTGGAAAGCAGCAGCCCATAATTTGTACTTATCACGATTAACAATAAGCTGCCAAGCATTTTCTGGCTTGCAATGAAGCATAAACTCTTTTTTTATGTGTTTCATTATAATTCCTCCTCTTGATATAGGTTCAAAAAAAGTTATTTTAATAAAATATTTTCAATTTTATTATAGTATAATATATTAAATTTACTATGAATAGCTATTGCGATAACTGGATTAGATGAACGAACTTTCCTAGTCGTTTTTTGTGGGAAGACGATATAAAGAGAACCTAACTATAAGTATAAACTTGTAAAGAATTATGACCGTTTTGACCTGAACTTTTGAGGACGACTCTTCCTTATGAAATCGCATTGGATTCTTATAAATGTTACATAATAAGTGAGTGGGGTGTATTTTTCTGAGGGGAGCACTCTCGATATTTCTTGGTATTCATTCATCTGGTTATATAGGATTTTTATGAGCGTGGCACAAACAATTAGACCGGTTTATTTCAAAGAAAAAGTTGGTTGGGTTTCTTTCCACGATAAATAATTATTCTACCTTTTCAGATTTTATTACCATTTACATACTTTTTATAATTTTAATATTTTTTTTATTTTAAATTTATATTGAAATGAAGGTAGGTAAATAGTATACTATAGATATAAGCTATTTATAAAAAAGCAATTGAGGGAAGGGAGATACTTTTATAAATAGAAGCAGAGAATACATTAAATCAGATTGATTAGAACAGAACAGAAAATTAAGAAGGTAATTAAGGAGAGGCTTACTCAATTGTAAGACTTATTTTTTCCTTTAAAAAAGAAAAAAGCGCTTGTTATATTAGGGAAACAAGCATTTTTTATTGATAAAAGGGGAGTATTTATAATATGAAGAATAAAATGGTTGCGCTAACGATAATTTCTATGATGCTTTTGCAAATATTCAGTCCAGCTATTGTCTATGCACAAGAAGAATTTGAAAAAAATATTGAATCAGTTACCGTGGGAGAAGAGAAGAACGAAAGCTCAGACACTGGAACAAGTAACTCATCAATTGCACAAGTAGAAACTTCAGAGACTAAGCAAGCTGAAAGTACAGAATTAGCTCCGGCTTCAACTGCTTCAACGCAAGTGGAAAAACAGCCAGCAAATTCAATGAATGTAGTTGAACCAAAGGAAGAAGTAGCAGTCAAAAGCGCAACACAAGAGACAGCGCCAACAGTGATTACTGACAATCTGTTTACTTCTGTAAAACTATATAAAATAAACGGAGATGAGATTCAGAGCACAGATACGATTCCAAATATGTCAGGTATCAAGCTTAATTTAGTATTTTCGTTTGCTAACAAAAATTACCACGCGGGTGATATATTTACTACTCAATTACCAGCTCAAATTGCTATTGTTAAAAATTTATCTGGTGACTTTAGTCCAATGACTTCTGCAAAATGGGAGATTGATGCAGCAACTAAGAAATTGAAAATCACTTTTTTAGAAGACAACGTTGTGTCAGAAGAGTATAAGTTAAACTTGATTACCTCGCTAGAAAAGGTTAATGGAATAGATGAAGAAGAACAAGTGGTTGTTTTTGATACAACGCCTATACCAACTACTTACAGACTTGAAACCACTTCTAGTATAGAAAAAGGTAAAAGTAAAACAAAAGTGACTTTAGGAACGATTAATCCTAAAACTGCAAGTATTGAATCGATCTTTAATCTAGATAGAACAGACCAAGACAACCGTGTTTTTAAAGTGGAAACCTATAGTTCTAATAGTAAACTAGTTTTTGATTCATTACATGTGTATAAAAGTGATGTCGATTTTAATGGAGAGCTAGTTGGAACTAAAACGTTGCTTACAGAAGGTGCTGACTATCAGATAACTCAAAAAGGAATAGGTACTTATCAGGCGACAGCAGAAATAAAATTGACCAACAAGCTAGGGAAGAAAGCAATTTTCGTAGAATCTAAAATATCAGGGATAGATGGACCGTATTATATTAAAGAGGATGGCTCCTCCAGTGAAAGCAATTATTTTTATGGTTACTCTTATGTTTATGAAGAAGGAATAAACATTGCTAGTACTTATGATTCGAAATCTTTTGTTGCCGCTCAGCCCTTGAATGTTAGTGGGAAAATAAATAAAGAAACTGGCTATATTGACTGGATAGTTAAGTACAATTTTAATGAGCAACCCTTAACAAGTAGTTCAAAGTTAAAAATGGATTTAACTGAACAAGGTGTTGAATATGTGGAGGATTCACTAACTGTTGAAAAAGTCGGTATTCAATATACTAGTGGCTATACTTATACGGTTGAAAACCAAGGGGATGGGGTTTCAGACTGGAATGTCTCTTTTGCATCGGATAGTTCTGGTTCAATAGAAATGTCTCCCAAAGGAAATTCAAATCAAGCATACGTAGTAAAATATTCAACAAAAATCACAGACCCAACAGAACGAATCATTACCAATAAAATTTCCGATGGCAAAAATTTGCAAGAAGCGAAAGTCAGCTTGATTCCAAATCTACTTCATAAAGAATCAGGAATAATTGATGTTTATAAACAGACGATGGAGTGGAGTTTAACCATCAATTCTGAAAAATACTCAATGAATCATGCGATTGTTCATGACTATTTTATAGGACCCGTTGTTGATTATACTAGTTTAGTTGTGAAGAAGAAAATTTCAGATACAGTATTTGAAAATTTAATCGAAGGAACCGACTATAAAATCACCCAATTTGATGAGACAGGTTCGCCAGCTGGCGTTCAACCAAATGTCAACGGAGCACCTAGTAGCTTTAATGGTGGTGTCAGAATCGATTTTTTAGGAAAGTATGCAGAATTAAAAGATACACTGGTTATCACGATTAATACAAAACTAAACACTTCAAAGGAAAAAACAGAAGTCAAAAATAAAGCGACCTTAAATTACGGTGACGTACCAGGAGTTATTGAATACGAGGCAAAAGGAGAATTTGTTAATCCTTATTATACAGGGGGAACAAAAATAGGGGGAACAACGTATTCAGACAGTCAATATTTGTATCAAAACTGGCTAATTCTTGTTAATTCTAAAGGTAGTGAATTCATTATGACTAGTTTAAAAGATACTTTGCCAGCAAACAGTGAGCTAGTTCCTGGATCTTTAAGGTTTGAAGAAGTGACTAACCAAGTAATGCTAGATAAGATGACCTCTTATTTGAGCTATGATTACAATCTTTTAGACCCTAGTTCAAATGCATACCCAACGAAAGTTGATACTGAAAATAACACTCTAAACTTGGAATTTGGTAAACTTGGATCAAAAAGAGTTTATGTGAAGTACAAAACTCGTGTGAAAAAGGACTGGTATTTATATAAAGAGTTGAACAACACGGTAGCTGTTCAATATGATGATAAGACAGTAAACTACAATGCTGTTGTCTATGCATCAAATTATGAGAATGCTTTAACTAAGCAGGTGAATAAGGATCCTAAAAAAGAGAATGTAGCCAATTGGACAGTGACAACTCGTAGTATTTCGAAAACAATGCCTGTAGAAAATCCAGTGATTAGTGATACCTTAGATAATAGTGGAACGAATGCCGCTTATGATCCAATCTCCTTTGTTGTGAAAAATGTCACGACCGGAGAGCGAATCAGCAGTGACTACTACCAGCTTAAAATTACCGGTAACACTTTTACTGTTACGTTTAATGATTATGTAGCAGAAGATAATATTCAAATAACGTATAGTACTGTTAGCGAATTCCCTGGGTTAATTAAGAATACTTCTACAGTTTCTTCTCCTAGCTATGGTGAACTAAATATTTATTATAGAAAATCAGAAGCAAGTGTCAACCTGAATTTTACAAGTGGAAGTGGTTCTGGAATTATTAAAACGGAAAATCTTAATGTTATAAAAGTGGATAAATCCAATGAAAGCATTTGGTTAAAAGAAGCTGTTTTTGAAATTCTTAAGGAAGATGGCACCGAAACAGGATTAAAAGGCGAAACCGACGACCAAGGAACAATAGAATTTCCAGGATTACCTTTAGGGGAATACAAGCTAAAGGAAACAAAAGCGCCTGCCGGTTATGAAGTCGATTCAGAGTACAAAGAAGGTAAAGCCATCACTGTAACAGAAAATATGGCACCAATTATCGTGAAAAATAAAAAGATTTTTTACAGCAGTTTAGAATTAGAAAAAACAGATAGTGTGTCCGATGAACCATTAGCAGGAGCTGTTTTCCAACTTCAAGAGACAGATGGTACTTTAATCAGTAGCGGTCATACGACAGATTTAGCAGGGAAGTTTACGATTGCTGATTTAACAACAGGAGAGTATCAATTAGTTGAGACGAATGCGCCAGATGGCTATATTCTAGATGCCACACCACGAACTTTTAAAATTGAGGAAGGGCAAGCAGCTCCAACCAAAGTTACTGTAACCAATCAGCAAACGCCAGGAGATGTGATCCTTAAGAAAGTAGACAAGGATAATAGAAAGCCACTAGAAAATGCCGTATTTGAATTGCAAAAAGCTGACGGTTCGGTGATAAGCAGTGGTCATAAAACAGATGCGGCTGGAACCTTAAATATCTCGTCATTGGCACCAGGAAATTATCAATTTGTAGAAACAAAAGCACCAGAAGGATATAAAATTGATCGTACACCTCTCACGTTTGAAATTAAAAAAGGACAACAAAAAGCCACTGAAATTGAAATGGCAAATGAGGCGCTTAAGGGGACAGTTATTTTAACAAAAACCGACCAGCAAACAGGAAAGATATTACCGAAAGCTATTTTTACTCTTCAAAAAAGTGATGGGACTAAAATTGAAGAAAACCTAAGTACAGACAACAACGGAAAATTAGTGATTTCAAATTTGAAAGCTGGTAATTATCAATTGGTTGAAACAAAAGCGCCAGTAGGCTATACAACTGACTCAACTCCAGTTAACTTTAGTATCAGCACAAACCAAACCGAAGCTGTACAAGTTACTAAGAGCAATAAACAAACGCTAGGTGGATTAGTTGCAACAAAAATTGATGGACTTACAGGACAAGCCTTGTCAGGGGCAGAGTTTAAATTGATTGGGAAAAATAACAAAGTCATTAAAGAATCGATTACTACAGATAAATTTGGAAAACTGGCTGTAGGAAATCTTGAAGCAGGGACGTATCAATTGATTGAAACGACAGCGCCAGCAGGATATCAATTAGATAAGAAACCGTTCATTTTTGAACTGACGAAGGCGACCACTGTCAACACTACGATTGCCAATATGCCTAAAAAACAAACAGCAATCTTAACCAAAATTGATAAGCAAACAGGGGAAACATTGGCAGGAGCAGTCTTTAGCCTACAAGATGCACAAGGTAAAACAGTGAAGAACAACCTAACAACAAATGAAACAGGACAAATTGTTGTAGAAGACCTGCCAAATGGAAACTATGAATTTATAGAAACCCAAGCCCCAGAAGGTTATCAAAAAGATGCTACACCAGTCAATTTTGAAATGACAGCCAATCAAGTCATCACTGTCACAAAAACGAATGACAAAACATTGCTGAAAAAGATATCTGATAGGGTATTGCCAAATACAGGCAAGAGATTACCGAAAACAGGACAGTTAGATAATTCCCTTCAGTTGATGATTGTAGGTGCAGTAATTATATGGGGAGTAGAAGTCATTTATTTTAAAAGGAAAGATTCGCTATATTAAATGAAAGAAAAAGATAGAACTTAGGTTCTGTCTTTTTCTTTCATTGTCTTAGGGAATTTATATAAAATGTTGGACTTGTCTAATGATAATTTGTATGATAGAATTGTTTTAAAGAAAGGCGGTGGATTTTAAACTAGAAATTTCTGTTAATGAAAGTAGGTGTATCGGGATGAAGAAAAAAATGTTAGAGTTATTGTTGGAGGCATATTTAGCTACTTGGTTTTCTTTAGTTTTATTTCATCTATGGGAATGGAATAAAGAAATCACAATCAAACTAGATGGTAGCTGGATTGTGATTATATCACTACTGGTAATAGTGATTATTATTAAACCTTACTTTAAAAACAAAGCTAACTAAGACTTGAATATATTTTACCATAGAAAGCTAAATATTGAAACGAGAATTTAAATGCACTTATCTGAGTATATGATATCTATACTTGATTCATGGACAATCACTTGTTATAATGATTTGCCTTGGTAAATTGGCTATAATAATTTGCCAAGATTGTCAAAACATATTTTAGTGTTTTGCGGATTGAAATATTAACAGAAACTTCTATTTATTTAAGGCTTGCACTCTTTTAAAGAGTGCAAGATTGGAGTTTGAATAAATTTCTAAGCCAAGTATATGAATCAAAATAATAGAAAGTTAGATTAGATCATTTTCGTTAAATGATCTTTTTCTATTTTTTTTTTGCAAATTGACTTAAATATTATTACTGTAAATGGTATTATTATTATTGAGGTGAAAGAAATGAGATTTATCGCACATATCAGAAAAGAAGATAACGAAAAGCAACTACTCAAAGATCACTTAATACAATCAGCCCAACTTAGCGCTAATTGGGGAAAACAACTCGAATTAGAAAAAACTTGTTACGTAGCTGGACTACTTCATGATTTAGGGAAGTACTCAGAGGAATTTCAAAAATATTTAAGAAAAGCAGTCGAAGACCCGAAAAGTGTTACTCGTGGTAGTGTTGATCATTCTACGGCAGGCGGGAAATTACTTTACGATTATTGTCATACAAATAGCCGAGATCCTTTTTCATTGATATTAGCCGAATTAGTTGGAAATGCAATTATATCTCACCATAGTAGCCGAGGCTTGCAAGATTTTTTTACACCAGAGGGCGAAGCGAAATCGGATTATCTTAGGCGAGTTGAAGAAATTGACATTTTAGAATATGAAGCCATTCAAAAACGTTTTTTTGAAGAAACGATATCAGAAGTGGCATTTAAAACATTACTAAAAGAGGCTTGCGATGAATTGAAAGGGCTTTACCAAAAAGATGGGAAAATGAAAAAAAATACGACCTTCTTCTTACTAAAATTCGTTTACAGTTGTTTGCTGGATGCAGATCGTACCAATACCATGTTATTTGAAGAAAAGAAACAATACAAGCAGCATAAAAACAATCAGTTGCTTACTACTT
This sequence comes from Enterococcus rivorum, assembly GCF_001742285.1. GTDB lineage: Bacteria > Bacillota > Bacilli > Lactobacillales > Enterococcaceae > Enterococcus_L > Enterococcus_L rivorum. The sequence continues at coordinate 9,294 of NZ_MIEK01000046.1, read as the reverse complement.
ATAACAAACTTTTGGAAGAAAAAGTAGGAACGTTTAAAGCGGATACACCAATTAATCGGCTTAGAGGACAGATGTCAAACCAGTGTAAAGCATTTGCTGAAAGAGAAACAGGAATTTATACTCTCTCCATTCCTACAGGAGGTGGAAAAACTTTAGCTAGTTTGCGCTTTGGATTGAATCATGCCTTGAAGCACAAGAAAGAACGTATCATTTATGTTGTGCCATTCACGACAATTATTGAACAAAATGCTGAGACTGTCAGAGAAATACTAAAAGATGAAGAAAATATTTTAGAGCATCATTCTAACGTTTTTACAGAGGAAGACTCTAAAGAAAAAGTTGAAGAAAGAGAATTAATTAGGCAGGAAGAATTAGAACAGAAACAAGCATTGATGAAAGACAATTGGGAAAGTCCAATCATTTTTACTACCATGGTTCAGTTTTTAAATGCAATTTATAGTAGAGGAACTAGAAATCCAAGACGTTTTCACAACCTAACAAATGCAGTCATTATTTTTGATGAAGCGCAAGGGGTTCCAACAAACTGTACGTATTTGTTCAACGAAATAGTAAACTTCTTAAAACGATATGGCCAGACAACCAGTGTTTTATGCACAGCTACTCAACCTTCTTTGGAAAGCGTGGGAAGAAAATTGGCAAAAGATGCAGATGGAGAGATGGTTTCTAACCTAGCCGAAGTTGAACAGAGTTTTAAACGTGTGGAAATTCTAGATAGAACGAAAAAAACAACCTGGACGATTGAAGAGTTAGCTGGTTTTAGTCAAGAAATTTTACAAGAAAAAGATAATTTATTGATTATTTTAAATACCAAAAAAGCGGTTCGAGAACTCTATCAATATTTTAAAAATAATCCATTAGAAAAGGTTGAATTGTATCATTTAAGTACCTCCATGTGTGCCAAACATCGGAAAGAATTACTTGATAATATGCGTGGGAAATTGAAAGTAGAACAACCTGAAACTAAGTTAGTTTGTGTGACGACTCAATTAATTGAAGCGGGTGTTGACATTAGTTTCCAATCGGTCATACGTTCTGTAGCTGGACTGGACTCTATCGCCCAAGCGGCTGGGCGCTGTAACCGAAATGGAGAGAATGAACAACAACCAGTTTATTTAATCAATCTCTCTCCTAAGGCAGAAAACTTAACTCATTTACCGGAAATTAGTCAAGGAAAAGAAATTACCATGGAAATATTAAAGGAGTGCAACCAAGAGTTGCTTTCTTATCCATTACAAAAAAGATATTTTGAGAATTATTATGAGAAATTTGAATCCCAACTACGTTATCCTGTTAAAAAAACCAGACTGAATTTATTTTCTTTGTTGGGAGAAGGAAAAGAGGGGCTGAATCACTATAAAAATGCTCATGGGAAGCTTCCGCAGTTAGTATTTCATAGCAGTCCTAAAACTGTTGGGAAATACTTCCAAGTGATTGATAGTCCCACAACCTCTGTCTTAGTTCCTTACGAAAAAGGAAAAGAGTTAATCGCCAAAATCAATGGAAACATGGCGCTAGAAGAGTATGGCTACATAATGAAAAAAACACAACAATATATGGTTAACTTATTCCAACATGAAATTAATCAATTACAGAAAAATGGAGTTATCTATCCTTTATTAAACGGAGAAGTTTTGGCACTGACAGAAAATGCCTATGACAAATATTTTGGGGTAGACGTAAATGCAGAAGCACCCACAGCGTATTTAGAAATTTAGAAAAGGAGGAATTATTTGTGAAATACAAAAATCAACTTTCTTTTAAAGTCTATGGAGACTACGGGCTTTTCACTGATCCCATTACAAAAATGGGGGGAGAGAAAATGACCTACCAAGTACCGACGTACCAAGCTTTAAAAGGGATCACAGAATCTATCTATTGGAAACCAAGCATTGTTTACTATATTGATGAAGTTCGAGTGATGAATACGATTCAGATGGAAGCAAAGGGAATCCGACCAATGAAATACAATGACAGCAGTGCCAGTGATCTAGCTTATTACACATATCTCAAAAAGCCCTGCTACGAAGTGAAGGTTCACTTTGAGTTTAACCAACATCGTCCAGATTTAAAAGAAGATTGGAATGAGGATAAACATTTCCAAATTTTAAAACGTTCAATTAAAGCAGGTGGACGAAGAGATATTTTTCTAGGAACAAGAGAATGTCAGGGGTATGTGGAACTTGTTGTTTTTGGGGAAGCGCAAGGGGCATACGATGATTATGAAGGGGAACTTCATTTTGGAACGATGGTTCATGGCTTATCGTATCCCGATGAAACAGGGAAGGATGAATTAGCTGTACGTTTATGGCAACCTAAAATGAAAAAAGGAATAATTAAATTTAATCGACCAGAAGAGTGTTCTCTAATTCGTCCATTACGAGCAATGACGGCGAAATCTTTTGATTGGTCAGATATCGAACCTGTTGATCGCTTATTTGACTCCTTAGAAAAGGAGGAGCAACAATGAGTTGGTTAAAAGATTTATATGATACTTATGAAGAAAATAAAGATCTAGCTGGAAAAATTCAACGTACAAATTATGGAAAAGAAATTGTTCTTTTGCCAATTGCCCATGCGTATCAAAATGCCCAAATAGAAGTTTTGGTTACACCAGAAGGAGAGTTTCATTCAGCCAAAGTTATCCCAAAAGAAGAAGCACCAACGGTAATTCCTGTTAGTATTCCATCTGCCGGAAGATCAGGAACTACCTCAGCTCCCCATGGTATGCATGACAATTTAGTTTATGTAGCGGGTGACTTTGAAGAGTTTGGAGGGACTTACAAGAAAAGTAAGGAAGGAGTTCCTTCCTATAAAATGTATATTAATAATCTTAATACTTGGTGTGAATCAGAATTTGCCCATCCAGATGTAAAAAGTGTTTTAGCTTATCTAAAAAAAGCCAGAATGATTGAAGATTTGATTAATGAACAAATTATGGTTGAAAAAGACCATCAGTTAATTCCAAAGTGGTCAAAAGAGTTGGAAGAAGAATTAGGAGAAAAACCTTTATTATTTAGCGTTTTAGTAGGTGAACAAACAACTGCCTTTATCCGCTTTTCCATTTATGAGACAGGAAAAGGAAGCCGACCGCTTTGGGGTGATTTAGATGTAATCGAGTCTTTTATTAAGTTTTATACCCAACAATTGTCAGATGCTAGCTTAGATTATGTAACAGGAGAAGAATTACCTTTAACTGAAAATCATCCTTCAAAAGTTCGTTATGGAGGAGATATGGCAAAAATTATTTCTGGAAATGATTCTACTAACTTTACTTATCGAGGAAGATTTACCGATAAAAATCAAGTGGCATCAATTAGCTACGAAGCCTCTCAAAAAGGACACAATGCGTTGAAATGGTTGATAGGAAAACAAGCCTTCATTTTGGACGGTCGAGTCTTTTTAACTTGGGGAAAAAAAGAAACAGAGATGCCTTCTCCTGAAGGATCAAGTGTTAATTTCCTTGATTTAGATAGTTTATTTGCGACCGATGAAGAGGCGGAAGCTTTGCTAACGCCAGATACTACTCATCAAGCTTTTTCTGAACTATTTACGAAGGCTCTTAACGGATACAGTATAAAATTAACTTACCATGAACCCATTCACATTATGATTTTAGATGCAGCAACACCAGGAAGAATGGGAATTTTATACTACCGATCTATTGAAAAAGAGCTATATTTTGAACGCCTTAAACAGTGGCATCAAACTTGCTTCTGGCGTCATACCTACGGCAGTAAAGATAAGAAACGCTATACATTTTGGGGAGCGCCATCTTTAAGAGATATTGCAGAAGCAGCTTATGGCATGAGAGCGAGTGATACATTAGTAAAAAATACAATTCAAGAATTATATCCTTGTGTCGTAGACAACAAACCAATTCCGTTAAACTTAGTGAGAAGTCTCTTGCAACGAGCGTCTAATCCAGTCAGTATGGAAAAATGGGAATGGGAGAAAACATTAAGCATTGCATGTGCAGTGATGAAGAAACATTTTAATTATAAAAAGGAGGAAAAAAGTGTGGCATTAGACAAAAATGAAACAGACCGAAATTATTTATTTGGCAGAATGTTAGCTGTAGCAGATATTTTAGAAGAAAGAGCCCTTTACAAAGCTGGAATTAACCGAAGCACTAATGCAATTCGCTATATGAATGCGTTTAGCAACCATCCATTAAAAACATGGAAAATTATTCAGGAAAATTTGATACCGTATCAAGCTAGGTTAAGAGGGAAAGGTAGCTACTACCAAAAGTTATTTGATGAAATTGGGAATTCTTTTATCCCAGAAGATTATACAGATAAAGCGCTAAATGGAAAGTATTTATTAGGTTACTACAGTCAAAGACATGATTTAAAACAAAAACAAGAAGAGAAAACGGAGGAATAACACATGACAACTTTAACCCACAAAATTGATTTCAAAGTGATTACATCAGTAACAAATGCCAATCCTAATGGTGATCCATTAAATGGAAACCGCCCTCGACAAAATTTTGATGGATACGGAGAAGTTTCGGATGTTGCGATTAAACGTAAAATAAGAAATCGTCTGCAGGATTTAGGAGAACGAGTTTTTGTTCAATCAGATGATCGAGCAGATGATGGACTAAAAAGCTTGAAAGACCGAGTGGATTCCGTAGAAGAACTAAAGAAAATTGCTGGGGATAAAAAGAAGGCAGATGTAACACGTTTTAGTGAAGTTGCGTGTGAAACTTGGATTGATACTCGGAGTTTCGGACAAGTTTTTGCATTCAAAGGGTTAGAACTTTCTGTTGGAGTACGTGGACCAGTCTCTATCCAAACAGCGGTAAGTGTTGATCCGATTGACATTAATAGTATGCAAATTACCAAAAGCGTTAACTCGGTTAGTGAAGGCGGCGGTAAAAGTTCTGACACAATGGGCACCAAACATTTCGTAGACTTCGGTCTCTATGTCTTCAACGGTAGCATCAATGTCCAACTAGCTGAAAAAACTGGCTTTACCGAAGAAGATGCTGAAAAAATTAAAGAAGCGCTACTAACCCTTTTTGAAAACGATGCTTCCTCTGCTCGTCCCGATGGCAGCATGGCAGTAGAAAAAGTCTATTGGTGGGAACACCCAAGCAAAATGGGAAAAGCTTCTTCAGCAAAAGTTCACCGTTCAGTTAAGATTGAAAAAATTCCAGAAGTAGACCGTGCTAAATCTTTTGATGATTATCAGATTACTGTTGAACCCTTGGAAGGTATTGAATTAACGGTTTTTGAAGGTCTATAAAATGTACGATGAACAAGACTACTTAATGATTTCTGGCATACAACATTTTTTGTTTTGTCGTAGACAGTGGGCGTTCATTCATATTGAACAGCAATGGCAAGAAAATGTGCTAACGTTAGAAGGAAATTATCTTCATGAAAAAGCAGACCAACCAACGATTCGGGAAAAGCGAAAAGACCGGATTATTGTTCGAGCCTTGCCAGTACACTCTCCAACCATTGGTATTACTGGGATTTGTGATGTAGTAGAGTTTATTGAGGATTCTAACGGTGTCTCCTTACATGGAGAAACAGGAACTTTTTTACCTGTGCCAGTAGAGTACAAACATGGCAAACCCAAGCAAGAACTTAGTGATATCCTACAATTGACGGCTCAAGCTGTTTGTTTAGAAGAAATGTTAGCTTGTGAGGTACCGAAAGGCTATTTGTATTACAATGAAACAAAGCGCAGAGAAGAAGTTGAAATTACTTCCACATTACGAGAAGAACTTTTAAAAAACGTCAAAGAAATGCATCAATACTGGAAAAGACGCTATACACCAAAAGTAAAAACAGGGAATTTTTGCAAAAAATGTTCCTTACAAAATATTTGTTTACCTAAATTAATGAACAGTCAGACAGTAAAAGGCTATTTAGATCGGAGGTTGTGTGAATGAGAAAGCTTTTAAATACATTATTTGTGACCACACCAGATACTTACTTAGCCTTAGATGGAGAAAACATTGTGATTTTGAAAGACGATGCAAAGCTTGGAAGAGTTCCACTCCATAATCTGGAATCAGTTGTGACAACAGGCTATTTAGGCGCTAGTCCTGCATTAATGCGGAAATGTGCTGAAAAAAATATTTGTATTACTTTTTTAACAAGAACGGGAAAATTTGGTAGTCGCATCAGTGGAGGAACTTCTGGGAATGTTACTTTGCGTAAAAAACAATATCGAATATCAGATAACGAAGCAGAGAGTGTAGCAATTGCACGTCATTTCATCATTGGCAAATTGTATAATCAACGTTGGATGTTGGAACGATTGACCCGAGATAATCCATTACGAGTAGATGTGGATCAGTTTAAACAAATTTTTAGTGAATTAAAAAAATATATTGAAGAAGTTCGGCAAGTTGAAGATTTGGAAACCTTGCGAGGTTTTGAAGGTCAAGCAGCCAATCGCTATTTCCTATTATTTGACCAAATGATTTTGCAACAAAAAAAGGAATTTGGTTTTTATGGCAGAAATCGCAGACCTCCCTTAGACAATGTTAATGCAATGTTATCACTAGCTTATACTTTATTAGCTCATGAATGCACAGCCGCTTTAGAAACAGTCGGGTTAGATCCATATGTTGGATTTATGCATCAAGATCGACCTGGAAGAGCTTCGTTGGCACTTGATTTAATGGAAGAATTGCGCGGAATTTACGTTGATCGATTTGTTTTGACTTTAATTAATAAGAAGATTGTTACTGCTAAAGACTTTGTTAAAAAAGAAAGTGGAGCAGTTATTTTAACCGATGACGGGCGACGAAAGTTTTTCCAAAACTGGCAAGAAAAGAAACAAGAACAGATTCAACATCCTTTTTTAGGAGAAAAAATTAATTGGGGTTTAGTTCCTTATGTCCAAGTGTTGTTATTAAGTCGGTTTCTTAGAGATGATTTAGATGGATATCCACCTTTTTTATGGAAGTAGGTGAGTGTTATTCTAGTTTTAATTACCTATGATGTGGCGACAAGTTCTGAAAATGGAACAAAACGATTAAGAAAAGTAGCAAAAAAATGTCAAGATTACGGTCAAAGAGTGCAAAATTCTGTTTTTGAATGTATAGTAGACGCAACCGAGTTAACAAAATTGAAAAAAGAATTAATTGATTTAATTGATGAAGAACAAGATAGTTTAAGAATTTATCGGTTAGGCAATAACTATCAGAATAAAGTAGAGCATGTTGGAGCGAAAGAAAGCTTTAATGTAGAAGACCCTTTAATATTTTAATATGATTTATTTGGTGCGAACCCTAAGTGCACATAAAATCTCTAGGGGATTCGCACCAGAATTTGAACACTTTTTAAAGAAAAAAGGTCTTTTTTCTCATTTAATTTTAATAGAAAGGTTCTTTTAAAGTGAAAATAGGATAAAAAGTACTTATTTTGAGCTATTTTCACAGTCTAGCTCTGTTTAGAGCTAGTGGATTGAAATTTTGCTGAATAATGATGATATTCAATACCTAGTCGTCTAGCTCTGTTTAGAGCTAGTGGATTGAAATCTCTCTAGTGTACTTATAAGATGTTGCAGCGTTTTGTCTAGCTCTGTTTAGAGCTAGTGGATTGAAATTATTTTTGGGGGATTTGCCAATCGATGATAACCATGTCTAGCTCTGTTTAGAGCTAGTGGATTGAAATATCCCAAATATATGAAGCAAATTCTTGGAATAAGTGTCTAGCTCTGTTTAGAGCTAGTGGATTGAAATATCTAGGATTGCCCGCCAATGCCTGCAAAAAACAGTCTAGCTCTGTTTAGAGCTAGTGGATTGAAATTATCCCTAAATTAAACATACTATTACCTGTTTTGTCTAGCTCTGTTTAGAGCTAGTGGATTGAAATGTATTCCTCACGCTTTCTTTCCGGAGATTGTGGAGTCTAGCTCTGTTTAGAGCTAGTGGATTGAAATTCTATTAATCCTGCTGGTTGGCAAATAGGTGATTTGTCTAGCTCTGTTTAGAGCTAGTGGATTGAAATAATGTAATGTCAGTCGTTTTATAGTAAGCATCTTGTCTAGCTCTGTTTAGAGCTAGTGGATTGAAATCTTTACAAAAAGATGCTCTCTATCTTATATTTATGTCTAGCTCTGTTTAGAGCTAGTGGATTGAAATTTACCTAGATTTTCTAGTCCCTCAAATTAGTATGTCTAGCTCTGTTTAGAGCTAGTGGATTGAAATATTTCATTTCCCTCCACGCTACGCTGCCGACAATGTCTAGCTCTGTTTAGAGCTAGTGGATTGAAATAAAAACTTCTATTAAAAGAAGCTGAATCTCATTTGTCTAGCTCTGTTTAGAGCTAGTGGATTGAAATAAATTGACGATGAAAAGAAACAGAAAGATATCGATGGTCTAGCTCTGTTTAGAGCTAGTGGATTGAAATGAGTAATACTTAATAGAATGTTTTTTTAGTATTGTCTAGCTCTGTTTAGAGCTAGTGGATTGAAATTTGGATGCGCTTGGAAACATGGCCAACGATAAAGAGTCTAGCTCTGTTTAGAGCTAGTGGATTGAAATCATTCATCGCCGCCGACAAGCTCTTCTTTAGATTTGGTCTAGCTCTGTTTAGAGCTAGTGGATTGAAATACAAAAACAACAAAAACCTAAATTAAATAAGAGTCGGTCTAGCTCTGTTTAGAGCTAGTGGATTGAAATATACTCAATAGCAAGAGGGAAAAGTACAATTTTTGTCTAGCTCTGTTTAGAGCTAGTAAATTACTTTCTATATTTCCAATACTTATTGAATATAGCTAGTACTTAGAATGCAGAAAAAATGTTTAAAAATGATTGGAGATTGAATTCTTCATCTCTAGATTAAAAAAAATTATTAGATATATCTATTGATTTTGAAGAATAATGATATGATAAAGGTGTTTAAAAAAAACAATGAAATGTTAAGAGGAAAATCAAATAATAAATGACGAAGGGATAGTATTAGCTAAAAAGGTTGATGCTGTTCCGTTTTTTTCAGTTACCCAAGACAGACACATTGATTTATTTATAAAAAGTAAAATGGTATCAAAGTAAAAAATTCAGAAAAGATGTTTTGAAAAAAGGCAGATTGGCTTTAGTCTAGGTACTCTTGATTTAAAGTGATCTTTTACAAATTTTTAATAAATATTATTTTAAATAAAAAAATATAATAAATAATTTTATAATTAACGTTGTGCATCTATGTAATTATTGATATGATTAAATCAGAATCATTTTCAATGTTACATAGTTTTTATTTTATTATTGGAGGAAAAAGAATGGCACAAATCAAATTATCACC
>NZ_MIEK01000045.1 GCF_001742285.1 Enterococcus rivorum | reverse complement strand
CTTCAACAACTAATTTTTTAAAGTCATAATCATATTTAGCCACTATAAAAAGCCCCTTAAGTTAGATTTTCTGGTCCAACTTAAGGGGCGCACTACAGTATGATCTCTTTCTCTTTTAAATTTTTGTATTTGTCATCAAAAATTTTGAAATACTCGTCCTCACGATTATACAGAGAATACATAATTTTCGAATACACTTGATTATTTTCAACGACTAAAATATTACATTTCGTTTTTTCCAACTCTATTGGTTGTTCCAGATGTGAAAAATTAATTTGAATCAGTCCCTTTCAACTCCTCCCCTAAAAACACAACCCTCTGATCACTGTTAGCAACAGAAGCATCCTTATCCCCTAGTAAATAACTCATTTGAGCAAATTGTTTCTCTGTTACTTTCAAAACAACTACATTTCCTTCTCTAGGTTTATTTTGTTCTAACCTTCTCAATACCGTTTTTGCTTGCGTATCATTTAAAGTCAATTTACTATAAACTGAAAATTGTAACATTACGAATCCTTCAGCAATTAAGAATTTTCGAAACTTACGGTAGGCTCTTTTATCCTGCGCTGTTTCTGTTGGCAAATCAAAAAATAATAATTGTCTCATATATCTATAACTCACTTATCCTGAACTCCGGTATCGACTTAATGTCTTTTTTGTCCAAGCTCTGTAGAACCTTCTTTATATAGTGTTCAATCACGTTAGTTAAATACATTTTTTTATTGCCATATTCATAAGTTCGCTGAAAAATTTCAAAAAGACGATGTTTATTCATTTTAAAAGATTGTGTTTGGATTTCATAAACAATTTCATCAATAACAATTCTAAATGGTTCCATCAAATCACTAGACAAATTATAAGGATTAAAATAATTAGTATGCTTTAAACCAATCTGAGTTAACTGACCATTTTTGGCAATTTCACGATTGACGATTGATAAGATTAGTGAATAACCATAATCTAAAAAAGCATTAATATCATTGGTTTGCTCTCTAGAAAATTTCTTTCCAAAAAGTGCATTGAAATATACTTTAGCACTATGACCTTCCCGATTAGTAGCATCAAATGGTTGTAGCTCACCAACATAATGAAATAACTTATTAGCTTCATCTATTTTACCTATTTTTTTTAAGTGAGCTGCTTGATTGTGAATTTTTTGTTTGATCACTTCTGTCCAAATATACTGCTTATAATCCTCTTGCCAGTTTATCTGCTGATTAATTTTCTTACTGCTATCGTGAGTACCATAATAAGGAATTAACTCTGCATGCGGATGTCTTTTGGCATCACAAAAAATAATTTTAACGTTACTTTCGATTAATTTATAAATCAACCCAGTTGTAATATTAATATCTGTCGTTTCTAATAGTAACGTATGAATTTCAGTTAAATGTATTTTTTCAATTGAAACATTTGATTTGTAAATTAAGCTACCATTTTGATAACTTAGTTTTGAATGTTCATTTACAACAATAACTCTCCAAGTCAATTTTACCCCTCCTTTTTATTGACAATACATACTATTTTGTAGTACGATTTAATTGTTATATGAACTGTGGGAACTGTTCAAATTAACATGACTAAGTTAAAATAAGCTATATGCGTATCTAACTTACACAAGTTCGCCTGCCATCGGGCGTTTTTTTTTATCTTAATTTGCTTCCGAGAAGATGATTACATCTTCTCGGAAGTTTTTTGATTATATTAGTTTTTCTCTTGTTTCGTAAAGCCCTGTAACAGACTGATGGATTAAGGTAGCACTCCAAATCTCATTTAGGTAACTGCCTTTATACCTAACCCTCCCAAAAGCATTGTTTGTAGTTCCTACACTGGTAATATTAATGGCATCTAATAGATTATCTACCAACTCTTGAGTTGATAATTTTTCTATATTCTCAAGCATGTTACTAAATTTCCGGTGTACTTCTATACCTTCTGCGATAAGCCGATAGCGATGAATATTATCCTTTATAGCTGTTAAGATTTCTTGGAATAAATGTTTACTTTCATTCACAAAATCAAAAGCTAATTTATTTTTCACTTCATCATATTTCTGGCAACAGCTTATAAATTTCATATGTTCTTGAGAAAATTTTATTTGGTTCCCTTTATGAATTTCACTAGCAGAAGCAATATAACGTTTGGTTCCATCAAACATTTCAAAAGATTGATATTTCCAGATTGGTTGTCCTAGTATCTTCAACGTCGGATTTAATTCTTTGAACTTTTCACAGTCAAATTGTCCATCTGTCTCGACTTTTGAACGATTAACGAGTAAAACAGGTTCTAGCTTAGGCTTATTTTTTTTAATGACAGGAATAGCGTAAGCTGTTCTTGGCGATTTAAATCCTCCATACTTAGATGGATCCCAATTTGTTTTATATGGTATCGCCGTTTTGTCTTTTCGACAACGTGAATCTTGATAAAAGCTTTTTTCCTCCCCTCCTGTGACCATCATCTCTAACTTTTTCGTGATTTGTATATTCCGATAGTCTAAAACCTTCTTCACTATTTGTAGTACTTCATCACGTCTCCACAAAATTTCGCCATCAATAAAGTTTCCTTCTTTGTCTTTGCGCATCCAGTATTCATCCTGCATATCTACCAATAGCTGCTTAAACTGCCCCTTTCGAGTCGTGGCATATTTGCCTAAGAACCTTTTGTGTATCTCTCTTGAATGCTCACCATATACAAACAGTGGGCGCAAATCAGGCATTGCTTCATAGAGATATGTCGCTACAACGTTGTTTAAATAAGCATCATGAGCATGATGATAGTCATTAATTTCTCGAACTTTGTAAAATCCATCATGTAGCTTGACTTCTTTCAATCGAGAATTGGTCTTGGACACTAGCTTCAACTCATCAAAGTCATCATTCGGCACGTAGATAATTCCTTGTCTATATTGTGACGTTAAAGCTGATTTAAGTGTAATGATTGCTACTTCTTTTTCATTTTTTGCCTCATCATTATAGATTTTGTCCAAAATGATGGCGACATTCTTCGTAATTTGGCGTGTTTCCACTAATTGACGATTAATAAATCCAGATAATTGTTGATCATCAAATTTACCTTTCGTCAGATTGGCAAATTTTTTTTCAGAGATTAAGTTGTTCTCTTTCAGTTTCTCCCAGTAGGATTTCATCTTGTCAATCACATCATAGCTAGGCACGTCACCGCCTTTTTGCTGGTTGGCATTTCGTGTCACCAAGACTTTATTATCAAAACTATCATCTTTGATATATGTCTGGGGAATGATATGGTCAATTTCATATTCTGAAAGCTGTGACAACTCTAATTTTTCTCCAGAATGCATGCATTTTCCGTTTTGCAAATAATATAAAAAGACACGTTCGTTATCAAAATTTTGCATTACATCGATTTTTTCTTGTTCATTTTTAAGATCACCCGTTACTTTTTGATATAACGCTTCAATTTGTTTTTGCCTTGATTTTGTCCGCTTAGAAGATTGGTTCTCACGCGCCATTTCAATGACAATTTTTTTTATATTTTCTTTCCCTAGAAACGCAACTAACTCTTCTACAATCTGTAAACTCTGCCAGATTCCTCTCTTAATTGCTGGGCTTCCCGCTAACTGCTCAACAAATGAATAATCTATTTTACCGAATTGAACTTTTCCGGCTCTGGCTTGTTCAATCTGCATTTCAAACGATTTATTCTCATCATTCATCAATTGCATCAAGTTCTGATTGTAATCTTGCGTTTCTAAATAATCCAAAATAGTTTTCCCCTTATCTTGAATCCCATCAATCAATTTCAGGGATAAATTTCCCCAACCAGTGTAATGTTTTTTCGCAAGATTCTTGATCTGTTCTTCTGACAAAAGCGGTTGCTCTTCATTTAACAGTATAATCCGACGCTTCAATATTTTTTTATCTTCAAAAATAGTTTGGTATTTAACAATTTTTTCAAAAAAATCTTTATGTTGCTTGAGTTGTTTCTCTGTAATTCCCGCATCTTTTAAATCTAGGTATGTCGTATACTTTGTATTAAAATTGCCAGAACCCAGTCCATTCTTCTTCAAATCTAAACCAAACAGTCGAATTTCTTTTTCTTCTTGCGACGTTCTTTGATTACAAACAAGCCATTTTCGCAAAAGTCCAGCTGAAACCGTTCGGTTCTTTTTAAATAAATCCTCAAAAATACGTCTTCTAGTCTCACCATCCAAGTAATGTTTCCTATTTTGTTCATCATAATAACCGACGATACTTAGTTCTTGAAAAACTGTAAATTGTTGATAAATCAAGCTATTTTTGGGTAGCACTGGCTCTTCTGGAAAGTATGAACAAAATCCCGTCATTCGTTCGATAAATTCGCTAGCGCTAGCATCCTTATCTACAACTGAATGAAAATTCCATGGTGTAATTCCTATATTTTGTGATTCAGGAGATTTTTGCATCCAAGCGAAACGTGAATAATTGGTTCTTTTTTTCCCTAGTTCTCCTTCTCTCGCTTCAATCAAAGGTCCGACATAGTATGGAATCCGAAACTTCATTAACGTTTCAATTTTATACTCAGATATATCTTTTTGGTTATCCTTTATGATAATTTTTTCAGCTAAAAATGGGAAACGCTTTTCTTGTTTTTTTATAATCGCTCGTAATTCATGTAAATGTACTTGGTATGGAATCGCACCATTTTTGAACATCCGCTGTTTTGGTAGAAATGTCTCTAACTCAATTTTTTGAAGTATTTGTTTGTATACCGGATGCTCTGAAAGCTCCTCTGCCTTTTTATCCAGTTCTTTTTTGACGAACTTATAGAAATCATCTAAACTGGCATGATTAAATTTATTTCCTTTGCGCTCTCCTTTGACATAGGAATGATAATTTCCAGCAAGTTGTGTATTTTTAAACAAATCAAAGTAAACATCTTCAGAAAAATAATCGATAACAAATTTTTTGAAAATAACCAAATCTTTTTTATGATCATTGTATTTTGCTACCATCGCATCGCTTAAAGACTGTTCTCCCTGCATGATATCAGCTAATAATACCGCTTCATAACATTTTCTCGCTAGTATCAAAATTTCTAATTCCTCTTCTTTTAAGAGTTGACTCAATTTTTCAAATGTTTCTTCGAAATCTTCTTTGTTAAAATATACCTTATCTTTCAATTCTTTAATTGACTCATTGACCTTTTCTGCATAATCAGGACAATCAAAAATACCTGCGAGATCAATTTTATTTCCAACAATCGCTTTAAAAATCGGCAAATCTTTTTTTTCTGCTAAAATACCTTTTGATATTTTATTGACCTTCCATGATTTTGAGATTTTTTCTTTTAATATTTCTTCAACAGCTGCTAATTTTTCTGTATCGAAAAGGACTTTCGCTCTTTTCACACCGTCTTTCATTCGCTCTTGCTCAAAATCATCTTCTTTGTTAGAAAAATTCTCATTTAAGGCATTAAAAAGCTCTTTTAAATTCCCTTGAATGTCAATATTAGCAACGTCCATCTTCTGTCCTTCTTGCACAAAATGCCCTCTATATTTCAATATGTGGTGAAGACCCAGATAAATTTTACGTAAGTCACTTTCTTCATGTTCCATTAAATGTTTTCGCAAATGATAAATCGTTGGAAACTGCCTATAATAAGCTTTTTCTTCTATTTCATTTTTGAACAAAGCATAAGGAAATTTGTTTTGCTCTGATTTATCGGACAATTTAAAAAAACTTTCTTCCAAACGCATAAAAAAATTCTCATCCATTTTAGCCATTTCTGAAGAAAAAATTCCTTGTAAATAGTTCAAACGTTCTTTTCTCCGCCTAATTCTTCTGCGAACACCACGCGTGCGCCTCGTATTTTCTGCTGTCTTTGCTTCGTCAAATAGGCGAACACCCCACAAATTCTTACGAACACGTTTTATTGTACTTCCTGACTTATCTTTTATGGACATTTTTTTGTTGACTAGTTCAAAATCATCATCCGTCACTGCCCATCCAACAGATGTCGTCCCAATGTCTAAACCAATTGTGTACCCTTTTTTCACCATTATTTTTGATCCTCCTTACTTTTCTATGTTCTTAAGATATAGAACTTATCCTCTCATAGATAAGATAAACTTATTCGTATATTCACTAAGTTCCATCTATCTATTTAATATTAATTTTACCATTAATATGACATAAAGTGATTTTATATTTAAAAGAAAGTTTTAAAGTAATTATTGTTTATGAATAAATAAATAGGGATGAAAAATCTGTTTTCCAGACTTCCCAACCCTATTATTAATTTTCCATCGGTTCCCTTAGCCAATGAATATCTTCTGTGTTAGCTTTTGCTATTCTATACTTATTCTCTTAATTAAATTTCTATAATAGAAGGCCTGTCCAATTTAATTCTAACAAAGTCAAACCTTCAATTATTTTCACTTCGTCAGCCAATCAAACAACCAGTTCATTCCTAATGCTATTACCGCGCATAAAGCAGCTCCTACGAAAATAATTGGTTCGCCACCGGTAATATTGATTCCTCTTAAAATGATATCGCCTAAACCACCTGCACCAACAAATGAGCCGATGGTTGTAATCCCAACTGAAATCACTAAAGCATTTCTTATTCCAGCCAAAATAACTGGGAGGGCTAGTGGTATCTTTATCATATATAAAATTTGAAACTTACTCATTCCTAGTCCTCGACCGCTATCAACATATACTGGATCAACATTATTCAACCCAACATACGTATTGTTCACGATAGGCAATAAAGAATAGAGGACTACCGTAGCAATAACCGTATTTTCTCCTAAGCCAATTAAAATCAACAAAATCGTCAACATACCAATTGTCGGAATCGTCTGGATCACATTGATAATTCCTATGACAATAGTCGCTGCTTTTTTATTATCTGCTAAAAATATGCCTAAAGGAAAACCAATCAAAAAAGTCAAGACTACCCCAACAATGGAAATGTACGCATGGGTCATAAACTGGCTAATGATATAAGAAGAGTTCTCACTCAAATAGTTGGTTAGTTCCTGAATCATGGCGTTTCCTCCTCAAAATAGTTGTGTGACTCTAAAAACTTTCTAGCAATTAGTGCTGGCTCCAAAAGTTCGCTATCGGATTGATTGTTCATTTTTTGCATTGTTTCTGTATCAATGGTTCCCTCTAATTTAGTCAAAATAGTTTTTAGTTCTGGGTTTTCTTTTAAAACCTTTTCTGAAGCAACTAAGCTCGATGTATAGGGGGGAAAAAATTTAAGGTCATCTTCCAGCATCACTAAATCATAACTACCCACTCGACCATCTGTAGAGTACCCTAAAATAACGTTTAACTTGTCTGCTACTAAAGCATCGTATAACAAGCCTACTTGCATTGGAAATACTCGTTTAAAGGTCATGCCATATTCTTCTGTAAACGCGTGATAACCGTCCCCTTCTCGTTTATACCAGGTTTGGTCCGTTCCTAAATTCAATTCTGTTGCATACTCTTTTAAGTCACTAACTTTGGTTAGATTATATTTTTTAGCCGTTTCTTTGGTTACCATAAATGTAAACTGGTTAGAAAAACCATAGCTTGGAAACCACTCAAACTGGTAACGTTCTCGAAACTCTTTTTGGACAATTTTTAAGGCTTTATCGGGATTTTTTTCGATTGGTAGATTCAATGTTCCAACTAAATCCGTTCCAGTATAACGTGGCGAAGCAATGTCTAAATCGCCTCTTTCCATCGCCGCTTGCATTAAATTGGCTGAAGCCAAATTATTTAGGAATACAATATTTTTGTCAGTATAATGTTGCAACAGCTCCACGACGATATTGCCTAAAATTTGCGACTCTGACGTCACTCCTCCCGAAACAGTAATTGTATCTTCTTTATTTGACACATTCGAGAGGATAAAAATTACAAATAACCCCAAAAAAGCAATCACTACAGTCATTTTTTTCTTCATTTCATCACCCTCGATCCACAGAAAATTGGGTTTCAAGATATTTCAATACTGCATCCGTTCCTAGGGCTAATAGCGTTATCGGTATTGTTCCCATTAGAATTAAATCCAATCGGTACAAAGTCAAGCCATTAAAAATAAAGTCTCCTAAGCCCCCAGCACCTATATATGCTGCTAATGTAGTCCAAGAAATAACATAAACTGCCGAAACCTTGATTCCCGAAATAATAACACTTGATGCTAAAGGAAGTTCAATTTGTACTAACTGTTGCCATTTAGACATGCCCATACCTTTGGCCGCATCTAAATACATTGGATCAACGGATTGAATACCAACATAGGTATTTCTCAAAATTGGTAAAAGTGAGTATAAAAATAAAGCCACAATTGCCGGAATCTTTCCTATGCCAAAAATCGGCACCATAATCGATAGTAAGGCTAGTGAAGGAATCGTTTGAAAAATTCCGACAATGTTAATGACCGTTTCTGACCCTCTTTTTACTCGTGTTAACAACGCACCTAGAGGAATAGCAACCAGAATCCCCAAAATAATTGCACTAAATGAAATGTAAAAATGTTCCCAAAACTTCAAAAGAATCTCTGCTCCATATTGATTCCAAAACTGCTCCATTTTTGTCACCTACTTTAATTGATCGTAAATCAATGACACCAATGAGGAGCGGGTCATGATTCCAACTAAACGATTGGCATCGTCAACTACGGGTAAATATTTTAGTTCCATATTTAATAACGGATCGACCACATCTGCTACCTTTTCATTTTGATTCACACTGGCTGTTTCTGTACGCATAATCTCATAAACGTTGGTAAATTTATTGATATTTCGGTCAATATCTTGGATATCGATAAACCCTTTTAAATGTTGTTGGTCATCAACTACCAATAAGGAGTCCACTTTTTTATTGGTCATTTGACGAATGGCATCTATAATTGATTTGCTTAAAGAAATAGCTTCAACCTGATTGTTCATTAAATCCGCTACTCGAATGTCATTTCCGATAGATGTTTGTTTTTTGCGTTTTCCTAATAACTCTTCAACAAATGCATTGGCAGGATGCCTTAAAATATTTTCAGTCGTATCATATTGAACGACTTTCCCATGATCCATGATAATGATTTTATCCGACAATTTGATGGCTTCTTCGATATCATGAGTCACAAAAACCACTGTTTTTTGCATTTCCTTTTGAAGTCGCTTAATCATTTCTTGTAATGCATCGCGAGTAATTGGATCTAACGCTCCAAAAGGTTCATCCATCAGTATTATGTCTTGATTTGCTGCTAGTGCACGGATGACACCAATTCGTTGTTGTTGCCCCCCAGAAAGATTATTTGGCTTTCGATCTAAGTACTCTAAAGGTAGTTCAACTTTTTCAATTAGCTTCTCAGAAATCCCTTGTTTTTGATGTTCGGTCCATTTTAAGAGCTTTGGCACAATCATGATATTATCACGAATAGTTAGATGAGGAAATAGTCCTATATTTTGAATAACGTACCCAATTTTCCGTCTCAGTTCATCTTCATTTAAATTAATTGTATCTTCACCATTAATTTTTACCGTACCTGTGGAAGGGGCAATCATTCGATTAATCATCCGAAGCAATGTCGTTTTACCACTTCCGCTAGTTCCAATCACACAAATAAACTGATTATCCTCAATCGTTAAATCTAGTTTCTCAACAGCAATTGCAGACTTACTATATCGTTTTTCAACTCCTATAAATTCAATCATCTGCCGACTCCTTTCAACTCCTATGTATGCTTAAAAAGGCTAAAGGCCGTTAAAAACGGCATTTAGTCCTTTTATAGTTAATAAAATATTTCCTGATAGAACCTATTATTGACTTCTAAAAAGCTTTGCCAGATGAAATAAACTGGCATTTTCCACTATTTATTTTAAGCACTATACTCAATCACAGATAAAAACAAACACCCTTTTTTTAATAAATTAGACTTAACTATTTTGATCTTCCAGTTAAAAAGGAGAGACTAGGTTCCACTACTAGCAATTATTGCCAGTGAAAAACCGAGGAACCACTTTAAGCTCAAAGGTCAGGTTTCAGAACTTTCAACTAGCCTCCTCCCCCTTTGACTGGAAACATCGCTCAATTCTAATTCGGTCTAGATACTAATCACTTTCTTCTGGATGTAAAATTTCAAATGTTTTTTCTAAGACTTTATCGGTATAATTCGTCAATCCTTGATAGACTTCTTCATTTAATTTTTTGTAAATGGCAACATTTTCTGGAATCGGTGAAAATATGTCTTTCACTTTTACCATTTTTTCAACAGCTTCTTCATAAGAAGAATAAATGCCTAAGCCTACCGCTACATTGATAGCAGCACCAACACTGGCGCTTCCATTTACGACATTTCGTTTTACAGGTAAATTGAAAATATCAGCAAAAATCTGCATAAACAAGTCACTATTTGAACCGCCACCTGTGATAATTACTTCTTCAATCTCTTTTCCTAGCTCATTGGTCATATTTGTGACATTGTTCTTCATTGTGTAAGCAATTCCTTCTAAAATAGAACGATACATGTAACGATAATCATGATGGGCATTGAAACCAACCATCACGCCACGTTTAAAGGGCTCCCAAGGATTAGCTAGCCAATCCAAAACAGTCATCAGTCCATCACTTCCAGCTGGCACATGTTGCGCTTGTTCATTCAGATATTCTTCTTCTGATATCCCTTGATAGCTGGCTCTAAGACTAATTTTTTCCCCTAATAAATCCTTAAACCAAGAGACCGTCCACATTCCTCGGCGAATGCCATAGCCTTCATAAGAATACTTGTTAGGAATTGAAGACATAATGCCCCAATAATTGACAGAGTCTTTTGGCATTTCTTCCCCAGTGACCATGCTACTAATATAAGTCCCTAAAGAAACGAAAGCACTTGTATCATGAATCAGCCCTGCACCTAATGCTTCAACTGCCTTATCGCTGGTTGTAGCTATCAAAGGCACGCCTTCTGGAAACCCAGTTTTAAGACTGGCTTCTTTGGTAATATGCCCTAATATCTCTCCAGGTTTCACTACATCAAATAGCATCTCTCTTGGAAGATTAAAGTTTTCTAGAACCTCTTCTTCTGTAGACCAATCCCACGTTTTATAGTCCACTGGCCATTGTCCAAAGTTATTTCCGATATTATCTTTAAATTCCCCAGTCAGACGATGGGTAAGATAACCGTTAGTAGACGTTACGTACTTAACTTCTGGATTATCATGAACATAAGGAGTTGAAACCCGCTTATCCATCCAGCTAATAATGGGTTGCGCTAACGTGCCATCCTCTTTTAAGAGAACTCGGCAACACCGAATTGAGCCTAAGCCAATGCCAACGATTTTTTCTTTTCTCACACCAAATTGATCCATTGCTTTTTTTGCTGCCACACACAGTGACTCCCATAAATCGTCTGACGGATGTTCAACAACAACCCCTTCAGCCAAGTTCATCGGTCGTAAGTTTTCTTTTCCTTCACCTACAATATTTCCCTCAAGATCAAAGATAACAATTTTGGTACTTTGACTCCCACCATCAATACCGACAATATATTTTTTATCCATGAAGTTCTCCTTACCCCAATTATTTCATTTGTTTTCTGTTTAATTTTATTGGGTTAGATAGTATATTTTTTGAACTTATTTGATTCATTAACGTACTAAGAAACCACCATCTACTGCTAAAATATGTCCGTTCACAAAATGAGAGGCTTCTGATGCTAAAAATACTGTTGCGCCCATTAAGTCAGCAACATCTCCCCAGCGTCCTTCTGGTGTGTGATCCACAATCCATTTGTTTCGCTCAGTATCTTCAATCGAAGCTTGTGCCACCGCAGTTTTGAAGTAACCAGGTGCAATTCCATTTACTTGAATATTATATTGGGCTAATTCATCACAATAGGCTTTGGTTAAACCAGCTAACCCATGTTTTGACGCAGCGTAAGCTGGTGCCCATTGTCCTCCTAAGAAAGAGAAAAGTGAACAAATATTGATAATTTTTCCACTCTTTTGCGGAATCATTACTTTAGCTGCTTCATGACTCATATCAAAAGCCGCAGTTAAATTGATATTAATTGTTGGGTCCCATTTATCACGACCATAGCTGATGACATCATCCACTGGACAAATTCCAGCACAATTGACAAGAATGTCTACTGAGCCAAGTTCTTCTACACATTTTTCAATAATTTCTTGTGGAACACCTGTTTTTGTAATATCTGCATACATGTATGAAGTTTTCGCACCACGCTCTTGCAGCGTTTTGTTAAAAGCCGGATCATCAGGCATAATTGATGCCATAAAAATATTCGCTCCTGCTTCTGCCAGTGCCAATGAAAAAGCTTGCCCTAACCCAGTATTTCCGCCAGTGACGATTGCGTTTTTTCCTTTAATAGAAAACATGTCCATTTTAAAATCTTTTATTTCCATTTATTTTACCTTCTTTTCTTTTATTTTTTTGCTTTCTAACGGATAAGATTTGGTTATTAAAATGTTTGTTCGCAGTATTATTTTTTCAATCTCAACTTAAGCTTTTCAACAAATTCTGCCGCATCGCCAACGACTATCAGATTCGCTAAATAATTCATGGGTGCGCCCTCATCTGTATTCACAGAAATGAGATCTTTTACATTCTTCAATCCTTCTACGTGTTGCATAGAACCATAAATTCCTAAAGCAATATATAGATTGGGACTGACGGTTTTACCAGATTGTCCAACTTGGATTTCTCGTGGTGCACGATTTTGTTCCACCAATGGTTTAGACGCTGCAATTGATCCATTTAGTTCCGTAGCCAGTTCTTCTAGCTGGTGGATGTTTTCTGTAAAACCGGCGCCAGCTGAAATAATTACTTTCGCTTCACGGATATCTTTTTTCTTTTCCTCCGATGAAACAGATAACACTTCAATTGACGACGCTTTCAATTCACTAATTGGAAAATGAGTCATTTTGGGTTCTTTTATTCTAACCTCTTCATGGAAAACATTTGGATGAACGCTTACCATGATGGGGCTTGAATCACACACAATACTTGCTAACATATTGCCAGAAAAAGCTGGGCGAATTAACCGTCGCTCTTGCCCTTCTACTTCAATGTCTGTAATATCTGCCACGAGACCAACGTTTAATCTCATAGCTAATCTAGGTGCAACCATTCGACCAAATTCTGTCGCAAGAATTAGTATACTGTCAAATTGATATTTTTGATGCACTTGTTCAATGATATCTGTTAACACTCGGCTATCTTTTATTTGAATGGCTGGTTCCTCTACACAAATAAGTGAATCGAATCCTTTTACTTCTTGCGTAGCTAAATTAATAGCCAATCCACAAATCTCGACTGACTCTTCCCCAGCCAATTGCTTTGCTACAGCGATTAAGTCAACAGAATAATTCACAAAATCATTATCTATCAGAATGAGTGCTCTGAACATTATAAGTACCCCTTTTCTTCTAGAAATTGAACAACTTCATCGATTCCTTCATCATCTACTTTAACGGTTTTATGCATGACTTTTTTTCTTTTTGCTACAACATTTTTTCGAACTTTTGTCGGAGAACCTTTTCGCCCAACATCCTCTTTTGAAAGGTTTAATGTTTCGTTTGTTACTAGAGAGAATTGTGTATCGACATTTCTATCGATGTTTTCATATCTAACGAAACCTAAACGCAAATTCATTTGACTAGTCAGACTTAAAAGACACGGATTTTGGATTTTCAATCGAAGAATTTCTCCATCTTGTGCAGCTGCCACAATTGTGTATTTTTCATTTACTTCTTCAATTGATTTTATATTTGAAAATTGGTTGAGCTTCAGAAGTTCAGCAACTTGAGGACCGATATGACCAGTTCCTCCATCTAACGTATGCGTGCCAGCGAGAATAAGAGTATAGTCTTGCGAAAGTAAATATTTCGCGAGAACAAGACTAGTAGCCAGTGAATCGCTCCCAGCAAATAGACCGTCACTGATTAAGGTTGCCTGATCTACACCTAAACGGATGAAATCTTTTAGTTCCTCTGCTATTTTTGAAGGTCCCATTGAAACAACTTCAATAATAGTTGACGCGTGTTGCTTTTTATATTGCAATGCCCAAGCTAAGGCATTTTTATCATCAGGATTCAAAATCAGCGTAGACTTTTCACGATTGATTTTATCGGTCTCGTAATCATATTCATACTGATCTGTATCAGGAACAAATTTAACTAAACAAATAATCTTCATTTTTTAACTCTTCCTATCCTATTCATTTGAGGACGATCTCTCGTCCTCAAATGAAAGATAGTCCTATTTTTGGTATTTAAACCCTTCTTGTACGGGGTAAATATTCCCAAAATTCATAATGCCTTTAGGGTCAAATACTTCTTTTAAGCTTTCTAACATGTAGTAAGCAGATTGATGTTCTTCTTTCGTCCATTCATTACGGTATTTCCCAATTCCGTGATGATGACACATAGAACCGCCTAATTTTAATGTTTCCTCTACAATAATGGCTTGAATTGGATGATGGTAAATTTTCATTTCATCTTCTGGCTCACAGTTAATATTGTAGTTGTAAACAAAGTACATGTTTGTTCCATTAATATAGCTATGAGAGGAATGGCCACCAAGCATAGTTAAATCTTTTGCCCGTGGAAATTCATTACGAATTCGTTCGATAACATTGTTATAAATTTTTGGAATGGTTTCCCAATCGGCAGAAATTTCAGTAGTAAAACCATCATGCTTATCGTTATCGATCATTCCCTGTACTTCATCATCAATCGTTTGTTGCGTCCAATTCAGCTGATTAAACCAGTTTGCGATTAATTGGCTATCGACTTGTTTACAAACACCATCTTTAAATTTCTCAACAGCTTCTTCAATACCAACACCTGTCGCTTCGACAATTCCTTTTGGTCCTTCTGCCATGAAAATAAGCACACATTTGTCTTCATAAAAATGGTAGAAATGTTGACGTGCATCTTCTGGGGAGTAAGTACGTGCTACGGAAGGACGGTAGCCATTTGTCATCACTTCACGTAAGACTTTAATCCCTGTTTCTACATCATTTACTAAATAACCAAAGAATTTATTGTTTTCTGGATAGTATTTAAATATTTTAACCGTGACTTCTGTAATGTAGCACAGTGTTCCTTCATTTCCGATCACAATATGGCGAATATCTGGTCCACCTGCACGCCTAGAAACATTTTTTATTCTGGAAATATGGCCATTAGGGAAAACACATTCTAATCCCACAACCATATCTTCGATCCCACCATATAAAGTTGAAAATTGGCCAATTGATCGAGTAGATACTAATCCACCATATTGGGCAACTGGTTTTGATTGTGGTGAATGCCCTGTTGTATAACCAATTTTTCTTAATTCATCTTCTAAATCTTGTAATTTCACGCCGGCTTCAACAGTCGCTTGCATATTGTATGGATCGATGTTAAGAATCTTGTTCATTTTAGAACCGTCAATAACTAATGCTAGATCTTTCCAGTTTTCAAGACCACCTTCTGTGGCTGTTTTTCCACTTCTTGGAATGACATTAATATCATTTTCGTTAGCATACATCAATAACTCTTTTACTTCATTTACATTTTTTGGAAAAACAACAGCTGTTGGTAGCGGATTGTCTAAAACTCTTTTCGCTTTAGCATATTTCCGATAACGATCCGATGCTGCATCGTACAAGGTTTCATAATCTGTTACTACTTGACTTTCTGGAACAATTTTTTTTACATCTGCTATAATAGTTTCTTTAATCAATGTGTCAGAATTCATTCAACTAGCTCCATTCAATATATTTTTTTAACGAAAGCGCTTTTCTTTTTTAGTATACGAGTATCAAAATGTTTTTTCATTAAAATTTAATTAATTTTTCCGTATAAATAGTCTAATTTAACCTAATAAAGGAAAATTTTCCGTTAAATTTGCTCTTTAGAGTCTCTCTATGCTATTCTTTATATATCGTTTATCAAGGAGATGTTTAAGAATGAGAATACAGTTCGATCGCTTAAATGACTTAGAAATACAAATCCATCGGACATTAAGCGAAGAAAGCAAAAGTCAACCTAATTTAACTATTACTCAAGCGGCTGCTCTCACTGGTGTTTCACCTTCAAAAATTTCAAAATTTGTAAAAAAACTAGGATTTTTAGGATACAAAGAATACTTTCGATTTCTCACTGGTAAAGAATTAATTAAAAGGAAAAAAATGAACACGGAATTTTCTCGCATTCAAGAATTTATGGAAAATTTTGATCCCTCCACTATTACTTATTTAGCTGATTTAATTAAAAAATATGATAAAATCATTCTGTTTGGGTATGGTCCTACAAATATTTGCATGGAGTATTTTGAATATAAATTGACTTACACGATAGAAAAAAATATCATTCGGGCTACTCAAGAGTCTTTAATTCCAAATTTATTGACAGACAATTCCTTATTGCTCATCTTTTCCGTTGCTGGAAAATTCGCACAATTTGATTCATTATTTGAAGAAGCTAAAAAGAAACAAGCAAAAGCTTTATTAGTAATAGAGGAATTAAACTCTAAATTACGATTGGACAATAACGAAATTATCTACTTAACTAAATCTCAGCAAGATGAACAGCTTAAATCTCATGAAAAAACTCGGACGATTCTATTTATGTTTATTGAGGAAGTGATTCGTGAGCTCAATAAAAAATGAGTTTAAGACAAACGAGGTTGCCTTTGAGAGATAGGAAGAAATTCAAGAACTTTATCCTTTAGTATTCGGGTAAGGAAGCAAAGCAGCTTTAGTCACTAGATATTATGCATCATCTATTCTGTAAGCAATCATAGTGATTTACATGAACAAATTCCAGAGACTGTTTTTTCTCACTGTCAATTCAAAAATAGAGAACGAATCAAAATGTTTTTTTAGTTTTGGTTCGCTCTCTATTTTTTTGATTG
This sequence comes from Enterococcus rivorum, assembly GCF_001742285.1. Taxonomy (GTDB): domain Bacteria; phylum Bacillota; class Bacilli; order Lactobacillales; family Enterococcaceae; genus Enterococcus_L; species Enterococcus_L rivorum. The sequence goes on along the minus strand of NZ_MIEK01000045.1, from coordinate 132,077 downwards.
ACCTATTCTTTAGGTTCATTTTCCATCAATAGAGGAAAATTATCCCCATATAGCTTAAGAACATCATCAAATGACCTTTTTCACAATACCTTCAAATTAATTTATGATTAAAAATTACTGAATATTTTATTATAATAAAAAGATTGACACCTATCTAGAAAGCCTTTACACTAAATGTGTTACTAGAGAGAATAGCGCGTTGGAACGATAAAATACGGTGATGGATGACACCACAGTTTATCATTAATTTCTTACAAAACTATTTTCTGGAGGGTACTTTATCAATGAATAAAGCATTTATTAAAAAATATGGCACTTTGTTACTCTTGGCTGCGGGAGCTGGTATCATTTTCCAACTACCTTATATCCGCGAAACTTTTTATGTTCCTATTCAAAAAGCGATGAATTTAAGTAACGCTCAAATGGGCATGTTATCTTCTGGTTACGCAACAATGGCGACTTTTTCTTACTTTATAGGAGGAATCGTAGCTGATAAGTTTTCTGCTCGAAAATTACTGACGTTCTCCTTTTTAGCTACAGGTGCTTTAGGCTTATGGTTTTCAACGTTTCCATCCTTTAACACCGCTCGACTTATCTTCGTATTAATGGGAATTTCTACTATCATTACTTATTGGTCTGCTATGATTAAAGCAACCAGAATGTTAGGTGATTCTTCTGAACAAGGACGTTTATTTGGTCTACAAGAAGGGTTACGCGGAATTTTAAATGCTCTTTTAGTTTTTGGAATGACGGCAGTTTACGGAATGTTCGCAAACGATATTCTAGGAACCGCCTGGGCGATTCGAACATGTGCAATTGTTGTTATTATTATCGGAATATTGAACTGGTTTATTATTGAAGATACAGCACAAGAAGAAAATGCTGAGTCACTAAAAGAAGTAGTGGTAGGAACCTTTAAGCAATTAGCAATTCCTCGTGTTTGGCTACTTGTGGCAATTGTTTTCTTCGGTTATAGCTTGTATGGGATTTTTGGATATATTAATACATTAGCTATCAATGTCTATGGTTTATCGGTTGCCGGTGGAGCGACACTTGGAGGCGTTCGCTATATCATTCAAGCTTTCGGTGGAATCATCGGTGGGGTCATCGCTGATAAAATTGGTTCACGTTTAAAAGTAATTATCGCTGGTGCCGTTCTTACGGGTCTTTCTTATGCATTATTCCTGTTTCTGCCAGCAGACAAGGGCTTAATTGCGATTGTCTTGGCAAACTTTGTAGCAGGTATGTTCTTTATCTATCTTATTCGAAGCCAATACTTTGCCATCATTGACGATGCAGGAATCCCTGTATCAAAAACTGGACGTGTTTCAGGAATCGTTTCTTGTTTAGGTTATTTACCTGATGTGTTTATGTATACTATGATTGGTGGCTGGTTAGATAATAATTCTGGAAAAGCTGGCTTCAATATGATGTTTATCTATGCAATTGTAATGGCTGTATGTTGTGTGATTGCATCCCTTATACTTTCTAGAGTGATTAAGAAAGATAAAGTGATTTCTTAATTGCTCCTATTCTTAAAAAGCTCACCTTTTTTCGCTTAAACAAATCAATAACGATATCTAACCCTAGCAGACCACTTTAGGCTTGCTAGGGTTTTATTCAATCATAAAGAGCACAAATACTATTTTTCTTTATGAAAAACTGCCCTTTGATTCAAAATAGCTCATAATCAAATCAAAAAAATGATATTGTTACATTGATTGTCTACATGCTTTAGAATGAAATAACGTACTAAAAAGATCCGTTAATCGCCTTTTCAGTACGTTATATTTCCAGAAACATTTCTTTACCAGTTCCTACTAAATCATAGTATCTGCATCTATTGATAATGCTACCTTTTAAACGATTGAGGTTCAATATAGCTACATATGAATCGGTATGCCTAAGCCCACTTCACATGCATCCATAATGGTTTCTGATACCGTTGGATGTCCATGGATTGTCAAAGCAACATCTTCTAAAGTCAGGAAGGTTTCAATCGCTATAGTTATTTCGGCAATTAACTCACTAGCATTTACTCCTACAATTTGGGCACCAAGCAAGCTTTGATCTGCTTTGTCAAAAACCAATCGAATAAACCCATCTGGTTCATTCATGGAGAGTGCTCGCCCATTCGCTTGCATCGGAAACACGGCTACTTCAGCATCGATTCCATTTTCAATCGCTTCTTTTTTGGTTAAACCAACTACTGCAATTTCTGGGTCAGTAAAACAAACTGCTGGAATGACTCGATAATCTCGAACCACTTGTTTTCCTGCACAGACTTCCGCCGCTACCTTTCCATCATAACTAGCTTTATGAGCTAACGCCAAACCGGGTACAATGTCCCCAATGGCAAAAATATTTGGTTGTGTGGTGCGATATTGCGAATCGATTTTAATCAGTTGATGCTTATCCTTTTCAACGCCAATTGCTTCAAGCCCAATTCCATCAGTATTTGCTTTTCTTCCAACAGTTACCATCACATAATCTGCATCAATCTTTTGCCGTTTACCGCCACAATCAACTTCGACACAAACTTGGTCTGCAGTCTGGGTAGCACTAATTGCCTTAGCTGATGCTTCCACTGTCACACCGTTTTTCTTAAATTTATTATTGACTAATTCTTGAATATCTTCCTCAAAACTTGGTAAGATACTCGGACTTCCTTCAATTAAAGTGACCTTTGAACCAAGATTGGCATAGGCGCCTGCTAATTCACAGCCAATGTAGCCACCACCAATAATAATCAGATTTTTGGGTATTTCAGTTAAATTCAAGCCACCAGTAGAATCAAGAATCCTTCCACCAAAAGGAAATCCTTTTATTTCGATTGGACGACTTCCTGTCGCTAAAATCGCTTGTTGAAAGGCAATCTGTTCTTTTTCTCCTTTACTGTCAACCTCCGCACTGGTTTTAGAAATGAAGGTTGCCTGACCTATAACAATCGTCACTTGATTTTTTTTAAGTAATGCAGTAATCCCTGACGTTAACTTGCTCACTACTTGTTGGTTTTTCCATTGTTGCGTTTTAGTAAAATCTAATGTCACATCCTTTGCGGATAAGCCTAAAAAAGAACTATTCAGCATCTCTTGATAACGATGCCCCGCAGTAATCAACGCTTTTGAAGGAATACATCCTACATTTAAGCACACACCACCAACAGCTTCCGCTTCAACAATTGTTACTTTTTTACCTAATTGAGCGGCTCTGATAGCTGCTACGTAACCGCCAGGTCCAGACCCAATTACAAGTACTTCCGTCGTTTTCATACTTTTTCCCTCCGTCTACTCACAGCAACAAGCGCATCGGTTCTTCTAGTAGCGCAACAATCAGACTTAGAAAATCCGCCGCTGGTACACCATCAACTACCCTATGATCGAAGGTTAAGCTAAGAGGTAATGTTGGGATCGTTTCAATACTTTCTTGCCCATCTTTTTTCTCTAACTGAAGACGTTCGTATAAACCACCTACTCCCAAAATTCCAACTTCTGGTGTATTAATAATCGGAGTAAAATAATTCACTCTACTTTTACCAAGGCTGCTAATAGTAAAGGTTGCACCTGATAATTGTTTTTTCGTCAAAGTACTTGCTCTAGCCGCTTTTGTAACTTCTTTTACAGAATGTGTCAAGGCATTCAGGCCCATTGTTTCTGCTTGGTGAATCACTGGAACGATTAGACCATCTGGCAAAGCTACTGCGAGACCAAGATTGACCTCTCTATATTGTTTTATTCCTTCTTCTAAAGCATGAGCATTCAGTTGAGGATATTTTTGCAACGCTACCGTTACCGCTTTCAAAATCAATTCTGTATAAGATAGACGCTCATGAGTGTCTTCTTCTACCATTGGTAACAAATCGGCTCTTAATTTTTTCGCTTTCCGCATGTCCACATCTGCATGCATTGTTACCGCCGGAATAGTTGTATGACTTTTCACCATATTATCTGCAATAACTTTTCTCATCCCGCTCCACGGAATGATCGGTGTCTCCTCTAATTCAATGGTCGCTGTTTCGGTTTTAGGCTGATACTGAGCCACATCTTGCACTTGAACTCTACCTTTGGGACCTGATCCTTGAATATCTTTCAAATGGAGACCTTTTTCTCGCGCTAATCTTCTAGCAGCAGGTGTCGCTCGGACTTTTTTTGTGGCAATAGAATTTACTTCGGTTGCTCCCTTGACTTCCATAGGTGCCTGCGCTCCTACAACTGATTCTTCCACTACTGCAACGATAGGAGTAGTCTGCACTTCTTCAGGAAGCTTTTCTCCTACTTCTCCGATGTAGCCAATAACAGCGTTTACTGGCGCACTTTCTCCGTCACCAATTAATCTTTTTAACAAAATTCCCTCTTCATAAGCTTCCACTTCAATAGCAATCTTATCGGTCATGACTTCAAAAATCGCATCCCCAACAGCGACAGGTTCGCCCTCATTTTTCAGCCAAACGGTGAGTGTTCCTTCTGTCATGGTGGAGCTTAGTTTAGGCATCAATATTTCGTGTGCCATGTTTTCTCCCCCTTTATCCTTTTCCCATTAAGTTTCGACAAGCCGCTACAATATCTTCTATTTGTGGAACTGCCTTTTTTTCTAAGTCAGGATGATAGGGCATTGGTACTTCTTTTCCAGCGAGACGAATGATTGGAGCATCCAGAAAATCGAAACACTCACTTTCTGCAATCACACTAGCCAATTCTGCGCTAAAGCCACTTCGCTTCACAGCTTCGGTTACAACAATTGCTTTGCCTGTTTTCGATACCGACGCAATAATCGTTTGCTTATCTAACGGCACTAACGTTCTTGGATCTACAACTTCTATATTAATCCCCTCTTCAGCTAAAAGCTCCGCTGCGGCCAAGGCTTTGTGCACCATGATTCCTGTCGCGATAACGGTTACATCTGAACCAACTTTTTTTATATCCGCTACACCGATGGGAATTGTATATTTCCCTTCTGGAACATCACTGGTTGTCCGATAACATAATTTATGCTCATAAAACATCACGGGATTGTCGTCTTCAATCGCCGCGTGAAGTAATCCTTTCGCATCATAAGCTGTCGCAGGTTGAATCACTTTTAATCCTGGCACATGGGCTGTCCAGTTTTCTAGACTTTGAGAATGTTGAGCTGCTGCCCCTGTTCCTGAACCACCAGGCGTACGCATAACTAACGGAATTTTAGCCTTTCCCCCATACATATAGCGAATTTTAGCCGCTTGATTGACTAGTTGATCTAGCGCAATTGTCACAAAGTCGGAAAATTGAATTTCAAAGACAGGACGCATGCCCGTCATAGCTGCTCCTACTGACGCCCCTGCAATAACCGATTCTGAAATAGGCGTTGAACGAACTCGCTCCTGCCCAAATTCTTCAACCATCCCACGACTAACACCAAATGCTCCACCATAAACACCGATATCTTCTCCTAGCATGAACACGTCTTCGTTTTCTCTCATTGCTTCAGACAACGCTTCGCGAACAGCTTCTGAATAAGTAATTTCTCTCATTCTCTCTTCCTCCTATTCTGCATAAACATCGTCAAATAGAGACTCTACGGGAACCATTGGGCTTTGTTCAGCAAAAGTCACGGCCTCTTCAATCGTTTGTTTCGCTTTTAAACGAAGTGTTTCTGCCTCTTCTTCCGAAAGAACACCCGCCTCTAGTAAGGTTCGTTTAGTCCTTTTGATGGGATCTTTATTTGTACGCCAATCTTGTTCTTCTTCTTTCGTGCGATACTTTTTAGCATCTGATTTGGAGTGTCCCTTCCAACGATAGGTTAGTGCCTCAATCAATGTTGGTCCTTCTCCATTTCTTGCTCGTTCTACCGCTTCAGAAGTAGTATTAATCACTGAAATCAGGTCATTGCCGTCAATCGTAACCCCTTTAATGCCATAAGCTTTAGCCCGATCAGACAACTTTTCCACTCTAGTCATCTCTTTTACTGAGCCACTCATTCCATATTGATTATTTTCAATGAAAAAAATAACAGGTAAATCCCAAATAGCCGCTAAGTTCAGCGATTCATGGAAGCTTCCTTCGTTAGTGGAGCCGTCTCCACCATAAGCAAGTGCAACTCGATCAAGTTTTTTCATTTTTGAAGTCAAACCTGCTCCAGTAGCAATTGGATAGCCGCCACCTACAATCCCATTAGCACCTAAATTTCCTGTATCTAAATCAGCAATGTGCATGGAGCCACCTTTGCCTTTGTTGGTTCCTGTTGTTCGACCAAAAAGCTCCGCCATCATCGCTTTAATGTTTGTTCCTTTCGCAATCGTCTGTCCATGCCCACGATGAGTCGCCGTAATCCAGTCAGTTGTTTTCAAAACTGCTCCACTTCCAGCAGCAGTCGCTTCCTGACCTACAGCCAAATGGGTTGTTCCATGAATCAAGCCTTTCGCAAATAGCTGATCGACTTTTTCATCAAAGTAACGGATTTCCCACATGGTTTCATAAATTTTTTTAAATTGCTCATCTGTAATGTTTGCATGGTTCTTTATAGATACCGTCATGAGTTCGCTCCTCTTTCTTATTTTTTTACTGGGTAAAAAATCAGAGAGACAAAAGCAAGAGATTTTATTCTATTTTAGCCAACAACGCTTTGGCAGTTTGTTCGTCAGTTACTAATACGTTGACTAACTCACCAATCAACGCAGCATGAATTCCTTCTAATTTATCTTTTCCACCTGCAACAGCTACTACTCGAGGAATTTTTTTCAATTCGTCCAGATTCATCGCTAGCACGCACTCATTCCATTTACAATCGGCCAATTTACCTGCACTATCAATGAAATTGTAGCAAATATCCCCTACAATATCTGCTGTCGCTAAATCATCAGCTATTTCTTCCCGATCTTCGGAAAGATAAGCCTTAGTCATCGTAGAATAGACAGGTAATCCGCCGATACCTACCAGAGCAATATCCGCTTGCTTCGCTTGATGAAAAACATTTTTAATAAAAGATTGGTCCATGAATACTTTTTTTGCTTCTGCAGAATCCACAGCAATCGGTGCATGTTGCTCGATTGCAGTAGCACCACTACTTTTAGCAAATAGCTCACAAACAATATTCGCTTGTAAGTTCATGTGCTGCTCCCCTAATCCACCTACCATTGGTACAAAACGAACATCCGGCAATTGATTTTTTGAAGAAAAATTCATTGCCACTTCTTGAACAGTCGTTCCTGCTGAAATACACACTGTATGATGGGGTTGAATGATTCTAGATAAATATTTCGCTGTTGTCACACCCAACCTTTTAACCAACATTTCTGCACCACTAGAAGAAATACAAATCACTTCGTCCAAATTATATTTTCTTTTTACTTTTTCTTCTAAATGTCGATAAGGATGAAGCAGATCATCGTGAATAATGATTTCTACCAACCCTAGATCTCTTGCTTTTGCCAAATACTTTGAGACAAGAGAACGGCTAATACTAAATTTCTTGGCAATAGCTGCTTGCTTCGCTCCTTCTTCGTAATACATGGAAGCAATTTCCACCAACAATCTTGTATCATCTGAATAACTCATTCTCTTGCCCTCCAAAATTAATATTTATTCGTATATAAACTGAATCACATCTCCTGGCTCAATCTTAGGTACCTCGTTAGGACTAAGCGCGGCAGAACCTGGCAACAATTCTTCATCTTTCAAATCAAAGTAAAGAGAAATATGGCCTAATTCATATAACGTACTATTTGCTACATTGCCAATTTTTTCTACAGTATATTCTTGTTTTCCAAATACTATTTTACTGCCTTCTCTTAGCATCTCTTCATTTGCTTCTTCATTGAAATCATGTATCACACAAACTTCACGAAGGCCTTCTGGCGCTGTAGAATTAAATAAAATAAGCACAGGAACGTCTTCAAAAAATGCAAATTCTCCAATTTCTTTTACAGTTGATTTTACCATGTTTCCAGCTCCTTTAATACTTATTAACGGTTAACTAAATGTGCTATCTTGTAGCTTTCGTAATTGCCAAACGGTTGTTGTTTCGTCTAAAACAACATCTTCTTCTGTAATAAAGGTCCCCGCTTTGATGGGTCTACGTGCCACAACTTCTCCTGAGATTAATCCAATTGGAAGATGTCCTTCTGCTTTCATATCAAGATGTGTTTCTAATACACCTCGTACACAGAAGCCACCGATGCCATCTAATTTTTCACCTTCAGCAATGTCTTTCTTTGTTACAGCGACCGTTTCAGAAATAGGTGCACCTATTGGTACAATCGCATGATCCTTTCTTAGTACCGCTTTGGCAATCGTTATTGGTGTTTCTAGGCTCGCCAGATGATAAGGTCTATACAAGATGTGATGATCTGCCTCTTTTTTCATTAAATAATTCATTTCGTGTTTGACGCCTTCATTTTGCCCTTCTACAATGACGAAAACACCTGGAGCTAAGCCATCTACATACTCGACCACACCAAATTTATCAAGAACCCCACCGTTTTCTTTCAAATCCAGGTCTTTAATCACTGAATCAACATCTCCTGACAAGCCATGCATCCCTACTTTATCTGGAATGAATCCAATCGCATTTGAAAGCAAGTTCATTTCAGCCATTGTCTTTGTGCCATCTTGAAAAGCAGCTAACATGTGAGAAGCCATCTTTTTACTATCTGCTTCCGCTTGGCAAGTATCAGGATTAGCCGTTACTTTTAACTTATTATTTTTCCCCTTCCCTGCAACCAAAACGTTCATCCCCATTGATTTGGCAAACTCAAATAATTCTGTCGTAGCTGCAGGTTCATCTCCATCGGAACCAGTATAAACTAAGCCAGCCGATTGATAAAGTTTGTTCATTAAAGGACCAATTGTAATATCAATTTCTACGTTTAATAGGACTAATTGTTTTTTTGCAATCAGCGTATCTAAAGCAATTTTTGCGCCAATTTCTGGTACACCAGTTGCATCAACCACAATCTGAACATCCTCCGAATAAATAACTTCTTTAAAATCTGTCGTTGTTGTTACTTTATTTTTTAAATCAGACGATGCTAAGTATGCGTCTTTTGCCTTATCCGCATATTCTTTTCGAATATCACTAATTCCAGTAACTGACATGCCCGGAATTGTTGCAATTTGTGCAATCATTCCGAATCCCATTTGCCCTGCTCCGATTACCCCAACTTTAATTGAATTGCCTTCTTTTTCTCTTTCTAATAGCTGCTGATAAATTGTCAAATGTTCCACTCCTTTAACAAATGTTATTACCGGTAACGTTTGATACAACTAGATGATATATTTTAAAAAGTTCATTGTCAACGCTTTCAAGTTTGTTTCTTTAAATTACAGTCATATTTATATTTTGACACTATTTTTTCACGAAGATAACATATGTTCCAACATAAAAATAACTGTAAAAAATTATTGACTTTTCAAAATATTCAACTTACTATATTGTCGTAAAGCGCTTTCAAATAATGGATAGGAGAGGAGAAATTTATGGGAAAGTATCAAAATCTAATCTTTTTATTAGTCGCTTGCTGGATGTTACAGTTTGGCTTTTCTTTTCTTCAGCAAAAGAATTACCACAGAATAATTAATAAAAGTAAGGCACATGGCGTTGGTTACTTAGGGGTTGGGATCGAGAAAACTAAATTCAATTTAGGTAGTGGCATCATTATGATTGTCATAACAGATGATAACGGAACGATTTTAGATTGCCAACAAATGTCTGGTTATACTGTTTTCGCTCGATTTAGACCATTAAAAAAGACAATTGGTCAATCAGCAGAAGTCGCTTTAGCTGACCTAAAGGGGAAAAGAAGAAGAAAAGCATTCCAACAAGCATTAACTCTCATTGATAAAGAAAAACAAAAAATGGAGGCATAGTTATGGACTTTTTAGTAAAATTAGCAGAAAACTTTATTGGTATTTTTAATGCTGGTGGTGAAAACTTAGTTGGATTAATAACAGGTATCCTGCCAACTTTAATTGTTTTACTAACCTTCGTAAACGCATTGATCGCTTTAATTGGGGAAGATCGTGTGACTCGCTTCGCTCAATTTTGTACTAAGAATATTATTTTACGCTATAGTTTGTTCCCGTTTCTCGCAGTGTTCTTTCTAACAAATCCGATGTGCTATTCTTTCGGTCGTTTTCTAAATGAAAAACAAAAACCTGCTTTCTATGACGCCTCTGTTTCCTTAGTTCATCCTATCACCGGATTGTTTCCCCATGCTAACGCTGGAGAACTTTTCGTCTGGACAGGTATCTCTTCTGGCTTAACAACTCTCGGTTTATCTGTAATGCCTTTAGCTGTTCGTTACTTTATTGTTGGTCTGATTGTTATTCTAATACGTGGTATTTGTACAGAAACATTAACTAAAATGATGTGGAAAGACCCTGCAAACGGATAATGAAGGAGGAAAAAAAGATGACAAAATCTGTAGTAGTTGTTAAAGGTAAAAGTGGTTGGGGCGGTCCATTAACACTCGCTCCCTCTGATACAAAGAAAATTGTCGCTTCCATAACTGGCGGTGGCATTCATCCAGTGGCCCAAAAAATTGCAGATTTACTTGGCGTCGAAGCAAAAGATGGCTTTAAGGAAAAAGTCGCTCCTGAAGAAATGATTTGTGCAGTAGTCGATTGTGGTGGGACGGCTCGTTGCGGTGTCTATCCTAAATTAAACGTCCTAACAGTTAATCTCCATGCAACCACACCTTCTGGCCCATTGATGAAATTTATAAACGAAGAAAACTTTGTCTCTGGTGTTAGTTTACATGAAATTTTCCTTTCCGATGAAGTTCTATCTTCGTCTATTGAAAGTAGCGTTGATAAAAAAACAGTCGACTATTCAGAAGCGAAACAAAAAGTGCAAGCCGCTAAAGACGAAGTCGCTGAAAACCAAGGTGGATTACTAGGGCTGATTAACCGGATGGGACGAAGTGTCGGCAACGTAGTTGGGATTTTTTACCAAGCTGGACGAGATACCATTGAAATTGTGATTAAGAATATTTTGCCCTTCATGGCTTTTGTCAGCATGCTTGTTGGACTCATTAATTATACTGGAATCGGTAATGTTATTGCTGCAGGAGTAAAGCCTCTTTCTGGAAATATCTTCGGGTTAATTATTCTTTCTCTGATTTGCTCCATTCCTATTTTATCTCCCGTTTTAGGTCCCGGAGCTGTTATCGCTCAAGTAGTTGGTGTGCTTTTAGGTGTAGAAATTGGTAAAGGAACGATTCCTCCTGCGATGGCCTTACCAGCACTTTTTGCAATTAATTCTCAAGCAGGTGCCGATTTTGTCCCCGTCGGTTTAACCCTTGCAGAAGCAGAGCCCTATACAGTTGAAATCGGCGTTCCGGCGGTTCTGTTCTCAAGAATGCTCACAGGTCCAGTTTCAGTCTTACTCGCTTGGTTATTTAGTTTAGGAATGTATTAAGGCTAGTCATTTATGCAAAAAAAACGATTGTATTTATAGGCTCTTTTGAAAGATTTTATACGTTCATTTCAGTCAGAGTACTTCTATAGTTGCAAAAAATAGAGGTCGAGACAGAAGTCGTTTTGGGGCGTGAAATTAGAACGAAAAGCGCACCATGCGCTTTATCTATTGAGTGCTTTGCGGGAGATTTCCGAAAACGCAGACTTTTGACCACCGTTTATTCCGATTTAGAGGATGAAACAAAACTGATTTTTAGTTTTGTCCCATCCTCTATTCGTTACAGTTTATCTTCCAAGCTCATTTATAAATGTACATTCTTATATTTCTTTTTCTGTTGAACCTTCATCCGCCGCACGAAACATTTGATTATAGCGCTCTTCATCTTCTTGATTATCTCTCACAACTTTTGCAAGCGTAAACGATGAAGAAATCAGACCTACCGATCCCATCAAGTAGTAGCCTTTCACCATCAAAGGCTCTTTAAGTGTATATAACCCAATCATCATCAACGCAACAAAGAACGCAAATGACCCCCAACTTAAAAATACAAACGCTGGTGTATTTCTGTAGACCTTTTTTTTCATAATTTCCTCCTAAGAATATTTTAGTGGTACCAAAATAGTTTATCATCCCAAGTCATTTATTACTATGTTTTTTTCGAATAAATAAACATATAAATCGAAAAACTTAAATAATATTCAAAAAAGGTATTCCTTCGTTATCATTTACTAGCCAGCCCGGTAGCCCCCACCGCCAGAACTTGCTTCGGGAATAGACATTCCAAACCCACCAGCCGCATTTCTAGCTAACCCTAAAAGAAGCAAAAAGCGATAAAAAATGCTCACGTTTTTTGGTTTTGCTATTTTTTGTATCTGTTTATTGCCTTTTTTATCGCAAAGATAAATGATGATACCTTCTTTGTGATAATGATACAAAATATACTTCAAGTCTTTCTGAAACTCGTCAGTTCTTACAATAATTTCTTTAATTCCTTGTTTTTTTAAATAGCTAGCAGAAGGCATATCTTGCAGCACAACACACCAACGATTATCAAAGATTCCTGGTCCTACTTTAGCGCCCTTGAAACGATTAGAGTCAAGTAAAAACACAGGATTTGCTTCAACCTTAAGTGGTGTTTCTTCCAAAATAAAGCCACCATACCGTAACCCATTTACAATTCCTTTCATGGAAACAGCGGTTCTTCCTTCCCCAGGTACACCATTAAATAGCGGCACTGGACGATAACCTTTTTTAGCCAAACCTAGCCCTTCCTTGATACTATTACCCTCTGCCAAATCAACGATTAGTAATCGATTGTCAGCGTAACTAGTCCATTGAACATTTGAAATATTTATAGCCCTACAAGTTGGTTTTGTGTTCAAATTCATAAAAACGACTGGTTTCGCCCATTGCGTCCATAATGACGTATCTGGTGCCCATTTTTTGTATAATTCTAGCTGCTCTTTCATAATTCCTCCTGACCATTTTTTCTCACTAATATCGGAATATCTTTTGCTTTTTCGTCGATTCTAGCATGAGGATTAATCCGACCATACAATCCAGCAAAGACACCATCTACTACAAAGACACCGATACAAAGATGAAACTCTTTCCCATCTTGTGTTTGGACAGGAAGACTGTTGAATTTTCTTTGGACAATCCATTCTTTTTTCCTTTTCAGGGCTTCTTTTTTAATCCGCTCAAATTCTTTCTCAGAAGTAGCTTCTTTGATAGTAATATCTCCACCAACACGCCCAAATACGGGCTTATAGATATAGTCAGTATCTTCATATTCTAAAGGAATAACTAGTTTTGTTTCAGGTAATAGTTGTTTCCAGATTTTACAGTCCGTTGCTAGTCGATTCCAAATTAAAGGTAAACTCTTAGGTTGTGTCAACATCGCAACTGGATGATTACAGGAAGGGGTAACCGTTGAATAGTATCCTTGCCACTTCGCAGAAAATGGTAATCTAGTCATCCATTCTAGTGGGAAAAAGCGAATAAGTCCGGCTAATTCTTCTTTATTATTCTCTAAAGTACTAAATACCCGATTATTTTCAAATTTGGCATGATTTGGCGCTAAATATAAAGCCCGATACCCTTCTTTTTCAAAGTAATCCCCCATGAATTGCATCACTTGCCGATCATCGGAATAAGAGGTTGCATGAACAAATCCAATTGTTCCGTCTGGCTTAATACGCTTTTTAAAGCCGTTAAGCAAGTGCTGTGAAAATTTTTCTGAAGGGACTGAATCAGGTACAAAACGTGCAGCTACTTCTGGCAAAATAGAACTTTCCGCAAATCCACCAGGTACATCACTATTTACCTCAGAAATTTTCCACCCCTCATCAGTCGGATGAAAATCAAAGCGCATCAAGCGAACATGGTCTTCCTTTTTATAATTTTTAGCCTTTTTCATAGCACGGCACATTGAATTGGGTAAACCAAGCTCTTTCGCTAAAAAAAGATTATTTAGAAGTTCCGTCTCCATTTCAATTGTTTCCATCGCTAACTGCTCCGAAAAACTTGCTATTTCAGCCACAACTGTCTCATCAAGCACTGCAATGTACTCACTAACGGTATTGGCATCTTCCACCTGTGGATCCCATTTGTACGCTTTAAAGATTACTTCATAGCGATAATCTGAATAGTCTCCCTCAGGTATTTTTACTAGTTGAATGTTCTCTTTCAAAATAATCCTCCTAAAAAATAGTTGGCAATGTAGCAACAACAGCTATAGCAAAAAACAAATACAAAGTAGCCACTCCTATAGAGGCTACTTTCCCATTTAACTGGTCACGATTTTCTTGTGGCTTAAACAACAACAGTTCAAACAAAATCATTAATATTACCATCAATAAAACTGGCCAAGCAACTGTAAAGTCAACGATTGTTCTAGTAAACGAGAGCCAATTTCCAGCTGACCCACGAGCCAAAATCAAGCCTGAAGCAACCAAATAAGCACTGAATCGAATTCCGCTATTTATATCACGGTCAACCGTTATACGATTGATAATTCCTGTAGTAAAATTAATCAACATCCCTAATAACAACCAAGATACTGTCCCTAAACCACCTGCAAAAACAACAGTCCACCAGCCCGGTCCATCTCCAATATTAGCTCCTGCATAGATTAATGAACTGCCAATCACTGCCCCTGTTAACATAATCATTGAGGATCTATTTTGACTCATCAAAACATCATCTTCATAAGAAAAAGCCCAAAATAAAAGCATGCCAGAAAAACTGAGTGAAAGCCAAGCGATTCCTAAAAGCAAATACAATAGCGTATAGGAAAACGAGTCCGAAACATCCCAAGAAGCAGCGGTTCTTAAAGTAACTAGATAAAAAAAGAGAGCAATCATTGGAAGCAAGTATAAATAAATCCCCGATTTTATTTCATTAAAAAAAGTAGTCCTTCGGCTGACTTTCAGATACCAACCACGCAAAAATAAACAACTAAGATAGATAGAGATTCCCATAACAACACCTTCTCCAATTGAAAAATACAAAAACTCCCACGAAAATAGTGAAATAAAGAAAGAGATGAGCAACATGTTAAAAAGTCTATTTTTTACTACCATTTATTTCTCCTCACTTTTTTAACAAATAATGTATAATAATATGCCTCAAAAAATTAATAATAATTAAATTGTAATATAGTAAAGAAAGTTATGAAAGTCCCTATTATAAAAAAATGGTAAAATGTTCTAACTAGATCAACTATATTGATTTTCTCGACACTTATAAAATAGATATTTCTAGTAATTTCTTTAGAAAACACGAGATTCAATCTATACAACCAAAAACAAAACATTTAACCTCAATAAATTAAGATGACATTCACAAAACTTACTGATCAAATCCTCGTGAATGCCATCTTATTTATGAATCGTTTTTTCTCACTCTTTATTCAGACTTAGAGAACAAAACAACTCTGATTTTTAGTTTTCCATATCCTCTCAAACCTAATAGATAAGTTATTTTTTAATTATCCATAAAAAAGTTTAATCAGTCTGTTTTTCCCTATTCTTCAACCTATTCAATATGTGCGATAATCCTTTTAAATTTAGAATAGCTTAATCAGCACCAGCTTTCTCAAAAAGACTTGTTACACGAATAATATCTTTCTCTTTTTGCGCTATGGAAAAACTAAGGTACTCTTCTTCAAAAAAGCACTAACTGAACTTCTAGTATCGGGCACAAAAAATAACACCCTTATTCGGAACATCGCTCACAAAAAATCAGTCTAGTGTTCTTCATTTTTATTATCCGCTATTAGAACTATCTTGTAACAAAAAGTTTAGAATCAACAAAAGTAACTGAAAACAAATACCAAATCCATCCCTACCACACTTCAAAACTTTTCAGTTACTTATTCACTCTATTCAAGATGATTTGAGCTACTTCTTCTGGGGTCCTGCTCTCATTATTGATTTTTTCCTCTAAAGGCACTTCTTGAAAAGCTTCGATAATCTGATCCACTCTTTCTGCTCCCCATCTTATTATTTCAGGTGGACGTTCCTTTAATCTATTAAGAATAGTTTCTTTGCTTACCTCTAGCTGAAAATGATGCAATTCAATCTTAGCTTCTTTCAATCCTATGAAAATTTCATCATATGCTGGCTGCTTGTACAACGTCATTGGAGCAATAATGTCTCCATCATACTCTTCATCAATTTTTTTTAAAACATGAACATTCCAAGCTCTCCATTCATAATAATCTTGAAAATCCCCTTTTTGTATTTCTTTAGGCAAGTTCTGACGTAAAAAATCGCCAATATTTTCTGGATCATACAGATAGGAATGTTCAATTTTGCTCTGAAGAATTTCTGCGATTGTCGTTTTCCCTGCTCCATATGCACCGTTTATCCAAATAAGCATGTATTCCCTCCTTACTTAAATCTACTTCTGTTTATTTACTTTTATTATTACATTAAGAGTCATCTAAAAAAATAGTAATTACATCAGATAAATCTACCAATTATCTCTATATTTTTATTGATACTTTCGGAACCATCTACCACCAGATCAGCTCCTTGACTAATAAACTGTTCATAATCAATAAATAGGTAAGAATACTCACCATCTATTTTTGCAAGGTCAGTAACCAATAAGCTAAGATCCTATTGGTTAACTGCTAGTTCAATAGGGGTTGAGATTGCTGGAGCTGAAGGTAGTGCATCAATCTCATAATCATCAAAAGAAAGATGCCTACTGTTTCTATATTTTTCAGACAGTTTTTGAACAATTGTCGATTTGCCACTACCACTCATTCCACTAACCACAACCACTGTACTTTTACTCATTTTTATTTACCTCCTAAAAATAGCTATCCAGATAATCAAAGTATTGTCTGTTATTACTCTTTATAAATCCTTTTAATGAACTATTTCTAATGAATAATGATTATTGAAAATATCCTATTCCCCAACACTTACTCTCTCCCCAGTTTTTTTCCTTCATATTCGTTCACTTCCACTAAGTCAAACTTATCTTTACAAAAATTTCTGCACAAAAGAAAGCGGATTCACCCGATGGTTCAATAATCATAATCCGCATTTTTTGTAGAATTGTACAATCACTTTATAATGAGATTTCCTTGAGCATCAAATGTGTAGCTAATTAATTCATGGCTAGTTCCATACATCCAAGTAATTGTACCAAAATTATCACTGTTCCCCCACAGAGAATTGAAGTCATTCCATTTTGTTACAGGGTCTTTTTTTTGCCGATAGTCAATAAAATAGGTAGGGTGTGTCTTCATAAATTTTTCTTCTACCGCTGATAAGGATCTATATTGAAACCAGCCACAAAATACTGTTGCTGGAATCCCAAAATGAGCCCCTACTTTTAGCATATAAGCTGACTGAGAATAGCCTGTTAGTTGCTCAATCGTCCAATCTGGGTGTTTCTCTACAATATCTCCCACATAGGAAATGGCTTCCTCTCCCTGGGGAGAACCAATGGGTCCCATGCCCTTAACTGCCGAAACTACGTCCTTAATATCACTTGGAAAGGTACCCGCTGAAACTACTGTCACATGATTAATATCTGCTTGCTCATCTATAATTGGTGCAACCGCCATTCCTTGGAAGCCATGACTGCCATTTCTTGTTGACAAAATTTGGAAGTATCTTCCTCCAATATAGAGTTTGTTATCTTCATTTTCTTTTAAATTAGCCGTTTCCTTACTAATAAGAACCCTATTTCTATCATAGTTCGGATCAACATAGTACGCCTCTTTATTCAAATAGACCAGATCTTTTTCGCTAAGCAAATAATCTTCATTTTGAGCCTCGGAAAGAATGATATTTACTTGATCTTTTGTTTTCCCTCGCTCAATCAATTCTCCGTCAAAGCTAAAATTTTCTAATGTATCTCCAGTATCTGGTGGTAAATCTACTCCCAAAATAATCCTACTTTTTTCTGTGACTACTTCAACATTTACCCCAAAAAATCCTGCTAAATCATTTTTACTATAACTTTCTGAAAAATGGATTTCTTTAACATCAGCAAATGTATTTTTTATTTGCTTCGCTACAATCATTTCCATGTCAGAAATATCTTTTACTTCTTGCTTTTTCTCTCGATCCTGCTCATAAAAAAATAACCCCACTCCTACTCCTATAAAGCTTAGAATAAATCCCCCTATAAACAACCCTTTTATTTTCAAAATAGCCTCACCTCTTTTTCTTACTTCTTTTGTTCGCTAAGATGACCATTTTAGTTAAAAATACGACTGAACATAATTCTAATTGGACGTAAATTTTTTTAATCTATTGAATAATTCCGAAAAAAACACTTAGTTTTATTTTAGTATAAATGATGTATATCTCTTGAAAATAATAAAAATGTTTTAAATAAGCTTCAATACAATCTCTCGTTTTCTTATTATACCGTATTTCATAATCAGAATCAGTTATTAAAATTTTTTTCTGTGTTCTGATTCTTTAAAAACACATTGTTTGTCAAATTCAAATAGTTAGATTTTTTTCCACTACTCAACAATTACAGATTGCCCTTCCCATAAAAATAATATAGAGTTCTAAAAGACCATGCTCCAGCCTTTTCAGAACTCTATATTTTGTAAAATCATTTTTTATTAATTTATTTTATTCAATACCAAAAAAATTTTAACTGATTTTTATCAATGAAATAATTCCACCAGCTTGTGGGTCATTTGCAGTAGTAATCCTAAGTGTTTGAATACTATTTATAAGTTTCACTGACTCTTCTTTTACCCACTCAGGATCAGTATCATAGCGAGCATCTTGGTAATGATTTGGATTTCGATAGAAACGAATAGAACCATCATGATTCGATATATACGTCACATAGACCGTAGAAGCCATTGAACCATCCATGTTAAAACTTAAAGTGACACTATTTTCCTCTAAAATCTGCGATCCGTTAAATGGTAATACTTGATGTCCAATCGCATTTTTTGTTACAGATATCTCAATTGGTTGACCTACAATTCCATAATATTGTAATAGTTCTTCTGTTACTCGAGCGTATTCAATTTGCTCATCTGAATATCCTGCAAAAACATTAGTTACTGGATTTTGAACATTATTTGAGTTTGCTAACAACACTTCTAACATAACATCCGCCTCTCCATCAGCATAATTTCCAGCATAGTTGGGAGTTGCTAAAGAAATACCTCCATTTTTATTAACAAAAAGATAGAGTTTGTTGATTTTATCAGTTACAAGCTGTCGGTCATAACTATTTGTCGGTTCCATCGTGATTTCCGTATTTACTTTAACTGTTCTAATTCTATTGCCTGTTGTGCCATCAGCATTAGAAACTCTAATCTCTTTTGTTGGTATATTGCTAAAATTCGCATTATATTCTTGTTGTCCAACTAAATTAATATCAAAAATCACCTTTCCAGAATTTCCTTGTGAAAAATCTAAAGTGACAGAATTCGGCACATTCATTCCATGAAAGTCGAATGTTGCCGGATAGGTCAATCCCTCTCGAGCTACCGCGTATGGATAATCTTCTTGAGTGTTTCCTTCCCCAACACCTTTATTAGGATCAATTTTATCTTTATCTTTAATTATTGACTGAGAATAAATTGAACCATCTTTATTTTTCACAGTAATCTTATTATCTCCAAAAGAAAGAACTCTACCGATAGGCAGTACGTACTGATCCCCTTTGGTTAAATTTATCCCATTAATTTCTGCTAATTTTTGATACTTTACATTTATTTTTTGACCAATTGCCCAAAGCGTATCACCTTGCTTCATCGTATATTCTTTCTGATTGTTAGAAATTTGAATAGTATCTGGATAATTGGCTTTCCATCCACTAGCAGAAACCGTTGCCTCTCCAAAATCCGTAAAAACCGCAACCCCAAATAATCCAGACACAACACCCAACGTTATTATTTTCTTTTTCATTTCATGTTCCTCCCGAAATTAGTATAAAAACAAGAAAGCTACACTTTCATTAAATATATTACCATAACATTTACAATATTACAACAAGATTACTTAAACATGACTAAAAAGTCTTTTTGTTTTCAAGAAAGTAACTTTTAAAACATTAAAATGTCTAGAGAATGCTATCTGAACAAATATCTTTTTAACCTTCGGATCGCGCCAACAAGCTTCTTGATGATCACTTCTGTAGCCTCTAATAGGAAATCTCAGTTTATCAATCTATATCAAAACAGAATTTATAAGTTAGGCACATCATATACTAGTAACAGCTATCTATCAGACGAGCTAGTGGTAGTGGTTGTATCGATAGTCGCTTGAGTTGTTGTAGTATTACCGGTTTCTTTTTCTACTGCAGTACTCGTTGTTTCAGTAGTTTGAAGAGATGTAGCTTCATACCTTGGACTGATTGTAGCAGTTAGTGGTGTTCCTTTCAGAACGTACTCACCAGGTATTACTCTTTCTCCATTATATCTAATTTCTTTAATTGGACTATCTAAGGCAATTTCGTGCAATTCACGTTCAAATACCTCGACACGAATCCCAGCCTCCAAAGCTTCTTTATACGTAGTAATAGCAGTAATATCAATATAGTCTTTTTGAGTTAGGGCTTGCATCATTTGCTTTTGCATTTGCCATTGATCGTATTGATTCGCTACCTCATTCATAGTGACTGCATTTATCCAATCCCCACTCATTAGTAGAATGTTCAGTTCTTTTATATTAGGAAATTTTATTAAGTCCATTTTTTTAATCTGTGCTAAAATGCTGTTTGTATCTACGGTTGTTAACTTTCGATTGACTAACACGGAATGTCCTGATACCTCACCTAGCAGTGGCAACGTTGTATCAATGAACTCCTTTAAAGAATTATAATCTTTTACAATAGTTGTTAGCTGTTGAAGGTATGCATTGTTAACCTCTGAATCGTCTTCCAGGGTTAAATATTCCATTTGATGATACAACGTTGATAATCTAGTTGGTTCGGGATTTTTATACGCCTCAGGGACAAAGGTTGTAATATCCAAGTAGATACGAAGTAATTTTATTTGCGCGGCAATCTCACCATCTGTAATATGTTGTTTCTCCTTACTCATTAAAGCTTGTTGGTAGATTTCTTCTAAGCGCTCAACATTCTCCAATGGAATCATTTTTTGCTGTTGGATCATTTGCAACTCTTCTTCCAACTTTTTCCATATTTCAAGGTCATCCACTTGATCTGTCGTAAAATAATTCTTTGTTAATTCTGGCGGGACATTGTTTAAAGTTCCTTCTAATTTTGTATTTTTCCAGACAGCTGTTTGCTGATATTGATAGAGGACTTTACGTCCATAAAAAACAACCAAAACAATCACACTCGTAAAGACAATCAAAAAAAGTCCTTTGCCAATTTTTTTCCATATCATTCTACGTTCCCACCTTTTGGTAATCGTAAATACAACTCTGTTGATAATACTTCAGGTGGAAATGTCCCACCATCCAAATAATACTGATAAAACGGATCTTTTTCACTCTCTGGCCACCCTTTTGGTAAAACTGCACTAGAAACAACTGCATCAAGTTGAGTTGCTTGATAGTCTAGGGTTGGTGGTAAACTGATTGACGAGGTTCTACTATCTTTTGCATCTGTAATGGCCACATCCATCATTAAACCATTGCCACCTAACACCTTAACCGTGTCTGGCTTAATCCAATTAGGAGGTTGGGTTCCATTATTTAATAGTAATTGCAAATCCCTATTCAACTGTTGATACCCTTTATAAGTATCTGGTATTTGTGGTGAACTATTCGGTTCATCATAGCCAGTCCAAATAGAAATCGTATAACCATTATTTGTATAACTTACATACCATGCATCACTTCCCCCAACACCATATGGAGCGGGCGGATTAATATTCTCAGAAAAACCAACTGTTCCTGTTTTCCCTGCATACCCCTCATACTGAGGAATCGCTGCTGCGGCAGCTGTATATTCTGGTTGTGGCACTCCCCGAAGCATATGGTTAAGAACCCATGCTGTTGAAGCAGTCATACTTTGTTTCGTCTGCGGTTCAAACTTTTTTTCACTTCCATCTGTATACTTGATCGACTTGATAAAACGTGGCGCGATATATGTGCCTAAATTATTCAGAGAATTGTAGGCACTTGCTGATTGTAACGTTGATATATTTAGTCCTATACCATCAACCGATGAGTACGTATCTTGAATATCAAGATTCACCCCATGAAGAAATATTTTCATCCGATCTGAACCAAGAATTTCATCGTCAATTCGACCTACAACAGTATTAAGTGATAAGCGTAACGAATCTTTCATACTTTTCATTCCATAAGTATACTGTCCCCAATTCTTCATTACCTTATTTGTTCCTGGATAAACATAATCAGAGGAGTCAAACAAGGTGCCTGTGTTATAAGTATCTCCTAAATATTGAATTAATGGCCCATAAGCCGTAAATGCTTTCATACTGGAGCCACTAGAACGTGTATTTTGAACAGCGCGATTTAATTCATCATCTGGTTTTCGACCGCCAACCATCCCAACAACGACTCCGTCTTTATTCATAGCCGTTACTGCTATTTGTTGTTGTTCATCTAAATAATACTGATTTTCTCTTACTTTATTCGCAATGCTATCGTACACTTTCTCATCTAAAAATGTATGTACTGTTAATGAGATTTCTTCAGGGACATAGCCCATTTTTCTTATTTCATTTAATACTTCATCTGTGTACACTTTATATTTTAAATTCTGCTGTCGTTGTCGCTCTGATTCCCTAAAACGTTCTAACAATCCTTTAGACAAATCATACGCTAGTGCTTCTTCATATTCCTTTTTTGTAATCTTTTTCAACTCATACAATCTCATTAACACCGTCTCTTTTCGAGCATTGGCAGCCTTGGGATTTTCATACAGATTGTATTTAGTGGGCGCCTGAGATAAACCAGCAATATAAGCCTGCTCCGCTAGATTGATCGGCGTCCTCTCTTTATAATCGGCTGGTGTTTTCCCAAAATAGGTTTGGATGATTGCTTTTACCCCTGTCGCGCCCTCTGCATAACTTAAGCTATTTACATAAAAGGTTAGAATTTCTTCTTTTGTAAAATTTTCATCTAATTGTTTGGCCAAAAATAATTCCTGTACTTTGCGAGTGGTGGTCTTATGACCTTCCCCACCATTATAATATCGATTTTTAATTAACTGCTGATCTATTGTTGAACCACCACGAGGGATATATTGAGGGTTTATTTTACTGTAAACCACACCGCCTAACATATTAATAACCCCAGAAATTGAGAAGCCTTTGTTTGTCCAAAAATTTTCATCCTCAATAGCTAATAACGCGGTCTTATACATTTCAGGTATTTCTTCATAGGTCATTGTTTGAACGCGGTGGTCTGTCGGTTGCCAGATCACTTGACCTTTGTTATCTAAAATACGCGTTGGCTCATAAGTCTTTAAATACTGTGCATCCACAGCTGGTAGGTTAACTAGTTTTTGCTTTACATATAAGGTCATAGCCAGAACGCCCAACATAGTAATGAAAATTAGGATTAGAGATGACCAAATTACTCGATTTACCCATTTTCTTTTTGGTTTTGCTTTTTGTTTATTTTTCATTTTTGGGGAATTTTTAATGTATTTTTTAGGTCTGGCTTTTTGCTTCATACTTTTTTCGCCTTCTTTCTTCAGCAATCTCAATTCTATATTTAGTAGGTATTTGAAATAAAAAAATCGCTCTGTTCCTTAGCAGTCGTCTTTATGGTTATTCCAATTCACATAATTTTCAGACAAACAGGTATAATCACTCTAATTGAGGTTAGTGTAATTTTTTCCCAATACCCATGAAGACTTCATCATTCTTTATTTTACAACGAACTTTTACCGATTACCAATTTCAGTCTCGTTGTTCATTCGACAGTTATGAGAATAAATCTGTCACTTGAATGTAGTTTTACTTGCTAACTTATTCTTTCCCAGTAAACGAAACGCTTTCAATCATTTGCCGCATGTACGTTATTTCAAAGTAAGTAGGATACTACTTATCGCTGTATTTCTTTTGGTATTTGTTCATTGACTCTTTTTGTTAGATAGCGATTACCGTTGCTTTCAAACATTATTTTCACTCCTCCTTCCTTATTTTTGGCAACACAAAAAAGAGCCAATTACAGCGAAGCAATCGACTCTCATGATCATAATATATGGTTATTTTTCTAGCTATTTCAAAGCTTGTTTTACATCGCCTTTTTTCAACATTTTCCCTTCATTCTTCAACCACTCATTGTATAAATCATCGAATCGTTCTTGTTCCTCATCTGTATACCCAGCAAAAACAACTTTATCAATATTTTCTTGATTAAAATAAAGAACTTCCTCTGGATTTAAGCCATTCGGGAATTTACAGCCACTGTAGTCATAGAGTACCTTTTCATCATTTTCCTTTAAGACCGGCCCTCTGTTCAAGACCATAATTTTCTGACTACCTTCTCTTAAATAAACAATTGAACCAATTGATAACATTTTTTATCCTCTTTTCTAAATGTATTTCTAAACAAACAACCTAATTTACTTATTTTTCTCTCTATTTTTTGAGTAAGCATACTCCATATTAGTATACGGTCTCACAACAGCAGTATTCAAAAACAATAACACAAAAGATAATAACGCTATTATAGTTAAAACGATGACCTCAAGATATGCGATATACAAATAAAATAAAAAGAGATAAACACCAAAGAAGATGAGCATTGATTGAAAACAAATTTTTCTATAATAAGAATTCATTTCCACCAAATGAATGTCTCCCAGAAATTCTTGTTTGTCTATATATTTCTTTAATTTTTTACGATTGAATAAAGATACACTGCCTCTTAATCCAATAGCTAAAGCGATTGTCACGACAACATAAGTAATTAATGCATGCATTGTTACCTCTTTAAAAAAAATAGCCATAAAACTTCTGAGAAAAGTATAAATTGCTCCTCCCAAACTAATAGCAGCAATATTTAAGCCAGTTGACTCCGAGTATTTAGTCGCACGTTTCAACTCACTGTATTGCTCCTCAGTTATTTCTAGTGCTTTCAGTTTATACTGCCATACAAACATCGGAAAAAACCAGATTAACTTATTGGTATCCATATCTATTAAGTATCTTTTTTTGTTTAGTAAAACGAGTTTGTACCTACTTATTTTAGAATTGTCTATTCTCATTCTTTCATCCTCCAAAACTAGATACTAAACTATTCCAGCCTTTAGAAATAGATTCACCGACTCTCCCTACTTCTTTCTTGATACCTTTAATCCCATTATCAAATCCTTTTGACCAATCATTTGCCATATCTTTAATACCAAGAAAGTTCGATTCATATATTATATTTGCTACTAATCCACTTGCTACAGCAATACCAACAGCTACCATTCCAACTGGGGTAACCCCCAAAGCAACAGTGACCCAAAAACCTACTCCAGAAGCTATCTGTATACCTAACCCCGTTGTAACAGCAGTATGGGCAATAGCTTGTCCTACAGATTTTCCTTCTGAAAGATCACTAGTAAATCCAATTACTGGTCCTGCTACTTTCGCAACACCTTGTAACATCCCTTTTGCTGCAAAACCAGAAGCCGCTGACAAACTAGTACTAGCGTATCCTACCCCCTTAGAAAAATAAGAGCTGACAGATGCACTAACTATGTAATAATATATAGTTATTTTTCAGTTTAGAGCGTTTCTTTAATGTTTAACTTAGGATACTTTGTTGACTTTAATTGTTCTTTTATATTTTTTTGCAATTCTTGTTCTTCTTCTGAAATATACCCTGTGAAATGAATCTTCTGAATATCTTCGCTATTAAAGAAGTAGTTTCCCTCATTAATTTGACCTTGTGGATAAAAACATCCTGCATAATCAAAATAACCAATTTCTCCATTGTTATTATACAGCGGGAAACGTGCTGTAATCATTAATTCTTGTTCCCCATTATTCAAGGTTACGACGGTTCCTATTGGTAACAATTCCATTCTCTATTCCCTCATCTTCTATTTTATTTTTTCACTAATTTCTTGAAATACTTTTTTCTTTTTAAATGGTGAAGAAAAATTTAAAAGTGCTACAACCGCAAAAGTCATTAATATAACTAAAAAAAAGTTTAGTAGTGTTTGTTTAAAATAAAAAGTTATATACGCTATTGGACATAACAGGCTTACTACACTGATTATCTTTATTTGATTAGATAGTAGCAGTTGTCCAACCTTCAAGTATTTGATTAGGTATTTTCCATCGTTCTCTATTTCCTTAAAATTACCAGAAGAACTTTTAAAATACTGGTCTATAACTTGAAAAATATAGCCTATCCCCACTCCTATACAAACACCTGTTACCAAAAAAAAGAAGAAATTCCCGTTTATCCTTTCATTTTTTATACTACGACTCATAACCATAAGCAAAACTGTTAAAACATACATTCCTGCGGGTGTTTTTTCTTCCCGTTTTATAAAAAGTCCACTAGTCAAATCAAAATAAAGTGACTCTTTGCCCAAATAATTGTTCTTAATTAAAATATATTTTGTTTTAGCCAAATAAATTACCTACCCATTTCCCTACAGATTTTACTGCATCCCCTACTTCTTTTTTCGTAACATCATATAGCGGATCAATAACTAATTCAGTAACTCCCAAAGTAACCACTGCACCTAGAGCAATTGCTCCTAAACCAGTTACTCCAAGTGCACCTATTGCTAATCCAATTCCAATATTAGCAATAAGATGAGCCCCTGTTTTGGCCGCAGCATCTGCATCGCTCTCACCACTAGCTACCATTGAGCCGAAGTCAACAGCTGCCCCAATTAGAGGCATTGCTTTCCCTGCCGCTCCAACCATTTTGGAACCGGCATAAAATGCTGAAGAAATATTCGTACCACCAAACTGCTTTGTCCCTGTATTGTATAATCCTACTGCTATTTTGTCGCCATTTTTTACCATGAAATCTTCTGCCATTTCTAAGCCGACATCTTGATTCATAGGAAAAACTGTATCTTCTATAACGTCTTTTTGAACAAAATCCTTCACTACTTTTCGGTTTTCTTTAAGGCTCTGATTTCTTATAGCCTCTTCTATTCTCTTTTCTCTTTTATTCCAATTCTTTGTAATCGGCTTCGCCCAACGCATATCCATTTTCTTTACATTAAATGTTCCTGAACTTTGGTACCAGATTCGCTGTTAAAATTTGCTATTACTACGTATCAGTATCTTGACAAATTGATGGTACTATATTCTGACACATTTTTAAATAACACCTATCTCAATTAGACGATAAGTGTTAAATACAACTAGTCAATTTTAAATTTTGGATATTTTATTAGCGATTCTTTCTCTTCAATATATTTTTTTATTTCTTCCTCAGAAGAATCTACATAACTTTTATAAAAGATTTTTTGTACATCCTCTTGATTAAAAAAGAAATTTCCTTGATAAATATTCCTTGGTGATAAAGACATGCACCATATTCAAAATAACCTATCTCATTACTATATTACTTAGTGGAAATCTAGAAACTATCATCAGTTTCTGATCTCCACTTTTTAGAGTTAATACCGTTCCTAGTGGCAATATATCCATCTGTTCTTACTCTTTTCCAATTAATTAGTATTTAATCTTATTCTCTTTACAAAATAATGTCAATTTCTTCTTATATATACTAAAATACAAGATTGGTTCACAAAAAAAGAAAACTCCAGTTGACCACGCAAAAAAAATTACCAGCAACATAAGGATGTAATCTGGTTTATTAACAAATACAATTCCAACAAGAATTGATAAAATAATGAACATACCACTAAGTTTTAACAGAAAGCTTCTATCCCATTTTCCAATCTCTATCCATTTTTTCAAATCTTCAAAAGAATAATCAATAATACTATTATTTAGCTCTCTTAATTGTTGCCTCTTAGCTAGATAATAAAGAAGTATTCCAAATACAGCTCCAACAACAAAAATTAGAAAAAGCACACCAGTTTTATTAATTTGAGTATCTATTATCGTTTTTCTATACAAAAGCATGAATATACTAAAAAATCTAAACAGCATAAATGCCCGCTTTTTACTTCCGGACTGTCTTTTTAAGTCCTCTCTATAGATTTTTGCTACTTCGTGTGTCTTAAGATTAAAAAAATATTGATAATTTTCTTCATCTGTATATACTAACTGAAACATGCTTTTCTCCTTTAAATTTTTTTGTAGATATTTTCTTTCTCTATACCTACTTACCTTAATTGTCCTAGTTACTCATCCAAGGATTTAGCAGTTATAGTTGCACATACTCTCGCATATCCAAATATCATACAAACACTCCTATAGATCAATTATCTTCTGACCTAAGTTAGTGACCGTATACTAAGCCTTATAAATCAATATACAAATAGTTGTTCAGAAACCAGTAAGTACCTGAACAACTATAGGTTACATTAATAACATTATATCGTGAGCATTTTGCACTATCAGCGCAAAGTACAAGTATAATTTATAGAATCTTTTTGATACTCAGAAATGCTTGCTACATAAAAATTAATGAGAAAAAATAAAAAATCATGTCATTTCACAGTCTATTTGGCTAAACTTATATCCATTTTAATTGAGTATCGTTCCCTTTTTATATCCTGATTTTTCAATCATTTCATCATATCCTATTTGAAATTCTCTTTCACTGTCATTCTCATACCCTTTAAATATTATTTTTGCAACATTTTCTTTATTAAAAAAGTAAACTGCTTCAGGCGCTAACATCCCTTGGGGCACTAAAACTGCACCATAATCATAATAGAACATTTTTTTCTTTTCTTCAATCACGCTACCTCTAGCAACAATCATCAGTTCTGATCCGTCACCATCTTCCAAAATCACAACAGTTCCAAGTGGTAATATATTATCTTTCATTTTTTTCTCCTGACTATTTATTATTTTGATGCAGAGAGACAACACCTAACCATCGAATCAAATTATTTTCCCATAAAAATAAAACAGCTGTAAATGGGAGTATGCCTGCTAAACTAAGCATGACAATTTCACTGCCAATGTTATTACCAATCAAGTTTCCCTCTTTGTTGATGATCCATAATATTATAGGTAATAATATACTTGAAAAATCTAAAGGTTTATCAATAATACCCTTTTTTATTGTATTTGCTTTTGTTTGTTTCCATTCTTTGTATATTTCTTGAAATCTATTCTCGTCTTCATCTATAAAGCCATTAAATAACACTTTATCAATATTTTCTTGATTAAAATATAACACTTGATCTTGGACCAAGCCTGTTGGATAGACACAACCGGAATAATCAAACATTCTAGTTGCTTAATCTATAACAATCAATGGGCCTCTATTTAGAATCATGACTTTCTTTGTTCCTTCTTTCAAATAAACGATACTTCCAATAGGTAAAATTATTTCTCCTTTATATATCTTATTTTGTAATTTGTCGGTGTCACTGCTAAGCGATTAGTCAGCAAAAATAGTGTCAATATCATTGTAAAACACATTGAGATAATCCAATAGTTATCTGAAACAATGACTAAAAAAAAGGCAATCGCTAAAACAAAGGCAAACAATAAATAGACTCCTAGACTTTTTAAAATAGTTGTGAATGAAGAAGGTACAACTCTTATTTTTTTCATAGTCAAAGTGGTATATTCAATTTTTTTATAAAGCTTTTTTTTTGATAATACAGACAGATATACCCTAATTATAATAGCCGGAATAGAAACTGTAATAAGTAATAACAAAACCTTCCCTACCGATGGCATCAAAAGTGCGGTATCACCAAATTGATATATCTGACTATAATTTGTACTAGAATTACTCCCATAGTGTAAAATTTCAGAAGAAAGTATATGAAAAAATACAATAGATAAAGCAATGATTACAACGAATAATTTATTTTTGCTTCTGATTTCATTACTTATGGAATGTACAAGTAAATCATCTGCTATATGCTCATCAATAATATAGATTTTTTGAGGCACTATCCAGTTTAAAACAAAACAAAGATATCCTATTATTGATTGATCTGAATCCATTAAGTAATAACCTAAATCAGAGTGTACTATTTTATAACGGTTATTCTTAAAAACTGTTTTTACTGTCCCATTCTCCATTTTTACCACGACCAATTCATTGGATTAATTGCATCACCAATTCCATTCAAAGCTTCTCCAACATCGTCTAACTTTTCTTTTGCATAATCGATACTGTCATCAATTTTTTTACCTGCCCAATCTATACCTTCATCAACTTTACTACCTGACCAGTCCAAGCCATCTTGCAATCCTAAAAAGTTGTTTTGATACGCAAAATCAAAAGCTATTCCTACAGTTATTTTCTCTTCTAAAACAATAATCTAGACCTAGCTTTATGTCTTATTTACGACTCAAAACTACAAAATTGTTAATCTTGGATATTTAATTGAAGGCAAAACTTCTTCAATGTGTTTTTGAAAATCGTTCTCTTGGCTTGACTCAAAACCTTCAAATAAAATTTCTTCAATATCATCATGATTAAAAAAGAAACTTTCTTTCTCACTAAACCCTTCTGGGTACAAGCAAGCAAGATACTCAAAGTAGCCTATATTCCCTTCGTTATTATACAATGGTAAACGAGATGTTATCATTAATAGATGTTCACCTTTTTTTAATTTTACAATACTTCCAATTGCTAAAAATTTCATGAATGAATCTCTCCTTTAATGTTGAAAAACAACAATTCCTTGTTCTTTTTAATATAACGATATGCGCTCATTCTTTTGAGTGGTGAAACTACTCCGATAAACAGGAAAACAATTGTTGAAAAAAATAATGCAGAAAACAAAAGCAACACGGAGTAATAGTTACTATATAATGGAACTAAGCACACACACAACATTACAATCAAAAAAAAGAGCATCCATATATACTTTCTTAGTTGTTTCTTTCCTTCATTCATATATTTTTCCAATTCTTCATCATCGATATTGAGTATATACTCTAACTTATTGTTATCACTATTTGCGATTCTATTGATAACTATATTAAAGAGAAATCCTCCTATCATTCCTGAAAACACTATTAATAGTACCAGAACCAAAGAGTCAATAGATAATTTAAAAAGCATGTTTCCAAATAAGTAATAGACTAAAATTCCTAAAAAACCTGAGATTATTGAGGTCTTTCCCTTACCAGAATTGATTTCAACAACTACCAATTTTTTTGCTAAATTATCAAAAAAAATGCTTTTGGTTCCCTCTTCTCCATTATAAATAGCTATATATCGTTTCTTCATTCTACTGTCTCACCTTTCTAACCAAAAGCACTTCCTAAATTCCCAAAAAAGCCTCCCACAGCCTGTCCAATATTTTCTCCAATTTTTTCTACGCCATTTTTGATTGATCCACCTAACTCTTTTGCGCCTTCCCAAATTTTTTCTTTGTTATCATACAAACTGTCAAATGCCCAGCTACCAACAGCACCTATAACTACACCAGCTGCAAAACCTACAACGGCTCCTGCAACTGTTCCAACAACAGGAATTGGAATAGCCGTACCTATTGCTGCACCTACTGCAGCTCCAGCTTTCCCTGAAGCAAGTCCTATCCCAACATGTGCAACTGCTTTCACTGCCGCATCTCCAACATCTTCACCTTCACTTACCTGTCCTACAAAATCTAAAACACCACCTAGAGCAGGTAGTCCATATTTTGCTCCACCAATTAAGAGGTTTCCTTGGCTAAACATTTTTGATGTTACTGCGGCCACTCTTGGATTAACAATAACAAAATTTGTTCCTTTTATACCTGTAATATAATTATACCAGCCTCCTAATTTTAAAGTTACATTTCCGCTAGTCTCTAACATCAATGCGGCAAAATCTAATGGAGTTCCATCTTTTACATTTTCTGATATATCATTCCAAGACTTAGATACTATATCCCAAAAGCTTTTAGGCATTTCTTGATTAGGATTTTGTTCTGCAATTTGGATTAATTTTACAAGATCATCTTTAGTAAGTTTTGTTTTTTTCATTAACTTATCAATTTCATTCTTTACAAATCGTTCATTAACCGATTTCGTCCAATCCAAAGCTTTCCCTTTCGGTATAGAAAATGTCCCTGTTGAAGGATTGAAGCTAGTATTCGCTTGTTGTAAACCTTGTGCCAAGGTGCCATAAAAGGCATTCACTTCTGAAAAAATAGCAGGAGACGAGGCATTGAAGGCCAACAATTTTTCTAGCTTCTTCTCCAAGTCTCTTTTCGTGGTTTCTAATGACTCAATAATTCGTTGATTGATTTGTTTCAAGGGATTCGTTCCTAATGGTAGTGACGGTAGATTGTTATTAATGTGTTGCATATTTTGAATGGATTGATTCACCTGTTGAATCCGACGTTCTAATTGGTCAGACTTCAAATCAATGCTATCTACTTCCGATGTATATTGATCCACAAATTTTTGACAGGCTTCTGCAGTCATTTCTGCACCCACTTCAGCGCCTTGAACTAACGGTTGTATCACCGCTGAAAAAAAAGCTTTTGCGGAATCATACGCCTTACTGGATAGTTCTACTGTTCCAATAAATTGTTGATTGCTTTGCAACAAAGAACGATATCCTTGAGACAATTGATTACATACACTTTTCACACTAGCTGCTTGACTTCGTGCTTGTCCTAAGTACATATCAATACTCATTCTGTTCCTCCTTTTCCGCTTTTGCAATTGCTCGTTCTGCCCAAGCCAATGCTTCTTTTTTATCTTCGATTCCTTGTAATTCTTTTTTCATTTCGTGTTCCTGCTCCTCTAAAACCTCTTGAAGAGCGCGTTTCTGCCAATGGATTTGTTCCGCCATGTCTTGATACAACAAATCTGTTTCACTTTGGGCAAACTCTTCTTGTAGTTCTTCAAATAGCGTACTTTGATGAAAAAAATACTCTTCATACGATTCTTCTGTTTGACGAACACTTCGCTGCGTGTTCTCCAGCCCTTCTTGATCGCGCTCTAATTGAAGCTTTTCAGCTTGAACCTCATTCCATGTCTTCATCTGACGACTTCCCCTTTTCTACCTAGGCAATTGTTGAACCGTTTGAGCAATTTTCTGATCTAACCCCTCAAACTCTGAGGCAACGGAACGGATGTTATTACTTGCCTGTGCGACCGCCTGAACAAGAGATGTATTAAAAGATGTTAACTGAGTGATAGCTTGTTGTGCACTTGTATTCCCAGCAACAGTTGTTTGGTTATCTGTTAGGATGGTTCCCCTTTGATTAATGGAACCTAGAGAAGTGGCAATAGCGGAAGCAACCGATTGCGCAACTCCTGAGTTACTTTTTATTCCTGCCATCTGTTATGCCTCCTTTCGTTTGACTGAAAAAAATAAGGACAAAGAAAATGCAAAAGACTTCTCTGTCCTAAAAATATTAACGATTATTAATCGCTTGTGAGATATCGTTATCAGTATCACGCATAATTTGTGCCACTGAACGTAGCTGTTGGTTGATTTGTTCTAACAACTCACCAAACTCACGAATTTTCGGTTGTAATTCCACAAATTGATTGTCAAAGCTTTCAAAACCACTACCTTCCCAATTGGAACGGATTGCGTCTTGTTCTCTCTCAAGGTTAGATAAAACCGTTAAAATTTCTTCTGACCCTTGTGTGTATTTTGTAGCAGATGTTTCTAATTCTTCTGGTGATAATTTGATTTGTGCCATTCTTTTTCCTCCAATGGAATATAGCAGTATATATTCATTTTATATTTTACTAATTAAATTATAACAATGATTACAAAGTGGAGCAATAGAATGCTAAAAAAAATAACTAAAGAGAAATATTCTCCCATTCTTCTTTAGTTATTCTAGAGAAATGTTCTGTTCTCTTCAAGTTCAACAATGGAACCTCAATATCCATTTCTGTTCGTACATATCGTAATCCAGCCTTTTCTTGAACTTTTTTAGATTGTTCATTTTCATCGAAATAACCACACCAAATTGCTTCAACCTTCAACTCTTCAAATGCGTATCTCATTATTTCTGTAAATGCTTCTGGAATGATACCTTGTCCCCAGAATGGAACGCCTAACCAGTACCCAACTTCTGCATCTTTTTTCCCCATAAATAAAAAAAGTTTTTCTTGCGTGTGTAGTATAATTCCAATGCTACCAATCACTACTTCAGGGGCTTCTTTAAAACATACCGCAAATGTTAAAGAATCAGAAAGAACAGTCTTAATAATTTCTTGGCTATTCTCAACACTCGTATGTGCTGGCCATCCTGCAATAGGTCCTACTCGCTTATCCGACGCATAATCAAATAGTGATGCTGCATCCGTATTTTTAAATGGTCTTAATAATAATCTTTCTGTGTAAAAATTCATTTTGTTTCCTCCTAAATAGACAACAATCCGCATCAAGCTCAATAACTATTCCCCACTAACCAAGAACTCCCCTATCACAAACCCTGCATTTCCCACCTGAAAAGCCCTCTAAACCAACCTTCTCTTTTCAAAAACCGCATCATTTATGATACGGTTCTCCGTATCGTAAGTGAATGATATCCGCAGAATCTCACAGCACCAAGCGTTTCTTCGATTTTTGTTCCGAACTCCTACCACTCAAAAAAACCGCATTATTTGTGATACGTATGCCCGTATCATAGATAAGTGATATCAGCTATCATTAACAACACATCAACTGAGATTTACTCAAGTACCCAAATTTCAAGCAGCTGTATCAATAGTGTTTTAAGTGTTCCATTAAACATAAAAGTAAATCCACTTAAACGTCTATCATTTTATTTGTAAGTAATTTGAGTTCAATCTACTTATGAAGCATGACTCATCTTCCTCACGTTCACTAAGCACTGTTAAATCAAAAGAAAGTCCATATAATTGATCAAAAATAATATTTATCTTATCCACATCTAGTAAAAGTTCATCAGAAAAATCTTCGTATATTAGCAATAAATCTATATCATTCGGAATTTTTTTTTCATCAACTATAGATCCAAACAAATATACATTTTTAAATGAATCAAACAATTTTTTATGATATATAATTTTCCGAATAACATTATCCTTTTCTCTAAACATTATTGAGGTACCTATAAAATTCATCCACTGTTAGTAATTTAACTTTCATTTCTTCTGCTAATTCGTATGCTTCTGCTGAAATACAACCTTCACCATTCCAATTATGTAAATTTAAAACTACACATTTTTCTTTTGGAGACAGTTGTAATAATTCGACTTTACTTAAGCAGTATTCATAAATAAAAATTATATGCACACCATTTACTACAATTTCTTTTAGATTATTAAGATCCAAAAAATTAAATTTTAAACCTCTTGATTTTATAACTTTCAGAGCATAATTCAAACTCGAAAAACGAACATTCGTCCCCCTGAAACAATTGTTATCATAATACATTTGTCTTAATCTAGGAATATCATATAGATAAATTTTTTCAGAAATATCATCTTTTTTTATCTGTATATATGGATTATCAGTACCTAAAACAATTGATTCAAACTCTCCTTTATTTTGCAGTGACACTATTAGACTCTCAATAGATTCTACTGATGGTAAAAACCCTTGATTTAAAGGCTCTATTCCAAATAGGGAGTTAATCTCAGTTGGAAACAATACTTGTCTTGTTCTTTCTTTACTTAGTCGAGTAGCTTCAAACTCATCAATATGAAGCATAAATTTTTGTACTATTGCTAAATTTGAATAGTTTTCATCAAAATGATTTTGAATCAACTTAGTGTTATTCTTTAAAATATTTCTTAGCATTCTATTGTTTGATAAAATCTCTCCCTCAGAAATATCCCATAGCTCCCTTTTGCTCTTTAAATAATAATTTTCAAAAATTGTTTGATTATGTAATAACAACGGAACTACTTCCAGTTTTAAATCCTCGAATGTATCGTATTCTTTACTAAAAAAAAAGTTCAAACTCCTCATTACGTAATTGCTTCCATGACTTAACATCCTCTTTGCTGAATGCAGCATTTTTGTCAAAGTTCGTATGACAATTCGGACATAAAATAATTAAATTTTCATATGAGTTATTTTGGGTATCACAATATGGAACTATATGAGCTTTCTCCATTATGTCGCCATTATGTTTGAATAGTTCTACTTTACACTCTGGATTCATACATCTCCCCATAGACTCAGCATATATCTTTCTTTCGACATTAGTACTTACATTTCTGCCCATCTTTTTCCTCTCCTTTAAATTTATCACTTCAGCCTCTATCACTATAATTATACCAAATAGTCATATACTAAATACCTAATAAAAAATTTGACGCATTAAATTGTACTTACATATCAACTATTTATAGCAAGTAAAGTTACACTTTAAGTAGATAAAATTCGTATATTTCTTTAATACTAATAAGTTCCGTAAACCTAGGCAATTTAATAATTTTCTCAATTTTTCTTTACTCCATAGCATCCATATCCAATTTAACACTCAAAAATCTTAGGAATGGAAGGATTAGGCAACAAATTCCTAATGTTAATAAAATATAGCTTGTAATATTTGTAACAAAATAGAGAACTACCTTAGCCAGTTCAAATTCATTTGTACCAATTGCCCATCCACTTATCTGTTCAAATCCCCAAACTAGAAAAATAAGAAATGCTCCCATAAATATCAACACTAAATTTTTCAATGGACTCTTAAACCTAATTATCCATAATTGATATCCTTCCCTATCTCTATATATTTCCATATAAAATATTAATGCAATAGTAATTGCTGCTCCAAAATAGTCTTGTGGGCTAAATACATTATTATTAAAGATAAGCGTCTTACAGCTATTGACTACCGAAAAAGCTACAACAAAAACTATAAATCGTCTTTCTTCCACTGTTGACATATTGTTTTATCCCCTACTAGTTATTATCGTAACATATTTTAGATTTACTTTGGCAAAATTGTATTAAAAAAGATACCTTTATATGTGACAGCACTTACTTCACTATAAAGATATCTCAATCATTTTTTACAGATACTATTGCTTTAATTTCTAACTTTTAATGTTATCACTTCAGCACTTTTCAAAGTCAAATATCCAGTATCTAGACCAACAGCATTTTCAAGAAAACTACTATTGTACAGTCTCCCATATTGTTCATTTATCTTTATTGGTATATCAGAAGCTTTTATTACATCGTGATCAACTATTAGCTCTGTAGCTTGCTTTAAAGCTAATGGTTTAGTAGATTTTTTTTCGTCTAATGGTTCTCTTTTTCTCCAACCCTTATAGCTAATCTGTTTTTGCAATTTCTGATGCTCTATCTCTGTAATAGCATTAAGTTTACTTGCCCTCATAAGCATAGCACTTAACGCAACATTCCATTTTTCTTTCAAGACTAATAGTTTAGCTAGTGTTACTGTTCCTATGTTATCTATATCCTTCAAAAATTCTTCTTTTGGTAACAGGAAACTTGAAGCAAAATCATTCGCTTCTGATTCTTTCTTCCTATACTCAATTGGATCAAGGGCTTGAGGGTCTATTTCATCGGTATGCATAATCCAATGTGCTAATTCATGAGCTAAGGAAAATTGTTGCCTGTAAAATGA
The DNA here is from genome assembly GCF_001742285.1 of Enterococcus rivorum. Taxonomy (GTDB): domain Bacteria; phylum Bacillota; class Bacilli; order Lactobacillales; family Enterococcaceae; genus Enterococcus_L; species Enterococcus_L rivorum. Next base: position 94,625 of record NZ_MIEK01000045.1, on the reverse strand, counting down.
TGAGTCTGCTTTTGAAATAATTACGTAGTAATTATTGTCATTAATGAATTCATGACTCCCAAAAGCATCCACTTTTTCCATTTCTTTAGGTAATAATGCATTGACAAAACCTTTTTCTTCTAACAATACCATCATAGATTCTATAGGTCTTCTGTCTAAACCCCAGTAGTCTCGTAGTATTTTTGATAGTGTTTCAAATTTTTTATTCTCCACAAGTTCATCAAGATTTGGAATCACAGGTTTAGCAAGATTAGGAAAATTTACGTACTGTTCTAAAAAATCTCGATAAATTGTTACAACTCTTTTTATAGATTCCGAAGGAGCTTTCTGTTTTTGTGTCGAAGTAAACCTAGATCGATAGAAAGTACCATTACTAACCTCTGAAAATTTATCATCATTAAAATAAAACTCAGTAGGAAAATCAAGTATTCTAACTATTTTAAATAAATTTTCAGCAGTTGGATTTGCCTTATTTGTTTCATATTTTGATACCATCTGCTTACTGACTTCTAATTTATCTGCTAAATCTGTTATTGATATACCTTTAAAATAACGTGCTTCTTTTAATCGTTCACCATTAAATTCTCTCACTTTTTAACGACACCCTTCCTAATGTGAGTGAAGATTATGCCTGCTCTTCGTCTTCAATATTTTCATCCCTTTTTAAATCTTCAGAGTCAAACATCGTATTTTCTTTGGGCTTGCTGTCTTTTAAAGAAATCCCTTTAATATCATGTTGATCAGATGTATATTGACTTTCTGTATCATCATCGTTTGGAAGATTTGGAATCAATTCTGTTTCTAAAAGCTGCCCTTCTTTTGAATATAGTTTTAAAGATGTTTTTAAAGCTTTATGTCCATCCATTTCTTTGGACATTACAAGAACAGTATCGTAGGCATAAGCAAATCCCCCAAGAATATCCTTTACAATATCCATTTTAATTTTGTCTTCTCCCTCAGCAAAATCATCTGCCAGCATATCCATTTCAAATGATTCATGCTTGTAAAGTAATGCATTGAAGTAATGATAATCAATCCGAGCTGCTATATTCGTATTGGGATCTTTCATAAAAACTAACACTTCTTTTGACTTTAAATCCAAAACAAGGTCAAACTCCCAAAAGCCCCGCTTAGCTTCTATCACTATCATCCCAAGTGTAGTTGCAGCCGCACTAACATTCCGATATGTAAGATCCCAATTTAAGCCATGTTTAGCATTAAATGTACCTTCCCCCATTTGTTCTTTAAATGCTCTCACATCATCAAGGACACTTTCTTCAAAAGCAACTTTCAACAAATACAAACTTTTCAGTGGAATACTACTGATTTTCATTTTCCAACCTCCTATTTTTAGAAAAAACCATATTTTTGTCTACCTAATAAAATAAGAACGCTTTAAAATAAGCGATTATATTTTTCAAAAGTATACTTATTTAGTGATTTTACCACCTAACTAAAAAAAATACAACTATATATAGTCAAAATTTTTCTTTCTATCAAACATAATAGTTGTTACGCACCTACATAACACTATCCCTAGATATTTCGACTATCTAGGGCTTTGTTATGGATTTCATAACAGGTAATGCTATTCTTTAAATAGTGAGCTCAAAAGCTGTCTGAATCACGAAAAAAACCCTATCCGAGTGAGATAGGGTTTCTTGGTACAACTGGTTCAATTGAGCAATCATTTTTTCATCAAATGCCATCGTCATCTGAATATTGTCTTTTGTCTCTTTATCAAAAGTAATCTTTTTAATGAAAAATCGATACAACTCCTTGATGGCTTTTTTCTCTTGCCCTGCTAACATGGCATCAATCCCTTGAAGGATAGTTTGAACATCTTTTAATTCAATGGGTTGATCTTTGTGTTTTAGGAAATGCAGAATCTCGTTTTCTCGTCTTTGATCGTTACTCTTACGAGTGCGGAGTATCTTTAGCCGTTCGATTAAGGTTTCAACCAACTCTGGATTTTCTTCCAGCACCACTTCCCATTTTGCTATTTTAGCCAATAATTCCTCTTGTTCTATTGCAATAACGGCTAGTTCTTGTTCTAAGGGCTGTATCTGGTTCAGTCGCTCCTCATTCAACTGCCGAACTAAAGGTTCTAAAATTTGAGGGGCTCGGACAATTTCTTTCAGTCGTTCTGCTACGAAACTTTCTGCGGTATCGGCTCGAATGGAATTGGCATGACACACACTGGCTCCTTTGTTTCTAAAAGTCGAACAAGAATAGTAGCGAATTCGCTTCTTAATCCCACCTTTTAAGGTAATAGTAGGTAACTTCTCTTTAGCTTTTTTATGCAATGTTTCTTCGTCTAGCTCTTCCTTCATTAATAAGATGGATTCTTGTCCCCACTCTTCTTTTTCTGTTTTGATGCTCTGTTGCTCCGTTAATAATTGAATGGCTTGATTTATTCTACACATGAATGTTCCTTCCTTTACAGTTGATTTTGATGGTCTAACGTATGAAACTTATAAGTATCCTTCTGAACGAAATGAATAGTAGTCGCCATTACTTCCAATAATAAGATGATCTTGTAGTGTAATGTTTAATAGTTCACAGGCCTCATTCAGTTTTCTTGTGAATGCAATATCCGTTTCAGATGGTTCGACATGACCGCTGGGATGATTATGACAGACAATGCAAGCAACACTATTGGATAGGAGTAGCGGTTTTAAAATTTCTCTAGGCATCGCAATGGATTGGTTCACTGTACCAATATGCGCGACATGAATCATCGTAGGTTCTGCTTTGGTATTCAATCCTGCCACGACGAGATGTTCACGATCTTTCTTCTCAACAAATGGGGCAAATAATTCATAGGCTGCTTCTGGCGAGGAACAGTGACGGCTTTTGTATAAAAAGCTACTTTCTTTTACTAGCTCGACACTAATAATGGACACTCTTTTTCTTGGTTGATTGCCTTCCATGACACACTTCCCCTCCTTCTTAATTGTTCTCTTTTATAGTGAAAGCCTCTCAATATTCCTCTGGTAGTAACATGGTCTGATTGGTGCCATCGTCAATTACCCAAAGCTTCTTCACTTGAAAATTTGATAATGAATTTGTGATTTTGTATTCATGATAGGTGATGAAAAATGGTTCTTCTTGTCGATAAATCACTTCAACGGCTTGACGTTGTTCATCTCGGTTAAACTCAAAAATTTGTAGGTAATCCAGTTTCGTTTCTGCTTCTTTCCTTTTCTGGTCAATCAACTGCCAACAATAGACTTGAATTTCTTTTGGTAGTTGTTCATTGACTCCTTTTGTTAGATAGCGATTGTCATTTTTTTCAAACATTGTTTTCATTCCTCCTTCCTTATTTTTGGCAACACAAAAAAGAGCCAATTGCAGCGAAGCAATTGACTCTCATGGTAATAATATATAGTTATTTTTCTTTTCGTCTCGATTAATTTAGAAAATTATCCTGATAGCAAGTATACTTGTGAGTTATGTTATTAATACTTTTTAATCCTCACAGGTAGCTATAGAATATTCTTTATTCTTCATACCATTCTTTTTCTGTGTATCCATAAAGATTTCTAAATTCTTCTGAATATTTTTGTAGCAATTTATTCTTGATATACTTATCTGGAGAAAAAATCAACGTAGGTAGTAACGTTAAACCAATTAGTAAAACAATTAAACCAACACCCCAAATAATATATTCTAATATAGAAGCATCAGCAGAAGATACCTCTAGATTCATCAACCACCATTTGTTTGTTCTATAAAGAATACTTCCTGCTATAACTATAGCTAAAAAAACTTGTAATAATCTAGAAATTTTGTTCGTCAACGGTCCTGCATAATTATTTTTCAAAGGAATCCCATACTCAACTTTTAGCAAATTAGTAGTTTTATTGCGAATGACATAATAAGCTATCATATATGACACAAATACATATAAAATTGGAAATACATGATATTTATCTGTCTTCACATACAAAAAGACTGTCAGAAAAAAAATGGTTCCTGTTTGCCACAATGCGTACATCACAGTATTATAACTTAATTTTTTAAATAAGCTATTAGAAGTCACATATTTAAAAAATATAATGCCTAACAAAAGAATAGAACACACTGAAAATATGCCATAATAATTTGTCGAAGGTAAGCTTACTAATACTGCCAACAAAAAACTGCCTAGTATTTTAGCTTTATTTGATGCTGTATCTTTATTATTCACAATTCCTTCAATTTCATCATAGCTTATTTTCTGTTTTGCTTCTATGAAACAAATTTCTTGCATATTTACCACCCTGGTAGCCCATTGTTAAAGTCGCCCGTATCTACACGCCCATCTTGTTTTCCAAACCAGTCTTCTTTAATTTTAGTTACATTTTTTTAGATAAGCCCAACCCAAACAGCGTGTGTGACCAGACAGTCATATCACCTTTAATCAAGGTAGTTTTTATTCTCCATACCACTGTTTTTTTGTATAGTCATATCTTTCTCTAAATTCTTCAGCATATTTTTTAATTATTTTTGTTTTAACATAAGATTTTGGTTTAAACAAAAAATAAGTAGGTATCAATGTTATCAGCAATAAAATAGGTATACCTAAAAATATTCCTGTTAAGTCATCAATCAAACTAGTTTGATTTGTTGAGTCGTTCACGATAGAATCCTGTATCCACCATTTATTTAATCGATAAAATTGCATGGCGATTAAAATCAAAAATGCTACTACTCCAGAAATTTTTATCATAATACTCATTGTCTTAGACGTTTTATATTCTCTGTTGAAAATTTTATTAATTTCTTCTACGACCATGTTCTCTTCTACCTTAAAATAAAAAAATAGAAAAACTAAAATACAAGTAGTAACTACCAAGAAAGGAACTATATAATTGCCTTCATCCATACCATAGCCCATCACAAACAAAGATATGTATGCTGATTTCACTATAGTGTAGCTGACTTCTTCATATTCCCAATATTTCAAAACCGTACGACTTGATTTATAAAATTGATATACCATAAAACTTACTATCAATAGCTCTAGGAAAACAGCTAGAATAGTTTGTGGAAGAAAATTCCCTACTTTCACTCTATCTGTTATCAAGCTTATTATCATTGATATAGGTATAAATACACCTACTAAAAAAACGACTAATTTTTTTGTGCCTATAGAAAATTTTTGATTGCCTTTACCATTCATTGCAAACTCGATGTCTTCAAAATAAATATTGTCATTGGCTTCCTTAAGGGATATGGAATCTAAATATTCATTACTTTTATTCTTAATTTTCAACATCATACTTAATTTCCTCCATTTGGAAATATGTTATTGTTTGTATTAGGATTGAAATTAGAGCTACCAGAATGCGATGGAACTCCAGGTTTATATTCACTATTTGGTATTTTGAACCCTGAATAATCACCATTTTTTAATCCTTCATGCCGTTTTTCATAAATATCATACTGCTCATTTATCCAATTCCTTTTATCTTCTTCATTTAAAAATGTATGTTTATCATCTACCCAGTTCAAAACATCTTTAACGTATGGAATTTTATTTACCCCATAAATATCAGATAACCCTCCACCTTGAGCAAAGTAATTAGCCGTTCCAAAAAATGCACCTACTGGTCCGCCATACTGAGCTCCCTCTAGAGGTCCTGCTTCTATAAAGAATATATTTTCTCCACCATATAAGGCTTTACTTACATCTCCATATGCTGGGCTTTTAGGATTAATATATTCTTTATAGGCTAAGCTACTAACTGTGAACCCGTCTCCTACAACAGAAACAACCTCTGTAGCCATTTTATGTTTTTTCAAAAACTCAGCAACTGGTTTCAATTTGTTAAATTTATTGAAAGCAATTTTACTTCCAGCAATCAGTTTTTCACCTGCTGACGATTTTGACAGTATATTCGTCACATTTCCAATAGGAGCTAAAACATCCCAACCTTTATCACTTAATTTGATTAACGCACCATATACGGCTGCTTGTGTTTCATACGATGCTTTACTCAAATAAAGACCAAATTTCGGACTGTTTAAAACGTCACTAGCTAGTTTTTTAGGTAAAACACTCCATGTTTCTTGTGCAATAAAAATGCCTAATATTGCTTCTTCTGCTTTTTCAGGTAATTTACCCGAATCTAATGCTGAAAGAATGTATCCTAGCAATCGGTCATTATTTTTCACTTTTTTTATCGCAGCTGCAGGATTTTTTGCATACAAATCATTAAATTGTTTCAACGATGCTTGAATTGCTTTTTCTTCTGATTTTTCAAGTTCACTCTTCGATTTAATTTTATCAAACCAACTTTTATCAAATCCTTCTGGAAAACTATATGTTCCATCAGGATTAGCAACAGTGATATTCAATACCGCTACACCTTGCATTGCTAACTTCATATCACTTAGGCTGTTCGTAAATAGACCGCTTGTCTCTGCCGAAAATTCTCTTAACTTTTCTAGCTTATCCTCTAGTTCACGAATGTCCCCTTCTAAACTCTCCGCCATCTGATTCAAATTTTTCTGAATGTTTAACAATGAATCTAGAATATTAGCCACTGGATTCATTCGAGATAACGCTCTTGCGACCGCTGCCGATGTTTCCACAGAAGCTTTCATTCTAATATAAGTAAATGGTTCACTTCGTCGATTTCATCGCCATTGACTTTTATTAGTAGGCATGTATGTTTGTCAGTGCCCGAGAAACTCACAAAATAGCTAACACCTTAGTCAGTTCCTCGAGCTTTTTTAGCGTAACATGCCTACCGTTGGCTTTAGTATTTAAATTTGTTCTTTCAAACCTTTTTTACTTCACCCTCAGAATCTAGTAAAATAGCATTTTTATTCCATAAAACCTTCTTACGATTACGCAATTCTTCTAATAATTCTTCTATTTTACTCATAGACTGATGAAAATCATGATAAAACAAGCTAAAAACCTTCGAACAGGCATAGTATTTCCGAACAATCTGTTGTTTATTGACGGGCGTTGTTTTATCAGAGAAATACGTATATACCTATTTCTTGCCATGATTGAAGTCGCTCCCACAAGTCATATAGATTGTAAATGTCTTGATGTGTAATTTCCTTAATTGGCTGGTTCTTTTCTGTTAAAATCATTGTTCATTATCCTTTGAAATTTATTTTGATATACGAAAAAACGGTATCAGTGATTATTCCCTCACTAATACCGTTTCAATAACTTTTACATTTTCTAGCTGAAATGATTGTACATTTAAGAAACATTCGAAAAGACTAGAAATGTCCTCTGAATTTTTGTACAATAAATACAGCTAGCTTTTGTCAACTTGATTAGTGAGATTACCCTTACCATCAAGGCTTTACTATCCGACGCCAATCAGATAGTAAAGTGCCTTTTTATTATTTTATATATTTTCAATTTCATCTTTCTTAACAGGAAATACTTTCCCAACAGGTCCAGTATACTCGTTCCCATTAATATCTTCTGTCCATCCACATCCTGCACACTCTAAAAGTATCTTATCAGAATTATCTTTATAAACTATTTTAATATATCTCAACTCATCATTTGGAGTTATCGGACAGTCTTTTCCTGAATACACAGTAACCATATCCCATAAAGTATCTCTAATAGCCATAGCTAACGTATCAATATTTTCATAATTTCTTACCAGACGTTTCTTTTCCATATTTAAACAAATATCAGGCTTGTCAACTATATACTTCTTTTCTTCAATACTAAGAAGTTCATTTAATCCCCATTCGTCTCTAACTTCATCTGTAAATTCTAAAGGGTACCTTTTAACAATTTGTACTAACGCTCTATAATAACTAGAAAAATCTTTCAATTTTTCGGAATCATTAAAAATTTCGTAATAATCTTTTAATAGTTTTTCATTAATCAATTCTTCGCTCATATTTACCTCCATATAATACCTTTAAGGTTTTGGAACTGGATAAGTAGTAATTAGATTTCCCGCTCTATCCGTAATAACTTCAATCCAGCTAGTAGGATTACCACCGTGTTTTAATGCTGTATTTCCAATTATCTCTCCTGTATCAACAATTCTTTTATATTGTCCTCCAGACATATCCATAACTGTTGACTTAACAACATTTGGAGATTGCAATACCTGTTTCAATTTATCTGCTGTTATAGAAAAAATAGAACGACTATTCGCAATAGGTCGATTAAAATGTCCATCTAGCACATGTTCGAATCCCGCCGATACTGGTTTTCCTGTCGAGGGTCTCGTTGGAGTAAATCTAGTTCTTCCATTTGCTACATTAACTCTTGATTGAACGACCCCCAAATCTGGATTTGGAACATTAGCCCCACTGGCTTTCTTATTGGGTTTAACAGACTTAGGATTTTGTGTTTTTCCTACATTGAGAACACCCTTTACCATTACACCGATTGTAATCATTCCATTTGCTAATAAGGATGCTTTCCCAAGTTTTTCGGCAGTGCTTAATTTCTTTCCGGTTACACTATCAATCCCTGTTGCTAACTCCTTTATTAAGGTAGCGTTTTGTTCATAGAATAATTCATCTATGCCTTTTGGACGTTCACCTTGAATGAAACTCAATCCATATTTATCCACCATTCGGCTTAGCCATTCATTATAAGCTAGTGTCACTCTAACATCTTCTGCTGTCGCAACATTTTTCCCTTTTTCAACCCAACACCATATTTTACCATATCCTAAATCAATTAGTTTGTATTCTCGATTCCCCACATTCGGCGGTCTCTCCTTACCAATGATTCGATCAAGCTCACTCTGTTTTTTTAATTGTTTAAACCAATGAATATCTGTACCCACTGGTAATTGATACGTTCCATCTTTATTTACGATTGTGTTATTCAAGACAAGAATGCCTTGCATTGCTAACTTCATATCACTTAAGCTATTCGTAAATAGACCACTTGTCTCTGCCGAAAATTCTCTTAACTTTTCTAGCTTATCCTCTAATTCTCGAATGTCCTCTTCTAAGCTATCCGCCATCTGATTCAAATTTTTCTGAATGTTTAACAAGGAATCTAGAATGTTAGCCACTGGATTCATTCGTGACAACGCTCTTGCGACTGCTGCTGATGCTTCCACAGAAGCTTTCATTGATTTTTTGATTGTTATTTGCTGATTCAATTTATCTTCATCTAAATTTCCTTCGCCAGCTATCTTACCGTTAGCAGCTGTATATTGCTGTAATTCTTGCTCTACATTATCGATTGCTGTAGTTACCTTACTAATAGTAGGAAGAATTAATTCACTAAATAATCCTTTTCCAGCCGTATAAGCTGCTCCTGATAACGTTTTTCCATTGACAGCGGAAATCACTTTTTGACTGCCTGACTTTAATTGTTCCGTTACCTCTTTCCCGCTGTTCAGATTTGCTTTTAGCCCATTGATTAGGCTACTGGAATCGGAACTCGAATAGATTAATCCCAAGGAATATCACCCCTTTTTCGGTATAATTCTTCTTTTTCATTCTCTATTTTTCTGACTTCTGACTGATATTCTTCTGAGATTTGTTCGTCCATTTCTTCTAAACGATGCCGAAACAGTTGCTCTTGCGCTTCATTTTCTCTTTGTAGCCGAAGACTTTCACGATCTCCTTCATAGATATCCTCTTCATGTAACATGCTTAATTCCCTGTATCCTCTTTGCAGGTCTTCTCTCAAATCAGATAAGCTTCCTTGCATTTTTCGACCTTCATCTTTTAAGTCATCTGCCACCGTCTCTTTTTCCAGTATTAAGCGGTCATATTTAGCCCTTTCCAAATCATTACTATTCTTAGCCATTACTATACTCCTTAGAAATTGATTTTACTATCTTCAATCGCAATCATTTCAGCAATTTTAGGAAAACTTTGACTTTGTTCTTTTACGCATTCAACTAAATCAGACAGGTTAGATAATAATTGATTACTTAATTCAGCCCCTGCTTTCATACTTGCGACAGTACTTGTTCCTAACGTTACTTGTTGCCCTTTATTCACTGAAACAGATTGAAGGCCGCCAACTGCTGCAGTAGCAGTTCCTATATCTGAAGCAATATTTCCCATACAGTATTTTCACTCCTTGTCATCCCTTTTTGTTGTTCATTGAAACGAAAAAAGCTCAATAAATTAGTTTCTCAAATAAACATATTAGCTCTTAACGCTATTCACTTGATTCTCTATGTATTTCCCCCATCATATTGATACCTATTCTGCATATATAAGTGAAAAAAGACGAAGAAAGTTTCTTATTCTCCGCCTACACTTTCAACTAAACATTAACGATTATTAATCGCTTGTGAAATATCGTTATCTGTATCACGCATAATTTGAGCTACTGAACGTAGCTGTTGATTGATTTGTTCTAACAACTCGCCAAACTCACGAATCTTAGGTTGTAATTCCACAAATTGATTGTCAAAGCTTTCAAAGCCGCTACCTTCCCAGTTAGAGCGGATAGCCTCCTGTTCTCTTTCAAGGTTTGATAATACCGTTAAAATTTCTTCTGACCCTTGCGTGTATTTTGTGGCTGATGTTTCTAATTCTTCTGGTGATAATTTGATTTGTGCCATTTTTTCTCCTCCAATGAATCTAGTAACTATGTAACACTTTTATATTGTGTCAATTAAATTATAACAATGATTACAAAGAGGAGCAATAGAATGCTAAAAAAAATAACTAAAGAGAAATATTCTCCCATTCTTCTTTAGTTATTCTAGAGAAATGTTCTGTTCTCTTCAAGTTCAACAATGGAACCTCAATATCCATTTCTGTTCGTACATATCGTAATCCAGCCTTTTCTTGAACTTTTTTAGATTGTTCATTTTCATCGAAATAACCACACCAAATTGCTTCAACCTTCAACTCTTCAAATGCGTATCTCATTATTTCTGTAAATGCTTCTGGAATGATACCTTGTCCCCAGAATGGAACGCCTAACCAGTACCCAACTTCTGCATCTTTTTTCCCCATAAATAAAAAAAGTTTTTCTTGCGTGTGTAGTATAATTCCAATGCTACCAATCACTACTTCAGGGGCTTCTTTAAAACATACCGCAAATGTTAAAGAATCAGAAAGAACAGTCTTAATAATTTCTTGGCTATTCTCAACACTCGTATGTGCTGGCCATCCTGCAATAGGTCCTACTCGCTTATCCGACGCATAATCAAATAGTGATGCTGCATCCGTATTTTTAAATGGTCTTAATAATAATCTTTCTGTGTACAAATTCATTTTATTTCCTCCTAAATATAAAACAATCTGTGACAAACTCAGTAACTATTTCCCACTAACCAATGACACCCTTATCACAAACCCTGCATTTCACACTTAAAAAGCCCTCTAAATCAACCTTCCCTTCCCAAAAATATCATTATTTATGATACGGTTCTGCGTATCGCATTCTAATGATATTTTACTTAAGATATGGTCTATCTTATCTCTCAGTAAAATTCGCTTGTCATTCATGTCGATGTTCCTCGTATCGCAAGTGAATGATATTTGATTTATAATATGTTCTTCCTTACCTCTTTATACAATTCGCTTTTTATATGACAAATTGGATTTATAAAACTAAAATCAATTAAATTAAAAATTACAATACAAAGATTATCCTTTCCCCATTGTAAATGCAGTCAAAACTTTTTGAATTTCACATCATTTGTCTGTTTTTACCTCGATTATTTTGATTAAATAGCCATTTTCATCATAGACACTAGTCTTTCCATTTGGTTTTACAATCATAATTAGCTCTTTGGATAAAAATATCTTTTCGCTTTCTTTTAATCGGCAAAATAGCTCTCCATCCTTGTCATAGTAATACTTTGTTGACATTTTCCCTGGAAAACTTTTAGATACTTGATAGACATTTTGCATTTTCTTTATCTCAATTTCTGAGCCATTATTTGCTTCAATAAGAATCTTCCCTTTTTGATTTATTAAACCTTGATCATAATTCTTTGTACTAAAAATAGATCATCCAGAATCTGTAAATTTACTAAAATCATAAATCTCTTTTGTTTGACTCTCTTTTTCAGAAAAAAGCTTCTTTCCAGAACTATTTATAATGGCTGGAAAAGCATCTTCACCCAGTCTTTGAATAGAAAACAACCCATTTCCAAGATAAAAAGGAGTTCTTTCATAACTATCTGGGAACTCTTTGACCACTTCGAATTTTTCATTCATTAAACCATATTTTTCATCGTGCAGTTTTCCAATTCTAACCAAAATAGTATCATCTTTCAAAAATCCGTGAAAAACAGAAACACCAGCTTCTACTTCCTCAGAAACTACGGTCACAACTTCACCAGCTTCATTAATGACAAGGTCATCACCATATGATTGAGCTAAAGCAAACCCTTTCTCAGAAAAAGATGAAATATATTGAAACAACAAAGGTTCTTCAGCCTCGTAAACTACTTTCCCCTGTTGATCAATTAAACCATACTCACCTTCTTCTGTTTTATAAATGGCTGCTGAACGTTGTTCATAAGGAAAAATCTCTGTTATTTCCATTTTCTTTGCTTCTTCTGGGGAAAAAATTAATCCTTTTTTATCATGAACAACTCCATAATTTCCATCGATTTTAACAACAGCTAATGATGTATTGATTCCCTCTTCTTCCAGATAATCAAAATTTTCAATATCTTTTAATAGCATCTTGCCTTCATTATTCATTAACCCCTCGGTATTACCTTTGAAATAAACATGAGCGAAACTATCATTTCTAAAAATAAATTCTGATATACCATCTGGCATATCTTTAGCTTCTTTTACAAGTGTTCCATCATTCAAAATAAGCCCAAATTTATTCAGATTGTCATCTTTATATCTACCATATTTACTATTTTCAAACGACCGATTGTGAATTCTAAGTTCTGGGTTTTCAGGGAAAATTTGATAACTATCTGTGTTAAAATAAAACACATCATGCATAGTTGTAGTATATTCCAACAATGTACTATTAGAAAATGCATCAATTTCTTTTATCCGTTCTTTTTCTCCATCCATTAAAATAGTTCCCTTAGTATCCATTAACCCCATAAAATTGTTGGACATATAAATAATTGGACGCTCAGCTATTGATTTTTCCGCTTTTTTTATCATTTTTTCTTTATTTTCAGACTGTTCTACTTCTTCCTTATTCGCACAGCCACTAACAAAAATACTTAAAAAAAGAGCTATACCTACAAACAAACTTTTTTTCTTCATTTTTCTCTCCCATCTAATATCATTAAAAAACACATAATACTTTCATTTTAACAAAAGTTTACTTCTCTTTACAGAGCATTATTTCGTTTAACTCCTTTCATTATAAGGCTTGAAAAAATATCCCTACTTATGATGCGGTCTACTTTATCTCTCAACACAATTCAATTTTCACTTATGAGGATGTTCTCCGTATCGAAAGTATAATACTTACATCTGTTTGAACTGTTTCCACAGATGAACTTTCAGTGTTATTGTTACTTGAAACAACCGCTAATAAAAATAGCAATATAAAAAAAATTAGAATTTTCTTTTTCACTTTTTCCTCCTTTTACCTCTGAATTATTTCTCAATTAAATATTCCATTCTATAATCTTCAACACCTAATTCTGAATTCAATATCGGTCCTTCAATAAAAGCAAAACCACATTTTTGATAAAATTCTTTTGCACTCGTCCGAGCATTCACACTAATTTTGTGATAACCTCGGCTTTTTAAATCTGTTAAAAGAAACACTACTAATTTTTTGCCAAGACCTAATCTTTGAAACTCCTTACTTATTGCAAATGCTGTCAACTGTGCAACAAAAGGTTCTCTCTCAAAAAAACTAAGTGTTCCAATTAGATTCCCATCTTTAAAGACTCCATAAAAATCATTTCCTTTTTCTAAGTCTAGATTTTCATCATAAATGGATTTTTGAATCGGCACCCGAAGAAGATCATTTCGCAACACTAAAGAATCTTTATAGACTTTTGAATCTATACTCTTATACTTTTTATATTCAAACATACCTATTCCCCTACCCCAATCTTCAAAAAAATATACTGATGTTACTTAACCTTAATTTTATATTCCCAACTAAAAGAAACAAGAATCTACCTTCATCCGTTAATTGACCTGCTTTTCTTTCTCCCAATTTTTGTAGTCCTTTTAATCATCCGGTTGTTTCTTTAAAAACTGGTGTGTAACTAGGAAAATATTTTTTCACATTGTTTCCTCCTTCGATTTAAAAATTTTGGACATACTCAATTTAGAAAAACAGACATTATTATAGATGGCTAAATAAAATATTTCACTTTATAATATAAAATTAAATTTCATTGATAGGTGAACCTCATTAATTTCATAAATGTTTAGGTTTCTATTCACTTAAAAAAAGTAGCTAATCTTTATACCTACCAAACCTCTCAATACAATCCTAGTTTCATTTATAAGGATGTTCTGCGTATCCGAAGTGAATGACATTTCTCTAAATATTTACTTTAGTTTTTTAATTATTGTGACCTTATGCCAATGAGCTATACGAATAATTAAAGATATTACCAGTTATGTGAATAGTAATTAAAAATAGGATTCTTCTTACTAATTAGATATTCCCCTAATTTTTTTTCTAAAGTATTTACAACTTTTCTATCATTTGATTTGACGGGTAATATTAAAGCATAACTAGTAAATTTATTCATATCAACATTTAATTGTTCTAGCTCCTTTAGCTTCTCTTTTGAGCTAATTAAAGATTTTAACAATAATCTTTGAGTTCCAACCCCAAAAAAGTCGAATTTTTCAAATAAATCGCCGTATCCGGCTTTTTCTAGAAATGATGTTCTACCAACAGTCACTATCATTCCATCATCCCGGAAAGATACCCAGAGATAGTGATATTTATCTCTTTTACCACATTTTTTCATTATCTCTTTTTTTACTTCCTCTTTATTCATATTAGAAACTAATATCGGAAATTTATTAATTATTTGTAGTTCCGCTATTTGTCCTTTCTCTATCCAATTTTCTATCACTTTTTTTACTATATTAACATTCTCCTCTGCTCTCATACTATCCTTATATTTTTTAGCTTGAATTAACGACATTTCTTCTCTCAGTATCCAGTTCCTAGGCCGCTTTAAATCTGCCAATTCCTCTTCTCTATTACTCATTTTCTAATCCCTCCATCAAATATTAGTTCAATTTCATTTAAGAAAAGTGTTTCACATCAAAAATGCTGCTCCAATTTGTTTTTAGTTTATGATAGTGTTCTGCGTATCACATGCCAATGATATTTTACTTACGATACGGTCTACCGCATCTCTCAACACAATTCAATTTTCACTTATGAGGATATTCTGCGTATCGGAAGTGAGTGATATTTGAAGAAGTGCTTGTTATTACTTGTTTTCAATTTTTCTTAGAACTCCATAAAAATAAAAAACTCAAAAAATAGTAGAGCAGTGGTCAGCTTTCCTAATAATTTTGAGTTCTGTCTGGATTTCCCTTTTTTATAATACATTTCAAAATCTATTAATGTACATAATAGAGAGGTGAATGATATTCTCAATTCCTATTTCACTAACTCTCCTTATCAATCTCTAGCTTATTGTAAACCATTTTTATAAAAAGCTCACAATATTCCTTTTTATAATTTAGATTTGACTTTTAAAATATAAGAAAGATCTAGTATGTTACCCAAACTTCGTGAACACCATTGTTTTGACTAATTCCATCTGTTAGTATCAACCGTGACGAGTTAGATAGATAGCCGTAATAGACTTGGCTTCCACCACCGTTATCCCATTGAATAGAAATTTTCACGTTTGAATTGATGCTTTTCGTTGCCGGCATACGTGATGGATACATGGTATCTGTGTTATAACTTAAGGCACTTGATGAATTGGCTGTAATAGATGCTGTTCCAAAATATTGTGTGCCATCATAATTATTTTGTGTAACGCCACCATTTCCTGTAATGGTCAAACGACTTTGTTTTTGACCATCCTGTAAATAATAAAACACGTAAGTATTCGCCCATTTAGCCAAATCTCCATTGAAACCGGATGACGTATCAGCTGCTTTAACGGTTGCCGCTTCGTTTGCTTTTTGTTCTGTTTTTTTGTCTTCGTTTTGTTCTTGCAATCCCTTATTATTTGAGCTAGACAAATTTTCAACGGCTTCTTTTAGTGTTGAATAATCTTTATTTCCTAAGACACTTACAGGAATTAAGGCTAGTTTTAGTTCAGATTCTTTAAAATTACCTTCAATGTTTAATTTCTTTGCTTCTTTCACAATTTCATCATACGTTTCCATTTTTTCAGCATCATTCAATTTTTCAGCTGATTGTTTTGAACTGGTTTCGTTACTACTCACCATTGTTTTTTCCTTTTGCCCATCTGTACAACCTGTTAAAGCACTCAGTACGAGGATTACCAATAATACACTTTTTTTCATTTTGCTTCTCTCCTTTAATACTCTATTTATTTTATTGTAATACATAACTAGAAAAAAATGATTTTCATGCTGTTCTCACATTAATTTTCTACTTTTTTATGTCTACTTTATTGACATTTATCCACCCTTTTCATTTATGAGGTTGTTCTCCGTATCACATGCTAATGATATTTTACTTACGATAAGATCTACCTTATCTCTCAACACAATTCAATTTTCACTTATGAGGATGTTCTGCGTATCACAAGTGAATGATATTCGAAAAAGTACATGACATCATAGCTTCTTCAATATACACAATAATTCAAAGAAATAGTTTTAGTTTAAACTTCAAAACTAATGTTTAATCTTACGTAAATCTAAATGCTTTTTTTCTAATTTTTCTCGGTACTTTTCTATTCCATTTAATAGATTTACAACCACATCACGATTGTCTTCTACTAGATCTTTTTCAAATTTATAGGATTGTTCAAAGAGTTCTTTAAGTTCTCTTCCTAATTTATTTTGATTGGCTATATGAAATAACCCTCCTCCAAATAAAATAACTGGTGCTGCTACAACTGCTGCTACACTGCTAATTCCCCCTACAGCTCCTGGAAGTCCAAACCCTGCTAATGCAGACATTATTTCAGCACCACTCATGCCTGAAAAAATTGCAAAAACAGTTGTTACTCCAATTGTTCCTGCGCCTAATGCTCCTAATGCACCCGCTAACTCAGGTGGAAAATTTTTTGAATATGTAATTTGTGCCCTATTTTCACTAAGGAATGCGGCTTCTGAAACAAGTAATCGAAACTCATCAACTTCCTTTTTATTAATAGGTGTTATTTTTCCTGCGATATCATTAATCAACTTCGTAATCACTACATCCTTTTTTATTTCAACATCTTTTTAAAGTCGTCATAATCAATACTTTTTATTCAAGAATTGATTGCCAGTATTGTTGCTCATCTTTATCAATATCATCTACAGATACATTTAGAAATTTACTAGGCATATTTTTACTATATCTAAGAATATGCAAATTCCCTACAGTTTTCCACTCCCTGACTAGCATATCTTCCATCGCCTTTAGCGACGGTGGATTTCTCAAAAATTCTTTAAACTTAGCTGCTGTAATTTTCCCTTCGAATGCCCAGTTTTCCTGTCTAAAATAGATATTCATATCTGTATCTCTTACAACTGGCGGATTTCTACTAATAAAAGCATTTAATGCAGCCTCATCAATTACATAGATATCATTAAACAATCCTGCTACACCTAAAGTTGAAGAAGTAACAAAGATTTTTACGACTTCCTTTATTTCTATATCCTTCTTTTTATTCAATTTTTTTAAAACCAAATCCTTATTTTCTGAAAAATAATCTGCATTTACTTTAAATTTTTCAATTTCATTTATTATCTTACTGTTTGTTTTTGCATGATCTTTTATTGTATATGGTGGAACAATTGATTTACACTCTACAATAAACAATGTTCTATTCAAAATAAATATTAAATCCGATTCCCTATTGCTTTTATTAGTTTTATTTTTAGGATGCGAAGCAATTTGTTCAGCACAAATACCAACTTCCTGTAACTTCTTTTTCAATCTCTTTTCAAATTCATAACCTTTAAAATTCACTTGTGCTCCTTTATGTGTGAACATTGATACAAGAGCAATTTCTGGTAATAATTGAAACGTTATGCTTGGAACTAATACTAGCTGATCTTTAAATGCAATCAACGGATTATCAATTAAATCTTTTGAATTCCCATCAAATGTAAAAACATTTATTATTTTCATCGCTTCTTTTTCAGTAATTGAAGAATCGTATTTCATCAATTCTTTTACCCACCAACTTTTGTTATGAACAACGCATAGCTCAGATAATTTATTAATATTTCTCCTTTTTTTAAGTTTCTTACTAGAAAGTTCTTTTATGAAAAAATATGCATTCATCCATTTTTCCAATGATACTGTCCATATTTTATTGTCCATATTTTCTGTGCCTAGCATTCTTTGAATTTGTACAAAAGAGATATAATTTGCTCTTTTTCTCATTGTATCAAACTGATGTTCAACGAATTTTAGTTCAAAATTTATTGTATCCGCCATACTAGCCATATAGTTTTTTTCTCTAAAGTTTGAAATAAGCACTGATTTATCAAATTTTTGATCGGCTATTTCTACATAAAACTCATTAGCTTCTTCCTTTATTGAAATATCTGAAAAACAAAAGAATTCTTTTATATCCATCAAATCATCCCATTGTGCATCAAAAATGAAATGCTTACTAGCTGTATCTATATCCGATTCAGAATAAATTTTAGAGCTAGTTTTGAATAATACTTCTTGTTTTATAAAGTACTTAATTACATGTGAAACAAACCCAATGAAAGCGTCATATATGTTCATTCTATTCTCAATGGTATCATTTCCATTTATAATTCTAACATTTTCGCTAAATGGAACTGCAAGTATATTCATATAGACTTCAGCCGCAACCACCAATAACTCGCCGTTAATTTCTTGCTTTGTCAAATTATTAGCAAAAAAGCTATCTCTATAAGAGAAAAATTGATTCTCAAATTTATTAATTAGTAACACTTTACGCTTAAATTCATTCCAAAAATGAATATCTTTCTTAGATCCAATTCTTTCAATCTCATCCGATAAACGAACTAGAAATTTATTCTTTAATGATAAATTATCACCTATTAGAATACCAGAGACTTTTAATGCTGTACAAAAAGCGTCTACCCCCTGATCAAAATAGCTTTGTAATGCTTTTTTTATTATGAGGTCAACCTCATCTTTTGGTGATATTTGTTTTCTAAATTTGAATAAATCAAAATCGGCATTGTATTCTTTATACATGTTATCCCTCCTAAAAACCATTAAATACATACAAAAAAGCTAAGTTCTAAAAAAGGCAGAATAACTTAGCATAGATGTACATAATAGCATTTTTATATTATCTCCAAAAATAAATCATCTTGAATAGCATTAATAATAATAACTCTGACATTATTCATTAGTTTCTTCACATCAGACTCCAGGCTTTCATAGTCAATCTCTTTAATTCCTATTTTCTGAGACCCATGAGCAATACTATTTCGATAATTCAGTAATTTATTGATTGTAGCTTCTGATATATCAATTTCTTCAAACGGAAATCCTAATCTATATAGAATCTTTTTTAAGACTGCTGGTTTTAAATTTGATTCAGTATCTACAATACTATCAGATATATAAACTTGCTCTGTTAGAAAATTATTGAATTCTTCGACAAAAGTTATCTGTCTAGAATATTTGTGAAGTTTGTTATCTTCTGGTAAGCTCCTTTTAAATCTTTCATCTTTTTTTGACTCATTACCATACTCTAAAAACATTTCATGTAAGGAGGATGTTCGAATATGTAAATTAACTTCTGATCTCAACAATGCTTGAGAATTAATCATTTTGATGTAAATCTGAAATGCAGATTTACAAAAACCTTCATAACATGAATACAACATCACAACCAATGATTTTCTATACCTTAGCTTGTCATCCTCTTTATTGATTACAGATAACTGATTTTTTAAAAAGTTTAGTTCTTCCAATCTCCATGTCAGTTCTTCTTCAATCTGACCAATCACATCAATTTTGTCCATACTCAACACTCATCGCTGTTTCTACATATCTAATTCTATCCATTAATTGCTTTCTTGTATTTTTACCACCGCCAGTGGTGATTCGTCTAAATTCTGTATGATCTTTTATTGATATAAATATTTCTCTCAATTTGGACATTTCTTCAATATCATCTTCATTAATCCTATCAATGAATGATTGAATACCTAAAGAGAATGCCTCAAAATGATAAATCAAAAAAGTATTAGATGGTTTTCCCTTTGTTGATAAGCCAGAAAAACCCTGCCCATTCATAGATTTATCTATTATTTTAAATGTTTTTTCAAAAATTGAAGTTTCTAAGTCCACATCAAATTCTCCATCTTTTATTTGAACAGTAGCTTTCTCCATATACTCTGTAAGAAAATCACCAACATCATGAGTATACTTTTCGATGTCATTTTTGAATGCCAAAAATCGTAGTACTAACTCTTGATCATATTTTTCCATAAATTTCTTTTCAGACACATTACATATTGTATTTTGAAAGTGATCGTATTGACTAAGTTTTATTAGTATGTCGTTAAACCCTGCATCCATAAGGCGAATCGTACTGTTTCTAATCTCTTGCTCACTAAGTATTTCGCCGCCCGTGTTTAGTCTTTTAAACATATAATATCTTAATCTTGGGTCACTCTCTTTTCTTAATATTTCTACTCTGATAAAATTTCTTTTGAGCTTAATCTCTAAAGGTTTAGGCAATTGATTATATTTTAAACCATTAAGCTCTGAAACAATGTCACAATCAACTAGCATTAGTGGTTCTCTATCCTCTAGCTTACCTCGAAAGTTTAAGTAGGATGATATCCTTTGTAAACCATCGATTAGCTCATATACACCTTCCTCAAGTTCAATAACAAATATAGGAGGAACTGGTAATTCTAATAATAGCGATTCAATAAAACGTGATTGTTTTCCTTCTGACCATCTAAACAACCTTTGATATTCTGGATCAATAATCAGTTCTTTATCCATAAACATATCCAAAAGCTCATTAAAAGATAAGTCCAAAGATCTTGTTCTGATTGATTGTATGTTTTCTTCTACTGCTCTTATTAAATCAATACCACCTACATCTGTCATCTTAATTCATCCTTTCAAATATTAATACTGTTTCAACTGGATTAGAAATATCTCTATATACCTTTGAATTTTTATTTAAAGTAGCCATAGTTTGTTTTTTGGTAAAATCTTTTTTTTCAAGTGTTTTCCAACCATTATTATTAAATAGTTCCTTAAAAACCTGCGAAATATTTAAATAAATATCTTTATAAAATGAATCTTGTACAACAATTATAACCTTTCCATTTTTTTTAGTCACTCGAGATATTTCTAATATGGAGTCAGTTATTCCCTCAAAATACTGTATAAATTGTTTGTAATAGTAAGTTTTCGATGCTTTTGACGAATGGTTATAAACACTTTCTAAAAATAGTATTGCAGTCTTACTAGGTATTTCTCTCTGGAAATACTCACTATTTGTAACTTTTGTAGTACCAATCATCTGCTTCCTCAATGATTCAAAATCGCTGTTACTAGACATCCCCAAAACTGCTAATTCCACCCGTGTAGCAACTGCGTAATCAATCCTTGTACAGTATGGTGGTGACGTAATAGTTAAATCAATTGATTCATCTTCAAGAGGAAGTGTTCTCGAATCTGATACGCCTAATTGAACTTCTTTTTTTAAGTTTCTAGTTTTCTTTTCTAAAATTCCATTTTTTGCTTCTAGCTCACTTAAAAAGAGTTTTTGAAATTCGTTTTGAGTTATCTTGATTTTTTCATTTGGCGATTTTGCTATTTTAATCCATGTAGGATTAGTAGATTTAAATTTTTCTGTTAACTTTTTGACTACTTCAAAAAGGACTAAGTAAGTATATGCTAATTTGTGATTCAAAATTAACAATTCATAAAAGTCAGGGAAAATAGCTAAATAATTAACTTCATATGCTGATTCCTCAAGTAATACTGCATTTCTTATATTTAATTCTGTATTTCTAATATTTTTTACTGACGTTTTAGTAAACCATTGTTCTAATGGATCTTGCAAAATATCTCTATTCATCAAATAATTTCTTTGCTTTAAATCTAGTTTTGTATTCTCATCGTATTCCGCCAATTCACCAGAAGCAATGACAGACATAATTGGGTTTATATCGAAACCATATACTTTCTTTACTCCCAATTGACACGCAACTCTACTTGTTGTTCCACTACCATTCCATGGGTCTAAAAGAGCCAAGTTATCTAAGTTATATCCACTCAATATTTCTGAAACAAAGCTAGTAGAGAAGCCTGCATAGTATCTATAAATAAATGAAAAATCATTCGAATTGTATTTAGGATTTTCTATATTTGTCTTCATAAAATCAATCTCACTTTCATTTGTTTAGTATAGCATAACTTCTTTACTATCAGTAGTTCGGCAATTATTCTAAACTCTAATATAGTCGTTACGCACCTACATAACAACCACCCTAGATATTCGAACTATCTAGGGCTTTGTTATGGGGTTCGTACCAATTGATGCTATTCTATACAACAAGCTCAAAAGCTGTTTGTAGCACGAAAAGAACCCTATCCGATTTAGATAGGGTTTCTTGGTAAAACTGATTCAATTGAGCAATAATTTTTTCATCAAATGCCATCGTCATCTGAATGTTGTCTTTCGTTTCTTTATCAAAAGTAATCTTTTTTATGAAAAATCGATACAACTCCTTGATGGTTTTTTTCTCTTGCCCTGCTAACATGGCATCAATTCCATGAAGGATAGTTTGAACATCTTTTAATTCAATGAGTTGATCTTTGTGTTTTAGGAAATGCAGAATTTCATTTTCTCGTCTTTGATTGTTACTCTTACGAGTGCGGAGTTCCTTTAGCCGTTCGATTAAGGTTTCAACCAACTCTGGATTTTCTTCCAGCACCACTTCCCATTTTGCTATTTTAGCCAATAATTCCTCTTGTTCTATTGCAATAACGGCTAGTTCTTGTTCTAAGGGCTGGATTTGTTTTAACCGCTCCTCATTCAACTGCTGCACTAAAGATTCTAAAATTTGAGGGACTCGGACAATTTCTTTCAGTCGTTCCGCTACGAAAGTTTCTGCGTTATCGGCTCGAATGGAATTGGCATGACACACACTGGCTCCTTTGTTTCGGAAAGTCGAACAAGAATAATAGCGAATTCGCTTCTTAATCCCACCTTTTAAGGTATTTGTGACATTGCTGGCAGCCATAGGGGCACCACATTCCGGACACCTCAAAAGACCTGTTAAGACGTTCTCCCCACTTTGCGTCCATGATGGTTGTTTGGATTCCACTTTAAGTCGTTCTTGTACAGCTAAGTAGATTGCCTCACTGATGATTGGCTCATGGATTCCTTTGACTAAAATAGGGCTGGGATTCTTGCCCCGTCGTCTTTTGGTATCCCAGTTAAGATAGCGGGCGTATTCGATATACCCCCCATAGATTTTATTATGAAGAATGTTTTTGATCGCAGTGATTGAAAAAGCATTGCCTTTTAACGTTTGATACCCTTGACGATTTAAGTAGTTCGCAATCGCTTTATAACCATCTCCACCTAGGTATTTGGCATAGATGACTTGTACGATTTTGGCTTCTTCTGGTTCAATGACTAATTGCTTTTGACCGTTTTCATCAACACCACTGACATATCCTAACCGACGACCGCCTGCATAGCGCTTATGATCTCTCACAAGGCTTTGCATCGTCATAGAAACATTTTCTGAAATCTGGTTTCGTTCAAACTCCCCAAAGCTACCTAGAAGCTGCAACATCAGCTTGCCACTGGATGTGGTTATATCGAATTGCTCTGAAATCGAATACAAACCAATCCCAAGACTTAGCAGCTCTTCCACCGTTTGGAGAACATCCAACATATTTCGCCCAAGCCGTGTCAACTTCCAAATAATCACCACATCAAATTTCTTCTGACGCGCATCGGCCATTAATTGTTGATACGCCAGCCGATTTTTGGTGGATTTGCCACTCTCTCCTTCATCGGAATACACCTCCACGACTTCATGTCTTAATCGAAACGCTTGTTCCCGACCATTTTGTTCTTGTGCTTGAATACTATAACCCTCGGTCGCTTGCTCGGTCGTGGAAACCCTTAGGTATAGTGCCGCTTTTTTTTCCACCTCGTCAGAAGCGGGAGTTTGTGATTGATTGTTTAAAACACTCTGAGTCATCATATAATGTCCTTCTCTCGATAAATATTTTCTGGTACTTTTGTTAAATAAATGCCTGTTAATTTTTTCGTTGTATCAATAGTAATCCTAGCTACTTGTGACAAAAGAAGCGCTTGAATGGGTTGTTCTTTTAATTTTAAAATCTCTTGTAGCTTTTTCTCATATTGCTTTCTTGTGGCAAGTGACAAGACTCCAGTCCCATCGTTAATGGTTAATGTCTCCAATTGAGCTTTCATCGCCTCTACTGTGAGTTTTCCTGCTTCAAATTCACGCATGATTCTGTCTTTACTTTTTACTTTTCTCTGTCGCTGTTTTTGTTCCGCTTTTTTTAGGAGTAGAATCTGCTGGTTCATTTCTTTTACAATTTCTGAATAGACAACCTCTAAATGAATGAAGTCATGTAGGCTTTTCAATACATGGGCTTCTACTTGTGTGGCTTCAATAAAAATGCCTTTGCAGGAACGGTTCGAGCAATAATAGTAATAGCAGCAACTTGTTTTTTCTGTATTAACTTGTCGTTTTGGGCTTAGCTTTCGCTGACAATACGGACATTCCACCTTTTTTCTTAATAGATAGACGCGCTCATCTTTTTTCTGCACTTGTCGACTTTCACGAATCTGTTGGGCTTGTTGAAACTGTTTCTTTGTGACAATCGACTCCACTTCACCTGTGTAAGCACCAAAGCTCCCACCTTTTATTTCTCCAGTATATAAGCGATTTTTCAGAATTTGGGCGATGTTATGTCTTCTAAAGGGTTGCTTGTTTCTAAAAATGTAGCCTTCCTCGTTTAATTGATGGGCGAGACATTGATAACCAAAGTTTCCTGTTAAATACAATTCAAACAAACGACAAACAGCTTTTGCTTCTGTTGGCTCTTGCTTAACCATTCCTTTAACTAGTTGGTAACCAAAAGGGACTCTTGATGATAAATATAAGCCTTGTTTTTGCTTATAAAATAATCCTGAACGAATATTTTCAATGATGCTGGTTCGCTGCATTTCCCCATGAATGAATAATAGCTGGATAAACATTTTTTGAGCGGCTATTCCTGTCCCAGCCCCTTGTGGCAAAGGCTCTGATAGCGACACGATGTGCACATGATGTTGTTCACACAAGGACATGAATTCGATGGCTACCGCAACATTTCTAGCAATCCGATCATACCGCCAGACCAGCAACACCCTCTCTTCACTAGACGCTGTAATTGCTTCTCTTAAGGCTTGAAACCCTTCTCGCTCTATTGTGCCACCTGAACGTCCATAATCACTAAAACGCATTACTGTTGCGCCAGATATTTTTTGAACATAGGTCTTTATTTTTAACCATTGTGCTTCGTTAGAAACTTTATGGGTGTCCCAACTAGACGTGCGATCGTAGGCATAGAACTGCATACTTACACCTCCTTTTTATTTTAAACAAACGGAGGGGGCTAGCCCCTCCTCATTCGCCAATGAATTGACTCAAAACGGACTTTCACTCAATTCATTGCTTAACTCTTCGGTAAGTAGAACACCAATTGTTCCCGTTTTTTCAAAAATTTCTAATAGCATCTCTTCCGTTAACTCTTCTTCACGCATACATCCTTCACCTCCTTCCATTTCACTAAATAGCTATTTTTAGCTGGTAAAATCATCGTTCTCCTCAATATGGTGATAGAGATAAGGAACCAAATTTTTAGCAAATAATCGGGAAAATTCTTCTATATTTTTTTCCATAATAACTACTCTCCTTATTGTTAAATGATGCTCCTGCTGACTATTGTTAAACCAGCAGGAGTGAAACATGTTATTCTGTCAAATCATTGTTTTCTGCTTCAACAATAGCGATATTCTCTTCATAGCGAAGCCAAAATTTTGGTGTGGTTGTCCAGACTCGAACACCCTTGCCCGTATAAGCTACCTCTTCATCAGTCGGTTTTCGATTGTTGAGATATCCTGCTTGGACTTTGGCATATAGCTGACCGCTGATGTCACTACTCGCAAACCCATGCTCTGCTTTTAATTTTTGGCTAATGACAGAAGTTAGAAACTCAACGCCTACTTCCTTCACGGTCTCTGCAATTGCTTTATCTGTCAAAAATGATTTTGACGTGCTAATTACTTTTTTTGAAGTCGTTGTTTTCTTTTTGATTTTTTTTGTTGTGTCTAGTCCTAAGATTTTATTGGTTACTACTGATTGACCTTGTACATGTTGCTTTTCTTCTAATACGATGTTTTTTTCTGACACAACCGATTCTGATACTTCTTTAACTGCTTTTAATCCGTTGCTGTTTTCCTTCTTATTCTCTTTATTAATACGCTTCATCGCCATTTTAAAAGCTCCTATTCTTAGTATTATTTGTTTTTATGAGTACTTGTGATTGCTAAGGCAAACACATTGCACTCGCCTTAGCACAATTGATTTTCGCCTATATCATACGATTCAATCTTCTTTATCCAAGTTCAGATTATCTGCTACAAGATTTTTTTCCGCAAAATAGCTGCTTTCAACACCTGCAGATAAATAATTAGCATTTAAACGAAAATAGTCTTTGTATTTTAGAGGTAAAATGAGTTCAATCGTTGTTTGGCTCTGCTTATTTATCCGAACTCGCTTTGTTAAGCGACCTTGCTCAGCTTTAATATGCCCGTTCTTTATAAGATTTTTTATGATATAACTAATGTCATTCGTATTGAACGCTCTTTTCAATTGCTCTTCCATCACGCTGCTAAAGGTATTAACTTTTATAGTATCGGCCGTTATGCTAACTTTCCCCCAGATTGTTCCAGATGGTTTCTGAGCGGTGTTTTTAGCATCCATGTAGTGATTGGCATTTTTCAAGATAATTTCAACAGTTTTTGAATAATAATCAATGGCTGCATTTTTCTTCTCTTGAACAGTATCTTGATACATTTCCAACAGCTTGGATTCTAATTCATCCATCGAAAAACCCAAGTCTAATAGCTGATTAGACACTCGACCAGCAGTATAAATGACCGCAAAATTTGTTAAAATTCGCTCATCTAAATGCTCATCATTCACTTTTTCTTTCAAACACGTTATTGCTTCTTCCAAGCTTTGCAAAATAAAGTCTTCGGATGTTTCATTTAAACGATTGAGTAGCTGTTTTGTGACATGTCCATAATTTTGTGTCGCATATTGCTTGATGGCATCCGCTTCTTTAGCAGTGCTTGTCCATTGGATATCAAGTAATTCAACATATCTTGCATATAAGCCACCTTGCTCTCCTACTAAAGATTTCATTCGTTTTTCGGAGCTTACCAATGGCACCGTAGAGAACGTTTGCTGCGCTCTTAGCTCCATGGATGTATTTAATCTTAATCGCTCTTGACCCGAGGATAGTTGGTAGAAAATAGCAGTTAAGTCTTGTATAGCTGTTGTACCAAGTTCGTCAAGGATTAACGGGACACCATTGTTATCAGCGGCTAATTTGATAATGGCATTCGATGTAGCGTTCATTGTGCGAATTAGCGTTCTAGGATTCCCATAAAAACTGGCAATCAAATAAAGCATCGTTGTTTTTCCAGAGCCAGACAATCCTGTTAAAGAAATCAAAAAATTGGTCATTTCCTTTGTTCCTGCTATTTTCGCATGTCCAAATACAAATGAAGTAAAGCCAATGGCTACCGCTAAGCTAAGCCCAAGAGAATAGTCACAATTTTTGAGTAGCTGTTGAAAAGCTTTTCCTTCTCCTTTGCTTGAAAAGTCATAGGGCGACTCTGCGGCTATTACTGAGGGCTTAGATAACACTTGCTTTGAGTAGCTCTCATCCAGCAAATACACAGGGGTCTGCTCTTCCAATACCCAGCCAACGCTTTGATGAGCATATACCTTTGAAGCAGTTTTCCTTTGCATCAAGATGTAATCAATTGCCTCCATCTCATGTTTTGGATTAAATGACAGTCCCTTGCTGACCAATCCTTTGAAGCGACTATACTGCAATACGGCCGCTGAAATCCTTTGTGGCTCAGCCCAATGCCCATCAAATTGGAAATGCAACTCATAGTAAACATCATGTGTTTCCTTAATGATAGTGGTTTCGCTGATAAAAAAAGGGTCAGCAATCTTAACCTTTTTCCCTTCTTGACTTAAGAACGTCACACCTTTATTAGACAGCTCGTAGACTCCATAGTTGAAAATATGGCCATCTGCTAAGGCCTTTTTGGTCACGGGCTCTTCACTAAATCGATTAACAATTCTAGCACTATTAGGTATTGGATACCGCTTCACAAAATCCGTGATTGTTGCATGTTGATCTGACGCATGCTTACACTGGAATCGAATCCTGTTGTTCTTAGTGACGGACAAACAGGCCCCGCTTTGATTATTTTTGTGCTGTCTAATCGGACAAGAACTAAAGATTAGAAGCGTTACTCCTTCTGTGTCTCCCTCTGTTTCTTGAAAATCCAACTTATAATGATTCAGCCATTTTCGTGCATCTGCAACAACATAGTCCTTTTGCTTTTTTTGTTTTGCTGGTTTCTTTATCTCCATCAGTTGATTTTCTTCAACAATCCTTTCGAATACTGACAGTGGAGTATCTTCTACCTCACTTGGAACCGAAAGCAGCTCGCTTAATCTATGCGGGCGTTCTTCACTATTTCCTCCTTTGATTGCAGGTGTTCCTAGCAGTTTGGCGATTCTAGCTGGATTATAGACACTTGTATCTACATGAACATTATTATTGCTGAAACGTTTATGAAGTACTTTCAAAAAAGATTTGTGAAGTTCTTTCACTTCAGAAGTTATTCCTCTCTGTACAGGTAAAAATAATCCGTACCCATTACCACTATCGAATTGAATTATCGCCTTAACGCCTGCTTCTGCTAAATAATCGACAATCTTATCTTTTAGTTGATAAACCAGCTCCTTTTCCTTATCAGTCGAAGAAGTATTGGCTGCTCGTTTAGGATCTAAATCTATATAAAAGAATCGAACGTTCGTTATTTGACTATCCCTCAAAGACTCCCCTTTGTTAATCCCCTCAGGATCAAATTCATTGAAGGTAGTATAGACTGTTCCAAACTCAAGCTTTTTTTGAGAAATAAAACCCACAACTTTTTCAGGATCACTTGTCAAAAATATTTTGCTACAAATTTTTTTGTTCGTATTTTGAGAAGGTAATGCTCGTATCTCTACAGAAGGGATACCAAAATTATTTAAAATGCTTAAGTGTTCTCTAACCGTTTTTTCTTGAAATTTAATACTCGTCATAATCAGTTGCCCCCTTGTTATTTAGGCGGTAGAGCGGTAAAACCTGTGGTAAAGGCTTATATAGCGTCCTAAATAGCTTTACCCATAATAGTACCGCTCTACCACATCACTTTTTATTCAATTAATAACTTAACTACCATATTAAAAAAATGACTCTTTTCTCTCCTCTCAAAGGTACTTATTCATTTTCACTAGTAAAAGATGTTTTTTTTGTTTGTAATTACACTCTGATCATATCCAAAAAAACTGCTCTACTCAGCTACCTAAACTGACACTCAGAGTTTCAAATTTAGCTATTGACAAAAACAGAAAAGCAGCATCCGAAAAATATCGGATGCTGCTTATTTCTATTCCTTTACTTAAAACCAATAATTCCCATCATTCTTTTTATTGTCTTTCGCTACCAACAACAATGATAATCGACCATACCCCACTGTTAGATTATTGAATAACAGATTGAAAGAATCATGGTAGGTATGTTCTGTATTGGAAAATTCATTGCAAATGTACGTTATTCCAGGAAAAAATACTTCCGACAGTACACTGTCAAATAATGTAAACAATGAATAAGGTTCAATCTCTTTTTTGCACAATGTATGTTGATTATCCAGTGACCAGTCACCTTTTCTCAACAACTCAAGTAAGAACCAAGTTTTGTCACCCTTCAAATTCCGATTGCTCATGATTGTATAGTTTTCATGAAAATCGACCATTTCATAGGTAAGATATGTATTTATAGGCCGTAGCTTTTCTCCATCAAACTGCTTAATTGCTTCAACGAATGGACGATAGATATCGAATTTATAGATGGCAGAATACAATGGATATTTATTAAAGTCAACCTCTAGTATTTCTTTTTTTATGCTAGTATTTAATTCGCTATATTTTTCAAACTTATTATCATAATCCTCTTGCATAGCATCTGTTAGCATCTTGTGAAATTCATTACTTTCTGCACATAAAAATAATAGTTGTAAACTAAAGTAACAATTTAAATAGGTCAATCCATAGGTTCGTGTAAGTGAATTAAACTGATTACTTTTTGTTTTTTCACTTCTAACAATAGCGACAATGCTGTCTGCATTTTCTTCCTCTGTCTCCAATAAAGCTGTAGCATTTGTTTTGTACCATTTCTTATTTTCAGAATAGTTTTGAAATAAAAGCAATAGAAGCAAGGTCTCATATTCGTTTAAATTATTTTCAGTATCGTTTGGACAAATATTTACATTAAACTCACTAGTTATCTTCCCCTCAATAGTTTTATTAATCCATATTTTATAACCCGTTGTTGGATCAACTGCAACATTTTCTACAATGGTACACAAGTGAGGAAAAACGATGAGATATTCTTGCCTATTCTTTTTTCCAGTTCTTTGTATAGAAAGTAGTACTAAATTCAGACTATCAACGTAGGCCTCCCTGTTTTTTTTATAAGCAGCTTTTGTACTGTATTCAGTTACGTCAAACAAGTGATTCAAACTACGATTGCCATAAGTATAAATAGGAAAGTTTTTCATTTTCCGTTTCCTTTCTGACGAACATTTTCTTTAATAAAGTATACCATGGAATATGTAAGCAAAATATTGTCATTCTCTATTTTTATTTTTGGGCGTTTTGGGACTTCTTTCAAGCTGTTGCTTTAAAAACATTCTGCACTCCTTATTTCTCCCAACAACCCAAAATAGAAATGGGCTGTTGGGAATCATACTCTTTTCAAAACGCTGACTGGTTGCCAAATGAAGGAGACTCCCAAAAATCCCATTTTTTCAAAAACAGTTCCTCTTACAATAAACAGGAAAAAAAGAGACTCTCATCTTATGTAATGAAAAAGAAACAAGAAAACTATTATCGGTTCCCTTGCTTCTTTTAATTGCTTTTTTTATTTATGACAATAAGACTATTAGTCCCTCAAAATAGGCCTTTGTTATTCAATTCTTTGCCAACGATGACTTCCACCAGCATAACAAGTTGTTTTTTCTGTTTCTGCTGGATTAAAAATAGTCGTCGTGGTTCGATTGCATTTTGTGCATTGATACGTCCTTTGCCAAGACTGAGCCAACTTTGTTGGTTTAGATTCTCGACTATAGGCCCATTTTATTAATGCTAAAAAAGCTACACCTACTATAATAAAGACATTTTTATCAGATAAATTCAAATTGGTATTTTCTCTTGCCCATTGAATTAGTTTATAAACACCAAAAATGACCGCTACTATAACCACAAACTTTATCATTCACTTACACTCTCCTTCATCATTTCCTTAATGACACCTTGAACCCATCTTGTTGAAAAACCATAAGTCGTTGTAAACTCCCGAATATCTACCTCCTTCCCCTGATCAAACTTCTCTCTAATTTTTTCTGCTACAAGATGCTTATCATACAATTTCATCGGATATGATATTTGTTGTCCTTTAAAAATATAATGAAATGTAGATAGTACTTCTGGACTAATTTCCTCCTCTTTAAAGAAATCTAATACGCTTTGATAAGAGCTTGCTAAACAGTCCGTATCAATTGCCATTTTCTTCTCCCCCCAATTCTCACCTCATGGTAATTAGAAAATATCACACTAGCCTTGGTATTGATAATGCGTAATACACGTGAAATCACATGTTTTTTCACACAACTATTTTTTAGCCAAATCTCCAGCTTTTGAGAATAGACATTCTGTTTTTCCAAGTAACCATTTTTTCCTAGCATAAACACTCAAAGGATGAGCAATAGCACCCGTTGAATTGACCAGCACTTTTGTCAGTTTCTTTTGTTTAGGTGTTAACAA
The DNA here is from genome assembly GCF_001742285.1 of Enterococcus rivorum. Classification (GTDB taxonomy): domain Bacteria; phylum Bacillota; class Bacilli; order Lactobacillales; family Enterococcaceae; genus Enterococcus_L; species Enterococcus_L rivorum. Next base: position 62,381 of record NZ_MIEK01000045.1, on the reverse strand, counting down.
GTTATAACATCTTTTCGTTTGATCCATCGCTACCGAGTTCGTCTTAACAATTGAGCCCACGGCAAAAATAATTTGACTAATTCGCTTCTCCGATAATACAGTCGTGAACACTTCTAATGATTGTTTATCCATTCCTTTCAAAAAGGAAGCTCGATCTTTGGCTTCTATAGAAGAGAAAAGATTCACCGCAATGAAACCTGAAAAGCCTAGCTGACGGACATTTTTTTCAATTAACATCATGGTTAAATCTTCTGTGTATGGGCTCGTACTACTTGGTCGTATCGTCACGACGGCTGCTAAATTCCCTTTTTTGTCCTCAGTACCTTCGAACCATTCTCTTCGTAACACATAACGGTGGGTGTTGGTTTCGTCTGACCAAGCCTCACTTTTGATTGTGATTAATTGTTTGTTTATCATTTCGCTTCTTCCTTTCTAAACTGCCGACCATTGAAGCCATTCAGTAATAATCGTTGTTGTGACCATAACCAATACGCGTATAAAAAATGACATGAGCTCACTTCCCTTCTAGCTTTTCTAGTGTGTTAATAATTTGAGTTAAACATAATAGGATCAATTTTCTTACTTCTGGTGTCATGCATTCAACCATTTGGAATAGACCAATTCACCTTCTTTTAAAATGCCACAAAGAACAGGTTGATTAGTTGTCCCTTCAGCTAAAAAATACACAATATAATCAACTCCTTGATTGTCTAAATAAAAAAAGGTATGGGACATTACTATAGTAGGTAACTTCTCTTTAGCTTTTTTAGGCAATGTTTCTTCGTCCAGCTCTTCCTTCATGAATAATACAGATTCTTGGCCCAAATCATCTGCTTCTGTTTTAATATTCTGTTGCTCCATTAATAATTGAATGGCTTGATTTATTCTACACATGAATGTTCCTTCCTTTCTCTTCCTTACTTTTTATTTTTCAAACCTTACAAATAGCCTTCTGAACGAAATGAATAGTAGTCGCCATTACTGCCAATAATGAGATGATCTTGTAGTGTAATGTTTAATAGTTCACAGGCCTCATTCAGTTTTCTTGTGAAAGCAATATCCGTTTCTGATGGTTCTACATTGCCACTGGGATGATTATGACAAACGATGCAGGCAACGCTATTGGATAGAAGTAATGGTTTTAGTATTTCTCTAGGCATCGCAATGGATTGATTCACCGTACCAATATGAGCGACATGAATGATAGTAGGTTCTGCTTTGGTATTCAATCCTGCCACGACGAGGTGTTCCCGATCCTTCTTCTCAACAAATGGCGCAAACAATTCATAAGCTGATTCTGGTGAGGAACAAAAACGGCTTTTGTACAAAAAACTACTTTCTTTTACTAACTCAACTTGAACAATGGATACTCTTTTCTTAGTTTGATTGCCTGCCATAGTACACTTCTCCGCCCTTCTTAATTGTTATTTTTTCTAGTGAAAGTCTCTCAATATTCCTCTGGTAGCAACATGGTCTGATTGGTGCCATCATCGATTACCCAAAGCTTAGTCACTTGAAAATCCGCTAATGGCTCTATGATTTTGTATTCATGATACTGGATAAAAAACGGCTCCTCTTGTCGATGAATCACTTCAATGGCTTGGCGCTGATCGTCTCGGTTAAACTCAAAAATTTGTAGGTAATCCAATGTTATTTCTGCTTCTTTCCTTTTTTCATCAATCAACTGCCAACAATAGACTTGAATTTCTTTTGGTAGTTGTTCATTGACTCCTTTTGTTAGATAGCGATTGTCGTTTTTTTCAAACATTGTTTTCATTCCTCCTTCCTTATTTTTGGCAACAAAAAAAAGAGCCAATTGCACCGAAGCAATTGACTCTCATGGTAATAATATATAATTATTTTTCAGTTGAACACACCAGCACACTCTTTCATCATATCAATAGACAAATATATATTGACAATTGTTCACTATTCAATTCTTTCTAGCCACTTTTGAAAACTATATATATCTAATAGTATACACCCAGTACATAAATATAATTAGATAAATTATTAATATAAGAATGTCTTCCTCTTTCTATATTCGGACATAGATTTTCAAAATGACAATTTGTAATCTAATACTTATAATTCTTATTACCCCTGCCTACAAGTGTTAGTTGCTTTATCATTTTTTATGAACCCGTTGATTCATACTTTAGTATCCCTTTTTTCCAGAAAATTAAAGCTATACCCAGAAGAGTTAATGAAATAATAATTACTCCTCCAATATTAAATAAAATATTTTCATTAGTTAAAAAAAAACTTGCTGGATAATAGCCTGCAAATGCAAAAGGAATCACAAAAGTTATTATAAATTTTATCGAATTGTTATAAATGGAAACCGGGTATTTAGAAAAGTCATTAATCATGTAAAAAATATACATAACACTGCCTGCCTGTTTATAGCGAAAAGCCATGCTTGCTGCTATAACTTTTAAGCTCGTATAAATTATTGTAGTAAATGGAATAGTTATTAAAAAGAGACAAAATTTTACTGCTGACCAAGAAATATAGCTAGTGGTTATAGCCAGCAGAGATATTCCTATTATTAATTCTCCAAAAGCATCTATACAAAATTTTTCAATTAAAACATGTAATAAGGGATTTATTGGCCTTATCAAATATTTATCAAATTCACCAGTCTTTATAAATTGCTGTCCTACAGACCACAAGTTATCAAAAAAAAGATGATCTAGCCCTTTAGGTATTAATGAAAAACCATAAATAAAAGCAATCTGTTTCAATGTCCAACCATTAAGTGTTGGAATACTTTTAAAAATTATGTTTAAAAAAAGAAGATTCAATCCTTGTGTTAAAAACATTCCAATTACTCCAACTAAAAAATCTCCTTTATACTCCATTAACTGCTTCAGATACTGTTTAATAAATACTTTCTCTAACTTAAATGCTCTCTTCATTTTTATAATTCATTCCTTTCCGGCTTATTGTAACGATTATTTTGAGAGATTTTATATATTTTTAGAGTGTAGTTACTTTTTATATTAAGATTAACAATGGAATGGCAACACTTATTTTTGACAAAATTTATAAGGTGTCCTGATTGAGTTCCTTGTTCCGATTGCTTGTGACAACGAGCCTCCATGGCATGGGGCATGATAGCTGGCGGCAAAAGCTTAGGCCGCGCCCTTTTGGGTATCATCCCCATGCTCATTGTCAAGGGTTCGCTCCGCCAATCTAACGTTGCGATAGGCGATAGGTGCTACATACCCCAAGGAACCGTGCAGTCGAAGGTGGTTCCACCAATGAACATAGTCAAACAGATGCAGAGCCAATTCTTCCAGTGAAGAGAAAGCGGTTGGTTAAACAAACTCAACTTTCAACGATTTATAGGTCGATTCCGCTACGGCATTGTCATAAGGACTTCCTTTCTGACTTAATGAGCGTTCGATTTGAAAAGAATCAACAAGAGCTGTAATCAGCTGATTATCAAATTCTTTTCCTCGATCTGTATGGAAAATCTTAACGTCTAGTAAAGAATAGAGAAGTCGACTAAAAGCTTGCTTCACGAGAGCGGTGTCTTTGTGCCTTCCGCATGAATAGCCACTGATTTCTCGATTAGACAGATCTAAAATCAGGCATATGTAGTGCCAGTGATGACCAACACGAACATAAGTCAAGTCTGTAACAATCGCTTCTAGCGATGCTCGGTTGGAAAATGATCGTTGTAATTTATTATCAACCAACGCTTCATTTACAGCGGATGTTATCTTTTTAAAGTGAGCTTTGGTGTAGTTGGATAATAAGCCACGACGTTTCTTTACCTGACCAATTTTACGCCGACTAACACAGAGGCCTCTTTTTTTCAGCTCCATTTTAATTTTACGAGTGCCGTAATTTTTTCTACTTTGAAGAAAAACCTCTTCTACTAGTGCTTCCAGTTCACTCTCACTTTTCTTTTTTGAGGGTGATAATAATAGGCTTGGCGGGAAATACCTAGTGCTTGGCACTTCGCTGAAATCGAATAAGTTGCTTTGTTTCCCTCGATTATTTGTCTTTTCGTCCGAAGATCAGCGCCGCTTGCTTTAAACTATCATTCTCCATTTCCAACTGATTATTGGGTTTGCGTAGGGCAATCCGTTCTTTCTGTTCTGGTGTTCGATTGTCTTTTTCAGAAAATGAGCCTGTCATTTTCCCTTGCTTGAGCCATTTATCAAAGCTAGAAGGATTCAGGTCATACTCTCGAATGACTTCTGCACGTGGTTTCCCTGCACCATATAAATCTAAATAAGCCTGCTAAGATATGTGCGTTCCTTACTATCATCTAAGTTTAAAAATCTCTACACGACCTCCTAAGCTAGGGATAGCATATCTCAGCTAATTTTTCACGCTAAGCTTCGCCAATCCATCAAGTTCAATTCATTATTTATGCACCTTTTAAATTCACAAACCTGTGAAGGAAAGCATTGTCCATAAAATTACGTCTGTTTTCAAGGAAATACAGCTATATAAATATTTATCTTACTTGTTCTAAATCCCATTGCTAAAGTAAACACAAAAAGGAGGTAGTCTCATCATGACCTATCAATATTTATTCCTTTCTTGAAATTCCAATTAACTGAATATCCATTCAACTTTTTCCAAATAAAACTCTATATACTTTTTTTGCATCATTAACCTCCTTGTACACTAAGGTGCTTAATTACAATATTCCAAATAAACTTGGATAAAATAAAAAAGAAAGCCAGCCAAAACAATTGCAATAATAACAATATAATTGTTTTACCTAGCGTATATTTATTAAGAGATATCATAACGGGTAAATACAGTAATGAAGCAAATGGTAATACTTGTAGGACATCTGCAATAATTTTAGGAAAGAACCCCAAAGGAATTAGTGCTCCAGACATAAAGTTAACTATAGAGTTTTTCATTAAAATCAAACCCCAAATATTTTTAAAAATAAAAGAAGTAAAACCAAAACAAACACTTAAATAAAAATTGATTAAATAAGAAATAAAGCTACTTAAAATATAGATAGCTAAGTTAGTAATTCTAAACAGAATATTTTCAGATTGAAACAACTGGTATAATATTATTCCACCAAAAATAGGAATTGCTAGGATATAAACTTCTATCAATTTTTTTCCCATTTCTTCAAATAGATATGTTGCTGTAAAGCTTATTGGCTTTAATAGCCTCATTGAAATTGAACCATCTTTAACTTCACTACCTATTTGACTACTAACATTAGTTCTAGTAATTATTCCTGTATAAAAACTCAAAAAAATATATACTGTCATTTCTTGAAAAGAAAAACCGTTTAAATAAGAGCTAGACGATGAATTGAAAATAGCTAACCATATAAAGTAAGTAACAAAAGCTCCCATAAGATCCCCAATACGAAAAATTAAAAAATCTACACGATACGCAATCATCCCTTGCATTCCAGCATTAATAAATGGTTGATACTTTCGAAAATTATTAGTCATTTTCTATTTCCTTCCTAAAAAAGCGTTTAATGATTTCTTCTATATTTCCATCCTTAACTGAAACATCATTAATCTGAGTCCTACTTAGTGTGAATTGAAGTAATTCTGTTACATGTATTTTTGTTGCATCGAAACATATATTAATATTAACTCCATTTATTTCCATATCTATATTTTCGAAAAAATCAGTATAATTAAGTTTAAACACCTCTTCAATATTAGCTACTTGAAAACTAATTTCATGCATTCTTCCAAACTTATTTTTCAGTTGACTAATTGAGCCATCAAACACTTCTTGACCTTTATCAATCATAAAAATTCTACTACATAATAATTCAATATCGGTTAAATCGTGGGTTGTTAAAACAATTGTTGTATTTTCTTCCTTATTTATATCAATGATAGCCCTACGTATATTATCTTTAACTGATACATCCAATCCAATAGTTGGTTCATCAAGAAAAAGAACTTTAGGATTATGCAAAAGAGAAGCTGCTATATCAGCCCTCATACGTTGACCTAATGAAAGTGTACGTACAGGATCTTTTATAAAATCATTGAGTTCTAGTATCTCGTTCAGAAAAAGCATTCTCTTATTAAATTGATCATCTGGAATATCATATATTTCTTTGAGAACTTTATATGTCTCTCTTAGAGGTAAATCCCACCACAGTTGTGTTCTTTGACCAAAAACTACACCTATATTCTTTACATATTCTTTGCGGTTTTTCTGTGGATTCTTCCCTTCGATTTCACAAACTCCAGATGTAGGAGTTAATATCCCTGTTAACATTTTAATTGTAGTTGATTTTCCAGCCCCGTTTGCTCCAATGAATCCAAAAATTTGTCCCTTTGGTATTTCAAAGCTCAAATCTTTTACAGCCTCAAATACTTCTATTTCAGGTCTAATAAATGACCTCAATGTTCCAGCCAATCCAGATTTTTTAATGCTTTTGTTAAAATTCTTTTGTAAATGCTCAACTTTAATCATAAGATAATTGCTACTCTCTCCTCTCAAAAAATAAATCCCCAAAAATTAACGTTCCAGAATTCACTTTATTCTTTGAGGTTAGCTTTGATTCGATTTCTTCATATATCATTTTTTCTTTTTTAAATAATTTTTCTAATATATCAAAATTTTCATTTAATCTATTTACATCATATTTTTTTCTTGCAAAAATCAAACGTATTTTGGATATTACTTTTTTCATTTCTTCTAAAAGAAAATTAGTTTCATTAAATATTTTTATATAGACCGAATTAATCTCAGATATATCTTTTAAAAAATCCCTAAAAAAGCAACGACTTATTTGCATCTCAATTAGACATATTTCAATTTGATGTACTTCCTTTTCTGATAAAACTTTTCTATTTGAAATATCTCTAAGTTCTTCAATAACCATTACATTAGCCGTGATTCCATAAAAATAGTTTGTCTCTCCATCTTTAAGTACTTTTCCATCAAGATATTCAAATACTATGGTTGCCAATAATTGAAAACTTAGTTCCATTATTCTTTTTTCTTTAATATCTTTCTTTATATCTATTTCTAAGTATGTATATGGAGATAGACTGTCTATACCTACTATCTTAGAAAATTCATCAATTTTACTATCACCTAGCCATGCTTTGCTTAGATTATCTATAGATAACGTCTCATTACACACAATCGGCGTGGTATCATAAACTTGTAAAAATTCATCATTAATATCTATCACTAAAATATAATGATTCGTTATTCCTATCGTCCTTGTTTCATATTCACTAATATAACGCTTATTTTTGAAATCTTTTGAATAAGGTAAATAATACGTAGTTACACCTATTATCGTATTTTCATTTTTTCTATTTTTTTCTTTCAAAAAATTTATCCCTTCAGAAAAACTCTTAAAACATCTATCATTAATCTCAATATCTAACATATCAAATACTGTTCTATAGTTTAATTTTTGTGAAAATTTTACATTTGACAAAAATTTTTCTTTAGAATTTTTTGCATAATTTGGCACTGCTGTCAATCCGCTATTAGCAAGTAAATTAATATACATTATGCCTCCAAGTTTTCTTATACTGTTAGTTAATAAAGGGATACTACATGGTATATAATATTCCAAGGAAGTACCATCATCTAATTTATTAAATAAACAACCTTCCATTTTATTCACCTCAATAGTTATTAGATATTTTTTAATTATCCTGTGTCTCTAAAACACCAAGTAATTATATAAATATTTTTTTCTAGTTTTTAGAATGTATCAGTTCCAACCACCTATCAATACCACAGCCTACACATCCAGAGACAACATTTCCATTTGAGTCAAAGTTAAATTCTTTACTAAAGTGATATCCATGAAAATTAAACGATGCGATGGATACATTTTTACCATTAATATCAGCTACAAGCTCTGTTTTCAATTTGTTTTTTTCTTGAAACTTTTCTTTCAAAGCATTTTTTTTACTAGGATAAAAATGGTCATGAGCAACTTTAAGATATGATTTATCAGTAAATTGTTGAGCATATTCTAATAATTTACTTTTCATATCTTCTAAGAAATTTTGAACATATTCAATCGAGCCAACAGCTACAAACTCCCTAACTGAAAATTCCCATTGCCGTTCATTATATACAAATGCTCCATCTTCATATCTGTAAACGCGAGCCATTGTTGTTATGATTTCGTTGTATTTATTTTCTGTCTCTAACATAGGATAAAAATGTATACATGCTGCTGGTGTAAGATATAAATTAGAACTTGATATAAAACCATTACAATCATTATCTTTTGCATGCAAATCAATTTTATCCAAATCCAATGTACCAATTTTGGTTAACTGATTAGGAATAGTGGAAAAATATCCACATCTTTCTAAAACATCTCCATCTATAAGAGACGGTATAGTCCATTCATTAACTTTATAATCTTTAATGTAAGACATTAATTTAATGTTTAATTGGGCTCTTAGCTCAGTATCTTTACTGTGTAGAGTTGCATATTCTGGATGTATCATTTTGTACACTCCTTTTCTAATTTATTTGAAATGTAGAAGACTAAACTTTTTACACAAATTTCATTTGAAAATGTCAACATACTATCGTCAATTTCAAAATTATACTTTTCCTCAATAGCAACAATCAAATTAATAAAATCAATTGAATCTATTCCTAACTCTATAAACGGACGCTCTCTATCAACAGCCATAAATGTAGTTTTAGTGATTACTTGAACTTCAGAAATTAAAAAACTTTCTATTTCTCCCATTGTTATATTCCTTTCGCCTAGACTTTCAATTTAAATAAAAAAACTCAATGTTGGTTTAAAAAGTCATAAATTTTTCCAACAGACGTATTTATCAACAACTCTTCTGGAAAACTAATTGATGTTAACATATTCTTAATAGCAGAAAAATTTCCAATATCCGTCGCAAAATGCGCATCACTACCAATAGTTACTTTAGTGTCATTTTCCGCACAAAGTATTGCAATTCTTTTTATCCTTTCTTGAGCCATTTTATCTTTATTAAATGAATGTGTATTTAATTCAATTACTTTATTTAATTTTTTAGCAGTTTGAATAACAGCTAATTCTTCAAACTTTCCGGGTATTCTGTCACAATGACCTAGCACATGAACATCGGGATTAGATAGAACAGAGATGAGCATGTTAGTATTTTCTAAACTTGTTAAAGTTAAATTGCCAAATTGATGATAGCTAGCAATAATCATTGAGCACTTCTTTACAAGACGTTCTAGTACAGATTCTGAAGAATCAAAAGGAAAGTAATGATCAAAAAAGGCTAAATTTCCCATTTTATCTATAATATCAATTTCAACGCCATTAATAATTTTTATGTCATTTATTTCATCCGGTATATTTCTAATGTTAGCGATACCCGCAAACGATTGAAACAGATTTCCACCAACAAAATATGGTCCAAAATGGTCCGATATAACAATACCCTCTAAATTTTTTTTCTGTGCTTCCAAAGTATTTTCATGAATAGTACTATATGCGTGTAAACTATGGACTGTATGAACATGTGTGTCTACTTTTATCTCCATTAAACTGCTCCTTATACTCAAGACATGTAATGTAATGCTTCCGAAACAATACCTTCTCCCTTTTTTCTATAATCCAAGTGTCTGTACCTATTAGCTATCAATTTTTGTCCATCTACCCATTGAATAGCACCTAATCCCTGAATTGCTAAATATAGCCACATTTTTTTGTCATCTACATAAACTCTAGTTTCTTTTGACCAACCATCAAAGAAACTTTTTTGGAGTGAACAATCCTTAACAAAATCTAAATTATTAAATATCAACTTAGTAGTATCAAAAAAAATGTCTCCTATCATAGCATGTTCAAAATCGATGATTCCTGTAATATTAATATTTTTATACAATATATTTCTAAAACCATAATCTCGATGCATCAGCCCAATTGACTCAATAGATGAATCAACTTCTTTTAATCCTTGAAGTAAAATTTCTTCTAACTTAACGTAATTGATTTCACTTTTATATTTCTTATCCACTTTTTCTATCCATACAGGAATTTGATGCATGAAATGCTTTTTCCAATCATACTGTTTAAAATTTTCATCTGTTTCAAAATCAGAGTACTTCCATATATTACTGATATCTAATTCATTTAAAGTGAGTATTTTATTTATTTTTCCAAGAGCTTCGCCACATTCATACAACAATCCCTCTTTGTCCTTAATATCACTGTATATCTCCAGCAAAGTGTCTCCTTGCAATTTTTCTTGAATTATATAACCAACCTCTTTATTCCAAAATCCATTATAAAAAGATAATATTTGAGGTGTTTTAACTCTTTTTTTTTCTAACGCTTGTAGTGCATTAAGTTCTCTTTGAAAATTCTGTTCTGTACTATAATACTTTATTATAACTGGCACTTCATTAAGAGTTGCTTCATACACTTCCGTATTGTCTTTTTTGTTTAAAAGTTTTAGATTTTTTAATTTTGATAATAGTTCATTTTTTTTCATACTTACTTATCTCCAATCTGCTTTTGTAAGTAACTAGATAAACATTGATCCAAAACTTTATTTGTTTTCTTCTTTACTAGTTCTGAAGAGTTCATTACTGCTATGCTAAAATCTGACCATTGAAACATGCCTATGTCATTAATATCATTACCTATTGCTATTTTAAAATCAGTTGAATATTCAACTAGATCTCTACTAAACATATATTTAAGCCCATTCTCTTTGCTTGTATTCTCTGGATACACAATCGTCATATATTTATAATTTTGTATGGAATAATTTCCTAAAACCTTTAAATTATCAAAATTTATATTCTCATCATAAATTTGAAAAGATAGAATATTTGTCAATGGATTAATAGTTGGTATACCAACTATTATTTTACTTTTTGGAATTTTATTTATTATTGAAAACCTAGTACGTGACTCTTTGGAGTTTGAATAAAGCTGTCCATCAATATCAACAACAAATTTTTTCCCTATAGTATTTATTTTCTTTATTAAATTTTCAGTTACTCTAAACTTATTAAGTACCAAAAATTCCTTAGTTTTAAAATCATAAATTGCATTACCGTTATAACATACAATTTTTGGATTAACTATCTTAACTAAGCTAGAAACAACAGCTAATTGATCTAAAGATGATTTACTTCTTCCAGTTGCAACGATTTTCAAGTTACGCATATTCACTAAAGTTTCTTCAATATTAAAAAAAAAACCATTTTCATTAATAATTGTGCCATCTAAATCTAGTATATAAACATCTTTGTTCTCCTTATTCATTTTTTTTCAGTAAATCTCCTTTCTTAGTATTATTCAAAACATCTTCTAGCCTAATATTCTGATTAAATACTCTATCTTTAAGAGAATTATTCCAATGTTTAATTTCACCTTTACATGTGTAGTAATAATTTACTTTTGATTCACTGTTTACATATTTTTTCAGTAATTTAGGTATTGGAAAAATAGGAAAGAGAATATTAAAATTTGAAATAACAAATTCAATACCTACACGAAAATCCTTATCCTCTATATAGGAATTAACTATATCCCAATCAATTTCTTTATTCATGAGCAACCCTATATCTAAATACTTTATCATCTCTATATCCCCCCAATTTTTATGCCAACTATATTGCCAGCAAAATAAAACTGCCTCGGAATATAAATGTAAACAAGTATGAATAAATAATAATTCCGGAGTAGGTCCTACTATTTTTTTACCTTCAAATTTATAATCAAAATTATTATCTAGAAATGTATTAGTAGAAATATCATCAAAAAGATTAATTTGAGTAGTTTTCTTCCATAGAACAGAATGATTTATGTCTACAATGATTTCATCAAGTAAATTTACTTGGCCATTTTTATAAAATTCTACCGTTTCATGAGAGCTAATTTCTTTTTTCAATATATCGAATCTTGTAGCTTCAATTAGTAAATCAGTATCCTTATTTTTATTAGCTTGCATATATCCTAGTGAAGAAATTAATTTCTTTCCTTTTGATAAATCCTCTCTATTCATTAGAATATCGATATCTCCATACATCCGAAGCCCCTGTTGATTATATAAATAATTAGACAAAATCGGACCTTTAAGAATCATTGCATCAACATCTGTCTTTTTTGCATATCTACATATTTCATGTGCTTCGTTAGATAACATCCTATCTCTGTAACTACTGATATCGTATTGAGTTTTTAATAACTTATAAATATTATTGTTAATCTTAGAAGTAATATTTTCATTAAAAAAATAATGATATATAACAGGAGTTATTCGATGCAATGTAGCTTGGTACAAAATTTTTTCCAAATTTAAACTTGAGATATTTTTATCTAACTCAACATTTATTCCTAAAAAATTATATAAAATATCAAATAAATATTTACTTTCTTTCAGATTGTTCACTCCTCAACTCCTCAATTAATAAAACTATAAAAAAATTCAGAAACACTTTCAAGTGCTCTTATTGTCCATGATAAATATTTTTTAAAAAAAGCCGGTTTACTTTTTTTCAATTGAAATAGGTAATCACTAGTAGGGATTAAACGTAATATCAATACATGTTTGAAAAACTTTTTCTCTAGTATGCTCAACTGATTATTCTTAAAATAATTATTGAAAAACATTTTAGAATACTCCACATTCACATTAAAGCCTCCTCTTTCTTTTCTGCATAATAAAAACCAAGAATAAGAAAGATCATGAATCCGAGGTGATACACATAAAGTATCAAAATCTATTATCTGTTCTAAATATTTTTTTTTAAATATAATATTTCCCCCATGAAAATCACCATGAACAATTGAATGGGGCAACTTTTTATAATCATGAAGCGACATGTTCCCTATACTTTCTTCACAATACTTAATAAGTTTTATATAATTATTGTCATTTCCAATCGATCTAAAAAAATTATTAATCTTATCTTCGGAATTTACCAGCCAATGAATTGGATCATGCGGCGACAAGTAATAATAATTATTATTCATGTTATCAATTGGTATAGAATGAATTCTTTTGAGTACGTTACTAGCTTGTTTTATATCATTTAAAATAGAAAGGTCACAATTTCTTCCATCAACAAACGTTTTTATTATCCACACACAATCCAAATTGCTTCCAGCTTCTATATTCAAAAACGGTGATATAGGAATTCCTTGTTCAAAAAGTATACCCATTATCTCATCAATTAATGTCAAATGAGATAATGGTAAACTATTTTTCTGTAAAATCACTTTCTTATTTTCATCGGTAGCTATTAGCCAAGAAATATTAGGTCCGGCTCCATTCATTTTTCGTATAGAAGTCACCTCTCCGTATTTTTTTTTACATATAAATTCATTAATCATAAGATTTACCTTCTTGTTCAATAAATTTAATAAGTGCTTCACTTCCTGCATTAAGATCATCAAAAGATTGATTCAACGATATTAAACATATGTCATTTTCTTTAAATTTATTTAAATTTAACTCTTTTAAGTTTTTTGAGAAATAGGGCAGCAAAAAGTCTATATACTTTCCTGGTACAGATTGTATATTTTTTTGTAGTTTTCTTGAGCCCGCAATATGATCTAATTTTTGGATAATTGGATACTCAGTATTTTTAAATTCAGGAAATACGACATAATCAACTTTAAATTCTGATAGTAAAGGTACTTCAAATTGTTGACACAATTCTTTAGGATAAAAACATGTGACGTCAGCTGTATGTTTTTCATTTAATGGATGAGCTAGCTTAATTTTTAAGTTTACATTTAACTTATCTAATGTATCATTTCGCACAACGATAGATCTTGGCCAACCAAATCCAATTATTTCAGGGCCTTTTACGTTTAGAGATACATCATCATTAGAAATAAAAGAGACATTCCCTTTTCTTAAAAAAGATAGTATTGACGAAGTTTTTCCACACTTCTTATCGCCTAAAAAACATATTCCTTTATTTTTATATTTGATAAACCCACCATGAAAAAATATTGTTTCATCCTCTTTTTGTTGTAACCTAATAACAATACGGATAAACCTAATAACATTTTGTACTTGCCAAGCCAAACTATTCTCTAAGACTAAACCAATTATTTTCTTTTCCCCTGAATAATAGACTGTCATAAACGGCTCTGGAGACTGTTTAATTATTATTTTCATTAAATTTAATTTTTCAAAATACTGAGCTGATTTATTAGTTGTTATTTTCCATGAATGCTCAAAAAAAGAATTCCCATTACATTCACAATAACAAAAAAAATCCTCTAAATATTTTGTCACTGACTTAATTATTTTCTCATCTGATTCGAGGATGACTGAAGAATTGTCTCGATAATATTTAATATACATAATTGAGAATCCCCTTACTAGTTACCACATTGTGATTCCTTCAAATATAAGTTTTCTGGATATATCACCTACATTTCGAACTTTTTCTTGAACATACTCTTCTATATCATTAATTACTTCGGAATTTAAGTTTATATTATTCAATTTCATGATGACTTTGTCTGGATTATTTAGTCTAGTTTCTTTAGCTGTATAGATATGAACCTCTACTGGAACTTTATATTTCTCAAATATTCCATGAGCTAAATCATTCGCAAGGATTCCGTATAATTTACCAGTATGATCCACAGAATTTTTACCTGCTGGAGCCTCAATACTCATAGGTCTCATTGGTGTGATTAATCCATTATATCTATTTCCTCTTCCTACAACACCAACATCACCCGTGTCAGCTACTGACCCCAAAGCAGTCAGATAAGCTCGCCCATTTCTATCAGTAGCGTTCATCATTAAATCGATTTTCACAGCATAATTTTTATCCAAAAAATCCTGTAACTCTGCCAATATCTCCTTCTTTCTAAAAAAATATTCTTCTATGGAGGAAATGTCTTTCGCTAAAAACGGCATATTGACAAGTAAATTATACTCATCACCTGTTCTAGTCCCAAAAACCTTAACATCCCATCCAGTATCTGGATTTCTAGTTTTAAAGGCTTTTCCATTTATATATTGTTCGGTTTTTAGTACAATATTCTCTAATGTAGAAAGGGGGGCATATGCACTTAATAAATTCGTGTCATTTGAAACTAAGTGTTCATTGTCGAGCTTCGGTAATTTACTTATATCTGAAGGTTTATATCGCGAATCTTTTCTCCCAGCTCCTTGGTAATCAACCAGTTTGTTTTCAATAACTAAATGACTATGCCGATCAAAACCTGTTAAAACATTTTCTAAAACTTCTACACAACTTTCAAAAAGTATTTTTTCCAATGGAATTTTGACTTCTCCCACCGAGTAGCTTACTTTACCTGCAAAAATTATAGTATATGGTTTTTCAATATTTCCATTTTTGAAGTCAACGTTGGCTTCACCTCCAATTAGCATTACTTTATCAAACCAGTGATGTGCTGGGTTTCCAAAGTTTTCTACACAAAATTTAGAGTAATTTTTCGATGCGGTTTCTGCAATAGCATCACATATAGTGTCTGGGTGCCCTACTCCTTTTCTTTCTACTAACTCAAACTCAAAATTCTCTACTGTTTCATTTTCATTCCTCTTTATAAAAATGTTCATACAAATATTCCTCCAATGTTTATTCTTTACATATCCATAAATTCACATACTTTTGCATATGCTATATCTTCTAACATTTGTACTTTGGGTGACTTCATGTAATAAGCACTAGGCTCTTCTAAATATCCATAAATAGAATTATCTTTAGCAACCATAAGGCATCTTATAGCATCAACTAATACTCCTGATGAGTTCGCTGAGTCTACTACAGTCAATTTTCCCTCTATAGTCACTGGACAACCTCCAAAATTCTGCCCTTCTATATAAATCCGACAAGTTTTATTATCTTTTTGATTTTCTAAATATGTTACATTGACTGACAAATCTATTTCTTCGCTTCCAGATTTTACTCCGTTAGCTTTCGATTTATGCTTGTCATCACCTCTAGGTGTCATTAAATTCCAGAAATCCATATTACCAGCATAATTAATATGATGGCTGTTATTAACTTGGACTCCACGAATCTTTAAAAGATTTAACAGAGTATGATGAAAAATTGTTCCCCCTATCTGGCTTTTAAAATCGTCACCTATTATTGCTACTTTATTTTTTTCTGCAAGTTCTATAATATTGGGATCTTGAGATAAAAAAACTGGTATTCCATTAACAACACTTATACCTGCTTTTAATGCTTCTTCAACATAGAACCTACAAGCATCATTTGAACCAGAAGGAAGCAAAACTACTAAAACATCTACTTCACTTCTAATTAATTCAACTTTCACGTTTACTGGTTGCTCATTTGATAATTTAACAAACTTTCCAAGATGTTTATTCCAGCCATCTAAAACAGGCCCCTTTTTTACTTTCACCCCTTTATAACTAACCGAGCAAATTTTCTTAGTACAATTCGGCTCAGCAAAAATTGCTTCACTTAAATCTTTTCCTACTTTATGCTCATCTATATCAAAAGCCACAACTATCTCTATGTCACCAATATCATAACCACCAACTTCTCTATGCATTAATCCTATATCTAAATCAGAATTATTTTTGTAATAATCAATCCCTTGAATTAAATTACTAGCACAATTACCAATCCCTACTATCGCTACTTTAATTTTTTTCTTCAAATTACCTTACACCCCTTATAATGTATGTTTTTCAGAATTATTACTATTCGTTTTTGAATATGCTGATACCCTTTACACCATAGATTTTGATTCATTAGTTCCACAGCACCAACCGGAAGAACGCTTACAAATTGCTTCTACAGTAAAAATTTGTTTCAATCCATAATTCAAGCTATTACTAATAAAAAACATCCTATCATGTGATTATTGAAACTTTTACGAGTTAAACTCAAATTAATTATAATAATTCTATTAAAAATAGTGTATCATATTCAATTACCAATGAAAATATGTTACCGGTAACAATATTGATTAAATTATCTTATTTTCATTGTTATCAACAGTCACTACTAGTTTTTCCTAGTTTCAGAAGATTATAAAAATTTTAGTATCAGAGAATAAATAATTCATTTGACATTTTAAACATCACTATTTTTCGTAATAAATAAAAGAATATATTTTTCAACTAGAGAAAATAAGGTGTTTGGGACAATATCATGTTCAAAAGACAATCAGATATGATTATTAAAACTAGTTGATTAGTAAATGATTCACAATGAACAGAAAATCTAACTGTGTTTGACCAATTAAGCACCTAGTAAGTTTTGAATTTCATAAAATTAGTGTTGAGCCATTAGGAATGTGCCCCCCCCAATAGTAATTTTTATAGTTAACAATTCAAATTTAACCACTAACCAATAACACCCCCTATCACAAACCCTGCACTTCCCACTTAAAAAGCCCGCTAAATCAACCTTCCCTTCCCAAAAATATCATTATTTATGATACGGTTCTCCCTTCATAATCCGAAAGCTTCTATAGATTTGTTCTACTAATATAAGTTTCATCAACTGGTGTGGATAAGTTAGTTTGCCGAAAGATATTTGTTTTTGGCTTCTGTGGATAACTTCGTCACTTAATCCTAATGATCCGCCAATTACGAAAGCTAGTTGGCTTTTCCCACTAACACCTAGCTGTTCAATTTCTTTTGAAAATTCTTCACTGCTAAATTGTTTTCCATCGATTGCTAAAGCAAATACGTAGTCTGAGTCAGAAAGTTTATTTAAAATTCGTTCTCCTTCTTTGCTTTTGACTTGTTTCATTTCCGCATCACTGAGCTTTTCTGGGGCTTTTTCGTCGGAAACTTCAATAACTTCGACTTTTGCATATTTTTGTAATCTTTTTAGGTATTCGTTGATTCCTTGAACCAAGTATTTTTCTTTTAATTTACCTACTGTAATTATTTTAATTCGCACATTTCCACATCTCTTTCTTTTTTTATATATAGTTTTCAACAATTTTAACATGAATAATTTAAGTATTCCACACTATTTCCACATAGTTATGCACATATGCACAGACTTATCCACAGAAACATGCTCTGTTATCCCTAATTTCACGGTATTTCCAAGATACAAACACTTATTCCCATTATTTGTCCACACTATCCACATTTTGTGGATAACTTTTATTCTAAGTATACACAGTGTCTTTCCGGACTTTTTCACAGCTTCTGTGTATAACTAATCCAGCTTTTTTTGATTCTTACTTTAGAGTGTGTCTGAAAACGCCAACGACGAATATTTTCATGAAGTGTAGATAACTCGTTATCATAGAGCCTCGCTTATGCACTAAATAAGCTACGTTTTTTTCCTAGATTTAAACACAGTAGTCAGATGTCAGTATCGTTTTTAGACACAACCTAGTGATTTTTTCATAAATTATCACTAGATTTCTCCTTAGCTTGTTCATAAAAAATTCAAAGCTCTTCTGTAGACTAAAAGTGTCTTGAAAGCTTATACTTAAAACATATAAATAGTAATTAACTAATCGGGAGGTTTTATTTATGGATAGAAAAGATGTTACGCCTAATTCAGAAAAAAATTCAAGCGGGATTTTTAAGAAGCTTGGTATAGGAATTGTTGGAGGCCTTCTTGGAGGAGCTCTAGCTTTTGGTGGATTTTATGCTGTTATGAGTCCAAATTTCAATTCTTCTCCAGCTGTTACTAAAACAGATAATAGTAAAGATACAAAAGTCAGCAATGTGAACTACAGTGTAAAAAGTGATGTGACTACTGCCGTTGAAAAAGTGCAGGATTCTGTCGTTTCAGTTATTAATATGCAAAAACCAAGTCAAGATAATGAATTAAGTGGCTTTGGTGGCTTGTTTGGTCAAACTCCAGATAGTAACAGTGATTCTCAAAATGCTGAAGGGGATTTACAACCAGCAAGTGAAGGTAGTGGGGTTATCTATAAAAAAGATGGGAAAGATGCCTATGTTGTAACCAATAATCACGTTGTTGATAAAGCGCAAGGTTTAGAAGTCGTTTTACATGATGGTACTAAGGTCAAAGGGGAATTAGTAGGAACCGATGCCTATACCGATTTAGCTGTGATTAAGATCTCTTCCGACAAAGTAGATCAAGTAGCAACTTTTGGCGATTCTGATAAATTGAAAGTTGGTGAACCGGCAATTGCGATTGGGTCTCCTCTTGGCTCAGAATATGCTAACTCTGTGACACAAGGGATTATTTCTTCTGTGAATCGCAATATCACAAACCAAAATGAATCAGGTGACACGATTAATATTAATGCTATCCAAACGGATGCTGCAATTAATCCAGGAAACTCTGGTGGGCCGCTAATTAATATTGCTGGACAAATTATTGGGATTAACTCAGTCAAAATTGTTCAATCAAATAGTCAGGTTAGTGTTGAAGGAATGGGCTTTGCTATTCCAAGTAATGATGTAGTAAACATTATTAACCAGCTTGAAAAAGATGGAAAAGTGACTCGACCTGGTCTAGGAATCACTATGGAAGAATTAACGAATATTTCTTCTCAACAGCAAGAGCAAATTTTAAAAATTCCAAATACTGTTACAAACGGAATCATCATTTTATCTGTAAGCCCTGCTAGTCCTGCTGAAAAAGCTGGTTTACAAAAATATGATGTTATCACCAAAATTGACGGAAAAGATATTTCTTCTGTAACAGATTTACAAAGTGCTCTCTATAAGAAAAAAGTTGGAGATACTATGGAAGTTACCTTCTATCGTGAATCAAAAGAACAAACGGTGAAGGTTGAATTAACTATTGACCAAGCTGCTTTGCAAAATAAGAATAAATAAAATTCAGGCTTCTTCTTATTCGAAAAAAATGACAGATAGAGTAGACATTATAAGAAAAGACTCTCTCGTTTTCAAATTGAAAATGAGAGAGTCTTTTCTTTATATTGCGTTTTTATTACTAAAGACGCTTATAAAATCCACTAGAATTTAAAATACAGTACTGCTATTTTTTAATTATCTCGGCGGAGTTGATACCCAATAACCACCGTCAAACGTTAAATTCAATACGACACCACGTTTTGTCTTATTATTTTGAATTTTGATTGCTTCGATTATTTGTAAATAATACGCATTATTTTTAGATGTGTAAAATTTATTTGGAATAAATCCACCAATGATATTAATCCCTTGAGTAATAGGAATTCCTTTATCCATCTCTCTAAGAACACTAATCAAAGAAGATATCTGAGAACGTTGATAGGTTGTTGCAGTTCCCCAAGAATAACTGATTCGACTTTGATAATTTTGTGATACTTCTGCAGCTAATGGTGCCGCTGTAGTTTGGGCATGTGTTACTTCTGGCAAAGCAAAACCACTAACCATAAAACATGTTGCTAAAATTGCTAAAACTATTTTTTTCATAAAACACCGTCCCTTAAGTTATTATTCTAAATTCTAGCGATTCTATTACAAATTTAAATACTTAAACTTTCTTTTTGGAAATTTTGACAATTTTGGTAACTATCTTTTTTTCCATAAATAACGACATTCTTACGCTTCGATTTTAAAAGGTTAATCACATCATAAATAAGTACATCAACACTTTGAATTGCTTGATAATCACATTGATTGCAATCATTAGTAATAATTAATAAATCACAATCACTCGTCACCTCTTGTATTGTAATTCCTTCATAGGAATGACCATCACAAGCTATGATAGACTTTACATTTTCATCTATATAATCAACTTTAGCTCCGAGTAAATATAATAAATTGAAAATTTCTAAGCTTTTTGATTCCCTAATATCAGAGGAATTACCTTTATATCCCATTCCATAAACAACAATTCTAGATGTTTTAATTGGTTTATCTACTTGAGTTAGAATTTCTAGTACATTATTAACAATTCGTTGTGGTTGCCCCTTATTGACTCGATGAGCTAGATTTAAGAACTCACTTGAATGTCCTGCCTGCTGAGCTGCCCATTCTAAATACATCGGATCTAGAGGTATGCAGTGCCCCCCCACTCCTACTCCAGGAGTAAATTTCATGAAGCCAAAAGGTTTCGTGGCCGCTGCTTCGATTGTGTTCCAAATATCTATTTTCAAATGTTCACAAATTTCTGCCATCTCATTCATAAAAGCTATATTGATACTCCGAAAAGAATTTTCTAATAACTTCGACATTTCAGCAACTTCTGTACTTGTTACAATATGTACCTTATCAACAATTGATTGGTAGAAAGCCTTTGCTATCTTATAAGACTCTGGATCATCTGTTCCAACAACTTTAGGAGTATTTTTTACTTCATAAATTTCATTCCCTGGATCAACTCTTTCTGGTGAATAGGCTAAAAAAATTTTTTTATATTCATTAAAATTCCCAAAAACTTGTTTGGTTGTTCCAGGATAAGTGGAACTTTCTAATGCCACAAAACAATCTTCTTTACAGCAGTCAAAAATAATATCCGCTGCCGCCTTCACAAAAGAAATATCTGGTTCATAGTTTTCTTTCAATGGAGTCGGCACACAAACTAAAAAAATATCCGCATTCTTTAGATCTCCTCCATTAGTTGTTAAAGAAAAATGATTTTGTTTTAACACCTCTTGTAATTGGTAATCTGAAATATCTTGTATTGGAGACTGTCCAGCCTTCATCTTTTCAATTTTATTCTGATCAGTATCAAACCCAATAACTTTAAAACCACACGTCAAGCATCTTAACGCTAATGGTAAACCAACATAACCTAAACCAATTACTGTTACTATCGCTTGTTTGCTTTTTATTTTCCTAAGTAATTGACTATCCAAAGAATTCCCTCCTTGATCTAAATTCATCTTGTATTCCAACCAGATTTCTTTATTGTTATTAATGCATACAAGCGAGTAATTGCTAGCAGCACCCCATAAAAAAAAGAATAGACAGGCACAATCAAATATCTAAAAAAGTTCTTTTCAGCATAATAAACGCTTGAGATTTGAGCTACAAAAATAAAATAAAGAATTGCAAAAAGAAGCTGTATCCCATTAAAATAAATACCGTAGTTTATGGCAATAGTCACTCGCCCTAATAAAGCAAAAAACCATAAAGAGCTTTCACAAAATAAAAGAAGCCAAGTGAGAGGTTTTTTCCAAGCAAAAGTTATCATGCAATGCCACGACCTGAGAATGCTTGATTTTGTCCATCTTGTTCTTTGCTTAAAAAAACCTTTAATAGTTGATGGAACATTTGTATAACATATTGCACTTAATTGGTAAATCGTTTGATAGCCCCCCATTAGAGAATAGCTAGTTAAACATCGATCATCACCAGAAACGCAATTAATTCCAAAGACATCTTTTTTTAAAAATTGTTTCAAATTCGACAGAACAATTTCTCTTCTATGCATGCTTATCGCTCCAGAACAAACTAAAACACTGTTTAAGACTGATTGCGCACCACGACCGCATCTAAAAGCGTTAAAATACTTTATATCTTGCATTTTTGTTAAAAAATTTTGTTCAGCATTTCTTGGCAGTATATGTCCCACAGCAGAACCAACACGCTGATCCGAGAAGCATTTTACTAGTTCTCTTAAAGCATCTTTATGTAAAGTGGAATCTGAGTCTGCTAAAAAGAAAATAGCTCCTTTGGCTTTCTTAAAACTCCAGACTTGTGCTGCTTTTTTTCCTCGATTTTTTTTAAATCGATGAACATAAATTTTTACTTGAGGTATACTCTCCAAGCTTCTTACATAATTATATGCAGACAGATTTTCACTTCCATCATCTACAAAAAAAATTTCATCAGGTAAACTAGTTTGTCTTAATAAAGATTCAAAAAAAAGAGCAACAGACTTGGCATCCTCATTGTAACTCGCAATTATAACGCTTACAGATAGTTTTTTCTGCTTTTTTATCCCCTTAATTTTTTTCTTTTTTTTATAAAATAGCGATAAAATTATTTTAGTCAACATATATATAAATTGAACAGAGGTCCAAAAATAAAGAACTGTAAAAGAATATATAAATGCTCGATAAAACATTTGTGCAATCACTACTAATATTAATAAACGAACCGTAATTCTAATTTTCACTCCTGTACTGTCAAGCGACCTAATCATATCGTTCATCAAACCTTTATAATCATATTTGACAATATTTGTTTAGAAAGTTTAAAATAAGGTTTAAATCCCTATGTTTTTTGATAAAAAAACAAGTTCTACCAACCATATATATAATATATAAATCATATAAAATACCACCTTTCGTCGCTTTTTTTTTATTATAATTATAATATTAGTCTATGGAAACAGGGTAAGGTATGTTTGTATCTTATTCCGACAATTAAAATTAGGAGGAATTTAAATGCTTGTTGGAGAAATTCTAAAAAAAATTCGATTGGATAAAGGTATGACACAAGAAGAAGTCTCAAAAGGTATTATTTCTAGATCACATTTATCAGATTTAGAAAATTCAAATTACTATTGCTCTTATGATAAGTTCCTACGTATTCTCAATAGGCTAAATATTAGCATGATGGAATTTGAAAATCATTTAAATAATAGTTATTTTTATAAATCCGAGATGATTTATATTGAAATAAAAAATTTTTTAAATTCAAATGACTTGATTTTCATCAAAGAAAATTCGTTATTTTATATAAATAAACTAAAAAAAATGAATACTCTAAGAAGTCATCATACTATTTTAACGATAAATGCAGTTATTGAATATCGTGAATATGGATATGTAACAGGAGACTACAGTGAACTAAGCAACTACTTAATTAAAGTCAATGATTGGTCAAACTATGAAATAAAATTGCTTAACAATACTCTATTTATTTATGATAACGCTGCCATAGATATTCTGGGTACAAAGTTAATAAAAAAAACGAAAGTTGATTTCCAATGCAATAATATCTATATCAAAACACTGATTAATCTAAGTGATTACCATATTAATCATGGCCATTTCAACAAAGCAGTGCTTTATAGTCAAGAAGCTGAGACTGAGGCTTACAAGTCTCATTTGATTTTCGAGAAAATATTAGCATCTATCAATAAATTGATTGCCAGTTCTTATATAAATAAAAAAGTCGATCCAAAACTACTACATTCTATTCAACTTCTAAACGATTTAGACTACTCTGGACTAGCTAAATCCTTCACAGAAAAAGTACAAAAAATCGAAAATTTCATTTCAATAAAATAATAAATATAATTTAAATTTAATGTGTATTTCAACGTAAAGAAACTTAATTTTATATCTGATTTATAAAATTAAGCTGGATAAATGATGACCTATTAAATAAAATAGGAAGATAGGAAAACTGATTGTTAACAAAAAAACTAGAAAATATTTAACAAAATGGGATATTCCTTCTGCAAATTTAATTGTTCTAAATGTTTTTTAGAGGTTCCATAATATTATCAAGTTTTTCCACCTTGCCTTATGATTCTAATACTTGCTCTGATTTACTCTTTTTTATTAATCAACCATTCTTAGCTCAACAAAAAGACTAGGGCTTCCATCAACTAATTGGTATCCCTAGTCTTTAATTTGTCTATCTATTCCCCTATTGGAAATACACTTCCTACTTCTGCATCAAAAGGTAATTCTAAGATTCCTTTTTTCTCAGGAGCATCTGGCAAATGTAGCTCTTTCGCGGAACAAATCATACCAAAGCTTTCTTCTCCTCGTAAAACGCCTGGCCAAATTAGCAAGCCATCTGGCATCATCGCTCCTGGTTTTGCCACAACGACTTTTTGACCGGCTTTAATATTGGGTGCGCCGCAAACAATTTGTAAAACCTCTCCATTATCTACTTCTGTCTGAGTAATCGATAAATGGTCTGAATCTGGATGCTTCTTGCAGGATTTTACAAATCCAACGACAATTTTTGGTGTCGAATCGCTGGTTAATTGTTCTGAAAACCCTGCTTCTTTCAGCGCTTCATTCAGCTTTTCAAATTGCTCATCTGTCAATTTTACTTGTCCGCTTCCTTGAATATCCCCTAACAAGTCTGTCGCATTAAAAATATTCCAACCTACCACTTGATTATCTTCAACAGTTGAAACTCTGGCAATATCCCCTTTGCGTTCAACTTGATTCTCTTGTCCTTTATCATCTGCTACGATGACTAATAATACATCGCCTATATGGGCTTGATTATATGAAAAAATCATTTGTTCTTCGACCTCCTAATTTCTCTCCTGTCCTATCTTATCAAAAAAAGGCCATTCATGCATGATATTTCAGGTAGTTTATTACAAAAATATAAAAAATGGAAGAATCTTTTGGTCGACTCCTCCATTTTCTATTAAAAACTGCGACCCACTGTTAATGGATCAATTGATTTCAGGATGAACTATTAACACATCACAAGGCGCATGACGAATAATGTAACTGCTAACACTGCCAACTACCATTCGCTCTACCGCATTAAGTCCAGACTGTCCTACCATAATTAAATCTACATGGTATTTTTCAGGCAATTCTTTACACATCACTTCTTTTGCTACACCGTAAGTAATGAGTGTTTCAACTTGACTGAAGCCAACACTTTTAGCATATTTCTTGCATTCATCAAGAATTTCTTTAGCCTCATCGGTTTCTTGCTCAATTAAACTATCATTCATGGTTGAATAGCCCATCATCGTATAGAGTTTATTTTCTACCACATGGACGACAACGACTCGGCCTTGATTTCTTTTAGCCACTCCAATTGCCCGTTTATACGCTAGGTTTGCTTGTTCACTACCATCTACACCCACTAATATTGTTTGATAGGTTTGTGTTTCCATAGTGCTCATCTCCTGATTCTTTTTTTGTACAGGAACTATTCTTCACTTGACTACAGAACATTTTTTAACGACTAGGTAAATCTTTCAAAAACGATAGAATTTCTTGTTTCGTTTTACGATTTTTATTGACTAATCTGCCTAATTCTTTTCCATCTTCCGTTACAACAAAGCTTGGTATCCCAAAAATAGTCCATTCCGCAGCGACGTCTATAAATTGGTCACGATCAACTTCGATAAAACGAAATTCTGGATATTCGGCTTCGATTTCTGGCATCACTGGTTTAATAAAGGTACAATCGCCACACCAATCAGCTGTAAAAAAGAAGATACTTTTGCCCTTTTCTACATAGCTGGCTAATTCCTCTAAAGAAGTTGGTCTAATCATGCTTTTATACCTACTTTCCGTAAATAATAGTATTTACTGTAGATTTGTCTAATCCTTTTAAGACTTGAATAAGCAGTTCTCTTGCTGCTTCAAAATCTTTAATACTGAACATCGTTTGATGCGTATGAATATAACGTCCACAAACACCAATCACTGAACTTGGCACACCATTATTAGAAGTATGAGCCGCCCCAGCATCTGTTCCACCTTTAGATACGAAGTATTGATACGGAATATTGTTCGTTTCAGCTGTATCTAGCAAGTATTCACGCATATTTTTTAACGTAATCATGCCAGGATCAAAAATACGCAATAGCGTTCCTTCACCTAGATGACCGTAAGTTCCTTTTTTCGTTTGAGTATCATCAGCTGCTGAACAGTCTACGGCAAAAAATAAATCAGGTCTAAATTTATGAACGGCTGGTTTTGCTCCACGTAACCCAACTTCTTCTTGCACATTTGCACCAGCAATTAAAGTATGACCCAGTTGTTCATTTTGCAATGCTTCCAATGCTTCTAAGACCATTGTACAACCATAACGATTGTCCCAAGATTTACTGATGATATTTTTACCATTTGCTGTTTTAATTGTTTCTACTTGTGGAACAATCGTATCGCCAGGACGAACACCAAAGCTTTCTGCTTCCTCTTTTGATTCAAACCCAGCATCAAATAAAACATCTGTTACTTCTAATTGTTTTTGTCCACTGGTGCCACGCAATAAATGTGGTGGTACTGAAGAAGAGATACATGGATAATTTCCCTTGCTAGTTTTTAAAGTAAAACGTTGTGCTGAGACAACATAAGGATTCCAACCACCTAGAGGAACTACTCGGAATAATCCATTGTCATTGATTTGCGTTAACATAAAGCCTACTTCATCCATGTGGGCCGCAACCATTACTCGAGGTGCATCATCTGCTTTGTTTCTCTTTAAGCCAAAAATACCACCTAAACCATCATATTGAATATCGTCTACTAATGGTGTCATATGCTCTTTCATATAGGCACGAATATCCTCTTCAAATCCACTTGTTCCTTGTAATTCAGTTAACTCTTTAATGCGTTGAAATGTTTTTTCTTCCATTATATGTTTTCCTGCCATGTTTTGGGTTATTCCGCTAACCCATCAACCAATTTTTGACGGTTAAAAGTCAGTCTGACTTTCTCGAAAAGCAGGAACTCCTTTCATGATATGATTTCATCCTTATTATAACGCAAAATAAAATAATTGAACAATTGTTTTACTGTTTCAAAAGGATCACTCTTTTTTCCTTACAACTAATTCTTCCTATCTCTTATTTACTACCTTGTCAAATATAGGTTAAAAGTTAAGATAGTAGCTTTTGATTAGAATCTTACACCATTTTAAATGTATCTTGATACTCTCAAATAGTTGGTTGAAAGAGACCAGTCGTCTAAGTTAATTTCTCTACAAAATAATCGTTTGTTTTCCTACAATCTGCAACAGTATGTTAAAATGAACACATAGCCAACTATTTTTTGGCAAACTTTTGAGAGTATAGGAGGTTATTCCTAATGAATGATGAAAATGAATTAAGTTATTTTAAAGGTGGTTTAGCTTTAGGTGTCAGTGTGGGGCTCTTAAGTGGGATTGCTTCTGCAATGTGGTATAACAAAAAAAGAACAATGGATGCGGACTTAGTATTGGAAGATGTAAAAAAGGCTTTTCTTGAAGAAGGTCCTATTGAAGGCTCATGGATTGAATTTGAGAAAAAACCGTTAAGAAAATTTGCGATCCACTCAAAAACATATAATGGTGGTATTTCACGGTTAGAAGATGGAAATAGGGTGCAATATGAATTTATTGCAGATGCTTACACAGGGACAGTTATTGATATTAAACGACTTAAAGAGTAAAAAATACCAGATTCTAGGATACACAAAACCTAGAGTCTGGTATTTTTTATGCTGACGAAAAAAAGTTTCCCCAATTTTTGGTTCCTTATCCTTCAGTCAATTTGATTGTAATAACAGATTTATCCGCTGTAATCGTAATAGGTTTTCCTGCTTCTTTAATTTCTGCTGAAATTCTTTTAAGGGAAATATGAAAGGCAATTAAGTTCCCAGCGATTTTCAATTTGAACTCCAGCTCTTTAATCTCTTCTGGCAAATGATTTCGAACGACTATTTTATCTTCTAAATAAGACAACCCCGCAAAACCATAAATCATACTTAGCCAGCTGCCACCCATATTCGCCGCATGAATCCCATCTTTAACGTTCCCTTGTAAATCTGTTAAATCCATCAACGCTGTATCCATAAAATAAGAATACCCTTTTTCAGGTTGATCTGTGCGACTGGCTAAAATACTAAAAACAGAACGAGATAAAGATGAATCATGTGTTGTAACAGATTCATAGTACTCGTAATCACGAATGATTTGTTCTTTTGAATAATCTTGCGGAAATAAAAGCTCTGCTAATAATGCATCTGCCTGTTTACACACTTGATACTTATAAATAACCATTGGATGATAATGCAACAACAGTGGATAGTTTTCTTTTGGCGTTTGACTAAATGGCCAAACCTCTTTTTCAAAAAATGAATCATCCTGTTTCACTCGTTTTGTCTCTTCATCGTAAGGTAAATAAATTGCTTCCGCTGCTTTACGCCAATCAGCATATTCATTTTGAACGCTCAGGTTATGGTAACGTTCTGCTAATTCAACAGCATAGCGTAAGTTATTTTGCGCCATTTTGTTTGTATAGTAATTGTTATTTACTAGGGCGGTGTATTCATCTGGCCCAGTGACACCATTAATGCAAAACTGTTGTTTGCCATTTTTCTTGATCCAACTACCATACGATAGCCAAAATCTGGCTGTTTCATAGATGACTTCTGCCCCTACTTCTTTAATGAAAGCTGAATCACCTGTTACTTTTTCATAAAGTTGAAAAGCATAACTAATATCTGCATTTATATGGACTTGTGCCGTTCCTGCTGGATAGTATGCACTAGCTTCTTCCCCATTGATGGTTCGCCAAGCAAATAATGCTCCTTTTTGACCCATTTCTTTCGCACGTTCTTTAGCTTTTGGCAAAATATAATGACGATAGCTTAACAATTCCTTCGCGATTTCTGGCTGTGTATAAATAAAGAACGGCAAAATGTACATCTCTGTGTCCCAAAAATAGTGCCCTTCATATCCTTCGCCTGTTAAACCCTTAGCAGAATAATTCGTTTTCCCCTCACGACCAGCGCTTTGAAATAGATGAAATAAGTTAAATCGTAACCCTTTTTGTAAGGCTTCATGTCCATCTATACGAATATCACTAACCGTCCAA
The DNA here is from genome assembly GCF_001742285.1 of Enterococcus rivorum. Classification (GTDB taxonomy): domain Bacteria; phylum Bacillota; class Bacilli; order Lactobacillales; family Enterococcaceae; genus Enterococcus_L; species Enterococcus_L rivorum. The sequence goes on along the minus strand of NZ_MIEK01000045.1, from coordinate 32,996 downwards.
AAATCATTAACCATCTGTTCCTGCTGGATTAATAACTCTTCATAAGTCATTCCAGTTAGACGCTTTTGAAAATCTTCAACGGTCTGTTCTGTCACCTTTGTATCAACATAAAAATCAGAAAAAGCAACGACATTGATTGCTGATTTAATGCTTCTTGGTTGAACTAAAATAGAGGCTCTAGAAATCAGAGGATCAACACTTTGTAATTCTCCTGTCTGCTGATTCATTTGAGTAAATAAAACCGTTTGTTGACTCTGTTCTGTTGTCAAAGAGGCGATCTGTGAATTTCTATATGCCATTTTCAGCTGACTTTTTGATGAAGCTACTCGTGGATCTGACGTATCAGTCAATTTTGTCTGTTTTAAGTTAAGCAATTGCAGATCCTTTTCAATAATAACTTCTCCAGCAAAGTTACTTTCCGAAATACTGTATTTACTAGCATATATTTCTCGGTATTTGAACGACGTAAACGATTGAATGGTTAATTTCAATTGTTTATTGTTTTTTGTTCTGATTAAGTAACTTTCTTCCAGCTTGCCCCGATGCATATCCAAGTAAAAAGCTTCTTTCGTGATTGACCATTGGCTTTGATCTGAGCGTTCCCCTTCAATTTCAAGAACAATTCCACGAATATCAGGTAACTTAACAATCGTTTGATGATTTTTAGCATAACCATATGCCCATTCCCCATAAACAATGGGATAAGAATCATAAAAGCCATTCATAAACGTCCCTGGATTTCCTACTACAAATCCCCTTTTTATCGGTTCAGAAGCCCTTACCCCAACGTGTCCATTACTAAGAGTAAACAAAGTCTCTAAATATTCGGGGCTATCATTCCCTACATCGGATAATTTCAATAAAAACTCTGAATTAAACATCTGCTCCTGCTCCTTTATCTCGTACGAAAATAAATACATATTCTCGCTAAATTGAATAGTAAACATCTAAAGAGTAACATGAAATTAGATTGTATAACAACCAGAATCAAGAAAACTTGATACAGTAACCGTTTATCCAAAAATATACCTGTCATCTCTTCTGTCAAAAGCTCAACATTTGACTTCATATTTAATACCGAAATGCACAAAAAAAGGGAACAGAAAAAGTACCTAAGAAAAACTAAGATAAACAAGGCTCTTTCTACAATTCTTTATTATTCGTTCCCTGACAACCGTTTCATTCTATTAAATTAAAATAGTTCCCGATGCTCTTATCTATTGAAAATACATTCGCTCATTGCAATGATTCAGCAATTATAGGTTGCGACAGAGATGAATATTTATAAACCGATAATCAATATTTACTGATTTTAATTCAATATAATGTCATACTCTTTTTTAATCGGTTTCCATTTTACCCCTTCTATAGTGAAATAAACAGTCAATTTATTCCTCATATCCAGTCATTTATGACTAAAAATTTGTTTTTTATATAAAAAAATAATCAAAAAAATGTTTTTCCCAAAATAGAGTAACTTACTTGTCGAACCGAACATGTTTCCCAATCAATTTTTTCTACCAAAAAGAACAAATATGAATTGCTTTCCTTACCATTTTCTTAATTTTCCTTCACGACATTTTAAGTTCTCTTTGCATTCTTATTTCTAGACAAAGATACATCTTAAGGGTAAACTGATTCCATAGTCTAGCATTTATATTAATTTTAAAAATGGAAAATGGTGATATCATGAGACAAATTTTGTCTTCAAAAACACGTCGACAATTGGAACTAGTTGAGCTTTTATTTGATAATGAATGGATCACATTTGTAAAAGCTTCGGAACAATTAAAGGTTCCTACAAAGACATTAAAAACAGATATAAACGAATTAGATATGTTATTTAATAAAATACGTATTAAAATTTCAAAAAACATGGTATAAATTTAGTTGTTGACTCTAATTTTTCAAGAGCGAATATATATCAAACTTTTTTAAAGAACAGCATTGAATTCCAAATTATTGAAAGTGTCTTTGCAACTAACTTTACCTGTATGATTGACTTAGCAAATGAATTATTTATAAGTATCTCCACCCTGAAAAGAATCGTTTCACGAATCAACAAGGTCATCCAAGTAGAAGGTTTCATTATTAATCTAAAAAAAATGCGACTGTCTGGCGATCCTTTAAGTATTTGCAATTTTATGCAATATTATTATAAAGAAAAATATGTAACTGCTGACCGTTTACTCTCGCCTTTACAGTTAGCTATTCTAGATCAGATTTTATTGGAAACGCTAGAAGAACAATTTCCTGAATCTACTCCACATGTTAATTTTTCTTTTTTAAACAAATTACGTTTTTGTACCTATGCTGTCATCATATTCTTAAAGCATGATACTTCTGGCTTACTTTACAGAAAACCTCAGGAGTCTTTTGGTATATTAACGAACACTCACATATGCGATGAATTTTTCAAGCAATTCTCCGTAAAATTGACTGGTTTTGTGCTAAGCAATATCTTCCATTGTTTTTTCGATCCAAGTTACATACGTTCCATTGACAATTTGAATGCAGAAGCAACATTGAATCCTCAAATTCAAAGACAACAGCATAAAATCATGTCATTTATTCAGGAACTGGAGAAAAAAATAAATTGTCCTTGCCAGAAAAAGAACAATGTTTTATTACATCTTTACAATTTACAAAATCAAATTCATGGTAGAACTTATATTTTCTACGATACTAATAGAGAATTCTACTTAAATTTACTGCATTACTATGGTAGTTTCATTTCTGATATTATGCAATCTTTAGAGGCTATTTTCTATAAAACACCTCATAAAGAATACCTTTTATATCAAGCTTTTTTCATGCTCTTAACAAATTGGCCTGATTTATTAGAAAGTCTAGAACGTCCCACTTGTCCTATTAAGGCAGGGATGCTTTATGATGCCAATAAAGATTATGTAGAGATATTAGCAAAAAAAACAGAATACTATTTGAACAATCGATTTATCTGCACACCACTTCCTGTTTCTTCAATTGCAGAATTAGAGGCTGTTGCACCTTTGTTTGATTGCATTATCACAAACATTTCAGACATTTCTGTTCCTAAAGTTCCTGTTATCGTAACACCACTACTTTTCGATGTTGAGAGTTTTGACAAATTAAATTATTTTTATGAACATCATTTTAAGAAATAGGCTTTATTTTTTTGAAACTAATTTGTATTGATATTGACGAACCATTGACAACACTAGCTATACCTACTCAATTCCAGCAATCTTTTTTTATAACGTATAATTAGAGAGACAAACCTTAGTTTATCACTCATCCATCCTGTCATCATCAGCACTTGTTTTGTGTCCGCTATTCCAATGTTCTAATTCGTATACAAGTTTTTTTCAACAATAGAACTTAGCTATTCTTGCATGTTTTGCTTGAATAGCTATTTTTATTAACAATCTGTTGGTTGCTCCAAATGAAATATAACCGCATGAATTCAATTTTTTCAAACTGACTCCATACGGTTATATACATTTTATTAAATTCCACCCAAAGTTTCTATTTTAGCAAGTTTTTTCTCACGACTAATCAGAATTTCTGAATTGCCTATAAAGAGAACTACTAATTCTTACTGTAAGTTTTAACTTTTATTTAAATAAAGAATTTGCTCCTGGAGCCCATGTTATATCTCCATAGTTATTATGAGTAATTGTTACTTTGTATTCTTTTCCTTTATATTGAACTTTTTCCCCAGCTGTGTATAATTCTGGTTTTGAAAATGTTCCTAATTTCCATTCTCTAACGCCACTAGGTACTTCTTCTTTTGGTTTTGTCGTTACTACAAATGGTGCGCTTAAATCAGAAGCATTGCCTCCAAGACTTATAGCCTTCACTGTATACGTATATTTAGTGTTTGCTTTCAAAGCAGTATCTTTAAAGCTAGTTTTTTCAGTTGTCGCTACTTTTTTACCATCACGGTATACTTCATAGTGCTTCACACCTAAGAAATGTGTTGATTTGCCCCACATTAAGTCTACAGAACTATCTGTTGTTCCCATAGAATGGACACTTGTTGGTGCTGTTGGTTTTTGGTTGTCCTCAACTTCAGAAGATTGCGTCTTAACTGTTACAATATTGCTTTTTTCTGAAATTTTGCCATTGAACCCAACTGCTTCAACCTGATAGCTATAGCTTGTGTTTTCTTTCAAATTGCTGTCATTAAATTGGATTGCTCCAACTGTTCCTACTTTTTGATTGTTACGGTATACATTGTATTCTTTTGCATCATTTACTTTGTTCCACGTTAATTTAGCTGATGAAGTTGTTACTTCAGAAGCTTTTACATTTGTTGGTTTTTCTGGTGCTACTTCAACTGGTGGAAGTACTTCACCATTACTTTTAACATTAACGTCAATTACATTATAAAACGCATTTGGTGTATCTGCTACATCCCATACCGCTAGAATAACATTGTACCCAGAACGATCTGTTGGCACATTAATTTTATGTGATAAATTATTTGAAGCTGCTGAGTTATCATGTGCAACTGTTCCAATCAATTCTAAATCTTTTCTAGCCAACGGCTGATCTGGGTTCCACCCTTGTTTAGTCATGTAATAGTGCCATTTCGTTGTACTATGAGGAGCTGTATACTTCCAAGTGAATGTATTCATCCCTGATTTAATATCTGTTTTTTTCCAACGATTTACGCCAGTATTGTCTAATACAAAGTCACTAATCTGACCTAAGCCACCATTAGCAGAAGCAATGCGTCCGTCAGCTGGTCCAGCTTGTGGAAATCCTTTTGGTGCTTCTAATGATTGTGGATTTGTTATAACATTTCCATACATTTCATAGGCTTGTGTCCAGCCCATCGTATTTTTATCTAAAGATCCTTGATAGCCACGTGCTGGTGGTGATTCCACATAGCCATGTGCCATTGCTTCATCTGCTGCTGTCAGCCCCACGCCAATTGATAATGCTAAAGTTGCCATCGTTAGACCTAAAATATTCTTTTTCATAAATTTTTTCCTCCAATTTCAATTTTTAAAAATAAGGTGAACATCATTTAGGCAAATTAAAAATGTTGTTGATTCCCTTACTTCACAGTATAGATAAATTTTTTAATAATAAATATCAACTATCTCTCTTCGTTAAGAAGTTTTTGAACAAAAAATATATTTTTTACTCCTTTTTCTTCTTAAAACATGATTCTATTCACAAAAAAATCAAATCTGATTCATTTTTCGGTCTAAATTTGAATAAAATGGATTTTTCTTTTCAAACATCTTATTTTTTTCCCATACTTAAACTATTTACTAGACAAAAAACATAACTTCACGCTAAAATGGTCAACGGAACATAGACTATACCCAGAAGCCTATCTCTAGAATAATTAAAGCAGAAGGTGTTAGACATAATGAAGCAAATTTTATCTTCAAAAAACCGACGTCAATTAGAGTTCATTGAATTACTTTTCGAAAATGACTGGATTACACTTACTAAAGCATCTGAACTATTAGGTGTTCCAACTAAAACATTAAAAGTAGATATCCATGATTTAGAAACATTATTCGATCAAGTAACGATTGAAACGTCAAAGAAGCACGGTGTCAGTTTAATGATTGAGCCTAGTTTTTGTAAAGCTAGTATTTACCAATCTTTTTTAAAAAACAGTCTTGAATTCCAATTAATCGAGAATATATTTGTCCAAAATACTCTCAGTATAAATGAATTGGCAGACGATCTTTACATAAGTGTTTCCACTACCAAACGAATGATTTCAAGGATTAATAAAGTGTTACAATTAGAAGGCTTCTCGATTCATCCAAAAGAAATGAAATTAATGGGTGATCCCCTAAGTATCTGTAATTTCATGAAGCGCTACTATACTGAAAAATATGCTACTGCAGAGACTTTGATGTCTGCAAATCAAATTGAGCTATTAGATACAGTATTACTAAGCACACTTGAAGAGCACTTTCCAAATGCTATTGCTTATCAAAACTATTCTTTTTTGAATCGACTACGAATTTCCGCTTATACCATTATCCAATTTTTAAAAACCGATGCTGGTGACTTGTTAAATGTTGCTCCGCCTGAAAAAGAATTTTCTATAGTAACGAATAAACAAGTGACCAGTGAATTTTATCGTCAATTCCTTCTGCAGTTGACTCCTTTTACCTTGAGTAATATTCTATATTCGTTTTTCAATTCTAATTACGTCTATTCAATAGAAGAACTACTTACAAAAGTTAAAACAGATTCTCCTACTCAAAGAAAATACAACAAGATTACTTCATTAATTCAAGATTTAGAAAAGAAGATTGATTGTCCATGTACTAATTTTGACGATTTGCTACTTCAACTCTACAATCTAGATAATCAACTTTGTGGCAGAACCTTTATTTTGTACAACACAAATAAAGAATTTTACATCAGTTTATTAAATGTGTACGGCTCTTTTGTTTCTGATATGATCCATTCCTTACAAGGCATTTTCTATCAAACACCTCATAAAGAGTATATTGTCTATGAAGCATTTTTTGTGCTCTTTACGAAATGGGAGAATTTTCTAGAAAGTCTTGAGTGTTCCGTCCCTTCTATTAAAGCAGGTCTTTTATTAGATACTGGAAAAGAATTTACAGAAATTTTAGCTAAGAAAATGGAATATTATTTCAACAATCGGTTTGTATGTACACCGATTAACCTTTCCTGTTTGGATGAGTTAGAAAAAATAGCATCATCTTTCGACTGTATTATCACAAATATTCCAACTATTTCTCTCACTAACGTCCCTGTCATTGTGACTCCTGTTGTGTTTAATACAAAAAACTTCGATAAACTGATGGTTTTTTACGAAAACTATTTTAAAGGAAAATAATTTTTGGCAAAAATCTATTTATAAAAAAACAGCTCCAACAGTTCTCTCTCCTTTCATTCTCTATATAAAAAAATCGAATGCCATTTATTTATCCTGTTACACAGAGGAAATAAATAGCATTCGATTTTTTACTACCTTCCAGTCAAACCTATCAAAATAACAAACAATAGCTTTCACACAAGTCATCCTATTCGTTTCATTTGCTTAAAATTTTTTTTTCAAATATCATTAATTTATACATCCAGTTTATTTAATTAAAATAGCTATCCGTTATAAATAGAATGTAAATGATTCATTTAGTGAATAGTTATTTTACTGACTACTCAAGAGAAAGCATTTATTTTTTCTCCAATTACTTTGTTATAATATGGACTTTCCATATTATATATATCGTTTGGATGATGAGACCCGTTTATTTTTTGAAAGGTGCGTGATTAATGATTAAAATTTTTTTACTATAGAACTATCCATTACTAAACACCCGGCCTGTTTATTCTTTTTCTCGAAAGGAGTTTCAAGTTTTAAGTAGGGGAGGCGTTTTAAAATGAAAGCAGTATTGTATAAATTTCTTGTTGTTGGCTACACTATAGCGATTGCTGTAGGAGCATTTTCTTTATTATTATTTTCAGTGCAAATCAATCATTTCGCTGATACACATGAAGAATCTTCAAGAATGGAAAAACAAACAACGAAACCTGCGAATGATTCATTTAAAATTGCATCTGGACCTTATTATAAAAAAATTGAATGTAACGAGAAATTTAAAATGATTGACATTTTTCCAACTATTAAACAGGCAGACTCAAACGTTCAAGTAACCAACACAGATTATGATATTACCAAAGTAGGAACAACCTTAGTTACTGTAACTTTAAAAAATGAGCTGGGAGAAAAAACAACTCGGCTTCTGATTTTAGAAGTCGTTGACACAAAAGCTCCTACCATCGTTGCTGAAAACATCCAATTATACGTCGGCACATCTTTTGATGCAATGCATGAGGTAACGGCTCATGATGAAGTCGATGGGGATATAACGCAAAAAATAGAAGTTAAAGGTAGTGTTAACCTACAACAATCCGGCGAATATCCCTTAGAATATCAAGTAAGCGATACAAGCCACAATACAACAAAAATAAACAGGACAGTGACCGTTATTCCAAATGAAGTAGTTTCTAACAATGAACTAGTAGTAGCATCAAAAAATGATACTACAAGTACCCAAGAAGACTCTGCAGCCAATCAAAAACCTGGTGCTGTACCTGTTGCACCACCTGTCGCTACAGCACCTGCTTATCAACCAAGTTCTTTATACATTGCAGGAGTACAAGTTCCTTATCAAAATGGTGGTCAAGGAGCTGGTCAAGGAATTATTGACGGTAACCCATATGGAGTTGCATCTACATGGGGGGGCGCATCTGTTCAATCAGGAAATGATGGTCAGAATACTCATTTTATCGGACATACACCTGGAATTTTTTCAGTATTGTTCTCCGTTGGTATCGGAAGTACAATCATTGTGACTGATTCGGCTGGAACACCTACCGCTTATGTGGTCAATAATATTTTGCATCTGGATGATGCTGGAAGCGAATTAGGTACAGGCACAAGTTATTGGGATGTCACTGTAGGAGCTGGCGGAGGCGAAAGAATTACTCTGCAAACCTGTATTTCAGACACAGAGAATTTAATGATTTTTGCTTCTGCATCCTAGTCATTTTGTACGTAAATAAAAACATAGAAAGATTCTCAAATGATGAAATTACTTACAACAATATTTTAGCTGGTAAGGAATAGCTTTTATCCTATTTCTTACCAGTTATCCATTTTTACTTTATCAAAATGTTTCATTACCTATTTTTTTGATAGAAAAAACTTATTCCAAAATTTAAAGACTAGACTAAAAATGCTCGAATTCAGGAAAATCGGCCAACTTAAAAAAAATTGCTCCTGAGAAAATCAGTGTGTCGTTCTTTTTTGATAAACGAGAAACCCTCCCATCAAGTATGTTACACCATGATTATATCCTGGTATCAAAAAGCAATAGCCCTCTAACTTGCGGATGGATTCCATAAGCAACAACCTGAATCTATTTTTCAACTATCCCTTCATCATTAATATTTTAAATGCTCGCATTTACATTACCCTTTACTTTTTATTGCATCTTTGCGGTCCACTATCTTACTTTTCAAAATTATTATATTTCCAAGCATATTACTAAAATGACAATCACCTGCAAAAAAGGTCGAAATAAAAATCGGCAAAAAAACACCTTCAAAACAACCATTTTTTGTTTGGTCTTGAAGATGCTTTAAATGCTGTATTCAATTATTATTAATGTTTTTTAGTTTCAAACAAAGGGCTTACTGGTTTATTTTCATGGATGCGTTTAATTGCATCACCAATTAATTCACCCACACTCACTTCATCAATTTTATCAATTTTACGATCATCTGACAGGTAAATAGAATCCGTTACAACTAAACGAGTAATCGCTGATTCTTCAATTCTCTGTAATGCTGGTCCTGATAAAACTGGATGGGTACATGAAGCGTAAACTTCTTTTGCCCCTGCTGCTTCTAAAGCGTTTGCTGCTAGCGAAATTGTGCCAGCCGTATCAATCATATCATCGATTAATACACAGGTTTTTCCTTCCACATGTCCGATAATATTCATTACTTCAGCAACATTTGCTTTTGGACGACGTTTGTCAATAATTGCAATCGGCGATTTTAAATGTTCTGCTAATTTACGAGCACGAGTTACTCCACCATGGTCTGGGGAAACAACAACAACATCGTCTCCTTTAATTCCACGTTCAATAAAGTAATCAGCAATTAATGGAGCGCCCATTAAATGATCCACTGGGATATCGAAAAATCCTTGAATTTGAACAGCATGCAAGTCTAGTGTTAACATTCTAGTCGCCCCTGCTTTTTCTAGCATATTAGCAACTAGTTTGGCTGTAATCGGTTCACGAGCTCTTGCTTTACGATCTTGACGAGCATAACCATAATATGGCATTACTACGTTGATTGTTTTGGCACTTGCACGTTTTAATGCATCAATCATAATTAATAGTTCCATCAAGTTATCATTCACAGGACTACTCGTTGATTGAATCAAATATACATGTGAACCACGAATACTTTCTTCGATGTTAATTTGAATTTCACCATCACTGAACTGACTTACAGAAGATTTTCCTAATTCTACACCTACAGCATTTGCAATTTTTTCTGCTAACGGGCGATTCGAGTTAAGAGAAAAAATTTTCAATCTTGGATCAAAATAATGTTTTGACATGAGGACCTCCGCTTTCTTTTAATATAATGACACCCTTCAACAAAAACAAATTTACGTTACACTACCAACAGATTTTGTGAGGTTCATCATTCACTATTACATACATACTAAATAGTAGTCACTTTTGGTAAATAAATCAAGTAATTTTAGGCTTTTCTCTAAAATTAATCCTAAATTCTCATATAAAACTTTCAGGACATTTAGACTATCCTTGATTGTTTTTTCACAAACTCGCTTCAAGCGTAATAAAAACCCTTTAAATACACCGAAAAGAAACGACTTAGTTCGACTCCTTCGACTTTAATGCACCCTAGCTCTGTAGATACATTAAGTTTTAGTGAGAAAGAAGAAAATAGTATTCGATTCTGAATGTTTCCTTGCTAAAATGAAAGCGTATTATTTCTGAAAATATTTCTGCCATAAGGAGGGTTTTTGTGAAAAAGAAAAAATTGAAGCAATTTAAGTTAGGGTTTTATTTAGTACTTTTCTTGACAATAGTTATGGTTTTCAACGTACCAACTGCTTTAGCGATAGAAAATAGCAACAATCAATCACCAAAAGAAGAAACTGTTCAAAATTTAACGATTTTAGGCACCTCAGATGTTCATGGTCAATTATGGAATTGGTCCTACGAAGACGACAAGCAAATACCAGTAGGATTGTCTCAAGTCAGTACAGTGGTAAAAAATATTCGAGCAGAAAATCCAAATGGAACTTTACTTATTGATAATGGGGATATCATTCAAGGAACCATTTTGACAGATGATCTGTACAACAAAAAGCCATTAAGTGATCAAAAAAATCCTGTGATTCAAGCGATGAATTATATGGAATATGACGCAATGGTGTTAGGAAATCATGAGTTTAACTTTGGTTTAGACCTCATCAAAAAAATAGAAGATGAGGCTAGTTTCCCTCTTCTATCTGCCAACACTTACTTAAAAACAAAAAATCAGAGATTCGTTAAAGGTACTACTAAAAAAGAAATCGATTTAGATGGCGATGGAACAAAAGATTTGACTGTCGGAATTATTGGTTTAACTATTCCTCATATTCCTTTCTGGGATGGAGGGAAAGTGGAATCTTTACGGTTTGAACCACTGAAAGAAGAAGCAGAACTAGCAGTTGCAGAATTCGAAGGCACAGCTGATATTATCGTTGCCTCAATTCATGCCGGTCGACAAAATAGCGATCCTGCGGCAAGTGCCGATCAAGTCATCAGCAACGTAAGTGGTATTGATGCTTATATTTTAGGACATGACCATCGTTCTTTTGCGGAAAAAGTTCAAGGGCCTACAAAGCTTGTACCCATTGGTGGTCCTCGTGATACAGGTGTCCAAATGGTCCGGATTGATTTAGCAATTGAGAAAAATACCGAAAATAAATGGCAAGTCAAGAACAGCCAAGCTGAAATTATTGATACAACCAAAGTTGCCGCTGATAGCCAACTGAAAGAAAAAACGAAAGAATACCATGAAACAACACGTACCTTTATTTCAAAGCCTATCGGAACAGCGACAGGTGATTTTTTACCAAAAGAAGAAGTCAAAGGAATTCCAGAAGCACAATTACGTCCAACAGCTATGATTTCCTTAATCAATAACGTTCAACGAAAAGTTACCGGTGCTCAAATCGGTGCCGCTGCCTTATTCAAAGCAGATAGTAAACTGAATGCTGGAAATATCTCTTATTCTAATGTATTTGATATTTATAAATACCCTAACACCTTAGTCAGTGTGAATATTACAGGAGCAAATCTTCTGAAATACATGGAAAACCAAGCAGCTTACTATAATACCCCACAACCAGATGATTTAACTATCAGTTTTAACAAAAATATTCGTGTCTACAACTATGACATTTTTTCTGGAATTAACTATAAAATTGATATCTCAAAACCTGCTGGTGAACGAATTATCAATCCTACAATTGAGGGAAAACCTGTAAATCTTCAAGAAACATACACGATTGCTATGAATAATTACCGCTATGAAGGATTGTTAAGTCAAAAAATCGTCACAGAAGCACCTCTTAAATCCACTGATCCAGAAACGCTAAGAGGCTTTATTGCTGACTATATTCAAGAAAAAGGAACTCTTGATCCAGAGAAGGAAATAGAAAAAAATTGGGAAGTTGTAGGTTATCATTTTAATAGTAACTGGCGCAAATTAGCTGTTCAGTTAGTAAATGATGGCGTATTGAAAACAGAGGCTTCTGCTGACGGTAGAACACCGAATGTCAAAGCAATTACTAAACAAGAGGTCATTAATGCCGGTTACGAACCAACAATCGTTACAATCATGCACACTAATGATGTGCACGGTCGCATGGAAGGAAATGGAAAAGACGTTTTAGGTATGGCTCGATTAAAAACATACAAAGATATAGAAGAACCAGAGCTTTTAATTGATGCCGGAGATGCCTTACAAGGACTTCCTATCTCTAACTTTTCTAAAGGGATGGATATGGTAGAAATAATGAATGCTGTTGGTTATGATGCGATGGCTGTTGGAAATCATGAATTTGATTTCGGTTTTGAAACTGCGATGAAATATCAGGAAGCAATGAATTTCCCGCTTCTTTCCGCCAATACCTATAAAGGCAACGAAAGAATATTTAAACCTTATACAATCGTAGAAAAAGCTGGCAAAAATTATGCCATCATTGGTGTAACAACGCCTGAAACTGGAAATAAAACCCATCCAAATAATGTGAAGGGACTAACATTTAAAGAACCTATCGACGAAACAAAAAAAGTGATTCATGAAATCCAAAAATCCGGGAAAAAAATTGATGCATTTATTGTTACTGGTCATTTAGGCATTGATGAAACCACTCCTGAAAAATGGCGAGGAGATACTTTAGCAGAAACATTAAGTAAAGAATTTGGTACCTTAAATATCACTGTTTTGGATGGTCATTCTCATACAGCAGTCAAAGGTGGCAAACGTTTCGGCAATGTCATCTATAACCAAACAGGAAACTATTTAAACAATGTTGGGATGGTAACCATTGATTTAGTAGATTTTTCAAAAAAAGAAGCTACTTTAACTTCAGCCCAAAATTTAGCTACTCTTCAAGAAAATTCTACCATTAAAACTTTAGTAGATGCTGCTGCAGCAAGGTTTAAAGAATGGGGTTCTAAAGAAGTCATCCCTTACAATCCTTTCCAATTTAACGGGGAACGTGATAACGTCCGAACAAGAGAAACGAATCTAGGCAATGTCATTAGTGATGCGATGCTGGCTTATGGTCAGGATGGATTTAGTAATCCAAGTGACTTCGCTGTGACAAACGGTGGTGGGATTCGCGCAAACATCGAACCAGGTGCAATTACTTTAGGGGATATCATTGCGGTATTACCGTTTGGTAATAGTATTGCACAAATTGAAGTCACTGGGGCACAAGTGAAAGAAATGTTTGAAATGTCTCTTCGCTCAGCTCCTCAAAAAGCAGAAGATGGTACAATTCTGTTAGACGATTACAAACAGCCTAAACTTGGTGCTAACGGCGGATTTTTACACGTTTCCAGCACCATTCGAGTTCATTATGATTCTGTGAAAAAAGGAACGCTTTTACCTAATGATGAAGGGAATGGAACCGGCAAAAACATAGTAGGTGAACGTGTTTTACAAGTAGAAATTCAAAATCGTGAGACAGGTAAATTTGAACCCATAGATAAAAAGAAAACCTATCGCATGGCAACCAATGATTTTTTAGCTGCTGGCGGTGATGGGTATACTATGCTGGGAGGAGAACGAGAAGAAGGACCTTCTCTAGATACGGTCTTTATCAATTATTTAGAACGAGCAACGGCAATCCGCGCCTACGATGCCACATCAGCAGTTGATTTAACTCAATACAAAGAGCCCTTCCCTGGTAAACGAATTGTTTCCATTTCTGAAAAAGACTTCAATTCGAAACAAATACCAAAACCAGAAGAAGAAAAAGAAAAAGAAAAAGAAAAACCAAAAGACAAAACAGATAAAAAACAGGAGTTCCCTCTAACAGGTGAACAAGTAACTACCTACTTTGGTATAGGTTTTGTGATCATTTTGATTTCTGGAAGTATTTATGTTTATAGAAAAAAGAAAGCTAGTTAATCACACGAGGATCTCTTACTATAAGTAAAAAAATTACTCGTGTCTACTAGCTTAAAATCATTCGAATCAAAACAGAAGATTTAATTTTAAAAAAATGCTAAGAGCTAGAATCTTATTCTAACTTATTAGCATTTTTTTATTAAACTTCTATTAATAGAAAATTTCTATAAAACCTCTTTATTTTCTCCCTTTTTCAAAAAAGGATATTTCTTTTAGAAAGTTATAATGGTATAATAAAAAATATTAAATGACCGCGTAATCCTAAACTTACTTTTTGAAATACTTATAGATTTTAATTTGAAAGCGTTTCAAAACGAAAAAGAAACAAACAATTGATAGCGTTGTCACTATAGTAATATCTAACTGAACCAATCATCAAAAAAGGAGCTAAGAGAAGATTCTCTTACTATAAATTATGAACAAAAGGAGCATAGCATAGATTTGTCGTCCTGTGGAAAGGATTGGATCGTGACATTAAGTTGGCGAAACCTCGAAATGAAAACATTATGTCTAAATTTGGAGGGAACAAAATGGGTAAATATGAAGAACTTGCAAAAAAAATAGTAAAAGAAGTAGGCGGAAAAGAAAATGTTAATTCATTATCGAACTGTATTACACGCCTTCGTTTCAAATTAAAAGATGAAAGTAAAGCAAATACAGAAGTCTTAAAAAATATGGATGGTGTTGTAACAGTTATGCAGGCTGGCGGCCAATATCAAGTAGTTATTGGAAACCACGTTTCAGATGTTCGCAAAGATGTTGATGCTGTTTTAGGCGTTTTAGAACCAGTGAAAGATACCGGTCCTAAAGGAAATTTATTTGATCAATTTGTAGATATGATTTCTGGAATTTTCCAGCCAATTCTTGCTCCATTATCAGCAGCCGGTATGTTAAAAGGGGTTGCTGCTATTCTTTCATTTGCAATGGGACCTTCCTTTGCGGCTAGCTCAACTTATGCTGTATTCAATGCTATGGGGGATGGACTATTTCTTTTCTTACCTGTCTTTATAGCTTACACTTCTATGAAAAAATTTGGCGGTTCACCTTTCTTAGGAATGATGATTGCTTCAAGTTTGGTTTATAAAGGATTTATTGATGGCTCTATTACTGCTACCTTTGCTGAAAGTGGTGGATTAAACTTCTTTGGAATCCCATTTTCTATTCCAGCCGCAGGGTACGGCTCAACTGTAATGCCTATTATTGCTGCTACAGCATTTAGTGCATTTCTTGAGAAACAATTACGAAAAGTTATTCCAGATGTCGTGAAATTATTCTTAGTTCCATTCTTTACTGCTCTTATTGCAATTCCTTTAACTTTCCTAGTGATTGGCCCTATTATGAATGTAGTAGCTGATGGTTTAGGAAATGGCTTAATAGCTATTCAAGCTTTCAACCCAATTATTTTTGGTGCCATTGTCGGATTTACTTGGCAGATTCTTGTAATGTTTGGGATGCATTGGGCACTTATTCCATTCGTTATCATCTCATTATCACAAGGCCAACCAACAGCACTGATTACTGGATCAGGCAGTGTTTCATTTGCACAAACAGGTGCTGTTCTTGCTGTCATGTTAAAAACAAAAAATATGAGATTAAAAGAACTTTCTATTCCAGCATTTATTTCAGGAATATTCGGTGTTACTGAACCAGCAATTTACGGGATTACTTTACCGAAAAAGAGACCTTTCTGGGCTTCTTGTATCGTCGGTGGGATTACTGGAGCTATAGCAATGGGCTTAGGTATTCAAGCTTACCAAATGGGTGGCTTAGGAATCTTTAGATATACAAGTGTGATTGCTCCTGATGGCAATATGAAATTTGCTATCTACAATATGATTTTAGATGCATGTGCTTTAGTCGCTGGATTTGGACTAGCGTGGGCACTTGGCTTTAAAGATGACGAACCAACTATCGCTTTATCAAAAGAAGAAGCAAAAGCTGTTGCAACTGGTCACAATGTAACGACTAAAGTAACACCTGCAAAAGAAGAAATTTTTTCACCTCTAGAAGGTAAAGTATTGCCATTAAGCGAAGCAAAAGATCAAGCTTTTGCTGAAGGACTTATGGGAAGCGGACTAGTTATTGAACCTAAGACAGGTGAAATTATTGCGCCTTTTGACGGAACGGTTATCACTCTTTTCCCAACAAAACATGCAATTGGTTTAGTTTCAGATACAGGGGCAGAATTATTGATTCATATTGGGATTGATACTGTTGAATTAGAGGGTAAATGTTTTGATGCTTTTGTAGAACAAAATGCAAGGGTTAAAAAAGGAGATAAATTAATTACCTTTGATATTAAAGCTATTGAAGAAGCTGGATACAGTACGCAAGTGCCGATTATCGTTACCAATACACAAGATTATACAGATATCATTGTTACTGATGAAAATCCGATAAAACAAGGCGATCTTTTAATCACTACAATTCTGTCAAACTAAGCTAGCGAAGAATTTACACTTGTCGTTCTAAGATTGAAACCATATAAGAAGATTACGTGAGAAAAATATCCTTTATTTCACGTAATTTTCTTTTTACTAGACAACACCTAATTGCAAGAGTGAACTAGGAAACTATTTCCGCTCCACTACTAGCAGTCGGTGCCAGTGGAAAACCGTAGAACCGCTTGAGCCCAAAGGTTAGGTTTCAGAGCTTCTAAACTTCAAACTTGAGCTAAATAGACAGTGAGCCTAAATAATTCACATTGGCGTCTAAACAAGTTTACTGGCAGTAACTACTATTGATGTCACTATCGTTTTTAAACACAACCTAGTTCCGCTGTTTTTTACAACCAGTTATTTTTCTTCCCTCGTAATCCACTTGATGAATTGAAAAATGAGTACTTAAAAACAGAGGAAAATATTCTCAGAGATCATTAAAAGGTAGTGATGACAAGGAAGTGGTTTTTCCTAGATAACTCTGTATAAATATGAAGGAGTAGATAATAATGAGTTTTCCAAAGAATTTTTTATGGGGCGGTGCAACTGCTGCGAACCAATGTGAAGGAGCATGGAATGTTGCTGGAAAAGGCGATTCAATTAGTGATCATAACCGTGCTGGAGATCGCACCTCAGGAACCCATCGCGCATTTGATTTAGTCATAGATACAGAGAAATACTATTATCCTAGCCATACAGGGATTGATTCTTACCATCGTTACAAAGAAGATATTGCCTTGTTTGCAGAAATGGGCTTCAAAGTTTATCGGTTGTCGATTGCTTGGACGCGTATTTTTCCAAATGGCGATGAAGAATCACCGAATGAAGCTGGATTACAATATTACGATGATCTGTTTGACGAGTTAAACAAATATGGAATCGAACCTTTAGTGACGATTTCACACTTCGAACTTCCCTTTCATTTAGGTAAAAAATATGACGGTTTTTTAGACAAGCGTACGATAGGATTTTACGAAAAGTATGCAACAACACTTTTTGAACGTTATAAAGACAAAGTAAAATATTGGCTGACATTTAATGAAATAAACTTTGGAACAATGGAACACGGTAAAAAAATCAATGGTTTATTTAACCGTGAATACACAGAAACAGAACAGTATCAAGCGCTTCACAATGTTTTTATTGCTTCAGCTAAAGCCGTTATTGCGGGGCATAAAATTAATCCTGATTTTAAAATTGGTTGTATGTTAGCCTATATTACAATGTACCCGAAAACTTGCCGTCCAGAAGATGTCTTGAAAACACAACAAGTAAATGAAAAATTCAACTTCTTATGCGGAGATGTTCAAGTCAAAGGAGCCTACCCTTACTTTGCAAAACGCTACTTCGAAAAGAATAATATTCAATTGGATATTACCGCTGAAGATAAAGCCTTGCTAAAAGCGGGTACTGTAGACTACTATACTTTTAGTTATTATATGACAACTTGTATCGCAGATGATTTAGATAAGCGCGAAGATAAAACTGGTGGCAATCTTTTTGGTGGCGTAGCAAATGAATATTTAGAAACTAGTGACTGGGGTTGGCAAATTGATCCTGTTGGACTTCGTTACACCCTAAATCAAATCTATTCACGCTATGAAGTACCATTAATGGTTGTAGAAAATGGTTTAGGTGCCTTTGACCAAGTGGAAGCAGACGGAACAATTAATGATGACTACCGTATTGACTACTTCAAACGCCACATCGTGGAAATGAATAACGCAATTGATGATGGTGTCGACTTAATCGGCTATACACCATGGGGCTGTATTGACTTAATCAGCGCTGGTACTGGAGAAATGAGCAAACGTTACGGCTTTATCTATGTAGACCGTGATGATGAAGGAAACGGTTCTCTAGAAAGAAGTAGAAAAAAATCTTTCTATTGGTATAAAAAAGTCATCGAATCTAACGGAGAAGATCTTTCTGTTTAACTATTTTTAAGAGAAATAAAAGACTCCTTCATTTGTAGTTACAAGCTAAAAAATAGAATAGAAAACGGAAAAGGGGAGAATAATCGGAACAATCTGATTATTCTCCCTTTTTTTTGTGCTAGAATTAGATATCCCCTCTATTTTAACCATTAATTTTAAACACTTAAACAATAGTTGAAACAAAATAATTACAAAGGATGAAAACCAATGATTGATTTTTTGGATGTCACTAAAATTTATAAAAATGACAGTTTGGGGTTAAAAAATATTACTCTTCGAATTGAAGCCGGAGAATTCATCTATCTAATTGGAAAAAGCGGTGCTGGGAAAAGCACTTTTTTAAAGCTATTGACGCTAGAAGAAATACCTACTAGAGGAGCTATTCTTATTAATAATCAGGCCACTCATTCATTTAAAAATAAAGAAATGACAGAATATAGAAGAAATGTGGGAATTATTTTTCAAGATTTTAAATTGATTCAGGAACTAACCGTTTTTGATAACTTGTCCTATCGCCTCGAAATAGAAGGTCTTAAATCCGCAATAATTCAAGACCGTGTGAGAGCTGTATTGGCTATGGTTGGTTTAAGGGAGAAAGAAACGTGTTTCCCTCATGAGCTATCTGGTGGTGAGCAACAAAGAGTCGCCATCGCAAGAGCTTGTATCGTACAACCTAAAATAATAATTGCTGACGAACCTACAGCCAATTTGGATGATGCTAATGCATTTAAAGTCATCGAATTGCTGAAAGAACTCAACTTGAATGGAACAACGGTGGTGATTGCAACCCACGATGAGAAAATACAGGAAAAATTTCCTAATAAGACTTTAGAAATAAAACATCAAACTATTACATGAACGAAAAAATCAAAACAGAAAGGGAAGTGATTGTCATTGAAAATATTCTATCTGATGAAACGTGTCTTTAAAACTAAAAAATTGAACTATAAAACGACTCTTTTTAAACTATTGAAAAGCACTATCGCTATTACTATGATTAGTATTTTTTTCTTATTTAGATCTATTTTTCACAGCGCAAAGATACATGAACTAAAGATACGTGACAGCAATACGAATAATATACCAAAAGTAGACACTAGCGGAGAACTAATCTGGGTTTTATCGCTCTTGGAAAAGCTCTTTTTTGTATCAAGTGTATTTCTTCTATTCCTATTTATCGTCTACTTTTTTATTGTCCTTCAGAGAAATTTTTTATTGAGTAAAGAGAGTATTTTAGTAAAAAAGTTGAACGGTGGGAACAATCTTTCTCTAGCTTTAGAATTTTCTGTTGAACAATTAATAGAAATATTAGTTAGCCTCTTTCTTGGTATCATGATAGCTAATGCTTTAGTCAACAATCTAGTCTCCACAGTAAATAATTTTTGGCTATTTGAAGGATTAAGCTATGACAGCTTAGTTTTATTGTCTCCAATAAGTATCGTTAAAATTTCACTCGGCTATCTGTCGTTGTCGTTGCTTTCTTTTTTACTAGCATTAAAATGGATTGATTCGTTAAAAAATTGAGTAGTAAGTACAGATAAGTGCCGCAAGGAGGTTGAAGCAGAAGTCGTTTTGGGGCGAGAATTGGGAGCGAAAAGCGCACAATAGGCTTTCTGTATTGAGTGATTTCGGGAAATTTCCGAAGACCCAGACTTTTGACCGTCGTTTATTTGGCTTTAGAGGATGAAACAAAACTGATTTTTAGTTTTGTCCCCTCCTCATCTCTTCACAAGTAAAAAAACAGTGAGGAAAAACTCCTCACCGTTTTTTTACTTTACTATTTACTTTTAATCTCCTACGTTCTCTAAGCTACTTTCAACGGGTTCTATTTGTTTTCCATCTTTATCCAAGATAATCGCTTCTACTTCATTTTCCTTGGAAACTCTCACATAAGTATACGTAGCAACTATTCCTAAAATCAACAAAACTAAGCGAAATAAAACAACCGATTTCCTTTTCATATGCGCTCTTTTATTCCCCTTTAAAATATGGGAATTTTTTTGCATAACCGGCTTTATTTTCTTGTTTTGCACGAGCGATAGCTAAATCATGTTCTGCCACATCTTTAGTAATGGTTGAACCAGCAGCAATCATAGCGTTCTTTTCAACCGTCACGGGAGAAACTAGATTTACATTAGATCCAATAAATGAATGATCTCCGATAATCGTTTGATGCTTCGCTTGTCCATCATAATTTACAAAAACAACACCACAGCCGACATTGATATCTTTGCCAAGTTTTGCATCACCAACATACGTTAAATGACCAACTTTTGTATCTTCATCAAGACTAGCATTCTTCACTTCAACAAAATTTCCAATATGAACGCGTTCACCGATTTCTGCATTTGGGCGTAGGTGTGCAAAAGGTCCTACATCCGCATCTTTATGCACAACACTTTTTTCTAGCACTGATTGGATAATTTTTACATTATCTGCAATTTTACTATCAACAATTTCAGAGTTCGCACCGATAAAGCAATCTTCTCCAATTACAGTTGCACCTTTTATTTGGACACCGGCTTCAATCACTGTATCTGAGCCAATAATAACTCCTTCATCAATATATGTATTCTCTGGATCAACCAAGGTGACACCATTCATCATATGCATTTTATTCAAACGACGATGCATAATTTTATTGGCTTCTGCTAAAGCAACGCGGTCATTAACTCCCATTGCTTCTTCAAAGATATCCATTTGATACGCAGCAATTGTTTTGCCTTCTTTTTTCAAAATTTCAATAATATCCGTTAAGTAATACTCTCCCTGTGAGTTGTTAGTATTAATTTTTGAAAGAGCAGAGAATAATGCTTCATTGTCAAAACAGAAAGTTCCAGTATTGATTTCTTGAACCAGTGCTTCTTGATTGGAAGCATCTTTTTGCTCAACAATTTTCTCAACGATTCCAACCCGATCTCGAATAATTCGACCATAACCTGTAGGATCTTCTGCATGAGCTGTTAAAATTGTTGCACTAGCATTTTTCCCTTGATGGTATTCAAACAAGTTATTTAATGTTTCAGCTTTTAAAAGTGGCGTATCACCAGTGATTACTAATGTTGTCCCTTTTTTGCCTTCTAAAAGAGCACTGGCTTGCATTACTGCATGCCCTGTTCCTTTCTGTTCATTCTGCAATGCATATTGGCTACGATCTCCCAAATGGCCTTTAATCGCTTCTGCCCCATGTCCAACAATTGTTACTACTTCTGTTGGCTTTGTTTCTTCCACTTGCTCTATAATGTGCTCTACCATTGGTTTCCCTGCCACAGGGTGTAACACTTTGTATAGTTTCGATTTCATACGGGTTCCTTTACCCGCGGCTAAAATAATTGCATATCTATTTTCCACTTGTTTCACTCCTAATTTTGCTATATTTATTGTCTCTTTTTATATTATCTTCGTTCTTATTTTAGATTCCCTTAAACTCTTACATTTATTAAATACGACTAGAACCAATTCCTAGTGTAGCTTAATAACTGCTCTTTTTCAACTGAACCAATTAAAAAAAATAGTAGACCAATTAAAAAAAGCCTATCAAAAATGACAGGCTGGTCTTTCTAAAAAAGCAACTTATTTTATTGGTTAAAGTAGTTTCCTGGTACGACATTAATGGTTTTCGTTGCGGTATCAACATCTTTGACATAAAGTAATGAGGTGTAATCATCAATCGCACGTTCCCCTTTGAATTTAGATTCCGCAAAAACTGTAATGCCAACGAGTTCTGCTTCAAATTCTTCAATCATGCTCTTCATTCCGTTGACAGTTCCGCCACCCTTCATGAAATCATCTACTACAAGAACTTTTGAGCCACGTTTTAGACTACGTTTTGACAGTTCCATTTTTTCAATTCTTTCAGATGATCCAGAAACATAGTTCACACTCACTGTAGAACCTTCTGTAATTTTTGAATCTCTTCTTACAATTACGAAGGGAACATTTAAATAATAAGAGACTGCTTGAGCAATAGGGACTCCTTTGGTGGCAACAGTCATTACAGCATCTATAGGCTTACCTAAATATTTAGAAGCGATAATTCGTCCAACTTGACGCAACAAATCAGGTTCTCCTAATAAATCTGAAAGGTAAACATATCCTCCAGGTAGCAAGCGATCTTGCTCTGATAAGCGGTCGCATAGTGCGGTAATTAATTCTTTTGACTCTTCATACGGAATCTCGGGAATAAACCGAACCCCTCCAGCTGCACCAGGAATCGTTTCTAAGATACCTGTTCCTCTCATTTTAAAAGTTTTTTTGATAATAGCTAAATCTTCACTAATAGAAGACTTTGCTGATTTATAGCGTTCTGCAAAGTATGTCAAGGAAACCAATGTATGTGGATGATCCAATAAATACTGTGTCATGTCAATTAGACGTTCACTTCTCCGAACTTTCAAATCCGTCACTCCGTTTCTTTTTTTGTTTGATATTCCTTCTCTCTATAACTGCTTTCCAGTTTAGGTTATGGTATGTTTTCAAACTATTCGCTCCTTATTATAAGGGCTTAAGAGAAAAAATTCGAGTATTTTTTCACAAAAGATGAAAATAGTTCGCAATTTCTTGAATAAATAAGAAAATAGCAAGAAAAACTTTCGTTTTTCCTGCTATTGTTGGTTTATTTTTTTCTTACGTTGAAGCACAACAATTGCTTTTTTCGCTAGATTCACTATTAAAAATAAACCGATAAAAATAAGCGTAATGCTGGCGCTTGGTGGCGTCTCCATATAATAAGAACTTGTTAATCCAGCCAACATTCCAATGACTCCCATAATGACACTAATGAAAACCACGGTATTGAATCCTTTACCGATTCTCATACCAATCGCTGCTGGAAGAACCATAATCGCCGAAATCAATAAGGCTCCTGCAATCGGAATCATTACAGCAATGGCTACTCCTGTAATCACGTTGAACAGCATTGACATCCAGTACGTAGGTAATCCATCCACATGAGCTGTGTCCTCATCAAACGTCAACACGTACATTGGCCGCTTAAATAACAAGAACAAAACAACTAAAATCACTAATAAAACCGCCAGTATCACCACTTGACTCCAAGTTATGGTGACAATTGAACCAAATAGATACGATTGGATACTGGTAGCGGAGTTCCCTCCACTAAGATTCATTAAGACTAGCGCTAAAGCTAGCCCGCCTGACATTAAGATAGCAATTGAAATTTCCGAATAAGTACTGTAAATCATTCGTAAATATTCTAGTATAATAGCTGCAATAATCACGACAACCAACGTCATCAAATCAGGATTCAAATTTAAAAAGTAGCCTAATGCCACGCCTGCTAAAGAAACATGAGACAGCGTATCCGCCATTAACGATTGTCGGCGAATCACTAAAAACACCCCCAGCATCGGAGCAATGACCGAAATAAATGACGCTGCTAAGAACGCTTTTCTCATGAACTCATATGAAAGCATCTCCATTGAGAATCCTCCTTCCGCACTAATCGGATTTGTCGATCAGCATAGGCTTTAATATCTTCATGGTCATGGGTAATCATCAAAATTGCTTTCCCATGGGCATGGGCATTGTGTCTTAAAAGACGGTAAAATTCATTTCTAGAGGTTTCATCCATCCCGGTTGTCGGCTCGTCTAAAATGAATAAATCGGGGTCTGTAGCAAAAATACGTGCCAAGCTAATCCGCTGCTTTTGTCCACCGGAAAGTTCACCGATTCTTTTATGGCGCATTTCCCACATTCCAACAGCTTTCAGCGCTTTTTCAACATGTTGATGATCTCGTTTAGTTAAAGGTTTAAACCAACGCCCATGAGGAAAACGGCCTGAACGCACTAATTCTAAAACGGTACTTGGAAAACCTGCGTTAAAGGAAGCGATTTGTTGAGGAATGTAGCCGACACTTAGCTTTTTTCCTTCTTGATTTTGTTTTGAAATAGTTATGGAACCGCTCGTCGGTTTTAGCAACCCTAATGTACTTTTTACTAGGGTTGATTTTGCAGCCCCATTTTCTCCAGTTAAAATAACAAATTCTCCTGGATCTACATGATATGAAACACCTTCTAACACCGGTTCATCATCATAATAAAATGTTAAATTTTCCACTTCTATATAATGCATGGCACTTCTCCTTCTATATTAGGACCTGTCTGAAAATTTTTTCCATTAAAAAAAGAAAGTGACACAAAGGTATCACACTCTTTTTCTTCTAGAATGATGAAAGCTAGACTTTTATTTACTCTCTAGTATCTTGATAAAGTTATCATTCAGTAAAGGTTCAAAATCAAAGAACAGCCCGCACACAAGTGACTCCCCTATAGGATACCTTGGTATTGCTCCGATTACACTGCTATAAAGCACAACGAATGCAGTGATTTATGGCAATGTGATCGTAACGAAGTAAGCTGAACGATCAGTAAATAGTGCAATAACCGTGACCAGAAGCCAGTGTGAGTTACTTGGTCTTGACTTATTTAGCCCAGATTTGATGCTTGGAAGCCTGAGCTTTGGGTTTCAGAGCAGTTCCAGAGTTTTTCACCGGCACCACTGCTGTTAGTAGAACCTAGTTTATACAACACCAATGGTATTTATTTTTATAGGTGGTTTAGTTTAGTTTAGTTATAAATTTTTCCATTCACTCAATTTACTACTGAATACTCTTTTTCAAAGCTTTTAGGTTTTCTTCCATCACAGAGATATAATTTTTCCCTTGTTCTTGCTCTTTTTTTGTTAAGCTTTCTAACGGGTTCAACACAGCTAATTCTACTCCTGTTTCAGTTGCCAATGTTTTTGCAACTTTAGAAGAAGCTGAGGATTCAAAATAGATAACAGAAACATGGTTATCTTCTACATAATGCTTTAATTCTGCTAAACGGGATGGTGAAGGTTCTTGATCTGGCGAAATGCCTGCAATCGCTTCTTGAGTTAAGCCATATTGTTTCGCTAAATAGCCAAAAGCGGCATGTTGGGTAACAAATGTTTTATTTTTAGCATTCGCAAAAGCTGTCTTGTACTGATTATCCAAAGCGGCTAATTTATTTAAGTAAGCATCCGTATTTTTCTCGAAGAGATCTTTTTTCTCTGGATATTTTTTTACCAAAGCATCGCGAATGGCTTCTACTTCTTTTTGCGCCAACACTGGATCTAACCAAACATGAGGGTCTAATTCATGACTATGGTTATGTCCTTCGTGTCCTGCTTCGTCTTCTTCCTCTTCATGAGACGTTCCTTCCATTAAATCAATTTCTTGACTGGCTTCTACAATAGCAACTTTTTTACTATCGATATTTTCAAGACTTGCTTTTACCCACGTTTCTAACTCTTGACTATTATACACGAAAACATCCGCATTAGAAATTTTTGCAATATCTTTTGCACTCGGCTCGTAATCATGAGCCTCTGTTCCTGCTGGGATTAATAATTCCACTTCTCCTGCATCGCCAACGACTTGTTTTGTAAAATCATACATCGGATAAAATGTTGTGACTACTTTTATGCTATCCTTTGATGTTTCCCCTGATTCTTTTGTTTGTCCACAAGCTGTTAATGTAAAAATACTTGCAATAAATATAAGACCTAAACTATATTTTACGATATGTTTTCTCATTTTTTCGCCTCTTTTCGATTTATACGTTACAAATCGTAATATTTACGATTTACCAACAAGAACTAACTTACCAAAATATACCTATTTAGTCAAGGGTAAATGGCTAAAAAATTTCATACCACCTTGAACTTTCTTTATATAAAATCAATCAGGCCTAATTTCAAGCCTATACTACATACGTTTCTTTTGACATAAATATCTATAACAATTACATTAAAATTAACAAACACTCAGCAAAAATAATGAAACATTTAGGAGGAAGCAAAATGGCTAACATGGTATTTATTAATTTTCCGGTAACTGATTTAAAACGAGCAACTGATTTTTACTCAAAACTTGGGTTCAAAAAAAATGAAGCTTTTTCAAATGAAGATGCTAGTGCAATGATGTGGGATGATTCGATTTGGTTCATGCTTTTGCGTCATAGTTTTTATAGTGTTTTTCTTAAAGATAAAGAAATTGCTGATACGCACAAAACAAGTAGTGCCTTAATATCATTAAGTGTGGCATCCGTGGAAGCTGTCAAAAAATTCGGCGAAACGGCTTTAGCCAATGGCGGTTCTTATCATTTTGTTGATATGGGGATACCAGAAGATCAAATGTATACCTTAGAAGTTCAAGACCCCGACGGAAATACGATAGAGCCTGTATGGATGGCATTTTAATTCTATTTGTTGCTTAAATTGAACCCTTATACCACACAAAAAAGTAGCCTTAGCAAGACGTTTACTTTTGCTAAAGCTACTTTTAAAATTTGATAGTATATTTTAAGCTACAGATCTTTTTGGAAATAATTAGCAGGTAAATTTTTTTGGCAAACGGCTCTATTTTAAAGTCCGAACAATATACACTTCCTCACAAAAGCCTTTTAAGCCATTGTAAATACGTTGTGCTCGAGATTTCTTCTCACATAAAGCAAAAACGGTTGGGCCACTTCCGCTCATTAAAGCTGCATCTGCGCCATATTTCATCATTCGATCTTTAATTTGTTGAATAACAGGGTGGCGTTTAATTGTCACACTTTCTAGTGCATTGCCTACCTTAGTTGCCATCAAATGATAATCATTTCTTGTGACCGCATCTTTCAGTCCTTCAATATCTGGGTGTTGAATACTATTAAAAGATAGACTCCCAAAAATAGAACCTGTTGAAACACTCATTCTAGGTTTCACCAATACGACCCAACATTGAGGCATTGGAGGTAACGTTTCAATTTTTTCTCCACGTCCAGTCACAAAAGCTGTTCCCCCTTGGATACAATAGGGAACATCTGAACCAATTCGACCACCAAGATTAGCCAGCTCCTCTAAAGATAACCCTAAATTCCATAAACGGTTCAATCCTCGCAAAGTTGCCGCACAATCGCTACTCCCACCAGCTAAGCCGGCAGCAACAGGAATATTTTTTTGAATCTGGATTTTTACTCCTTGCTTCAAATGATATTCTCGCTTCAATAATTCTGCTGCTTGATAAACATGGTTTCTTCTATCTAAAGGTAGAAAAGAACTGTCCGTTTCAATGACTATTTTATTTTCTTTTGTCGCTTCGAAAGATAAACGGTCCGCTAAGTCTACACTAGCCATTACCATTTCAAGTTCATGATATCCGTCTTCCCTTTTGTAAAGTGCATCCAAGCCTAAATTAATCTTCGCTGGTGCTTTTTCTATGATTTCCATCTATATTCACCTATCTAACATTGACTACCTACAAAACTCACAATCTTTTAGATTTTATCATATGTCATGAAATATGTACACGCTTTGATAAAGAACTATTATTTTTTTCATACTCATTCATCTAAAAAAGAAACCTAAGATAAATAGTAGAATAAAAAAAGATAAATCAATCCTTATAATTTTAGACGACAAAAAAGCTTAAGAAAATAATTCCCCAAGCTTTTTCTCTTCATAATTAGACTGCTTCACTAAGAAACTCAATTTCTACTGTACGTGTTAATACATCAGAATAACTATAGGATACACGTTCAAATGAGTTCTCATCGGGATCTAAATCAACAACGAATACAGATGGATATGTTTCTGTCAAAATACCTTTGCGTTCAGTCTGACGCTTACGACCTGTTTGAGCAACTAGCATTATTTGGCTACCAATACGGCCTTCTAAATCTTTCTTGATGGAAGCTAAAGTTGTTGGCATTGCATTCACCTCAGATGACATTATAACCTATATTAATAAAAATATCAAGTTTACCATAGCATAAAGTGAAATGCAACTAAAATACTTCAAAAAAATACTGTTTTTTTCATGTGAATTTTCTAATAATTTAAATTAATCAAACATGATATCCTTCACTTTCTTTTTTGCTCGATCAAACGCGCTTCTAACGGTTCCATTTTTCACTTCATTTTCTTTAGCAATTTCAGGTAAATCTTTCCCAACGATATAATTGTTAAAGGTTGTTCGCTCAAATATAGACAACACCTCAGGCAGCTGTTCTAGTTTTTCTCTAATAATCATTTGATCTAGTGCATTATTATTTTCAACACCCATATAGTCAAAAAAAGTTTCTCCTTGCCTATCCATTTTTTGATCTAAAGAGATGGATTCTGCATCAATTTTCCTCTTAACTGCACACTGTTTTCTGACTAAGCTCTTGATATGATTTTCAAAATTAAACTTAAAATAGTTCCCAATTGAAATTTGCCGCTCGGCTTCATATTTTTCTAAAGAGTGATAAAAAATAATTCTTCCTTCTTGAAGCCAATCTTCTCGATCGAACCCTTTCAAATAATACTTCTTTCGCATCTTAAAGACTAATGGGTAATATTTCCGATACATTTCATCAAAGGCCATCGAGTCTCCTGACAACGCTCGTTCTATTTCTTCCATAAAAAAACTCTCCTTTCAAACCATTACTTTTTGCAGAAGTAACTGTTAGGGAGAGTATCATTTTCTATAAAAAAAGCTGAACCGAACGTACGTTTAATCTTTCTTTTTAGACAATTCTTCCAGCTTCTGGGATAATTTTTCCAATTGCCTTGAATCCCACGGGGAATTTCGTCGAAAATCCTGAAAATGGATATCCGTTGCATGAATACCAATGGTACGTTCCGATTTTTTTACCGTTTTATATAGCTCATTAGCAGAAGTACGTAATGCACCTTTCGAGAAAACTAGCCATTGTTCTGCTAAATCGCTCGTCGCAACAGTGACTTGTGTGAGACGAGTATTTTTTTCTCCTGCAATTCGCTCAATATAACTATCTGCCGTTTCATCTTCTTTCGTGAAAATAACAGTCAACTGATATTTTTTATAGGTTTGTTGAATTCCAGGAACCAGTTGGGCATCAAAAACAACCATGACTTCTAGTCCTTCATATTTTGCATAATTAGATAGTTGGTTCAACAAGCTTTCTCTAGCTTCTTCCAGATTTTCTTGATTTTTTAGCTGAACAAGTTCAGGCCACGAACCAATCATATTGTACCCATCAACAATCAGCAGCTGCTTTTTCATTTTTGTCACCTTTCTTATCCTATTGGATTCCGCCCACGATAGGCTTCGTACATTAATAGTCCAGCAGCAACGCCGGCATTTAAACTTTGAACATGTCCTCCCATTGGGATTGTAAGTAATTCATCTACTTCTTTATGCAGACCTTGGCTCATGCCACGTCCTTCATTTCCGATAATCAAAGCAATCGCCCCTTGTGAATTCCACTGGCGATAATCAGTACC
Organism: Enterococcus rivorum; assembly: GCF_001742285.1. Taxonomy (GTDB): domain Bacteria; phylum Bacillota; class Bacilli; order Lactobacillales; family Enterococcaceae; genus Enterococcus_L; species Enterococcus_L rivorum. Next base: position 3,108 of record NZ_MIEK01000045.1, on the reverse strand, counting down.
TTTCATGTCCGTTCCAAAAATCCAAAAATGATTTTCTTTCAATTGCGCAATACTTTGAGACAGGTTCGTCACACGAGCCACTGGAACATATTCTACTGCACCTGTAGAAGCTTTTGTGACTACCGGAGTAATACCAACTGCTCGATGTTTTGGAATAATAATGCCATCCACTCCAGTTGCATCGGCTGTTCTTAAAATCGAACCAAAATTATGAGGATCTTCAATACTGTCTAAAATCAAAAAGAAAGGGGTCTCTGTCTTTTCTTTTGTTTGGAGTAGTAATTCATCCAAAGTTAGATATTCATAGGCTGTAACAGCTAATACAACGCCCTGATGCACCCCATGATCGCTCATTGTATCCAATTTTTGTTTTGGTACCCATTTAACCGGCACAGCATTTTCTTTTGCCAATAATTTTAGTTGTTCTACTTTTTCAGCCTTGCTATCTTCTTGTAAAAAAAGTTTATTACCTCGCCCTTGCTGAATCGCTTCAACAGTAGCATGATGACCAAAAACGAAATTATCATCGATGATTTCGGCGGTCGGTTCTTTTTCTTTTCTTACTGGACGCTCATTTTTTTTCTTTTTCCCTTTAAAGGGTGGTCGTTTTTCATTTCTCATTATTTTCACCTACTTTTTTTATACACCATGTTATCAGTTCTTCCAAGCGTTCTGTTTGTTTCGTTAAATGCAAGTACCCCATCAGTGATTCAAAGCCTGTCGCCACACGATAGGTGGTAATATCTGCATTTTTCGCTGAGGTATGACTTTTGGCATTGCGGCCTCGTTTGTACATTACCTCTTCTGATTCTGTTAATAGGTTTTCTTCTAGCATTCCTTGTATCAGCGCTGCTTGCGCTTTAGCAGATACGTAGTGTGTCGCCATTCTGTGTAATGTATTGGTTTTGGTTTGGCCTTGCTCTATTAAGTAATCACGAATATACACTTCGTATATCGCATCTCCTGCATAAGCCAAAGCTAATCCATTTAACTGAGTATAATCTTTCATTCGCTTCTTCTCCATCTCGTTCCTTGCGGGGTGTCTTCTAAAATAATGCCTTTGTCTTTCAAAAGATCACGAATCTCATCGCTTCTGGCAAAATCACGGTCTTTTCTTGCTTGGTTTCGTTCTGAAATTAGTTGGTCAACTTCTTCATCTAATAGCTCTTCTGATAACAAAATAATGCCAAACACATTAAGCCACTGCAATAGTTTTTCAATAGCTGCTTCAATCACAAGCATAGAAACCATTTTTCGTTCACTATATTGGTTCATCCATTTTGCGAGTTCATAAACCACAGTAATGCCATTCGCTGTGTTAAAGTCATCGTCCATTTCTATTGTAAATCGGTCTTCTAGCAAAGTTAATTCTTCTAGTAGCTGTTTATCATCTGCTAAACTCTCCTCAGCTGTTTCTTTGCGGAAGGAGAGGTTTTCAAATGCTGTTTTCAGTTTCTGTAAATTGACTGCTGCTTCTTTCATTGTCGTTTCACTATAACGAATCGGTCTACGATAGTGGGTTGTTGCCATAAAGAAGCGCAACACCTGAGGATCTACTTGCTTCACTAATTCATGAACAGTAACAAAATTCCCCAGAGATTTACTCATTTTTTCATCTGTTTCTCCCACTGTAACAAAACCATTATGCATCCAATAATTAGCAAAAGTCTTACCCGTTTTAGCTTCACTTTGAGCAATTTCATTTTCATGATGAGGAAATTCTAAGTCTTGTCCGCCACCATGGATATCAATCGTATCACCTAAAAGTTTTGTCGCCATAACTGAACACTCTATGTGCCAGCCTGGACGCCCTGATCCCCAAGGTGAATCCCAAGAAATTTCATTTGCTTTACTACTTTTCCATAAAGCAAAATCTAAAGGATCTTCTTTTAAATCCTGTTCTTCCCCCGTCCGCTGACTAGCGCCAATTTCTAACTCATCTACAGACTGACCACTAAGTTTACCATAGGAAGGGAACTTTCTGGTACGATAATAGACATCTCCTTGCGATTCATATGCATACCCTTTTTCAATGAGCACTTCAATAAAAGTTAAAATATCGGCCATATATTCTACTACTCGTGGATTGCTAGTTGCTGGTTTGATGTTTAATGCGCCGGTATCTTCTTGAAAGGCTTCGATAAAACGATCGGCAACTTCTTTTGCGGTGATTTTCAACTCTTCTGCTGCTCGAATAATTTTATCGTCAACATCTGTGAAGTTAGAAACATAGTTCACTTCATATCCTCGATATTCAAAATAACGACGAATCGTATCAAATGCGATCGTACTACGACCATTACCAATATGAATATAATTGTAAACAGTTGGACCACAGACATACATTTTTACTTTACCTGCTTCTAATGGAACAAATTTTTCTTTTTCTCTGGTCAATGTATTATATATTTGAATCATTTTTCCCCTCCATCTTCTTTCCTTTTATTCTTACAACTTTTGCTGGCGTTCCAACTGCCGTTGCATCCTCGGGAATATCGGTTAAAACCACTGAACCCGCACCAATTTTCGCTCGTTCACCAATCGTTACAGGACCCAAAATTTGCGCATGAGCTGAAATCAAAGCTCCCTTTTTCACTGTTGGATGCCGTTTTCCTGTATCTTTCCCTGTTCCTCCTAGTGTTACCCCGTGAAATAAAACTACATCTTCTTCAATTTCTGCTGTTTGCCCGATGACAAGTCCCATTCCATGATCGATAAACACTCCAGGTGCAATTGTCGCTCCAGGATGAATTTCGATTCCAGTCAAAAATCGCCAGAACTGGGCATGAATTTTTGCTAGTAAATGTAGACGATGTTTGTATAAAAAATGGGATAAACGATGCCAAAACAGAGCATGTAAGCCTGGATAGGTTAACAGAACCTCTAGTGTTGAGTGCACAGCTGGATCATTTTTTTTCACTGCCGTAATGCCTCTTCTTAACCAACTCAATTGAATCCCCCTCCTTTTGATTTAATCCTGTTTATTACGTATAAAACAAAAATTTTCGGTAAATCAGCACCACCCGTGAGAACGGGTGGTTTGCTCTGCGGGTGGAACCCGCTCTTACCGGCCTTGGTCTAAAGACCTACTGAATCAGTCCGCCTTCC
>NZ_MIEK01000044.1 GCF_001742285.1 Enterococcus rivorum | reverse complement strand
TCATTTGTCTTCACTCCTTATAATTCTTTCGTCAGAACTATTTTGAGTGTAGCACAAATGACTTTTTTAGTTGTCTAGCTTAATTTTACTATCGGCGAAACAAAAAAAGCGTGGGATAAAACTCAAAAGTTTTGTTCCACGTTTCTTATTTTTTCTAAATTGACTATCATATTAGGTATCACCTATACTATAATTAATAGATTGAGGTAGTTCATGATAAGACGACCTAGTGTAAAGATGTTTTACAACCGTTTCTATAAAAAAGATAACTGGTAATTGAGAAGATAAATCAACATTTAGATGAACCCTATCATAAGAAGTATCATAGGTTAGTGACAAATCAACTAATGCAGAAAGAGAGTTATTTCCTTTATTAGTAACACTTGTCGTATAGATTTTACTATCAGATAAAAGCCTTGCTATTTGAACCATTTCAATGGTTTCACCAGAAACAGAAAAAATCAAACAGACTTCGCTATTGTTTGAGCCTTTTACCCTTTGTTCAGAAGTTAAATACGGGAAGTAGGGCGAAGTAGAAGCAAAGCTACAGTAACCGAGTGTTGTTAATTGGCGTGCTGCATACTCGGCCATAATCCCAGAAACACCAATTCCAATACAATGAATCAAGTCCGCTGCAACTATTTTTTCAACTAAAGATTCAACCTTATCATCGAAATCATCTGGAAAAACAGTGTTATTCAACAAACTTTGTCTTTGATTTTCATTGCTTAAAATTTTTTTTTGCTTTGCTAACTCTTGCTTTACCGTCACTCTAAATTCTGGAAAACTGCTATACCCCATCTTCTTAGTAAAACGAACAACAGTAGCTGGGGAAACATTTGTTGCATCAGCTAGTTCCCTGACTCTCATATAGGCTACTTTATCCAAACTTGTGAGAATATATTTAGCAATTTCACGATCTAGCTCATTTAATACTTTTAATTTATCGATATCAAACATACCTATCAACTCCCAAGCTTCATTCTAATTCAAAATATCTTACTAGTAAAGGAGAGTTTTTACATGAATAAATATATTGGTATTGACATCGGAGGTAGCGCTATCAAACACGCACTAATTTCAGAGAATGGACAAATTTCCAACTTTCAAACCTGTGATACTCCAGCAACACTAGATTCTTTTTTTGAGACTATAAAAAAAATTCAAGATAGTTACTCTTCTAATCAAATAGAAGGGATTGCTATCAGTATGCCAGGTCTTATTGATTCTAAATCAGGTTTTGCCTTTCATGGTGGTGCGTTAACTTATATAAGAGAAATGAATATCAGAGAACAACTACAGAGTCTTTGTAACGTTCCCCTTCAAATTGAAAATGATGGAAAATGTGCGGCATTAGGAGAACATTGGGTAGGACAGCTTCAAAATGTGTCAAATGGAATTGTTTTAGTACTTGGAACTGGTATAGGTGGTGGTATCATTATCAATAACCAACTTGTTAGAGGACACAATTTAAGTGCTGGTGAATTTTCATTTATTCAAACAAATATTGAATCTGATCGATTTGAATACGCTTTCGCTATGCAATCTGGCGTTAAAAGTTTAAGTGATTCCTACGCTTCTTTAAAAAAAATGTCCCATTCAAAAATGAATGGTAAACTTTTTTTTAAAGACTTAGAAAACGGCGATCCTGATGCACTTATCTTATTTGAAAACTATACTAAAAAAATGGCAAAACAATTATTCAATCTTCAAACCATTCTAGACCCAGAAGTGATTTCCATTGGTGGTGGAATCAGCCAACAAAAAATTTTATTTCATTCTATTGAAAAGCATCTTGATGACATTATAAATGCAAGTCCATTTCCTTGTGTGCGCCCTACAATAAAACAATCTTTTTTAGGTAACAAAGCAAATCTTCTAGGAGCTTTGGCTCATTTTAAAGAAAGAGAAAGAACCAATAATTAGTGATAAACACAAACAAAGAATCTAATGATACTAAAAAGCATCGCTAAATTCTTTGTTTTCCCTTCTTTAGCAACTTGTTGCATTATTTACGATACATCTTAAACTCTAAAAACAAGTCATTATAAATTTGTAAATACTCTGGTCCTAAATCTTCATAAACTTCTAGGTGCTTAATCGTTTCATCATCAGGATAAAACTGTTCATCACTTGAAATTTCTTTTGGCAATAATGCTTTGGCTTTTTTATTCGGTGTTGAGTAACCTATATATTCTGCATTTTGAGCTCCATTTTCTGGCCTTAGCATAAAGTTAATAAATGCATACGAACCTTTAACATTCTTGGCTGTTTTAGGAATAACAATATTATCAAACCATAAGTTAGATCCTTCTGAAGGAATCACATAATGTAAATGTTCATTTCCTTCTAACATCTCGGCTGCTTCTCCTGAAAAAGTCACAGCGGCGGCACTCTCCTCATTAACCATGTACATTTTGATTTCATCTGCCACAATCGCTTTAACATTAGGCGTAATACTATTTAACTTCTTCGCAGCTTGATTTAATTCATCCATCTTCCGACTATTCAAAGAATAGCCTAGACTATTTAATGAAAAACCTAAAACTTCACGAGCACCATCAATTAACATCAAATTATTTTTCAACTCAGGGCGCCATAAATCGTCCCAATGTTGCATCTCTTCTTCTTTAATAAACTTGTCGTTGTAGATGATTCCCAGTGTTCCCCAAAAATAGGGAACAGAAAATTGATTATTCGGATCAAAATCTTGGTCTAAAAAGCGCGCATCCAGATTATTCATTCCTACTAATTTAGTGTGATCCAAGGGTAGAAGCATCTTTTTTTTCATCATTTTTTGGATCATATACTCAGAAGGAATTGTAATATCGTAGGCTGTTCCCCCTTGTTGAATCTTTGTAAACATCGCTTCATTGGAGTCAAAGGTTTCATAGTTGACCTTGTAACCAGACTCTTTCTCAAATTTTTTAATTAACGCTGGATCAATGTAATCGCCCCAGTTGTAAATCGTTAATATATCTGCTCCTGCCATACCACTAGACTTTTCCAGTTGCTTACTTCCAAAGAACAAAATTAAAATGATTGCTAAAATACCAATGAGAAGTGATTGTAATTTTTTCATTTTAATTTTGCCCCCTCACTTTCCAATTGCTGCATTTTTTTCAATCGTTTTGGTCTATTGTCTTGACTAATAAAATAGTACCCAACAACTAAAATCATCGAAAATAGAAAGACTAGCGCACTTAATGCATTAATTTCTAAGCTAATTCCCTGCCTTGCTCGAGAGTAAATCTCCACTGATAAAGTAGAGAACCCATTGCCTGTAACAAAGAAAGTTACCGCAAAATCATCTAGTGAATACGTAAATGCCATAAAATAGCCTGCAATAATTCCCGGTGTTAAAAACGGCAAAATAATATTTTTGATTACTTGAACATTGTTAGCACCTAAATCTCTTGCTGCATCTACCATCGAGTCATTCATTTCTTGTAATTTTGGTAAAACCATTAACACGACAATCGGAATACTAAACGCAATGTGAGATAGTAACACACTTGCAAAACCTAAGCTAATAAAACCAACTGCCGTGAAAAAAATCAGGAAACTAGCACCAATAATTACATCTGGTGAAACTAATAAAATATTGTTAAAACTCAAAAAAGTCGTTCTCGTTTTGCGACGCTTTGTATAATAAATCCCCATCGCACCAAAAGTTCCAATGATTGTTGCTATCAAGGCGGATAAAAAGGCTAAAAGAAAAGTATTCAAGACAATAATCAGCAATCTTGTATCTTCAAAAACCGCTGCATAATGCTCCAACGTGAAACCTGTAAATCCTTTCATTGTTCCACCACTATTAAAGGAATAAAAAATCAAGTAGAAAATCGGTGCGTACAACAAAGCAAAAATAACAGCTAGATAGACATAAGACCATTTAAATTTTTTCTTCATCATTTACTTTTCACACCTTTCTTCTTTTTCTCTCCAGTCAGAAGCATCACTATAAACATCGCTACAATCAAAATCACACCAATTGTTGAGCCCATACCCCAGTTTTGAGTCACTAAGAAATGCTCTTCTATAGCCGTTCCTAGCGTAATTACTCGGTTACCGCCAATTAGTCGTGTTAACATAAACAATGAGAGTGAGGGAATGAATACTGCTTGAACACCACTTTTTACACCGTTTAAAGACAAGGGAAAAATAACTCGCTGAAAAGTTTCGACATTATTTGCACCTAAATCTCTACTAGCACTAATTAAAGATGGGTTCATCTCTTCCAATGCATTAAAAATCGGTAAAATCATAAATGGAATCTCAATATAAGTCGCTACAAATAGAAAACTAAAATCGGTAAATAAAATTTGATGGGGACCAAATCCCAAAAAGGATAAGAATCCATTCACCGTACCATGCATACTAAATATCCCAATAAACGCATAAGCTTTCAAAAGTAAATTCACCCAAGTTGGCAAAATAACTAGCATTAACCAAAGCTGCTTGTGCTTTAGTTTCGTTAAAAAATACGCGGTTGGATAGCTAATTAATAAAGTAAACAACGTAATCAAAAAGGCATACCAAACTGAATTAAGTGTCATGCTTAAATAAGTACCTGAAGTAAAATACGCTTGGTAGTTTGCTAAAGTAAACTGCCCGTTCATATCAAAAAACGATTGATAAATAATCATCAACACAGGTGCTATGACAAATAAAAGCAACCACATTACATAAGGGATCGAATAAATTCGACGTATTGTTTTCATCCTATTCTCCCCCTATTCTTCATAGCTTTCTAGACGTGCATCAAATTCTTCTTCGGATTCGTTAAACCTCATTACATGAATATCCTCTGGTTCAAAAATCAACCCTACTTCAGTTCCTTCTCGTGCTTTTCTTGTTGAGTGAACCATCCACTCATTCCCTTGTTCATCTGTACAAAGGATTTCATAATGAACACCTCTAAAAAGCTGTGTATCAACAGTCACAACCAATTTTCCCAGTTCTTTAGTTGTAATTGTTAAATCCTCTGGTCGCAAAACAATTTCAACTGGTTCATTTTTGCGCATTCCGCTATCAACACATTCAAATCGTTTACCAACAAATTCCACCAGATTATCTTCAATCATCGTTCCACTGACAATGTTACTTTCACCAACAAAACTGGCGACAAAATGATTAATAGGCTCATCGTAGATATCAACTGGAGTGCCACTTTGAATAATGTTTCCTTTGTTCATAACAAAAATTTCATCACTCATAGCCAACGCTTCTTCTTGATCGTGGGTCACAAAAATAAAAGTGATCCCCAAACGGCGCTGTAATTCGCGAAGCTCATACTGCATGTCCGTTCTCAATTTTAAATCCAATGCTGACAAGGGTTCATCCAATAGCAAGACTTTTGGCTCGTTAACAATCGCTCGTGCAATTGCAACCCGCTGGCGCTGACCACCAGACATTTCACTAATCTCACGTGTTTCATATCCTGGTAATTGAACCATCCGCAATGCATCTTTCACTTTTTTCTCAATTTCTTTTTTTGAAACTTTTTTTATTTTTAATCCAAATGCAACATTATCAAAAACATTCATATGAGGAAATAAAGCATAGTCTTGGAAAACAGTATTCACTTGTCGTTTATTCGCAGGAATATCATTAATTCTTTGTCCATCAAAGTAAACATCTCCTGAACTAGCATCCGTAAAGCCAGCCAAGATCCTTAATATCGTAGTTTTTCCACAACCAGAAGGCCCAAGAAGCGTATAAAATTTTCCTTGCTCTATGTCAAAACTTACTTTCTTCAAAACTTTTTCATCATCGTATTGCTTTACTACATCGTTAAATGAGATTATTTTGTTTCCCACGTCTATGTTCCTCCTTTAAAATAGGCGATTTATATTACTCTTAATCTATGTCAGTTTTTTCTAAAAGCTCAATTGCCTGTTCTTTTTTCCATCCAATGGTTCATTTATAAATATGACTCAGTAGCAACAATCAAAATTTTACTTTTTCCTTTAGAATGATTTACCAATTGATGTGGTTCTGTTGCTTGATAATACATAGACTCTCCCTTTTTAGCTAAATACTTTGTCTCACCTAATGTCAAAATCACTGAACCATCAATAACAAAAACAAAAGTTTCAGACAGCGACGGAGCAAAGGTCTTATATTCGCCATTTTTATCAAAAGTCACCACTACTGGCTCCATTTCTTTTTCATTAGATTCTGGAATCAGCCACTTCAATTCATACCCATGTTCTTCATCATAATAAAGCGTACTGTCTTCATCTCGATAAACAATCTTCTGTGCGGCTGTGCCTTCACTAAAAAACTCTTCAGGTGTTATTCCCAAAACTTCCAAAATATTGAAAAAAGTTTCCATCGATGGCGAACTCAAATCTCGTTCTAGTTGAGAGATATAGCCTTTGGTTAAATCTGTTCGTTCACCTAATTCTTCTTGAGTCAAATTCTTTTGTACGCGCAAATTGCGCAACTTATCGCCAATTTCCATCCTCACACCTCCGACAAAATAATTACTTTCTGCTAATTTATTTAATAACATTATTTCTTTTCAAAATTAAAAAGTTTTCTTATACTAAACTCTTAGTTTAGTTTTACCTTCTCTAGTATACGAATTTTTGAGTAAATAGCAACTATTTTTAACAGATTTTTTTAGCTTTTTTATGTCTGTCTAATTTTTTATTTTCAAGAACAAAAACAATAATATAAAACGAGAATATGATATGATAGTATCAATAAAAACAATACCACTTGAAGGAGCTTTTTATGGAGAAATTTTTAGCTTTAGTCGTAAAAAATACAGATGAAGATGTTGTATCAACAATAGAATCAGTTACTTTAAATGATTTATCTGCTGGAGAAGTTTTAATCAAAGTTAGCTATTCTTCTGTTAACTTTAAGGATTCATTGGCTGTTAGTAAAAATGGTGGTGTTATTAGAGATTATCCGATGGTTCCCGGCATTGATTTAAGTGGCGTGGTTGTAGAATCAGAAGACTCAAGATATCACAAAGGGCAAAAAGTTTTAGTGACTGGATATGGTTTGGGCGTAAGCCATACTGGTGGTTTTTCAGAATTCGCACAAGTTCCAGGAGATTGGATTGTTCCTTTGCCTGAAAACATGACCTTGAAAGAAGCGATGATTATCGGGACTGCTGGCCTAACCGCTGCTCTTTCAATTATTGCCTTGGAAAAACAAGGCTTAGCCCTTAATAAAGAGGCTTCGATTTTAGTAACTGGTGCTTCAGGAGGTGTTGGAAGCTTAGCAATCGCCATGTTAAAACAATTAGGCTATCAAAATATCACTGCTCTTAGTCGTAAAAAATCTGCAAGCCAACAATTAATCAACCTAGGCGCGCAAAAAGTGATTCTTTTAGAGGATTTTATGCCTGAGAAAATAAGACCTTTAGGAAAACAACTCTTTGATTATGCAATTGATGCAACTGGTGGAAATATTACTGCTGCTTTACTCCCTCAAATGAACTACGAGGGTAGTATTGCTCTTTCTGGAAATGCTGCTGGCATTAATTTATCAACAACCGTTTTACCTTTTATTTTAAGAGGGGTTAAACTCATTGGAATTGATTCTGTTTCAGTCCCACTGGACAAACGAATCGCTATCTGGCAAAGACTAGCTAACGATTTAAAAATCACAAATCAAGCCATAATTAACGAAACTAAGCTTGTTTCATTGCCAAAAGTTTTCCAAGCGCTACAAGAAGGAACTCATATTGGGCGAACAATTGTAAAAATTTCTTAAAGGAGACTTGCACAATGCACCTATTAATTACCGCTGGTGGTACATCTGAAAAAATTGATCGTGTTCGTTCGATTACGAATCACTCCACTGGAAAGCTAGGAAAAAAAATAGCCGAACAATTCTTAGAAAACGGGCATCGAGTAACCTATGTTACAACCCCTTACGCCCTTCGACCACTAGCATCAACCAACCTAGCTGTTTTAGAAATTGAAACGACGAGAGAATTAGAAGCCGTTTTATTAGAACTTTTTGAAGAAACTCAGTTCGATAGCGTGATTCATAGTATGGCCGTTAGCGACTTCACAACAGAAACTAGCTTAACAGAAGACTCTTTTATAGAAAAACTGGCCAACCAATTAATGAAAGAAGCCGATGTATCAGACGTTACTAAACTGATTGAAACTTTGTATCAAACGATTGATCGTATTGGGCAAAATAAGCAACCAGAGAAAAAAATCTCTTCTGATACAGATCGCCTCTTGCTTTTTTTAAAGAAAAATCCTAAAATAATTGCTATGATTCGAAAAAAACAACCTAAAACTGTTTTAATCGGCTTTAAGTTACTTGTAGGTGTTTCAAAAGAAGAACTACTTCGGGTAGGTTTAAATACTCTTCACAAAAATGACTGCGACTTTGTACTCGCTAATGATTTGGAAGATATCAGCGACAACCAGCATCTAGGGTATCTAATTAATCAAGATGGACAAACACAAGTAGCCAAAACAAAAGCTGAAATTGCTACAACAATTGTTGAAACTGTCGAATCAAAATGGAGGTTAAAAAATACATGAAAAATATCTTATTAGGTATTTCAGGAAGTATCTCTGCTTACAAAGCAGCTGATTTAACTAGTCAATTAGTTAAACTAGGACACAACGTAGATGTTGTCATGACAAAAAACAGCACCAAGTTTATTACGCCTCTTACATTACAATCACTGTCTAAAAACCCTGTCCATGTTGATGTAATGGAAGAACGATCTCCAGAAAAGATTAATCATATTGAATTAGCAAAACAAACAGATCTTTTTTTAATCGCACCTGCTTCGGCAAATATTTTAGCTAAATTAGCCAACGGAATTGCTGATGACATGTTATCAACCGTCGCGCTGGCCATCCAACCAAACGTACCTAAATTTATTGCTCCTGCCATGAATACTCATATGTATCAAAATGTTATGACTCAAAGAAATATCGCTACTTTAAACGAAGTTGGTTATCAGGAAATTGTCCCTCGAGAAGCTTTACTTGCTTGTGGTGATTTCGGTCGCGGTGCACTAGCAACCATCGAAGACATTTTGAAAATAATTCAACCAGCATTAAGTAACGAATAGAAAAGGAGCCATTCAATGAAAAATACTAAAACATTTACTTTAACTGCGATGTTTTTAGCAATACTTATTCTTTTAGCCATTACACCATTAGGGTTTATCCCTCTAGGTCCTATTAATGCAACAACAATGCATATTCCAGTCATCATTGCTTCTATTGTGTTAGGGCCAAAAATTGGAGGTTCACTAGGAGGTATTTTTGGTTTTATCAGTCTTATTCGCGCAACCGTAATGCCAACGCCTATTTCTTTTGTATTTTCTCCATTCATTCCTGTTATTGGCACTGAACATGGTAGCTTAAAATCTTTACTTATCGTTTTTATTCCAAGAATTTTGATTGGAATTGTCCCTTATTTTGTTTACACAAAGCTAAAGGAAAAAGTTCCAGCTTCTTTATTCATCGCTGGTGTGGCTGGTTCACTAACCAATACTATCTTAGTTATGAATATGATTTACTTTCTATTTGCTGATTCTTATGGAGAAGTCATTGGAAAAGCTGGCTCTGCTATATATGGCGCTATTATTGCGGTTATTTTAACTAGTGGTGTTCCCGAAGCAATTGTTGCTGGCATTGCAACTGCAGGAGTCTCTGCGGTTTTACTACGATTAATGAAAAAAAATTCCACGCAAAAATTATAAAAATAAAGCTAAAAGAGCGCTGAAAATGGATTTCACCACTTTCAACGCTCTTGTTATTATATTTTCATTCTCTACCAACCATCTATGTTAGATGATTTTATAACCTTTTCTCAAATTGAACGACTTTATTAATACCATACATTACCGGCGCAGAAAGTCCCATGATGATTGCTTCACTTATAGCAAGAGTCAAATAAGTTGTCCAAAATTCTTTCCCACCTGTAGGAACTAACATAAACGCAATAAAGACCATACTAATGGTAAAGAATACGGTATTTAAAATTAAACGGTCTCTTTCTTTAGGCACTTTTTTATAAATCAATGCGGTCAATCCTAACGAAAAGAATGTCTGTGCTCCACCATACAATGCATCAATGACTCCAAACCCAAAAAACAGGTTAAAAACAATGACGCCGCCTAATACTCCCCACATTAATTTGCGGTTGAATACAACTAAGTGGTTTAAGCTCTCAGAAACTCTAAATTGAACCGCCCCTGTTGCAACTGGGGCCACTAAAATAGTTAACGCCAAATAGAGCGCCATCACAATCCCATTAATCGCTATCCCTCGTACCTTATTGTCTGTGCTTACTGTTGTTTTCATCTTTTTCCTTCTTTCTCCAAGTTTTGATAACGCAGGATGATTGATGAACTGCGGTTTTAGCTAAAAAACATTGCAATATAAAGCTTTTACTGATATTTTAATTTCTTTTGACCCGATTTTGACCCCGTTTGTTTAATTAATTTATCTAAACTATTTACAGCATCCATTTTTTGGGTTTAGAGTAACATACAAATAAATCTACTTTGTTACTCTTTCATCTCCATGTCCTATTCGTTCTTGAATGACTTCCAAAGAAACGCCAGCTTGCGATAATAAACGAACATGAGTATGACGAAATTTATGACTCGTAATATGCTTTCTAAGTTTCATCTTTTTAGCAACAGTATTAATAGTACGATTTATTTCTTCCATCGTCAAGTGAGAAAAATAAAAAAAACGTCTCATAAAAACGTAATATTACAAAAATATATCTTTGATTTTCCAAGGAAGATCCAACTGTTTTGCAAATAATTAAAAAACTTCTTTTAAACTATCAGAGTATTCTTTTAGTTCCCTTTTTACATTAATAGGTAAATTATTATAGGCAACGGCATCAATTGCTCCTTGTAAACAATATAAATGAACGAAGCAAATATTTGCGTATTTCATTTTAAGTCTCAAAAAAGTCTCTTTGCTTCCAACTTTTTTTAAATCTTCACCTGTAGTTATACCTATGCTTTTTAATTTATATTCCATTTCTTTTCCTATGTTAGGTAACGTTGTCAACTCAGCCATTAATTTCCTCCTTCTTCTACTCTAGTCTAAGCAACAAACACTTTCTGCAAACATAATCTGCATCTTACTTCTATTAACATTATATTACACAATTAGGCTATTGAATCATTAATTCTAAAAGAGTTTTGAGAAATGAAATTCTTTTAAGCATAACGCATTCTTAATTCTCCTTCTAAATGTTATAATAGTTTTTTGTACAAGGAGGATACAAATGAAGACGCACTTTCACTTAGTTATAAATGAAAAAGCTGGTAGCGGTAATGCTAGAAAAGTTGCCAAACAAGTCATTAAGCAAATGCAAGAACAAAAAATAGATTATACAACATACTATACTGATTACGCCGGACATGAGATGGAAATTGTCGGAACATTGGCAGAAAATACTTTAATTCCTTGGTCATCTAAAATGGATCTAGATTCTTTTCCACTTTTACTTATTCTTGGGGGAGATGGTACTTTGCACGGAGCTATAAATGCATTAAAAAACTACCATTCCGCTATTCCAGTCAGTTATATTCCAAGTGGTTCTGGGAATGATTTCGCTAGAGGTGTAGGAATCCCTAAAGACACAAAAAAAGCGCTTAACCAAATTTTAAACGCTCAATCTCCTAAAGAAATTGAAATTATCAACTATAATGAAGAAATTCGTCAAGAAGAAGGGCTTGCAGTAAATAATATAGGAATTGGAATCGATGCAACGATTGTTCAGGTTACTAACGAATCTGCATCAAAAAAGGCACTTAATAAATTTAAGCTTGGATCTTTTTCTTATATTCTCTCTATTATAAGAGTTCTTTTTACTCAAAAAGGATTCCCAATATTAGTTGAAATGAACGGAAAAAAAATGACTTTTGATCGAGCATTTTTGTGTACAGTAACGACACATCCTTATTTTGGCGGAGGTGTTGCTATTGCACCTGACGCTGATCCCAGAAAACCGATTCTAGATTTTGTTTTAGTTGAACGAATCAACATCTTTAAAATTCTTTGGTTAATTTTTTTACTATCGCAAAAAAAGCAGATGCAGTCAAAATATTTCCATCACTTTCAAACAAGTAAACTTCGAATCATTTCCACTATCCCTCAATATGGTCATGCAGATGGTGAAATTTTAGGAAAGAAAAGTTACGATATTTCTTTCACTACTCAAACAAGACTGTTCTGGTTTTAAGTGGAAATAATACTAAGAAGCTTAGACTATTTAAGTAGCAGCATGACACGCACCATTTTTCTCATCAATCTAGTAAAAAAATTAATAGAGGTTGAGACAGAAGTCATTTGGGGTCGAGAAATTTGGCTGCAAAGCGCGCAATACACTTTATGGATTGAGTGATTTTCGGAGAATTTCCGAAGACCCAGACTTTTGATCACCGTTCATCCTCTTCTGTCTTTTATTCATCTAGTAAAACTTTCAAAAAAATAAAAATCAATTAAGTCCTTTTTCTCAATTGATTTTATATAGAGAAATATATGTATTTTCTTTTTTATATCTAGAAAAAAAATTATTAATACAGTAAAGTAAGTGTTAGGACATATGAAAAAAATACAGCTACAATTATTAATCTACACTAAAAATCCTGCTCTGTTCCTTGCTCTTTTGCATACTATCAACTATAATTGATTACTGTCATGGAAATAAATACTACTTTAGTAAGTAATCACTTGCTTGTTTCGTTGTGGTTATTTTCCTTATCAACTATTATTTCCTGTTTTAAATAAAGAAGTGGTTATCATTTTCCAACTATTTTATCAAAAACAGATTTACTTGTCTTCAACTACACAACAAAGCTTTTTGATTTATTTTCCTCGTAAAACGAAGTAGGAAAATTTAACTTTAACAGCAAATCGAAAGACATTATTAACTTCAAATTTTATTAACTTGCTACTATAATTAGGGGATGAAATGAATTATGCAACAACAAGAGTTAGGCTTTCAACCAATTTTGCTTGGCAGTGACATTAATGTTTACGGGATGGCTCGTTCGTTTTATGAAGAATACGGAATCGTTAGTACTATTATCGCTTCCCGTCACCTACTTCCAACAAAATATACTAAGATTTTAACTGTGGAACAGGTGCCAGGTTTCAGTAAAGATCCTGTTTTTATTGAACACATGCGTAAAGTCGCTGAAAGAAACAAACAAACAGGTAAAAAATATTTATTGATTGCTTGTGGAGATGGCTATGCAGAATTAGTTTCCAAACATAAAGAGGAATTATCTAAAGATTTTATTTGCCCATATGTAGATTTCGATCTATTTGAAAAGCTCAGTGACAAAGAAAGTTTCTACAATGTTTGTGAAACATATAATTTACCTTATCCTGGCACGTTTATCATCACAAAGGAAATGGCGAATAAAAAAGAAAGTATTCAGCCTCCTTTTGAATATCCAGTTGCTTTAAAGCCAGCAAATAGTATTGAATATCTTAATGTTGATTTTGAAGGACGTAAAAAAGCTTTTCGAATAAAATCGCAAGAAGAATTCGATGACATTGTTCAAAAAATTTATAACGCAGGCTACTCAGCAGATATGATTGCTCAAGATTTTATTCCTGGAGACGACTCCAATATGCGCGTCTTGAATGCCTATGTTGACCAAAACCACAAAGTTCGCATGATGTGTTTAGGGCACCCACTTTTAGAGGACCCAACTCCAGATGCTATCGGGAATTATGTAGCTATTTTAGCTGATTACAATCAAGAAATTTACCAAACCATTCAACGCTTCTTAGAAGAAATTAACTATACTGGTTTCGCTAATTTTGATATGAAATATGATCCCCGCGATGGAAAATATAAATTGTTTGAAATTAACTTAAGACAAGGAAGAAGCAGTTTCTTTGTTACTTTAAGCGGCTATAATCTAGCAAAATACGTTACAGAAGATCGCGTTTTTCAGAAGCCCTTCACGGAAACCGTCTATGGAAATGGAAATATGTTATGGCTTGGCGTTCCCAAGAAAATTTTCTTTAAATACGTTAAACCTAGTGAAGACAAAACCAAAGCTGAAAAACTTTTAACTGAGAAAAAATACGGTACAACTATTTTTTATAAAAAAGACTTTTCTATTAAACGTTACTTAGTTATGTACTATACTTTTTATAAATATATTGACCGGTTCAAAAAATACTTTAAAGAAAATAAGGGATGAGTATGAAAAATTTTTTTACAATCTTAGGTGGAATGGGCACAATGGCGACGGAAAGTTTTGCTCGATTGTTAAATCACCGAACTATTGCGAAGAAAGATCAAGATTACTTGAATTACATTTTGGTTAATCACGCAACGATACCTGATCGTACAGCCTACATTTTAGACAATGATTTAACCAATCCAATTCCAGCTTTAATAGAAGATATTAAACAACAAAGTCTTCTTGAACCTAATTTTTTTGTTCTGACATGTAATACAGCCCACTACTTTTTTGATACACTTCAAGATGCTACAACGATTCCTATTTTACATATGCCTCGTGAAGCAGTGATGTCTTTATCTGAAAAGTATCCTGTAGCTTCTTTTAAAAAAGTAGCTTTCTTAGGAACTGAAGGCAGTGTCCAAGCTGGAGTTTATGAACAAGAACTACGTAATATGAATTATGAACCGGTGATTCCAAATAAAGAAATTCAAACCAAAATTAACGATTTGATATACCGAGACATCAAAGAAAATAATTATTTAAATGAAAAACTATTTCTAGAAATTTTAGCTGATTTATTAGGAAACACGGATTGTTCAGTAGCCATCCTTGGTTGTACAGAACTTTCCTTAATGCAAGAACGAGTTCAAAACAATCCTTTTCATGTCATTGATGCTCAATCTATTTTGGTAGATAAAACGATTAAACTTGCTTTAAAAGAAAGACAAAATCAAGAATAAAGTGGTAAAATAATACAGGGGAAGGAAGTCTATAACTAAAGATTTGCTTTCCCTCTATTTAATTCAATAACTCCCTTCTATGTCTGATACAAAATCGGATAAGAGGAAACTTGATAGAGAAAAACATATATGCTATACTCCAAGAATATTATTGGAGCAGTTAATTTAGTAAGAATAGGACGGCGATAAAATGTGTGGAATAGTTGGTTTTGTAAGCCAAAAAACAGGTAAAAAAGAAATTGTCACTGATATGATGGATATGATTCGTCACCGTGGACCTAACAGTTCTGGCGACTATACAGATGAAGATGTAGCCTTAGGTTTTCGTCGTTTAAGTATTATAGATTTAGAAGGCGGTAGTCAACCTATTTTTAATGAAGATGGAACGAAAGTCATTATTTTTAATGGGGAAATATATAATTTCCAACCTATTCGTGAGGAATTAATTGCCAAAGGACACGTCTTCACTACTCATGCTGATACGGAAGTATTACTTCATGGTTATGAGGAATATGGAACAGCTATTTTAGATAAAGTTCGCGGTATGTTTGCTTTTGCTATTTGGGATACAGAAAAGAAGGAACTATTCGGCGCTCGTGATTTCTTTGGAATCAAACCTTATTATTATGCTGAAATGAACGGTACTTTCATGTTCGGTTCAGAAATTAAAAGTTTCTTAAAACATCCTGACTTCAAAAAAGAATTAAACGAAAAAGCAATTAAACCCTATATGACATTCCAATATTCAGCATTAGATGAAACTTTCTTCAAAAATGTTTACAGAATTCCAGAAGGTCATTATTTTACCTATAAAGATGGAAAACTTGATATTCAACAATATTGGGATCCAAAATTCAAAGAAAAAGATATTTCTTTAGAAAAAACGGTCGATAAAATTGATGACGTCGTAATTGATGCGATTAAGACTCACCAAATTAGTGATGTTAAAGTTGGTTCTTTCTTATCTAGTGGCGTTGATTCAAGCTACGTGACAGCTGTATTACGTCCAGATCATAGCTTTTCAATTGGATTTGGGGACCGTTCATATAATGAGTCTCATGAAGCCAAAGCTTTATCTGAAAAATTAGGTCTAAATAACACGTCAAAAGTTGTAACTGGTGAGGAAGCCTTTGAGTATTTCCCATTAATACAATATCATTTGGATGAACCGGACTCAAATCCTTCATGTGTTCCCTTGTACTTCTTGTCTAAATTAGCAAGCAAAGATGTTACGGTCGTTCTTTCAGGTGAAGGTGCTGACGAACTATTTGCTGGTTACCAAGCGTACGGATTTAATTCTTCGTCAAAAGCGGTTAGAGTTTTTGCAGAAGGGTTGAAAAAACTTCCTAAAGGAATGCGTTTCAGTCTTTCTAGAGGAATTAAAAAAATGCCTAATTTCAAAGGAAAAATGCACCTTTATAGCTCCCTCGCTCCTGCAGAAGACTTCTTTATTGGACAAGCTGAAGTTTTCGGTGAACAAGAAGCAGATGAATACTTGACTGAGCCTTATCGTAAGAGTGAAACAGTCAAAGAAATTGTCGATAAACAATACCGTAAAGTCCAAGACGCTACCGAGATCAAAAAAATGCAATACTTGGATATCCACCAATGGATGCCAAAAGATATTTTGCTTAAAGCTGACAAATTAAGTATGGCGAACTCAATTGAATTAAGAGTGCCTTTCTTAGATAAAGAAGTAATGAGTGTCGCAGAAGAAGTCCCATCAAAATATTTACTGAACGATAAAAATACTAAGTATGCATTCAGACAAGCAGCTCATCGTCATCTACCTGCTGAATGGGCAAATCGTGAAAAACTTGGTTTCCCAGTTCCAATTAAAGATTGGTTGCGTGATGAAATATACTACAAACAAGTGAGAGAAATGTTCTCGCAAGACTTCGTCAGCCAATTTTTCAATCAAGAGAAGATTATTCAATTGCTAGATGATAACTTTAATGAAAAAAATAATGAGCGTAGAAAAATTTGGACTATTTATACTTTCCTAGTTTGGTATGATGTTTTCTTCATTCGTGAAGACTTACCACAACCGGAAATTAGAACAAATTTTGCCTCAATGGAAGAAATTCCAGTAGGTTAAATTATTTTTATGCGATAAAAAGTTTAAAGAGAGTGGGACAATAAACTACTATTTATAGAAAACAGAGACGATTTTGACTATTATTATCAAAATCGTCTCTGTTTTTTCTTTTGAAAGAGCTTT
>NZ_MIEK01000043.1 GCF_001742285.1 Enterococcus rivorum | reverse complement strand
CATCTTCATTTCTCCTTTAGATTGGTTTTCGTCGACTTTATTCTACAGGATTTGAAGGTGTCTGTCTTTTTTTATGCAAAAAAGTGCTGGCGACATCGGTCACCAACACTAGATATTATAGAGCCATAGTTTTTGGCTATCGCAAGCTTTTTTTTCTATCATAAAAAGAATCTTAGAAAATGTATCTTATTAGAAAGTAAGGTAAAATAAGAGTATCACTGAAAATTTTCTTCATTTTCAGGGGAATTATTGAAGAATAGTTCCAGGGAACCTTTACTTCCTCGATGGACTTGTCATTTAAAATAAAACATAGGAGGAAAAAAAATGACAACACTCATCACTGTTTTAGTGGTTCTAACTTTTATTGGTTTACTTTATGGGTTTTACAAAATGCAGGCGAAGCATTTAAAGTTTTCGACCCGCGTATTTAGTGCATTAGCTGTAGGAATTGTATTTGGAGCAATTATTCAATTCATATTTGGGACAAAAAATAGTGTGACAACCCAGTCTTTGGAATGGATAAATATTGTAGGAAATGGTTATGTAGCCTTTTTGCAAATGTTAGTAATTCCATTGGTTTTTGTTTCAATTGTAGGAGCCTTCACTAAAATGACGGCGTCAAAAAAAATAGGAAAAATTAGTTTTACTGTTTTGGCAACATTGCTTGGTACGACTGCAATCGCTGCTTTAATAGGTATTGGTACTACGTTACTTTTTGGGTTACAAGGAGCGAAGTTCACTGAAGGAACAGCAGAAACAGCTCGGATAGCTGAATTAGCAACGCGACAAGAAACGGTTGAAAGTCTATCAATTCCTGAACAAATTACTGCTTTTATTCCAAAAAATGTTTTTGCTGATTTTGCAGGAACGAGACCCACTAGTACGATTGGTGTGGTAATATTTGCTGCATTTGTCGGAATTGCTTATTTAGGCATTAAAAGAAAGTCACCAAAAGAAGCAGAATTTTTTGCGAATTTGATTGATAGTTTATATAAAATTACGATGCGAATTGTTACACTTGTTTTACGGTTAACTCCGTATGGCGTTTTGGCTTTAATGACGAACGTAGTTGCTTCAAGTGACTTTAATGCGATTCTCAATTTAGGTAAATTTGTGGTAGCCTCTTATGCTGCGCTGCTAGCAATTTTAATCGTTCATTTACTAATCTTAATAACCATTAAGGTCAATCCGATTAAATATTTAAAAAAGGCGTTTCCAGTCTTAAGTTTTGCATTTACGTCAAGATCCAGTGCAGGAGCTTTACCGTTGAATATTGAAACACAAACAAAAGCACTTGGTGTAGATGATGCTACCGCTAACTTTGCCGCTAGTTTTGGATTATCTATTGGTCAAAATGGATGTGCAGGTGTTTATCCAGCGATGTTAGCAACGATAGTGGCACCGACTGTGGGAATTAATGTGTTCAGTTTAGAATTTATCCTAATGCTCGTAGCAATTGTGACGATCAGTTCATTTGGTGTAGCAGGAGTTGGTGGTGGTGCTACATTTGCGTCATTGATTGTTCTTGGAGCAATGAACTTGCCTGTAGCGATTGTTGGTTTAGTTATTTCGGTAGAACCGTTGATAGATATGGCTAGAACAGCAATCAATGTTAGTGATACTATGGTAGCAGGATTAGTGACTAGTGCGAAAATCAACGAATTAGATTTAGACGTTCTAAATGATCAATCAAGAGTTGTGGAAGCAGAGGCATAAAAAGTTATAGAAATAAAAAGGGCTGTATTTATATAAGATTCTGCTATTTTAAGCAGAATCTTTTTTAGTATCTTAATAATTGAAGGAATGTGGTTTAAATGATAAAGTAGAATTATTATGTTGATTAGTGAGGATTTTATGCAGAAAATAAGTGAGAAACTTAAAACATTTGATTATTATCGTCTATTGACATATCTATTCGTTTTTTCATTGTTAGGGTGGTTATTTGAAACGGGTGCAGTATTGATAGAATTTAATCACTTTAGTTATCGTGGTTTTTTCTTTGCCAAACAAACTGTTCATTATTATTTCCCCCAAATAGCTAACGATTCTTTTTTAGGTCAGCTTCGCTTAGTTTGGGGATTGCCCATGATTGATATGTATGGCTATGGCGCTATTATTATTTGTTATACTCTGGGTGGTTTGAAAAAGAAACCAGTTCAGCTTTTTTTTATAGGGATGATTTTGATGTCTCTATTTGAGCTTATTGGCAGCTATTTTTGTAGCTTTGTTTTGCATCACGATTATTGGGACTATACGGATAAATTTATGAATTTCCAAGGGAGAATCTGCTTGCAGTCGGCAATTGCTTGGGGTGTTTTATCGTTTATTACTATTCGGTGGCTTAAGCCAGAAGTTGATAAAAGCTACGAAAAAGTTAAAGAGAAAAAATGGTATAAAAATATGTTGATAGTGTTGTTAGTTTATTTTGTTATATGTAGTGTTGTTAAGTATATAGTAGATCCAGGAATTATTCCTAGTTAAAAAGTGTATAGCAAAAAAAGGTTGAGCTAAAAGTCGTTTAAGTTTGAGCAGTTAAAGAAAAAACGAGCATTACCAAAAGCGTACTATTTGTTTTTTGCGAAAATGTCGAAAAACCTGACTTTTAGCTACTTTTTTATTAAGCGTTAGAGTCTGAGATAAACCTGTTCTTTGGTTTTGTCTCAGACTCTTTTTCAGCTTCTAATTGATGAGGAAAAACAAAGGGGCTTGAACAGTTTTTGGTATTACGTTTTTTTATAAATAGTATATGAAATCCATCCGTTTTTCTTTTCGACAGAATGTAGTAAAAATCCTCTTTCTTCTAAAAAAGCTTCAAAGTAGTTTTTGTTACTAAACTGTTTGAGAAAATAAGCTAGTTTTGCAAATTCACAGGAAATTAATAAAGTTCCATTGTCGTCTAATATACGGTGAATTTCCTCAAAACATTCTCCGATATTTTCCCAGTGAAAATGAGTTTGGAAAGCGGTAATAAGGTGAAATTCCCTAGTTGAAAAAGTAGTTTGATTGATAGATTGCTGAGAAAATGAAATTGAGTGATCGAAAGAATTTTTTCTATTTTGAGAAGCTTTGATTGCTTCGGCAGATAAATCAATGCCATGAACTTTAGCATTTCTAAAAGTATCAGCTAAAAATGTTGTTGACAGACCATTTCCAATACCAATATCCAAAATATTTTTTGGCTTTTGTTGCGGGAGCAAACTGATTGACCATCTCACCATTGGTAAATATGATTGATTCCAGAGAGTCATCATCCATTTTCCAATAAATCCTTTTGGTTGTTTGGATTGTTGAATTAAATGGAAAAATAATAGTATGCTAACCAGTAAAAAAAGTATGAGTAAAAGAAAAAAGTTCATATAGGTTCTCCTTTTTGATTATGATATTCATTAATAGTTGAAGATGATTGCTTATAGAATATCATGCAAAATGCAATTCAGCACGTCTGTTTCATCAAGCGCATCAGACAGAATTTTTTCATTATTGATGTTTAAATAATCTTTTAGCTGTTGTAGTCTTTCCAGCTCCAGAATTTCCTCGTAAAATAATTAACGTAGATTTCATAGTAGTATTCTCCTAAATTTTTTTCACTCATTAACGATTATAACAATAATTAGTTAAGCAGGTGTTTTTTTTACTTTTCCGAGTGAAGTAGGAAACTATATCCGCTCCACTACTAGCAGTTGTAGCCGTGAAAACCGTGGAACCGCTCTGAGTCCAAAGGGTCAGGTCTCAGTTAAAATCAATAGCAAGCCCAAGTAATTCGCATTGGCTTCTAGAAACGGTTACTGGCACCAACTACCAGTAGTTCTGCTATTTTATTTACAATAAGTTATTTTCTTTGTGTGATGCTCCACTTGATGAATTGAAAAATAAGCACTTAAAAAGAGGAGGGAAATATACCCAAAGCCCCTTTAAAAGGTAGTGATAGCAATGGAGTAGAGTTTCCTAGATGACTCTTTACCTAAAAGAGAGGAACCAATTGACAGGATTCTTCTTAAAAGTAGTTTTCTTTTATCAAAAGGGGCACAGTTGTTATAATCAAGATAGAAATTCAAATGAAAAGAGGGATAACTATGTCATACAAAGTAGATTTTAAAAACGTTTCTATCATCGGATTTGAAGCTTCGCCAGTAGCAGCAGCTTTAGCTGGTCTTCGTGCGAATGAGGCACGCTATTATTGGAATAAATTTAAACATGAATTTGTTACAGTACCTGTTGCTGAGGACTCTGAAACGCTTCACTGGATTGAAAAAATTTTGGTAGAACGGGAGCTGAAGTTTCCTTATAAACCGCTAGAAGTATCAAGCTTTGAAGTAGATAATACAAAATTTGCCTATGTTTTTTATGAAAATGGTTTAGTTGTAAATGTTTTGTATAGTCTTGCTGACGATGGCAAGCGGGCGGTTGGATTTAAACTTTCTGAAGGAATGGAAATACCAGTCGAATTTGAAGGGAAGTTTAAATTTGCTCGTCAAAAATCGAAGCTCGCCGGAGAGATTCGAGGTTCATTTTTTGTCATTAAAGGGAAGTACTGAGACAGGAAGTATTAAAATGCTGACTAATTTTACCCATTTTTAAGAATCCTCTCTAGAGATAACCGATATTACGGCATTTCTAGAGAGGATTTATTCTTTGCTTTTTTTCTTTTTTATCATAAACAAAGAGTTGTTGGGCTACAATATTATGAGTGTATCGCAACTCTTTAATCACAAAATATGCAGGATGTTTTTAATGGCAATCGTATTTGATTCACGCTCTCTTTTATTGATGCCAATCAGCTCTTTTGTAGTTAGTTAAAACATGAATTTCCCATCATGATAAGAGATAATCTGATTAAAATCAGTATTCATTATTTTTTTGTAAGATTCCATAGCGGCATTAAAGTCACTACAAAAATTAATGTCTGGTGGCTGAATTCCTGTTTCACTAATAGTTATCGCATCTCCCGCGATTAATACTTTTTCAGCAGGTAAATAGATGCTGATATGTCCTGGTGTATGTCCCGGAGTATTGATAACCTGAATTTTTTCAAAAATGATTTCGTCATTCTTTTCGCTTAATTCAAAATCGATATCTACGTGGGATTTTGCCATGTTTTTCTTAATCACTTGATAAATTTCGTCTTCAATCTCAGTTCTATTAGACTTGTTTTTAAGAACATTAAACTTAAGTAATTCTTTAGAACCATTAATATAAGGAGTATCTATTTTTGAAGCATAAATTTTTGTATCAAAAGGCTCAAAATAGTTAGCGTTACCCATATGGTCCAGATCTTGATGTGTTAAGATTACTTTAGTAATGGAAGAAATAGGGAAACCAAGTTCTTCTATTTTTTTAATTAACTGTTGTAGCGTTTCAGGAAGACCAGTATCAATTAGAATTACGTCCTCTTGATCCCATAGTAAAACTGGATAAAGCTTTCCTCCACTGCTATCTAGTTCAATTACCTCTACATGAAAATTTTCCATTATTTCCTTTCTCCTTCTTTTTTAGTTAATAACATAAAATGACTGTTGCTTATTAATAATATCTGTTCAAGTTTATTCCCACTCAAGCTTCATCCCAACTCCGACTCCTCCAATTGGTATTTGCTTATGTATCGCGGCCTTAGCATTAAAGGAAACACAGTGACAAGGATAAAGTTCAGAAATTTCATTTGCCCTAAAGTAAGCTATCGTTTCAACTAATTGCTGGTCCTCTTCAAATAAATGAAAGCCACCAATAACGCCTAAAATATTTGTTTGCTTCGTTACTTGTTTCGCATATTCGCAAATATTGCTAGGATGCGTCTGAAAACTATGGTGAAATCCAAGTTTTTCAGAGAATTGTGTGGAAATCTAGGAAGAAAACGCAGCTTATGTGGTGCATCAGCGAGGCTTTCTGACAACGAGTTACATGCAACTCGCGAAAATATTTGTCGCTGTAGTTTTCAGACACATCCTTATCCCACTGTGAGAACAACCTGTAATAATATAAATCCCGTTTTTTCCTTCATATACGATAGCCGAATCATCTGTAACATAATCTGGAACAAATTTTCCAGCTAGCTTTGTCTCTCCAACTTGCTTTCTAGGCTCGAAAAGAACAATTTCAGGAATTTCTCCCAAAAATGTCAGTCGTTCTGAAAGCTTTACAGGATCTTTAGATAATTGTAAACTGTATTTTTTAGAAAGTTCTTCAAGGGAAATCGCAGAACCAATCTCTTCTTCACATGCTTGTTTTGGATAAAAGGTTAATGGGTGAGCAATAATTGTAGGTTTTTGTTCTTTAAATATCGTTTCTAAGACAGGTAAACCACCAGTGTGGTCATTATGGCCATGTGAGAAAACAACTTCAGTAACCATAGATAAATCAATTCCTAATTTTTTAGCGTTAGTATAAAAAGTATCACTATAACCTGTATCGAATAGAATTTTTTTTGAACCGTCTTCAATATAAAAAGATAAAGCGGGTTCGCCAGAATAGTAATGATCAATGTATACATTATTATCTACCAAAACAGTCAATTTCATATCATTTCACTCCTGAAATCAAAATTTTTTTCATTTAGAATAACATAAAGTATCATAAGAAGTATATAATAAGTAAGTGACTTTAAGAGAGCAAGGAGAGAAAAAAATGTTTTCAAATCAAATGAAAATTATGTTATATGTTACAGATGTCAATGCTTCTAGCGAATTTTGGCAAAAAATTGGGTTCGTAGAAGTGGAAAGAGACCATGTGGATGGAACGATTGTTGTAGAAATAGCCCCTAGTGCTACAGCTGAAACTAGAATTGTCTTATATGATTTAGCTTTTATACAGCAACACTCTCCAGAAGTAGCAGGGAATACCCCTTCATTAATGTTCCAAAGTGACGATATTATGAAGCTTTATAAAAGTATGCAAGAGTCTGGTGTAAAAGTTGGAGATTTAGTTCAATTACCTACAGGGCTAGTATTTAACTTCGCCGACAATGATGATAATTATTTTGCTGTATCAGGTGAATAATACACAATAGACGACAAATTTTTAAGATAAAATGAAAAGAGAGAAACAAACTGTTGTAAGTTTTGTTTCTTCTTTTTTTGTGTGAAAATACACAAGCAAAATAATAGCTTTTCCATTTTTCCTTTATATATAATAAGTGAGATTAAAGAGGAAAAGGAGAAGTTTAAAATGGATTATCAAGTATTACTTTATTATAAATACACGACTATTAAAGATCCAGAAGCTTTTGCGAATGAGCACTTTGCACTGTGCCAATCGTTGAATTTAAAAGGTAGAATTTTGGTGGCGGAAGAAGGAATCAATGGGACGCTTTCGGGGCTTACAGAAGATACAGAAAAGTATATGGAATGGATGCAGGCTGATGAACGCTTTAAGGATACCTATTTTAAGGTAGATAAAGAAGAAGCTCATGTTTTTCGCAAATTATTTGTTCGCCCAAGAGGGGAATTAGTTGCCCTTAATTTAGAAGATGATGTCGATCCTTTGAAAACGACAGGCAAGTATCTAGAGCCTAAAGAATTTCGTGAAGCCTTACTTGATGAAGAAACAGTAGTGATTGATGCCAGAAACGATTATGAATATGATTTAGGGCATTTTAGAGGAGCTGTTCGACCTGACATTCGTAATTTCCGTGAGCTTCCTCAATGGATTAAAGACAATAAAGAAAAATTTATGGATAAAAAAGTAGTAACTTATTGTACTGGTGGTATTCGTTGTGAGAAATTTTCTGGCTGGTTGCTAAAAGAAGGGTTCAAAGATGTATCTCAACTACATGGAGGAATTGCAGTTTACGGAAAAGATCCTGAAGTTCGTGGCGAATTGTGGGATGGAAAAATGTACGTTTTTGATGATCGCATTAGTGTTGAAATCAATCATGTAGATAAAAAAATAATCGGTAAGGATTGGTTTGATGGGACACCTTGCGAACGATATATAAACTGTGCCAACCCTTATTGTAATAAACAAATTCTAGCATCAGAAGAAAATGAAGCCAAACATCTTGGCGGTTGTTCAGAAGAATGTAGTAATCATCCCGATAACCGCTATGTTAAAAAGAACCAAATGAATACAAAAGCTGTGTAATACAAACCAAATGTTATAGTCTGTAAAAAACACAAGTGAAGCTTCGATTTAGTTGAAGTTTCACTTGTATTTTTTTGTTCATCAGTGAACAAAATCTTGCCATTCCACTAATCATATGCCACACTAATATAAAAAGAGGTGAGAGTAGTGGAAAAAATTTTTTCAAGTCCTTCAAAATATGTTCAAGGAAAAGGTTTATTAAAAACAGGGATTACTTACATTCAAGAATTAGGTCAGAAAGTTGTACTTTTGACTGATGCAATGGTTTGGGAGATTGCTGGAAAAGAATTCGAAGCTAAACTAAAATCTGAAGGAGTCGAAGTTTTTACCGAAATATTTACTGGTGAAACAACTGAAAACGAAATTCAACGGCTTATCCAGAAAATTAAAACAGAGAAAATTGAAGTGATTTTGTCTTTAGGTGGTGGGAAACTAATTGATACTGGGAAAGCTATCGGAAACGAATTAGGTTTAGCAGTAGCTATTATACCTACTACAGCTTCGACAGATGCGCCAACGTCTTCAATAGCTGTTTTGTATAAGGAAGATGGCTGTTTTCAAAAGTATGTCTACTATAAAAAAAATCCTGATTTGATCTTAGTGGATACAGAAGTAATTGCTAAAGCACCTGTCCGATTATTGATTTCAGGTATTGCAGATGCACTGGCGACAGCGGTGGAAGCAAGGGCCGTACACCGTAAAAATGGTGAAAACACTCTAGGTGGTAGACAAACAATTACAGCATTAGCTATTGCCGAAAAATGTGAAGAGGTTCTATTTAGCTACAGTTTACAAGCGATTGAAGCCAATGAAGAAAAAGTAGTAACAGAAGCGTTAGAAGCTGTCATAGAAGCGAATACGTTACTTAGCGGTTTAGGATTTGAAAGTGGAGGATTAGCAGCAGCTCACGCGATTCATAATGGCTTTTCAGCCGTTTCTGGGGACGTTCATCGGCTGACGCATGGTGAAAAAGTAGCTTTCGGTACTCTTGTACAATTATTTTTAGAGAATCAACCGAGGGAGACGATTGATAAGTACATTGAATTCTACCAACGACTCGGATTACCAACAACATTAGAATCAGTTTTTTCAAAAGAGCCTACTAGCGATGAATTATTAGCTGTTGCCCAGCAAGCAACACTAAAAGGGGATAGCTTAGAACAAATGCCAATGAGCTTGACGGTAGAAGATCTGGTTGCAGGAATGTTGACAACTGACAGCTATGTGAAAAAATACTTTCAATAAATCTAAAAGAATCCTGAATGAGCTGCAAGTCAATGCTCATTCAGGATTCTTTGAATTTTTCTTAGTTTAAATATTGAGAACTTTATCTAGAAAATCTTTTGTTCGTTCATTTTGAGGATTTTCAAAGATTTGTTTCGGTGTGCCATCTTCTAAGAAATTGCCTCCATCAATAAACATTACGCGATTAGCGACTTCTTTTGCAAAGCCCATTTCGTGAGTTACAATCACCATGGTCATGCCTTGTTTAGCTAATTTTTTCATAACATTTAGTACATCACCGACCATTTCAGGATCTAGTGCGGAAGTTGGTTCATCGAAAAGCATAATGTCTGGGTTCATAGCTAGCGCCCTAGCAATTGCTACACGCTGTTTTTGTCCACCAGAAAGAGATTTTGGATAACTATCTTTTTTGTCAGCTAAACCAACTGTTTCTAACAATTTTATCGCCTTGGCTTCAGCTTCTTCTTTAGATAAACGACCTAAATCAGTCGGAGCTAAAGTAATATTTTCTAATACAGACAAATGTGGGAACAAATTAAAATGTTGAAACACCATCCCAATATGTTGACGAATTTTATTAATGTCAGTATTTTTGTCGGTAAGATTAGCACCATCAATAATGATATCTCCGCTAGTTGCTTCTTCTAATTGGTTTAGGCAACGTAAGAAAGTGCTTTTTCCTGAGCCAGAAGGGCCAATGACACAAACGACATCGCCTTCTTGGATAGAAACATTGATATCGTTTAACACAGTATTTTCACCATATTTCTTAACTAGATGTTCTACAAGGATTTTTTCTGCCATTTATTTCACCCTCTTTTCTAAAACTTTTGCTAATTTTGTCAAAGCAGTAATTAAAATTAAGTAAAGTAGTGCAATGACGAAGTAAACCATTGTACTTTGTAAGTTACGAGCAACGATAATTTTTCCTGTTTGAAGTAATTCAATTAACCCAATTGCTGAAAGAATTGTTGTATCTTTTAATGAGATAACAAATTGGTTTACAAATGACGGAATCATAATTTTGATTGCTTGTGGTAAGATAATTTTCCGCATCGTTTTGTTGTAAGACAAGCCTAAACTTCTGGAAGCTTCCATTTGGCCAACAGGTACTGCATTAATACCACCACGAACAATCTCAGAAATATAGGCACTTGCATTTAAGGTTAAAGTGATGATCCCGGCAATAAACACAGGAATATTGAACCCTAAAACACCAGGAAGTCCGAAGTAAATAAAGAATGCTAACACCATAAGAGGAATTCCTCGAATAATATCTACATAAACAGTAGCCAAAAAGCGTAAAGTTTTTGATGGTGCCACACTAAATAGTCCGAATAAAACACCGACAATCAAAGCTAAAATGAATGAGATTAATGTTAACTGAATAGTCATCCATAATCCACTTAGTAGACGTGGCCAATTATTTTTAAGCATTCCTATAAGAGTCGACTCATCAACTTTGTTTTCTACGCTACCATCTTTGATATAAGTTCCAACGATTTCGTCGTACTCACCTGTACGTTTTAATTCTTTTAGTCCTTCATTAAACATTTCAATTAATTCAGGATTTTTACCTTTTTTCACAGCAAAGCCATAAGAACCACCTTCTTCGCGAGGAATAGGAGTAGCTAATGGTTGATTTTGAGCAATTCCGTAACCAATGACAGGATAATCATCCATCATTGCCACAATTTCACCAATTTCTAAGGCGCTGTATAAAGCATCAGTTGTATCTAAATATTTGATTGAATAACCATATTTGTCTTTATTAGCTTCTAAGAAGTCTGCACTTTCAGTACCAATTTTAGCACCAACTGTTTTACCTTTTAAATCTTCATAAGATTTAATGGTGTCATTGCCTTTTTTTACAGCCAGCTGAATGCCACTCTTGAAATAAGGGTCTGAAAAATCAAAGGCTTTTTCACGTTCTTTGGTGATTGTCATACCTGCAATCATGCCGTCAGCTTGTCCAGATTCAACTGCTTGAACAGCAGAACTAAAACCAATAAATTTGAAGTTGATATTGAAACCTTGTAACTCAGCGATTCTAATCATTAAATCAACATCTATTCCTTGATACTCTCCATCAGAGTTTTGGAATTCGAAAGGAGCGAAAGTAGAATCACTAGCAATCACATATGAATCTTTTAAAGGATTAATTTGCTTCATTTCAGTATTGTCATCACTACTATCTTCAGTACCTGTTGAAATATACTTCGCAATAATTTGGTCATATTTTCCTGATTCTTTTAAGTCTTTTAAGCCAGCATTAAATTTTTCAATCAACTCAGGATTTTTGCCTTTTTTTACAGCAAATCCGTATGAACTGCCTGTTTCTTTTTTACCGACTAGCTTTATCTTTTGACCATTTGTAACAGCGTAGCCTAAAACAGGATAGTCATCAAAAATGGCATCTGCTTCACCATTTTGTAATGCTTGATATAAACCAGTAGCATCATCAAAGTTTTTAATCGTATAACCATACTTTTCTTGATTTTTTTCTAAGAAAGTAGCACTTTCAGTTCCTACTTTAGCAGCAACTGTTTTACCTTTTAAGTCAGTATATGTTTTAATTTTGTCATTGTTTTCTTTGACAGCCATTTGAAGTCCGCTATCAAAATAAGGTTCAGAGAAATCAAATGATTTTTTTCGCTCATCGGTGATGCTCATGCCAGCAATCATTCCGTCGACTTGATTTGATTGAACAGCTTGAATGGCACTATCAAAGCCAAGTGGTTTTAAGTCTACCTTGAACCCTTGTTCTTCAGCTATTGTATTAAGCAAGTCGATGTCAATCCCAGTATATTTTCCGGTGTCATCTTGGAATTCAAAAGGAGCAAATGTTAAATCTGTTCCTATAGTATATGTTTTTTCCTCTGCTTGTGTCGAGTAACCAATAGAAAATGTTACTAGAGTTGCCATCATGGCAATGAATGATAGAAAAAAGTGTTTCTTTTTCATAAAATACCTCCTATGTTTGCATATTCAATCATTATAAAGCATAAAATAGCAAAAATACAAGTAGGTAGGTTAAGGAAAATGAAAAAATGCTGAACTTCTGACATGAGATGTAACGTTTTGTTACATGCGTTTAATAAATTAAAGTGCAGATGTATTTTTTTATTAAACTAGCGAAAATATGTTCGGTATGTTAAAATGATGGAAGAAATGAAACGAACGATTTGTTTCATTTTTTGATGTATTTATAGAATAATAAAGTACTAATTTACTTATTGTTAAAGGAGGAAATTAGATGATAGAGAGAGAGACCTCCAATACCTTTGACTTAGTTTCCAAGTATAAGCCGGATGGGGATCAACCAGTTGCTATTAAAAAATTAGTAGAAGGAATTGAAGGTGGCGAAAAAGCTCAAATTTTATTGGGTGCAACAGGTACAGGTAAAACATTTACTATTTCCAATGTGATTAAAGAAATCAATAAACCAACCCTAGTCATTGCCCATAATAAAACCTTAGCAGGCCAGTTGTATGGCGAATTTAAAGAGTTTTTTCCTAATAATGCAGTCGAATATTTCGTCAGTTATTATGATTATTACCAACCAGAAGCCTATGTCCCTTCTAGCGATACATATATCGAAAAAGATGCCAGTATTAATGATGAGATAGATAAACTACGACACTCAGCAACGAGTTCATTACTTGAGCGAAATGATGTGATTGTTGTTGCCTCCGTTTCTTGTATTTTTGGATTAGGTGATCCGAAAGAGTATAGCGAACAAGTTGTTTCTTTACGAGTAGGCATGGAAATGGATCGTAGTGAATTATTAAGAAGTTTAGTGGACATACAGTATGAAAGAAACGACATTGATTTTCAGCGGGGACGTTTTCGTGTCCGTGGCGATGTGGTAGAAATATTTCCTGTTTCTCGTGATGAAAATGCCTTACGAATCGAATTTTTTGGAGATGAAATTGAACGGATTCGTGAAGTTGATGCACTGACTGGTGAAGTAACTGGTGAGACAGAACATGTTGTGATTTTTCCAGCAACACACTTTGTAACAAACGAAGAACATATGGAACAAGCGATTTCTCAGATTCAAGAAGAGCTAGAAGGAAGATTAAAAGAACTTCGCTCAGAAAATAAACTCTTAGAAGCGCAACGTTTAGAACAACGAACGAATTATGATATTGAAATGATGCGTGAAATGGGCTATACATCAGGGATTGAAAACTATTCTAGACATATGGATGGACGAAGTGAAGGAGAACCTCCATATACGTTGATTGACTTTTTCCCAGATGATTTTCTATTAGTGGTAGATGAGTCGCATGTAAGTATGCCTCAAATTCGTGGGATGTATAATGGCGATCGAGCAAGAAAACAAATGCTTGTGGATTATGGTTTCCGTTTACCGAGTGCCTTAGATAATCGTCCATTGCGTCTAGAAGAATTTGAAGAACACGTCCATCAAATTATCTATGTTTCAGCAACGCCAGGTCCTTACGAACATGAGCAGACTGAGACTGTGATTCCGCAAATTATCCGTCCAACAGGCTTGCTTGATCCGTTAATCGAAGTTCGTCCAATTATGGGACAAATTGATGATTTAGTTGGAGAAATCAATGAGCGTGTAGCGAAGAACCAACGTGTTTTTGTAACTACTTTGACGAAAAAGATGTCAGAAGATTTAACTGATTATTTCAAAGAATTGGGAATCAAAGTCAAATATCTTCATAGTGATATTAAAACATTAGAACGAACGGAAATTATTCGCGACTTACGCCTAGGTGA
This sequence comes from Enterococcus rivorum, assembly GCF_001742285.1. Taxonomy (GTDB): domain Bacteria; phylum Bacillota; class Bacilli; order Lactobacillales; family Enterococcaceae; genus Enterococcus_L; species Enterococcus_L rivorum. The sequence continues at coordinate 3,462 of NZ_MIEK01000043.1, read as the reverse complement.
GTTCGATGTATTAGTAGGAATCAACTTGCTGAGAGAAGGACTGGATGTTCCAGAAGTATCATTAATTGCGATTCTAGATGCGGATAAAGAAGGGTTCTTGAGAAGTGAACGCTCTTTGATTCAAACAATTGGTCGAGCCGCGCGTAATGAAGAAGGCCGAGTGATAATGTATGGAGATAAAATTACCGATTCTATGCAGAAAGCAATTGATGAAACTGCTCGTCGTCGTTCTATTCAAGAAAAATATAATGAAGAACATGGGATTGTGCCTAAAACAATTATTAAAGAAATTCGTGATTTGATTTCTATCTCTAAAGTTGCCGAAGAAGATGCAGCTTATGAAGTAGGCAAATCCTATCATGAATTGACACGAAAAGAAAAAGCTGACTTGCTAATGAAATTAGAGAAAGAAATGAAAGATGCGGCGAAAGCTCTTGATTTTGAAACTGCCGCAACGCTAAGAGATACCATTTTAGAATTGAAAGCAGCAGAATAGGAGACGGATAATGGCAAATGATAAGATTGTAATTCATGGAGCACGCGCTCATAACTTAAAAGATATTGACGTCACAATACCTCGAGATAAATTGGTTGTAGTCACTGGACTTTCTGGATCTGGGAAAAGTTCTCTTGCTTTTGATACGTTATATGCGGAAGGCCAACGTCGTTATGTTGAAAGCCTTTCTGCCTATGCAAGACAGTTTTTAGGGCAAATGGACAAACCAGATGTTGATAGTATTGATGGATTAAGTCCAGCGATATCAATTGACCAGAAAACAACAAGTAAAAACCCACGTTCTACAGTAGGAACGGTAACAGAAATAAATGATTATCTGCGATTGCTTTTTGCACGGGTAGGCCATCCTATTTGTCCGAATGATCATATTGAAATTACCAGTCAATCTGTTGAGCAGATGGTAGATAAAGTCTTGGAATTACCAGAAAAGACAAAAGCACAAATTTTAGCACCTGTTATTGTTAAGAAAAAAGGACAACATAAAAAAGTATTTGAAATGATCCAAAGAGAAGGATATGTTCGTGTTCGTGTAGATGGCGAAACGTATGATATTAGCGAATTGCCAGAACTAGAGAAGAATAAAAAACATGATATCGCGATAGTAGTTGACCGAATTGTTATAAAAGAAGGTGTTCGTTCTCGTTTATTTGATTCTTTTGAAGCGGCTTTGCGTTTGGCAGATGGTTATGCATTAGTTGATGTGATTGGCAAAGAGGAAATGCTGTTTAGCGAACATTATGCTTGCCCATACTGTGGGTTTACAGTGGGAGAATTGGAACCGCGTTTATTTTCTTTCAATGCCCCCTTTGGAGCTTGTTCAGACTGTGATGGATTAGGTGTAAAATTGGAAGTAGACAGGGATTTAGTTATTCCTGATGGGACAAAAACGTTACGTGAAGGTGCAATTGTACCTTGGAATCCAATTAGTTCTCAATATTATCCTCAAATGCTTCAGCAGGCAGCTGAAAGCTTTAACATCGACATGGATACACCTTTTAATGAATTGCCAGAAGAACATCAAGAGATTATTTTGAATGGATCAAACGGAGAACCGTTCCACTTTCATTATGAAAATGATTTTGGTGGAGTTCGTGACGTAGAAGTTCCTTTTGAAGGGATTTTAACGAATATAAAGCGTCGCTATCACGAAACGAATAGTGACTTTACTAGAGATCAAATGCGTCTATACATGACTGAATTGACCTGTCGCAGTTGTAAAGGGTATCGTTTGAATCAGCAAGCACTCTCCGTTAAAGTTGCTGATAAAAACATTGGGCAAATAACTGATTTGGCAATTAAAAATGCGATTGAATTTTTTGAAAACGTTGAATTATCAACCCAAGAAAAAATTATTGCCAAACCGATTTTAAAAGAAGTAGAAGATCGCCTGAATTTCTTGAAAAATGTTGGCTTAGATTACTTGACACTCAGTCGGGCAGCAGGTTCCTTATCTGGGGGAGAAGCGCAAAGAATTCGTTTGGCCACTCAAATTGGTTCAAATTTATCTGGTGTGTTATATATCCTTGATGAACCTTCTATCGGTCTACACCAAAGAGACAATGACCGATTAATTGATTCTCTGAAAAAAATGAGGGATTTAGGCAACACATTAATCGTTGTGGAACATGATGAAGACACTATGAGAGCTTCGGACTATTTAATTGATGTGGGACCAGGTGCGGGACATTTAGGTGGAGAAATTGTGGCATCTGGGACACCAGAAGAGGTAGCTAAAAATCCAAAATCATTAACAGGACAATATCTTTCTGGAAAAAAAGTAATTCCTGTCCCGAAAGAACGTCGTAAAGGAAATGGGAAGAAGCTTAAAATCACTGGTGCTGCAGAAAATAATCTGAAAAATGTTTCGGTAGAATTTCCATTGGGGGAATTTGTTGCTGTAACCGGAGTATCTGGTTCTGGAAAAAGTACCTTAGTGAATCAAATTCTTAAAAAAGCTCTTGCACAAAAAATTAATCGTAACTCTAATAAACCAGGGAAACACAAGAGTATTTCTGGCTATGAAACAATTGAAAAAATTATCGATATTGACCAAAGCCCAATTGGTCGTACGCCAAGAAGTAATCCAGCCACTTATACAAGTGTGTTTGATGATGTCCGTGATTTATTTGCTCAAACGAATGAAGCAAAGGTTCGTGGGTATAAAAAAGGTCGTTTTAGTTTTAATGTCAAAGGCGGTCGTTGTGAAGCCTGTCGAGGAGACGGTATTATAAAGATTGAAATGCATTTTTTACCAGACGTCTATGTTCCTTGTGAAGTTTGTCATGGCAAACGATATAACTCAGAAACGTTAGAAGTATATTACAAAGGCAAAAATATCTCTGATATTTTAGAGCTGACTGTGGAAGATGCAGTAGAGTTTTTCAAGCATATTCCTAAAATTCATCGGAAATTAAAAACGATAGTGGATGTAGGATTAGGTTATGTTACTCTTGGGCAACCAGCAACTACATTATCAGGTGGCGAGGCACAGCGAATGAAGCTTGCCAGCGAATTGCATAAAATTTCCAATGGGAAGAACTTTTATATCTTGGATGAACCGACTACTGGTTTGCATACCGATGATATTGCAAGACTATTACTAGTATTGGAACGGTTGGTTGAAGCAGGAAATACAGTATTAGTTATTGAGCATAATTTGGATGTGATTAAGTCTGCGGATCATGTTATTGATTTAGGACCAGAAGGTGGAGATGGTGGTGGAACTATTGTCGCAACAGGAACACCAGAAGAGATAGCGGTAGTGAAAAATAGTTATACAGGTCAATATTTAAAGCGAGTTTTGTAAAAGGGTCTAAATAAATCGAATAAATTCAGGATATTTTAAATATACGCCGATAGTAAAATTAAGCTAGACAACTAAAAAAGTCATTTGTGCTACACTCAAAATAGTTCTGACGAAAGAATTATAAGGAGTGAAGACAAAT
>NZ_MIEK01000042.1 GCF_001742285.1 Enterococcus rivorum | reverse complement strand
CTTCAACAACTAATTTTTTAAAGTCATAATCATATTTAGCCACTATAAAAAGCCCCTTAAGTTAGATTTTCTGGTCCAACTTAAGGGGCGCACTACACTTTTCTTCTCTTTTTTTTGTAGTAGAAGTAGCACTTTTGAGATGGGGAATAATAAATTTAGAGGCAATTTACTTAAAAATATGGAAAGAATAAATTTTAGTTGCTTCTGGTTCAGAAAATAATGATAAAATAAAGAAAGTAGATAGGGAGGTTTTGTATGGGAGCAATGTTTAAAAAGTCAAAATTATTATTTTGGACAGTAGAAATCGTAGTGACAATTATTGGTGTGTATTTTATGTTACAGATGCCTAATATATTTAGTCCAGTTTTGAGAATGATTTCAGCAGTGTTTATGCCGTTACTGATTGCTGGATTTTTGTACTATATGTTTGACCCAATTGTTGTTTTTTTAGAAAAAAGAAAAGTTCCACGTTTAGTTGGCTTTATCTTATCATTTTTAGTGCTAATTATTTTGATTGCTTTAGTGGTAATGAATGTCGTGCCACAATTAGTGAATCAGTCTGTTCAGTTAAGCCAATCAATCCCTGTTTATGCAGATAAACTTAATACATGGTTATTAGATTTAAGTAGAATGGATGAATTAAAAGGGATTAATCTTCAAGAACAGTTTGATAAGGCGAACATTACGATTAGTAATATTTTAAATATTGCGATTGTAGGTGTGACTAGTAGCTTATCTAAAATTGTGTCTGTATTGATGCGATTTTTTGTCTTACTTTTTACAGTTCCATTTATTCTTTTATTTATGTTTAAAGATGGGCATAAATTTTTGGATTCGATGTCTAATTTTTTTCCAAAAAGTATTCGTAAGGAGTTGCGACAAACGGTTAGAGAGATGAATGAGACTTTATCTGCCTATATTAGTAGTACGATCTTGGATGCCTTAATTATTGGGATATTAAGTTTTATTGCGATGACTATTTTTAAGCAACCCTATGGACTGTTATTAGCTGTATTTTGTGGTGTCACTAATATTATTCCTTATGTAGGACCTTTTATAGGAGCAGTGCCAGCTGTTTTAGTAGGATTGTTTGTTTCTCCGTGGCAGGCTCTGTATATGGCGATTTCAATTCTGATTATTCAGCAACTAGATGGCAACTTAATTAAGCCCTTGTTGATGAGTAAATCATTAAATATTCACCCAGTAACAATTATTCTATTGCTGATTGCTTCGGGGAGTGTTGCTGGTGTCATTGGTATGCTGATTTGTATTCCTGTGTATGGTGTAGTACGCACACTAATCCTTAACATCAGAAAAATTTATTTGTTAAAAAAGGAAAGCCACGAGCTCAAAGAGGAAATTGAAGAATTAGAGTGATTTACTTTTAGAATAAAAAGATCGAATTTGCAATTTGAGTAATCCTCTGCAAATTCGATCTTTTTTCTTATTAATCTAAACCGATTAAATAATCGTCGTCTTTCATAGCTTCCACTGTTCCTAGTAAATAACCATTCCCTACTTGGGAGAAGAAATCATGGTTACTGGTACCTGTAGAAATACCATTCATTACAATTGGGTTTACATCGTTTGCGGTATCTGGGAATAGAGGTTCCATTCCTAAATTCATCAACGCTTTATTCGCATTGTATCGTAAGAACGTTTTTACTTCTTCTGTCCAGCCTAATTCATCGTAAAGCTCTTCAGTATATCTTTCTTCGTTTTCATAAAGTTCGTATAGAAGGTTATACATCCAATTTTTTAAGTCTTCCTGCTCTTGTTCAGGTAATTCGTTATAGCCTAGTTGGAATTTGTAGCCAATGTAGGTACCATGGACAGATTCATCACGAATAATCAATTTAATGATTTCAGCAACGTTTGGCAATTTATTGTTTCCAAGATAATACAAGGGTGTATAAAAACCAGAGTAAAAAAGGAAGGTTTCTAAAAAGACACTAGCCACTTTTTTTTCTAAAGGGGTGCCATTTTTATAAATTTCATTAATGGTTTCAGCCTTTTTTTGTAGATAGACATTGGTGTTTGTCCATTCGAAAATATCATCGATTTCTTTTTTTGTGTTTAAAGTACTAAAGATAGAAGAATAGCTTTTTGCGTGAACGGATTCCATAAATTGAATATTATTTAGTACCGCTTCTTCATGGGGAGTTCGAACATCATTTCTAAGCTGTTCCATTCCACTTTCTGACTGAACTGTATCCAGTAAAGTCAGGCCGCCGAAAACGTAACCAACCGTTGTCTTTTCTAGCTCAGATAAAGTTCTCCAATCATCCAAATCGTTAGATAAAGGAATTCGTGTATCTAGCCAGAATTGCTCTGTTAATTTTTCCCAAGTTGATTTATCAATCACATCTTCAATGGCGTTCCAGTTAATTGCTTCATAATAAGTTGCCACTTTTTTTCCTCCTCTAATCAGGTGGTATAACAGACATTGTGTTTGTTTTCTTTTACCAAAAGATTGCTCATTTATTCGCTATCAATAAGAGACAAGGCGACCGATAAGACGACCGCCTTATTCAATAAATTTTTTAGATAACACAGCTTTCACATTGATTGCTGCCGATTTCTTCTGCATCGTCTGTAAAGGTACGTACATAATAAATAGATTTAACCCCTTTATGGAAGGCATAATGACGCAAAATGTTTAAATCTCTAGTAGTTTGTTTTGAAGTATCTTTCCATTCGTAAAGACCTTCTGGAATTTCAGAGCGCATAAACAATGTTAAACTCATTCCTTGATCTACGTGCTGCTGTGCTGTGGCATAAACATCAATCACTTTTCGCATGTCCATATCATAAGCAGAAGTATAGTAAGGAATTGTATCGTTGGCTAAATAAGGAGCCGGATAATAAATTTTCCCGATTTTTTTCTCTTGACGTTCTTCAATTAAACGAGTAATTGGGTGAATACTAGCACTGGTATCATTAATATAAGAAATAGAGCCATTTGGTGCTACAGCTAGACGGTTTTGATGATATAGACCATCTTTCTTCACAGCTTCTTGTAGTTGTTTCCAATCTTCAGATGTTGGCACGAAAATATCTTTAAAGAGTTCTTTCACTTTCTCAGATTGAGGAGTAAAATCACCTTCGATGTATTTATCAAAATAAGAACCGTCTGCATAATCAGATTTTTCAAAGTTATGAAAGACTTTGTTGTATTCTTTGGCAATAGTGTTACTTTCCATAAGTGTCCAATAGTTTAATAGTGTGAAATACGTATTAGTAAAATCAAGAGAGTCTGCAGAACCATACTCCATATGATTTTTTGCAAAGAAGGTATGCAAGCCCATTGCACCAAGTCCAATGGTATGACTTAAACGATTTCCATTTTGAATGGAAGGAACCACATCAATATCAGAAGCATCCGTAACAAAAGTTAGCGCACGTGTCATTGCTCGAACAGATTTACCGAAATCAGGACTGTCCATTAAGTTTACAATATTTGTTGAACCTAAGTTACAGCTAATATCTGTTCCTAGGACTTCATATTCTTGTTTACCATTTAATTTAGAAGGTGTTTGAACTTGTAAGATTTCAGAGCAAAGGTTACTCATAATAATTTTTCCATCAATTGGATTACTTTTATTTGCCGTATCAATATTGATAATGTAAGGGTAACCTGATTCTTGTTGAAGTTTTGAAATTTCATTTTCTAAATCACGAGCTTTGATTTTACGTTTACGGATATTTGGATTAGCCACTAAGTTATCGTATTCTTCTGTAATGTCAACGTAAGAGAATGGAACGCCATATTCACGCTCTACACTGTATGGGCTAAACAAGTACATTTCTTCATTTTTACGAGCTAACTCATAAAATTTATCAGGAACAATAATACCTAAAGAGAGAGTTTTTACACGGATTTTTTCATCCGCATTTTCTTTCTTGGAGGAAAGGAACATTTCGATATCTGGATGGAAGACGTTTAAGTAAACAACGCCTGCACCTTGGCGCTGGCCTAATTGGTTTGAGTAACTAAAGCTATCTTCAAATAATTTCATTACTGGAACGACGCCGCTTGCAGCACCTTCATAACCTTTAATTGGAGACCCAGCTTCACGTAAGTTAGAAAGTGTAATTCCAACACCTCCACCAATTCGAGACAATTGTAACGCTGAATTGATAGAACGACCGATGCTATTCATATCGTCAGTAACTTGGATTAGGAAACAAGAAACAAGTTCGCCACGTCGTTTTCTTCCTGCATTTAAGAATGAAGGGGTAGCCGTTTGGTAACGCTGATGGATCATTTCATCTGCTAGTGTTAAAGCAAGTTTTTCATTTCCATCTGCAAAATAAAGCGCATTGAAAGCCACGCGGTCTTCATAACTTTCTAGATATTCTGTACCTTCGTTATTTTTCAATGCGTATTGAGAATAAAATTTGTAAGCAGCCATAAAAGAACCAAATTGGAAATGTTGTTCATCTAAAAAAGTATAAAGTTTTTCGATAAATGACATAGAATACTTTTCTAGGAATTCTGTTTCTAGATAGTCATTCTCTACAAAAAAGGTAATTTTTTCTACTATTGAATTGAATTTCTTGGTGTTGGGAAGAACATTTTCTTTGAAAAAGGCTGTTAAAGCTTCTTTGTCTTTGTGTAAAGGGATTTGACCATCAACAGGGCGATTAATTTCATTATTTAGTTTAAAATAACTAACATCTTTAATTTCTTTTAGACTCAAATTCACTCACTACTTTCTTAAAGGATTCCACATCTTCATTCGTTCCGCTGAACTCAAAGGAAAAAACGAGGGGCACTTCATAATCACGGGCAATATCTTTTGCTGTAAAAATAAATAAATCAGCAAAGTTACGGTTACCGCCACCAGCGACCGCTTTTAAATTGATTTTATTACTATTGTAGTCAAGAAAGTCATTCACTACCTCGGTTATATCAAGATCATAGGTAGGAACGACTAGAATATAAGGTTCATTTATCTCAAAAAAAGGATTCGCAGGCTCAATCTCATAAGCAGGCAAACCCAATTTGTTAATGAAGCGTCTCGTTTGTCCAGTTACTGAAAAATAGACAAGTTTCATCTTAACAAGCCAGTTGTTTCAATTGGTCAGGACGGAATCCAACAACAGTTTTAGCGTCTGAAGTGATAACGGGAACACTTTGGTATCCTTGTGATTTTAACCAATCTACAGCATCGGGTTGATTATCTATATTTACTTCCTCAAATACAATGTTATTTTCGCTCAAAAAACGTTTTACCATATTACATTGCATACAATTATTTTTAGAAAAGATTTTTACATTCATTTTTCTTACCTCCTGAATTTATCTACAAACACTAGTATAAATCTATTAAAAAAAAAGTCAACACTTAGACACTACATCTTGTGGTTATTTTTTTTCTTACTACCACTCTTTGTGTTTTTGAAAGAAATATGAAAACAAGTAAGGTCATGAGTTTCCACCATAAAAGCGTTGGGAATTTGTTTATAAAAGAAGAAAATAAAAATTTTGAAGTGGGAAATTTTATTTTGTAGATACAAGATATAGTGCTTGAAAAGAAAAAGAACACTAGAATGAGCCTCTAGTTCTACTAATAGAAGATTTTAGAGAAAATGGGAAATATGATTGACTTTAAATGGTTAAAAAGGTATTCTTAATGAGAACGATTATCAATTTCAATGAGGATGATAATGAAACTTTTTCACATGGGAGGGTCACAATGTTTACATTGGCAGAAGCTAAATTAAATAAGGTCTATACAATAGAAGAGATTCGATCAGATGAAGTGGCAAAGAAGCATCTAAATAACCTTGGGCTAGTGCCTGGTGGAAAAGTGGTTCTAGTCAACCAATCAAATGAAAACGGTATCGTATTGCTACATAATAGTAGGATTGCCATTAGTCTATCAATTTTGAGACAAATAATTATTATAGAAAGAACAACCAAAGAAGAAAATTGGGTTTCTTTGGATCAATTATCTATCGGAGAAAAAGCAAAAGTTGTCGGTATTCATGGTAAAGGAGCAATTAAACGTCGCCTAATGGATATGGGGTTAACTAAAGGGGTAGAGATTTTGGTTCGCAAAATGGCTCCGTTAGGTGATCCAATTGAAATTAATCTTCGAGGCTATGAATTGACCTTGAGAAAAAATGAAGCGGAATTAGTGCTAGTGGAGAAAGAAGGGTGGAAGGAATGAAGGAGTGTCACATTGCGTTAACAGGAAATCCCAATAGTGGGAAAACCACAGCTTTTAATGCGTTGACTGGTTCCAACCAATATGTAGGGAATTGGCCTGGAGTAACTGTTGAGCGTAAAGAAGGAAAGTTAAAGAAAGAAAAAAACATTACAATCCAAGATTTACCAGGTATTTATTCCTTATCTCCTTACACACCAGAAGAAGTAGTCGCTAGAGATTACCTGCTGAAAGGAAAGCCAGATGTAATTTTAAATATTGTAGATGCAACCAATTTAGAAAGAAATCTCTATTTGACAACCCAATTAATGGAAACAGGAATTCCTGTTGTAGTTGGATTAAACATGATGGATATTTTAGATAAAACAGGAAAGAAAATCAATATTGATAAGCTTGCTTATGGTTTAGGTGTAGACGTTGTTGGCATTAGTGCGCTAAAGAATCGTGGTTTGGATGAAGTGGTTAAAAAGTCTATCAAGACCACTGAAACCTATCCATTAGAAGTTAGCTATCCAACGTACGATAGTCGCTTAGAAGCAGCTTTAAATGAGATTAAGGACATCTTGGGAAGTAGTGTCATAGACAATCAAGTTCGTTGGTACAGTGTTAAACTTTTTGAAAGAGATGCTAGAGTTTTAGAAGAGTTAAATTTAAGCAACGTGCAACGCTCAGAAATTGAAGAAGTCATAGAAATTGCTGAAAAAATTTTTAACGATGATAGTGAGTCTATTTTAATTAATGAGCGCTATGAATTTATTACTCGTTTGACCGCTCTTTGTTCGATTGAAAAAAAAGAGGTAACCTTTAGCAATAGTGATAAAATTGATCGGATTGTAACGAATCGTTGGTTGGCGTTGCCTATTTTTGCATTCGTTATGTGGCTTGTTTACTACTTATCTATTCAAACGGTAGGGGTAATGGCGACGGATTGGGTAAATGAAGAATTATTTGGTCAAATGATTCCCACAACGGTCAGTGCTTTATTAGAAAGTTGGCAAGTAGCATCTTGGCTACAAAGCTTGATTTTGGATGGAATTATTGCAGGAGTTGGAGCGGTTTTAGGCTTCTTACCACAATTAGCTGTTTTATTCCTATGCTTAGGCTTTTTAGAAGATTGTGGCTATATGGCACGAATTGCTTTTGTTATGGATCGTTTGTTTCGAAAATTTGGCTTATCAGGGAAATCATTTATTCCAATGTTGATCTCAACCGGTTGTGGGGTGCCTGGAGTCATGGCAAGCAGAACGATTGAAAATGAAAAAGATCGACGGATGACAATCATGGTAACAACTTTCATGCCTTGTTCAGCCAAACTACCAATCATTGCATTAATTGCAGGTGCATTTTTTCCAAATAGTAGTTGGGTTTCTCCTTCAGCCTATTTTTTAGGGATTAGTGCGATTGTGTTGTCAGGAATTGGCTTAAAAAAGACAAAGATTTTTTCTGGAGATCCTGCACCATTTATTATGGAATTACCTGCTTACCATATGCCTCAAATTAGAAGTGTGTTACGTCATGCTTATGATCGCAGTAAATCTTTTGCCAAAAATGCAGGAACAATTATTTTTGTTTCTAGTATTATTATCTGGTTTACATCTTCTTATAGTTTTACGCTACAAGAAACATTGGGCGAACAAAGTATGTTGGCAACCGTTGGCAAAATCATTGCTCCGATTTTTGCACCTCTAGGTTGGGGTAACTGGCAAGGTACCGTGGCTACGATTACTGGTTTGGTTGCAAAAGAAAATGTGATTAGTACTTTTGGTATTTTGTTTGGGCATGTAGGTGAAGTCTCTGAGAATGGAGTAGAAGTTTGGTCTGCGTTACAAGGGGCTTTTACATCTGTTGCAGCATACTCTTTTCTAGTCTTTAATTTGCTTTGTGCCCCATGCTTTGCAGCAATTGGTGCTATCAGCCGTGAGATGGGGGACACGAAATGGACAATGGGAGCAATTGCTTACCAATGTGGGCTAGCTTATGTAGTTAGTTTCATTATTTATCAACTAGGGCATGTCATCTTTGAGCAAGGAAGAATTGACTTTGGAACCTATTTAGCAGTGGCATTAGCAGGTGTAATCTTATATCTATTATTAAGAAAAACAAAAATGAAATCTGAAGCAGTTGTGACAATAGCATCATTAGAGAGAGGGTGAGTAGATGGCTACGATTATTTTAAGCACACTAATATTTGGTGGAGCTGGATATATTGTCTATTCTCGAATAAAAAAAGGGAAAAGTTGTACGGATTGCCATACTACATGTCCAGTAAAAAAAGAACAAACAAAATAGAAAAGAAAGCTCATTATGGATGAAACAATCTTGTTCATTCATAGTGAGCTTTTTTTTAGAATAACATTTAATTAGTAACTGATTAAGTATTAATTGATTTTTTTCAAAAATTTGGGGAAATAAGGAAAAATATATAAATAAAAATTCTTCTTAAATGTAGCAGTTAGCAGAAAAAAAATGATAGAATAATATTTATAACTATAATATATTTTTTTCTTATCTTTATTATTTAATTTTATCTGAAAAAAGAAGAGGAGTCTATAGCGAAAAGCAATTTCCTCTATCACTTTTTTGTGTTTTATCTGAAAAAAGTGAGAAAAAGGGGGTAAATGCGCGAAGAAAAATAAAATATAACCAAATTTTGTGCTATTTGTGATTTGAATTTTTAAAATGTGATGGGTTAAGAGAAACCAGTCATATTTTTGAGCCGTCAAATAAGCCGTCAATTTCTATATTTTGGAGGAAGAGTAGCCATGAGTAAAAAAGGAGAAAACATTTATAAAAGAAAGGATGGTCGCTGGGAAGGTCGCTATATAAAAGCAAGGAATGAGCAAGGAAGAATTATTTACGGGTATATTTATGGAAAAAAGTACTCAATCGTAAAAAAACGTTTGGCCGAATTTCAGGTCCGATATGCTAAACCTCAAGAAGGGATATCCCTTTACGATGGGACTTTAGCTGAATGGCTGAACTACTGGTTAAACATTTTTATGAGACAAAGGATCAAGGTTTCTACCTATTTAAGTTATCAGGCTAGAATGGACATGTATATTATTCCTTTTCTTGGGAATAAAAAATTGATTTACTTAAAGAAGACTGATGTAGAAAGGTTCTTATTCTATCTATATACTTTAGAACTCTCTAGTTCCACTGTTCGTTCTATTTTTATGGTTCTAAAAGGTGCGATGAATCGTGCGTTTTCAGAGAATTACATTTTGTCTGATCCATGTAAAGATTTGGTTTTAAAGTCCGAAGATAAGAGAATAATCAGAGCCTTAAGTAGAGCTAATCAGCATAAGTTAGAAATGATTTCGCTAGAAGAAAAAGGTTGCTCTGCGGTTATCCTAGCACTGTATACTGGCATGCGAATCGGCGAAATTAGTGCATTAAGGTGGGAAGATGTTGATTTTGAAAAGAATATTATTTTAGTGAAAAAGACACTATACAGAGTACCACCAGAAAAAAAGGGTGAAAAAACAAGATTGATTTTTGGAGAACCAAAGACAAAAGCTTCGAAACGGACCATTCCAATTGCTGGAAATTTAAAGGAATATCTATTGAAGAAAAAAGAAGAGAGTGTATCAGACTATGTGATTTCATGTAAAAATAGCTTTGCAGAACCTCGAGTTATCAGCTATCGCTTTAAAAAAGTTTTATCTAAAGCGAATGTGGACAAAATTCAGTTTCATGCTTTACGACATACGTTTGCAACCAGATGTGTAGAACAAGGAATCGATATCGCTACACTTAGTAAACTACTAGGGCATTCATCCATAAAATTGACTCTAGATACATATACAGATTCCATGTGGGAGAGCCGTAAAAATGCGATTTATGTGATTGATGGATTACTTGGAAAACCACCAATGATCTCAGTGTAAAGTAAAAAAATGAACGATATATCAAATATTTGGAGTAACGCTCGATGAGCATTATTCCAAATATTTTTTTGTTTTTAAGCCGTCATATAAATGGTCAAGGTACTTTAAAAAGCACATGTGACGGACAAAAAACCCTTCTTTTCTTCTAACTGCTACATCTAAGAAAAGCGATGGGAATTTTTTTGCAGCAATATCGAATAGTATATTGTGCATTAGTTAACAATCAAGAGATAGAAAAGCAAACTAATTTTATCAGCAAATAGTGTGATTGAATTTTTAGTGAAACGCAATTAATTATACTTTAAAACATGTCTAATTGCCGCATTGTTTGTTTCGAATTAGAAAAAAATTATGAATCTAAATAACGGAGAATACTTTCTATTTAAGGAGGAGGCAAAAATGTATAACATTGGCTACTTTTCATTATCGGAAGAAAAGGATAATAGTGAGCACGGCAAGGGAATAGAAAAAAAACACTACAAAATTCATTCGATAACGGAGGAGCATTTTAATAAGATTGAACAGTTGGATGTTCTACTTCTAGAAGAAAGTAAACCTAGCGATATTAACCAAGTCTGTGAAATGCTGATGAATGTTAGAAAAAGATCTAATATTCTTGTTTGGATTTTAGCTCATCCAGACGTAATAGTCAGAAAGAATAGAATTGTTTATTTGAAACTGGGTGCCGATGGTGTAATAGATCATACGGATAATTGGGAGGAACTATCATTAATACTAAAAAATGCCATCAATCGACATTACTTCCCTCAATTTGTAAATAAAAAAATGCTAAACCAAGAGAAATCGACTTTTAAACTAATTCCACAGAATTTTAGTGTACTTATTGAAAGTGGTGAAGAGATTAGCTTAACAAAGCTAGAGTATAAAGTGATTGAATATCTGTATGCAAATAAACAAAAAGTAGTTAGTTATGAAGAACTATATCAAAAAATTTGGACTGGTGATTGTCACGAGTTGAAGTATCGGATTTGTAACTTAATTTTTCATCTTAGAAAGAAGATACAACCAACTAAAGATAGCAAGGAGTATATCAAAACAGTCCGTTCTAAAGGGTATGTTTTGAAGCTCTAAAATTGATTAATTTAAACTTTTAGTAAGAAAAAAAATTCTATGTTAAGTCTGGAAAGTAAGGAGGAGAAAAATGAGAAATAGATTAATTAACCATAGAATAATCTGCGAAACAGGGTAGGAAGATTATAAAAAATTCTTTCTCTAGAAAGGAGGGAGAGATTCTGCTTGTTTCGCTAAAAAATGAAATTTAGGAGGAAAAAAGATTGAAAAAAATAAAAATTTTAGAAAAAGGGTTATTTGTCATTGCGGCAACATGTGCATTAGGTATGGTGGCTTTAACTGCCCCATTATCATTAACAGAGCAAACAATTATTGCTGAAGCAGCAGGAATTGATACTGCAGAAGTATCAACGATTGCAGAATTTGAAGCGGCATTGCAGAATCCTAGTGTGACAACAATTAATGTAAATCAAAGTATTCAGTTTAGAAAAAATATCACAAATATTCCCAATCGTGATTTAACAATTAATGGAAATGCTGATAAAGGTGTAGTTATAAACTCATCTATCAATTCTATCTATGGGAAACAAAATACCAAAGGAACTAATACAGTATCGATTAAGAACGTAAATATCGTTGGAGATGATGGTTGCGGACGGTTCTTCACTGGTGGTTCTGGAAATGGCCCTTCTAGCTATGGATGGGATGTTTATGCTGAAAATGTAACTTACAAAGGAGCACGTTTTGTTCATTTAAGTGAAGGAAAACTAACCTTTGCAGGTACAAATACCATTAATACTCGTGCAGAAAATGCGTGGGTTCATGATTTAGAATTTCTTCCAGGAACTGTTTACAATGGGATAGCAGCAAACAAAGATCATGGTCAATTCTCTGCTTTTTATTTTAATGGTGCGTTAATTAAGGGCAAAGCAACAGGTGAAGTGAAAATCGGTGATGGTGCAAACGTAAACGTAAAAATTGGACCTCAAAGCAAAGTGAACTATTACTATCCAGTCTTTTATGACAAAGTTCAAAAAGTAGATGTTGGCGTTGGCGCAGTATTAGATGTAGATGCAGCTGGTGTAGCTTTCCAATTTATTCCGCGTGCTGATTATATTAATAAACAACCATCTCTTAATTTAGCAGCAAGAAGTCGTGTTTATTTTAATGGTCGTGGTGGTGGAAACTATGCAACGATGAAATTACAATACTATGGATCAACAGTAAACGTTGATCGTACGGCTGAACTAGTAATCACTGGCGATAGCACTAAAGCAGTTGTAGAAAGTGAATATAAAGGAGCCATATTTAATCTAAACGCTCCAAAGAACTTTGAAATAGCGAATAAACGTCCTAATTCAAAACTGTTTTATGCGACGAATACAACGATTAATGCAGTAAACGTTTCTCGTGTAAAAACGTGGAGTCAAGTTGGCGGAGACTATTTAGAAGAGCCAGTTTCAACTTTTACAACGCGTAATTTTTCAGTTAATTTTGGTAAGTGTGTTGACAGTAAAACATTAGGGATTAACGGAGACTTATCTCCTCAATTTAGAATGGAAAATTATGGCAAAATTTCACTTTTAGGTGGATTGAATTAAGTCGCTTTATTTCATTTAAGACAGCTTTTGAGAGAGACAAGTTAACTTGTTTCTCTTGAAAGTTACTAAATTTAGAGAAAGGAGGACAACTATTGAGTAAATTTAAAAAAATGTCTATTTCCTTTATTATGTTACTTTCTCTTATTGTGACAGGCTTTTATTATAATCAGAAGATGACAAGCAATCCGATTGTTGCAGCCCCTTTACCAGGGTATACAGATATAAGAACAGCTCCTGGAATAAATAAAGTCGGTGCGTCAGGTTCAAATGCTGAAATTGATGGAGATTATGGATTTATGTTTAAACTGACCCAGTATGTGACCTATGTACCTATTGGCAATCCGATAATTGATAATGGCTATACAGGTAGTAAAACGAAAGTCTATCGCTATAGCCCAGATGCTGTAGGTGAACAAGGTGCTTGGATTAAAAATGCTGGGCTGTACAATGGTCGAAGTGTGGATTTGAAATTTGTTGTAGACAAATTAGAGTTTAAGAAAAAAAAGGATGGGACCTACCCGTTTTTTAGGTTTTTTGCTGTAGAAGATAGTGAAAAGAAAAGCAACAGTAATCTCCCTGGACAGGGAAATACTTGGAATGAATTCTATCTCATGGCAGGTTCAGGTGTCTATTCTCATGAAGAAGACTTTTCGCAAGGGGATAAAGCATCATATCATTATGAGTTTTTTGATCATGACACAGGAAAACCGCTAAATTTAAAAGGTGCTTGGAATTTCAATAACATCAATATTATGAAAAAGGCTTCAATTCCATACGCCAGTTCTACATTTGATTCCATGTATGTCAGAGATATTAGTGAAATAGGCTATAAATTGGAGAATGGGAATTTTGAGATGGCGAGTGGTTCTTATGAAATGAACCATCCTGAAGGTCGATTGACACACCTATTCAGCCAACAACGCTACGATATAGGCATGGAGTTCTATGGTTATGGTGATATTGGGGCTATGGGAATTATGTATTCGACAGAATCGATTGCAAGAATAGCACCAGCAACACCGATTGTTTATGGTTTAAAAAATTCAGCTGTGCATACAGATGGAGAATATAAGAAGATATACTATTCTATCTTACAAAGTATTGCTGACAATACTAAGGAGAATAGAAATACTACATTTGAGTTGAAGACAGAAGTTCCAAGTTACTATGATATCGAATCAATCAGAGTCTATGAATATGGGTCAACAGTAGATATTTCCACACTATTCACTATTGACACAACAGGATCAAATGCTGTATTAACTGCAAAAGATTCAACTTCAGATGCATTTAACGGAAAGGTTTTTGATATCAAAATAACAGCCAAACCGAATGCAGCTTTTAAATTCGATAAAAAGGCATATGGTTATCAAGTAGGTGGTGAGGATGATGGTCATATGACCTTTGAACTGGGTGGACCAAAAACATCAGCTCATTATACCTATAAAACTCTTTTTGATAAGACGCTCACTTCAGAAGTAGTAGAAAATCAGTCAAAAGCGAAGGTGCTTTATGAAGGTGTGCCTACAGGTAAAAGTCGTGAAAATTTGACTATTCCTTTTAGAAAATCAATTTTAGAAGTTTATCCTGATGCTGGGGATGTAATGCAGGCAGGATATGAATTAGCAGTAGACACTGATAATCCCTTAGACCAGCCAGTTACTGCTACCTATAAATCACCACTACCAGATACCACTGTATTAAATGTCGGTAATCAAGTCAATCTAGTTGTGATCTTGACTTCCGCAAAAGGCGTTGTGACAGAAGTTCCCGTGACTTTAACGGTTGGTAGTGTGGCTGCCGAAGTAAACGTTCTGTTCGTGAACGATGATTCGTCACCAATTTCCCTTCACAATCCAATTAAGCTGACAAGTTATGGTGTTGGTGATGTCATTGACTTAACAAGCATTGATTCGATCAATAAGGCGATTGAAAAAGTAAACTCTGATGGTTATGTTATCAAAACTAGGCCGACTGGAGAAAATAACTTCAACGTGACAAATTCTGAAATGACGGTCACTTATATCTTTTCTGGTCAATTAATTTTATCGTCAGCGCCCAAAGTAATTGATTTTGGTCGGTTAACGTATGATGCAAAAACAAAGCGAGTGGATAATCCTCAATATGCAGAAGCTCTTGAAGTAAAAGACACCCGTGGAGCAACCACTGATGGCTGGTATTTAACAGCAACTTTAACAGAGAAAATGAAGAATAGTGAGGGAAAAGTTTTAGAAAATACATTACGTTATCGCAGAGGTCAAGACGACAAAATATTAGGTGATAGTGCTCAGATTGTTTTTGAAAGCCAAGCTAAACTCCCTGGAACATACAAAGTTAGTGATAGCTGGGGAAGTACGCAAAATTCAGAAGGGGTAAAACTACAATTAGATGGAAATGTCAATGTATTCTCAGGGGATTATACAGGCACCATTCTTTGGAAAGTTCTGCCAGGCCAACCATAGGAGGAGGGGAAAGATGATAAAAAAAGCAGTTTACTTCTTAGCTATGATGGCATTTGTATTTTGTTTGGCAGCTTTTAGTGGCGGAATAATAGGCTTAGCTGCAGAGGAAAATGGTGGTCAAGTGACGACCAACTTTAATATTGAATTTTATGAAGAAACTGTAGGAACAGACTCAACAACGAATACAACGTCAAGAGAGTTACCAAACACTGCAACTTCGAAACCAGGCAGCTTACCAAAAACTAATGATAGCTATGGTAGCTCAATTTTCATTCTTTTAGGTGCTAGCTTACTCCTCTTAGTTGGAGTATTAGCCACACGCCGATTGAAAGCGAGGGAGAAAACTTGAGAAATTATATTAAAAGCAAGTTTATCATAAGTGGCTTATTAGTTTTAGGTGTTATGCTATCGGCTGATGTTGTCACGGCTGAAAGTACCAGTTTAGAAACGAATGGTACCGTTAAAGTTCCAGGGAATGATAGTTCTATAATTGTTGATCCAGAGAAGCCAGAAAAACCAGTCAATCCGGGTGAAGTACCATCAACTAAGGGAGACTTACGGATTGATTATGTCTCTTCTGTTGAGTTCGGACGTGTAAAAATTGATGCTAAGAAACGCAGTTATAAGGCTTTAGCACATCAGTTTTTAGATGATACAGAGCCGAGAGGTAGCTACATTCAAATAACAGATCAGCGGACTGTTAGCACAGGTTGGTCAATTCAAGTGAAACAAAATTCTCAATTTACAGGTGATACAGAGGCTACTTCAAGTGAATTAAAAGGTGCAGTCTTATCATTAGATCAAGCTTGGGCTAATTCTTTAGGGAATAGTCTGGCACCAACAGTTACAAGAAACACGATTGCGATTCAAAATTTTGATACGGCCTATGAATTAGCTACGGCTAAACCAAATACTGGTCGAGGTGTTTGGACGATTGCCTTTGGTGCATCTGCAACAAATAATAACAATCAAAAAAATACACTGGAGCCTTTAATTGATGATAAAGGTCAAGCGGTAATGGATAGTCGTGTTAATAAACAGGCTCACAGTAATTCGGCAATAAAGCTGGATATTCCTGAAAAGGTAACGATTAAACCGCAAAAATATAAAACAAAATTAACATGGATTTTAGGTGACATGCCTTAATAAGCAATGAAGCAGATTTGAAAATTTAGTACGGAGTTTACTTAGAAGCATTCTAAGTTTTCTTAATAGATAAAAAATAGGAGGAAATAACAGATGAAAGTGAACAAAATTTGTGCAGCAGCATTAGTAGCGGCTTTAGGAGCATCTTTAGTTGGAGGAACAACAGCTTTTGCGGACGCTAAAGAATTAAATGGAAAAGGAACGGTAACTGTAGACGAAGGGACTTTAACTGGAACGGATCCTATTCCCGATCCTGAAAAACCAGAAGAACCATTTACACCAACTGATCCAGGTGACGTGACAGAAAACCCAGATCGTGGATCGATTATCATACA
This sequence comes from Enterococcus rivorum, assembly GCF_001742285.1. Taxonomy (GTDB): domain Bacteria; phylum Bacillota; class Bacilli; order Lactobacillales; family Enterococcaceae; genus Enterococcus_L; species Enterococcus_L rivorum. Next base: position 3,602 of record NZ_MIEK01000042.1, on the reverse strand, counting down.
AAAAGTGACTAACTTGGATTTTGATACAATTTCAACTTCTAATAAAGTAATCACAAAATTTGCTAAACCAGTGGCAGTAACAGATGGTAAACGTGGAGCGGTTGTTGGTTGGTCAGATATTCGTGCAAACGAAACTTATGGTTACACAATCACAGCTTCAATGTCACAACAATTTACTGGGGCAACCGCTACAAATAAATTAACTGGCGCAACCATCCAATATAAAAATGGCTTCTTCGTAGCAGCAGCAGAAAATACAAACGTTAAACCGACTATGCCTGGAACAACACTTACAATTGGTGAAGATGGTACTGCAACAACGGTTATTACAGCAACTAAAGCTGCAAAACAAGGGAAAGGAACGTATGCGTTGGCTTATGGAGATTCTAGAACTTCAACAGATGATAAATCTGTTGAGTTAACAGTTCCATTAGCAACAGCGTCAAGTATGGCTACTGATACCTATACTGCTAAAGTATTATGGAAAATTGTACCAGAAGTATAAAGCTTAACTTGGTTAATACTTTTTACTAAATGGTTTAATAAAGTTGGCGGGCCAGAGCTCGTCAACTTTATTATTGTTTACTTGTGAGAAATAGAAGAAAAATAGAAAGAGTGAAGAGCAGATGGCCTTAAAATATAGTAATCGACGAACGGTGATTGGAATGATGTTGGTACTTTTTTTCAATCTGATCATCGGAGTTTCAATTGTTGAAGCTACTGGGGGAGAGTCAGCTGATTATGCTGGAGCGACAGGATTCAGCTATCAGATAATTTTCCCGGATAACCAAATTGAAAAAGATTTAGGTTACTTTAAGCTAAATCTCGCACCAAATACAAAACAAAATCTTGAGATTATTTTAACGAATCCAACAGATGAAAAAGTAGTTGTTGGTGTTGATATCAATGGAGCTAAGACAAATCAAAATGGTGTTGTAGAATATGGGACATCCACTATAAAAAATGATAAATCATTAGCTTTTCCTTTTGAGAAATTGGCAACAGGGCCAGATGAAGTTGTTTTAGAGCCGAAAACATCTAAGACGTTAGAAGTGAAAGTGACTATGCCGGCAACAAGCTTTGAAGGTAGCATTGCAGGTGGTATCCAGTTAATGCGAACGAACCAAAAAGAAGAAGCGGGGAAAGGCGGCTCTCAGATTATTAATGAGTATGCCTATGTAATCCCAGTTCTATTGCAAGAAAAAGATAACACGCTACAACCTGAATTAGAATTAAATAGTGTGAAAGCAGGGCAAAGCAATTATCGAAATACGATATATGTAAATTTTTCTAATGTCGTTGCAACCTATGTTAGAGAAATGACAGTTGAAGTCCAGCTTAAAAAGAAAGGGAGCGAAGCGGTATTATTTGAGCGGAAACAAACGATGATGACGATGGCACCAAATACATTTCTTGACTTTCCAGTTAGTATGAATGGTGAGGCTATGGAATCTGGAGAGTACATTGCGAATATTCTAGTCAAGTCAGGGGAGAAAAAATGGACATGGGAAGAAGCGTTTAAAATTACTGATAAAGAAGCGGATAAGTTTAATGAACGAGACGTCGGTTTAGTGTCAGAAAAAGGGATAGATACGAAACTGATTGTAATGACTATTGTTGGTATAATTGCCTTGATTGCAGCTATTTTCGCCCTAATTAGCTTTGTTCGAAAAGCGAAACAAAAGAATAAAAGAAAGACAAAATCAAGCCCTAGAAATATAAATAAAAAAAGTGGAACTAAAGCAAAAGCGTCCCCAAGAACCAGTAAAAAAACAAAAAATAAAAAATAAAGACAATAAAAATGATTAGAGGATGGGATACGATGACATTAGAAATGATCTATATAGGAGGGACAATTCTAGTAGTACTTTTAGTATTGGGGGCTCTGCTTGCTCTAATCCTTTACCTCTATCAATTACATAAAATTAGACAATTATTAGCGAAGAAATTTCGCCGTAAAAAGAGGCGACGGATGCAAAAAAAACAGCATCGAATATTAATGAGTCGTAAGAAAAGATACTTAAGATGGTTTGTTTTTTTGAGTGTTATATCAGGTGCAGGTTTTGCAGGAACGCTATTTCTTTCTAATTATCAAGGAACGCATTTGACAACAGCTGATGGTAGTGTCATAAGCAAAGCTCATTTCTATTTATTAGATTTAGAAAACCAATTACAACAAGTGAGTGAACAAACGATAGAAAAAGAAAAATTTGAATCTAATATACGTATCTTGACCTCTAATATTGCTAGTGTGGGATTAAAACAAGCCAGTAAAGTTAATACAACGGAAGGACAAGCGATTCTCAATCGATACTATACTTCGTTAAAAGAATTGGGGATCAATGGTAGTGCTCAAGTAGGTAGTTTTTATGATAATCCTGATCTTCTGCAAGATTATTTAACAGATACAAAGAAAGTCAGCCAGAATGAACAAGCTGTTATGTCATTTTATAAAATCGATAAGTCACATTTTAAGGAAAGTAAGTGAGCGTGACGAATGAAGGGAAAGTATGTTAAACAGCGGCAACATAACGGGGCGTATAATAAACAACGTCGCCATTCACCGACGAAACATCAAATAAAAAATAGAAATATCCATTTACTCAAAGATTTATCATTAGCAATCGTTTTTTCCTTGCTAATCCTTATAGCGATTACGATGTATTATTTTCAATTTATTTCAATGACGGGATTGGCGATGTCGCCCACTTTGAAAGAAGAGGATAAAGTTATTATTAGTAAAAAAAGTAGCTGGCAGCGATTTGACCTGTTGGCGATCAAGAATCCTGGTAAGCCGATACAAATTCGCCGCTTGATTGGTAGCCCAGGAGAAAAAATTCTTTATAGAGAGGACCTATTGTATATTAATGATGAAGTGGTAGACGAAAATTTTTTGGTTAGTGAAATTAATAGTAGTCAAGCTTCTGGCAAAAACTATACAGAAAATTTATCTAGTATGCTATTAAATAAGGATGGCGTAATACCTGATAAATTCTATTTAGTGTTAGGAGATAATCGCCCCTATGCAACTGACAGTCGTCATTACGGACTCGTTCCTCAAAAAAATATTATGGGAAAAGTGGTAGCAAGGTATTGGCCTATTAATGAGTTTGTCTTGTTTTAGAAATACAATTGTTCTCAAAAAATTAGTCGTTTAAGACTGCATTAAAAAAGAGAAAGCGAATAAATTATCAAAGGAAATACTTATTGAGAGGATTATTACTAGGTACTCCTTCTTTCTTAATAAGGAAGAAGGAGCTAATAGGCATAAATATTGTGGTATTTCTGATTGGAATACGCTAGAAATATTGATTTTAAATTCAATCAGAAGATTAATAATAAAATTTTTTGAATAGTTAGGATGGATAGCTTGAATTCTACTGTTGATTGGCTTTAGCTGATTAACAGTAGAATTCAAGCTATCCTTTTTTTATAAAAAATGTTGATGAAATCCAAAAAAGTAACTCAGAAATTTTGTAGTTCTGAGTTACAAAATTTAAATATTTTTGATTTGTCAAATTAAGCTGGACAAATGCTTATCATTTACGTAACTCAAAAATACCTCTAATGGTGTCTGATACTTTAATGATTTTCTTGGTATA
>NZ_MIEK01000041.1 GCF_001742285.1 Enterococcus rivorum | reverse complement strand
GCCCTTTGTGAATCAATTTTTCAACCGCCAAAGTATGTTAGGAACCGCTAAAAAGATTGAAATCCTAGAGAAATACCAAGCCTTTGAAAATGCCCACGGCAATGATTTTTCGGAGGTTCAATCCGTGATATCCTCTGTAGGCGAAGGAGTAGCATTTTTAGGAACTGCTGGCAATTTTGCAGGAGGCAAAGAAGGCTATAAAAAGATAGACTTTGCCAACAAAGCATGGTATAAAACATTAAAAGCGTTTAACCAGAGACAACCCAAAATGCGGGAAGAAATTGTCATTAATACAGACGGTGAACGTCCCATTTATGAAGTCTATGTGAATGGCAAGAAAGACACGAAGAAAACCAAAGAATTACAAGAGATGTTTAGGGTTCATAATGTGGAATTATTCAAAGAATATGGACCAGAAATCTTTAAAATTCTGGTAGGATTAGATGATGTAGAAATTATTTTAGATAAAGATTCCACAACTATGCAACGTTCTTCTTCAAGTGTTTTTCTACTGTTGTCTATCTTACCACCAGATAAAGTGAAGGACTTTCTCAAAACAGCGAAGCTATTGGCAAAAGGTGAACATAGCATAGATGCTATCAAATTAAGTGCAAAAGAATGGCAAATATTAAAAGACTTTGAAAAATCAGCAGATACAGTTAAGACGATGGATCGAGGGAAAGATGTTGGGAAAGTTAGTGGGGCTGGAAAATTAAGTGTCGATGATTTAAACAAAGAATTACTTAAAGACAAGCCTAAAAATTCTCGAGATCCTAAAAAATGGTTGGATAAGGGTGGAGAAATTGATATTTTAGATGATGGTATTTGGGTATATACCAATACTAATGGACAATCCGTTAAGTACCCAGGTGGTTTCCCCGATTTTAAAGAAGCTGGCTTTGTGCAACAAGAAGTGAATATTGGAGAATTTACCAATTACGCTAATGATTTTAAAAAGGCAGATATGCTAGCGCCTAATGGTCCTCGAGATGCTGTGAACAATACATGGCACCATCATCAGGACTTAGAAACACTTCAAGAAATAGATAAAGGTCTCCATAAAGAATTTACTCATCAGGGTGGAATGGCATTAAAAAAAAGAAAGTAGGAAATAAAATTGATTAAAATGGAATCATTTAGCGGTGCTACAGAAAACAAAGTAATTAATCTTGAAAAGAAATATGGATTATCTTTGCCTGAAGATTATAAAAAGTTTTTATTGGATTGTAATGGAGGTATTGTTGAGAAAGATAGCTCAAATGAAATATCAGTTGAAGATATCAATGAAAAAATAGTAATAGATGTTCTTTATGGTATTGACACTGCTAATGAGAAGGCCAATATTGATTATTGGATGGATAGTTTATCAGATGATCTATTAGAAAATACAGTAATTATAGGCGATGATTTAATTCAAGGGTTGATTTTAATCATATGTGATGGTGAAAATGAAGGTGTATATTACTGGGATGATTCTTACCATTTTGAAAATTCAGATGATGAAATGAATACTTATTGGATAGCTAATACGTTTACTGAGTTCATTAAAATGTTTGATAAATAAATAGTATTATTGGTTTGGGTCATTTGTTCAGGTGAAAATTTATAAAAGTTGGATATGTTTATTGACAGAATATTTTGAATATGGAGTGAGACTAAAGTTCATGAAAAGTAAGGATTTTTTTGATATTGACCTGCAAGTAGATAGTTTATATAACGAAATAGCAACTTTAATTAATGATATAATTCCAACCAAATGGGATAAATTCTTTTTTCATGGAGAGTTTAAAGAAGCTGGTGGAGGAGAGGTATATTACTTTTATACCTTACCTGGAGACTTAGAAAATATTGCTATTTCATACCAGATGATTTTAAAGTAGATAGAAATATCTATAATGAGCTAATGGAAGAAGTGTTCAGTTTATTGATAAAATTACAAGAAGTATTTAAAACAAATAATCAAGAACTTTGGTGTTCTTTCACTATGGTGGTAGACTCAGAACTGAAAATGCAGGCAAATTTCGATTACATTGATTGGAGTAGTTCTAATTTTGGTCCTACAGATAGAAAAGATTACTTCAAATATAAGTATATTGGGATTGAGTTTAAAGATGATAAAACTAATGAGCTTATGAAACAAATGGAATTGTATGAACAAGAACATGAAAAATAAAAATGTTGAAAAAATAAAATACTTGAACTCTTATACTATCTGTAATTCTAAAATTGAATTTATTGATAATAAGGATGAAATAAGGAGTACCAACATACCAGATTATTGGAAAAAAGCATTCTCTCAAAAAAACTTTTTGATTCGATAAATGCGCTCGAAGAGTCTCTAAAGAAAAAATGGAGCACTGTTGATAAATCAGTTACTAACTTTTACCAAAATATTCACAATGGATTTTATGATTTTACTTGCAAAAGTATGGGATTAGATTCTGCTGATAACATTGAAAGTATGGGAGATTATGAATGGGAGTACAAGGATCAATTAAAATTCGATACTACTTATCTATATAATTTTTTTAGTAATGGAATGGGAGATTATATAGCATTGGATGAAAATAAGCCAATAGAAAACGGATCATTTTTGTGGTCTAAATCAGAACTACCAAAAATGAACTTGAATTTTTGGGATATGATTGATGAGTGGATTATTGTCGGTCTTGACAACTGATTCAGGCACAAAAATTGAAATCAACAGATGCAAATTCTGGCTATAAATGTCAAATTGTATCTGTTTTTATCTTAATAGATTAATGAATTGGAGAAATTAAAGTGGAAATTGAAAAGTTATTTACAATCTGGCCACTACCGACAGAAAAACTTTTAAAAAAAGAAGAAAGATATTAGCGACTTACATTATCTTCTCAGTACAAGAAATTTATTTCTAAATATAACGGTGTAGTACCAATCACTAATATGTTTACTGTCAATCTTCATGAGTATTGTTATAGAAAGATTTCTTTGCATTTTAAAAGATAGTGAAAGCAATAATTTGGGCATGTATGATATAGATGTTGTTTTAACTCATATTTAGGAAAGAGTAACTGACAATGAAGACCTTGTAGGGGTGGAGTTGTTCCAATAGCTAGTTTATTTGGAAGAGACTTTCTTTGCCTAAATTTTAAATACAAAAAACTGAACCTTCAATTGTGGTTTGGAAACATGAGGAATCGCTTGAATTTGAACCATTATATTTTGAAGTTTCCTCTAACTTCGAAAAATTTTTATTATCTATAAAGGAATAGTTATTTCATAGAATAGGATAATTATGTGACAAGTGATTTTTTCTGTAAGAGATACAAAATAATGGAAGTATTTCATTGCATCAGAATGTAATGTCATAAGGCTTCAAGTCTCGTAGATCATTAATGAGTATTTACTGGTAAAAGTTTATTGCAACCTTTTACCAGTTTTTTTGTAAATTTAACCTATACTTTAAGCTGACAGTAAAAAATGCTCACGGTATAATGTTATTAATGTAACCTATAGTTGTAAATTAAAGTGTTGGTCAAGAACTTAATAGTTTTTGACCAACTATTTGTTTATTGATGTGTCAATCTTGATAGATGGTCATTAACTTAGATCAAAAAATAATTAAGATAAAAGGGGGGATTATGGATACGCGAGACTAAGTACGACAGCTCAGTTATTAAGGGAACAGTTGGAACAATAAGAACAAGCTGGTGTGGTCAAAGAAAATATGTATAAAGAAAAATTTACAGGAACTAAAATGAATCGTCCGGAATTTACTAAGCTGCTGTCAGTTTTGAAGGATAATGATATAGTTGTAGTAACGAAGTTGGATCGTTTTGCAAGAAATACTAAAGAAGCATTAGAAGTGATTGAACCGCTGTTAGAGCGAAATATTACAATTAAGGTTCTTAATCTCGGTACCATTGAAAATACAACTATTGGTCGGATGATAATGCGTACAATTTTATCAGTAGCTGAAATGGAGCGTGACATGATTGTAGAGCGCACACAGGAGGGTAATGCATTTTGCTAAGAGAAATAATCCGAACTTCCGAGAAGGATGCCCTAAAGCCAAAATAACAGATGATAAGTTGCATGCCTATGAATTGTTGAAATCTGGGTTGAGTTATAAAGAGGTTTCCAAAAGGACAAGGTTGAGTGTGAGCACGATACAGAGGGGGCGAAGGAAATTAGAAAGTTAAATAATAATGAAGTCATCAAAAGCATATTTGGTTTATCATTTTGATATACTAAAAATATTCTTGTATTTTATAACATAATGTTGTAAAATAAAAAAGGGAACTCTAGTTCTTTTTTTCTGTTTTTCTCCATAAAAGTATTAAATGGTGTATAATTTTAAATATATATTATTTACAATAGGAGAAAATTATGACAATAGAAATTAGTGGATTTTCAAAATCGTTTCTCGAAGTTTTAAAACACAATGGAACATATAGTGTTAATAATGATAACAATAAGCTAGAGCTATTTACCTGTCCGATTAATGCAAATCAATTTGATTATTCTAGAATGACAGATACTTTGTATGAATCTGTTGCTGATTTTTCTATTTCCAGGAAAACCAAAGAAAAATATTCTGGAAAACCAATGACTCTTTCACGAAAAGCGAGAGAGAAGTTTAAAGAGTACAAGAAAAATAAAGGAGAGCTAGGAGAGTTTCTTCTTTTCTGCTTTTTAGAAGGACATCTGAAGGCCCCAAAAATTCTATCAAAGTTAGAATTGAAGACTTCAACAAGCATGTATGTTAATGGTTCTGATGGGATTCATTTTTTGAAACTATTGAATGGTAACTACCAATTAATATTTGGTGAGTCTAAATTGTATACTGATCTGACATCAGGTCTTAGAGACGCATTTAACTCAATTTCTGATTTCGTAAAAGAAGAAAATGATAAGGGTGATGAGAAAAGTGGGATAAATTATGAGAAATCTTTAATATCATCTAATATTTTTAGAGAATCATGGACAGATGATGAAGAAAAATTTCTTGAACAGTTAATTTATCCAACTACTAACATGGAGTATTTTGTAGATGATGCTTTTGGAATTTTTGTGGGATTTGAAATAGATATAGATGATGAGATAAAGAATCTTCCTAATGATAAATTCAGATATGCAATTGAAAAATATATTAATGATTTTGTTTCAAAGAGGATTATCAATATTGAGAATTATATTCAAGAGTATAACTTATTAGGCTATAATTTTCACATTTATTTGTTACCGTTTACAGATATAGACAATTCACGAGAAAAAATATTGGAGAGTTTGATAAAATGACATTGTTAGATAAGTTTATAGATAAAGCTTTGGAAGATCAATATTTGTTTGATATGTTGGAAAAAGTAGAAAAAAATTATGCAAACTACTTCTTTGAAAATCAAGATGCTCTTGAATATTTAACTGACAAAGAGTATTTTGATTTATTGAGATTTTCTGATATTTTATGTCGTTCTGATAATCCTGATGCAAGGAATATCTCGTATAAAATTATCAGTTTACTATATGATCTTTATAAAGAAGATCCATCTTTCAAATTATTTTCATCAAATGTTTTAACTAAATTAGGTAATTTTCCTTCATTAGGAATTGCTGTTGGAAGTACAGAAGTGAACTCGGATGAAATAATGATTGATAGAATTGTAAAAGAAGTTTATCAACAGGCTCCAGATTCAAAATTAGTCTTTACAGACACTCAATATAAACTTTTTGAAAGAATGAAAGATAGTAACCACTTTAGTTTTTCTGGTCCAACCTCTTTTGGAAAATCCTTTATATTTGAATCTTTTGTTAAGTATTTAATTGAAAAAAGAAATGGATCAGACAATATTGTCATTTTAGTTCCAACTAGGGCATTAATTAATCAGGTTTCTTCTAAATTAAAAAAAGTTATTACGAATGAAAAATATAAAATATTTACACACCCAACAGTTCCTTTACTTTATAGAAGAGAGGAAAATAAATTTATTTTTGTGTTTACTCCCGAACGGTTGATAGCATATCTTTCTGAGGTAAGCAATCCAGTAATTAATTATTTGCTAGTGGATGAGGCTCATAAACTTTTATCAGAAACGGATACAAGAGCACCGTTATTCTACCACGCTTTGATGCTTGCAAAAAGAAAAAGTATAAATTTGTATTTTTCTTCACCAAATGTCCCAAATGCAGATATTTTTTTACAATTAGTGGGTAACAGTACCGAAGAAACAATGAGTATCACCGAAACATCTGTATCTCAAAATCGCTTTTTTATTGATTGTATTGAAAATCGCGCATATTTTTTCCCAGAATATGGACATGATGAAACTCTTTTTTATAAAGGCTTTGGGTCAAGTTTGACAGCAAATTTAAATAATGCTTTGGCTATACTAGGTAAACAAAATCAGAATATCATTTATTGTAATACAAAAGAAGATACGATAAATTATGCATTAGAATACTCGAAGTCAAAGCAAAACAAAGAGGATAAAGAGCTCAATAATTTAATTAAATTAATTGAAGAAACTATGCATGAAGAATACTATTTAATTGATTGTTTGAAAAAAGGGATAGCTTACCATTTTGGAGGACTCCCACAACAAATAAGAGAAGTAATTGAAATTCTTTTTCAAAAAAAGGTAATTGATTATATATTCTGTACGTCAACACTTTTAGAAGGAGTAAATTTACCAGCAAAAAATATTTTCATTTTAAGTAATGCTATTGGTCTTTCTAAATTTTCTAAAATTGATTTTTGGAATCTAGCAGGTCGTGCAGGTAGATTAACTAAAGACTTAAGTGGGAATATTATTTGTTTAAGACTTGAAGAAAAGAAAAATAGATGGAATGATCCACAAAAAAATTTAGATATTGTTAGAAATAAAACGATCGACAAGGTCAATTCTATTCTTATGACTAATAAAGGAAAGTTCTATACAAATGTTGGAAATACGATTAAAGATAAACCTTTTACGAGAAGCAAAGTGACTGAAAATGAGAGAAGGATATTGGAGTCTTACGGAAATGTGTTAGCTTATCATTCCATAAGTAAGACAGATTCAGTTTTGAGAAGTAAATTTATTGATAAGAATAGTGAATCTAAAGAAATAATTGATTATATTGGTAAAAATAATTTTGTACCTGAGTCAATTTTAGTACAAAGTTCTTCGATAAAATTAAAGTATCAAAATCGAATTTTATCAGATAATCAAGAAGTTGAAGTACCTTTAACAACGGAATATAGCGACTGTTTGTGCATTTTGAATAGTTTATATGATAATTATGATTGGGAGAAAGAAGAATCTAAAGGACGCACACCATTGGCTAAAAATAAAACAGTCCTGACTTATTATGCAGAATTAATGTATGCTTGGATTAATTCTCAACCATTAAATATAATCATTCAAAGTGCAATTAGCTATTATGATAGGTACAATAGATCAATATATCTTAATTATGGGGAAGAAGTTTTGTTCGATAAATACAATAGACGGCATATTAATCATTTGATTAACAATGTAATGTCTGATGTAGAAAATACTTTAAGATTTAAAATTAAAACATATGTTAAAAATTATATTGATTTAATTAGCTATAAAAATAGTAGGATGGAACTTAATGTTGAAATACCGAAGTGGGATGATTTCCTAGAATATGGAACAACTAACAAAATTATTATAGAGTTGCAAAACATCGGATTTCCTAGACATATTGCGAGTTTCTTGAAGAAAGAATACTTGGATTATTTTGTCATTGAAAACGGCATAATAGTAGATTTTTATGATGAAGAATTACAAATGAAGTTAAAGGAAAGTGATTTTAAGCAAGAGTATAAAGAAATTTGTGAAATATTTGGTTGGGAGTAATTTATTGGATTTGGTAAGTATGACTGTATAAAATTAGGAAAGCTTATTTATGAAGCTTTCCTAATTTTATATGGATTAAACTGCTGGCCCTATAGATAAAGGAAAAAGAACTAATTAAAGCATTTTTAGCTGATTTAGTTACTTCATAAGCTTTATTTATCTTGGTAAGATATATGTACAGAATAAAAAGGGGGAAAACATATGCTTCTTAATAAGCAACTAGAGATTGAGAGGAAAAATAGAGGCATTTCTAAAAAAAGATTAGTACAAATTATAGAGCAAGGGACAGGGCTTACTTTTCAGGTAGATACTATTCGACGGTGGGAATCAGGAATTTCAAGCATTGATCCAAGAGGGGTAGCATTCTTAAGTATACTATATGATATTACAATGGAAGATTTAGTTTCTGAGGATGTAGAGCCAGTTATTGATAATAAAGAAAAATACTACAAACTTGGGAAAGAAATAAGCGAATATTGTTTGGTAGAAAATATAACAGAATTTACTATGAGATATGAAGTTGTTTATAGTAGAGATTGGATTGTGACACCAAAATATGATTTGATTATGCGTTGTTATGAAGATTATTTAAAACGTGATCAAGCTGATTATTTTGCTTGCAAAGCTGCATACGAGGTGTGTAGAGATTGGATGGTTAATATAAAGGAACTAGATTATACTGATGACAGATTATATAACCGAATATATGATGATAGTGCAGGATATTTAGGAATTAGAGAAAAAAGAGACCCTGTAGACTACCTAGATTTATTAGAGGAATTGGAAGCGGTTGTAGATGACATTTCTGGTTATTTAGAATTATTTGAGACTGGAGGGTTTGATAAATGGGAGTATATTTAAAAATAAAAGAAGAAAGAAAAAAGAAGCAAATGACACAAGAACAATTGGCTGAAAAAGTTGGGGTTTCAATAAAGACAATAGCAAAATGGGAAAATGATGCTGCTATGCCTACCTTAGAAAACTGTAAGAAATTAAGATCAGTCTTTGAGATTACGCTAGATTATCTCTTAGAAGATAGTTTTGAATTACAGGATATGTACGATGAGTATGTCAAATTAGGAGAAAAGGTTCTTGAATTAGCGGATGAAGAATATCCTTTAGATTTTATTCAAAATTATTATATTTGTGCTAGAGAGCCTAGCCTGTTAATACCTAAAAAAGTAGCAGATAGTTTTATCAAGAATATAGGTGAGAAAATAAATAATGCCGATTACTTTGACAGTGAAAAAATAAAAATGGTACACCAGAAAATAAAGAACTTTTTATACTTTTGGTATAAATACAATAAAGGAAAGTATTTGCTTTCAAAGAATTTGAAAGCGAAGACTTTATTTATGAATAGTATTTCTTTTACCAGTGAAGAAATAACAAATCAGCTAAAAAATCCAGAGACTCAAACAAAACCCATTTTATTACTACGAAATTTGATGATAAATAGGCTAATAGAAGAATGTAACCTCCTTCAGTACAATATTGATGAGGAAATAGAAGAAGAGTTAGATTATAGTGGGGAAATTATGTGGCCTCTATCTACGTATAACTAGAATAGATTATATGAAAGGAATTATTTTTATGAACATAACAATTGATGGAATTATTGGTGGTGCTTTAGGTTTGATAGGCGTTTTTATCTCTTTAGCATATTCGTCGAAGCTGGATAAACAGAATAAGGAATTTCAGAGGCAGATGGAAGAATCGCGAAGAGAACATGATTTATGGAGTAAAAAGTATAGCACTCTAGTTCAAATGATTAGTTATAGGTATGATGTTAAAAGTGATGAATACTCGGCTGCGATGAATGGTATTACAGCAACTTTTTACGATTCAAAAGAGGTTATGGATGCTGTGAAGAAATTCTATGCTTATTTAGAGAGTGGAACAGTTGACAGTTTACAAGCAAATGAACGAATGGTAAATATATATTCAGCAATGTTTAAGGATTTAAAAATAGATCAAAATGTAGATGAAATTTTTCTGAGCAAAGTGTTCAATGGTAAGTAAATTATACTAAGTATTTGCATGCCCATGCTATTTTATTTAACGAGAGTGTAAAATAAACTGTGTAAGTAGCTAATTCTAAATAAGCTGCTTATACAGTTTTTCTTTTTGTGTAAAGGAAATTCAGATAAACTATAAATGAATGGATGCGAGAATATGGCAAGACAGAAAAGAGATCCTAAAACTGTTGAATTAGCGAAAACCATTCTAGAAAGCTACAATTCTGAAAATGTTGGTGACATACAAGAGGCTCTAAAAGATATTTTTGGTCCCCTGTTTGAACAAATGCTTCAAGGTGAAATGACCCATCATTTAGGCTATGATAGTCACTAAAAACAAGAGAAAGAAACAAACAATCGAAGAAATGGATTCGGCTCTAAGAAAGTAAAAACAAGCTTTGGAGAAGTCCCTATTGATGTACCTAGAGACAGAGAAGCCACATTTGAACCAGAACTTATCAAAAAACGCGAGCGTGATGTTTCGGCTATTGAATCAAAGGTTTTATCCATGTATGCCAGAGGCATGTCTCAAAGAGATATTGCTCATACCATTGATGATATTTATGGATTCTCCATTTCTCACGAAATGATTTCTACAATCACTGATTCTGTTCTTCCAGAACTGGAGGAATGGCAAAATCACCCTTTAGCGAAGTGCTATGCCTTTGTCTTTGTGGATTGTATGTATGTGACGTTGAGAGAAAATTATGAAGTGAAAGAATACGCTGTCTATACGATTCTTGGGTATGATTTAAAAGGTAAAAAAGATATTTTAGGGTTGTGGCTGAATGAAACCGAGAGTAAAAACCGTTGGATGCAGATTTTTGATGAATTGAAATCTCGCGGTGTACAGGATGTTTTCTTTATGTCTATGGATGGTGTTTCTGGTCTTGAAGATGGCGCAAAAGCCATTTTTCCAAAGGTGATCGTTCAGCGCTGTATCGTCCATTTAGTGCGCAATGCGCTCCGATATGTTCCTTATAAAGATTACAAGGAATTTTATCGAGACATGAAACAGTTTTATGGTGCGCCTTCGTTAAAAGCTTGTCAGAGTGCTTTTGATGCCTTTCAAAAACGTTGGTCTCACTACTCTGGTGCAGTAGAGGTTTGGAAACGGAATTTTTCTCATGTGGAACAAGTTTATGATTATGGAAGCGCAGTGCGTAAAATGATGTACACAACAAATGCCGTTGCAAGTATTCATTCCAGCTTTAGAAAAGTAACTAAAAAAGGCGCATTTCCAAATGAAACCGCCCTTTTAAAGCTTCTTTATCAAAGAGTAACAGAATTGGAAAAGAAATGGAAAGCTGGGTTTATTCCTAATTGGCCGATGGTATTAAATTAATGGCTAATGAACAGTTTTCAGAGCGCATCAACACCTATAGCTTATATATTTCCTAGTCACTGTGGCATCAAAAAAAGAACATCAAATTTTCCTTTTTGGTAAGGTTTCTTTCTTATACCCTTTTAGCCGAAGGTTATTTAGGAATGGTCTAATGTTCTTTTTCGTTCTTATATTTGTCAGTTACACACTTTACTTGACAAACCCTTTGATAGAGATATTTCTAAATAATGCGTGTGTGTTTACAATTCTCCTCTCTAAGCCATTCTAGCTAAAATTTCCTCCGTCTCCTTCAAAACCTCCTCAAAATCCCCAGAAAAAACCTGATACAACTGCTGACAAGAGTAATACCGCATCCGCATATCCTTCTTATTCCTCGTAACCTTCCCATCAAAAAACTCATCCAAATAAACTAGCGACTTTTGCCAAGATCGAAGCTGGACCAACTCACTTCGCACATCCAAAATATCCTGATAAGGTACCTCCTTCAAATTCCATTCTTTACTCATCACTACACAACCATTCCTATTTTTTCGTAAAAACCAACAGGAAAATAAAAAACAATCAGACCTATC
This sequence comes from Enterococcus rivorum, assembly GCF_001742285.1. GTDB lineage: Bacteria > Bacillota > Bacilli > Lactobacillales > Enterococcaceae > Enterococcus_L > Enterococcus_L rivorum. Next base: position 10,116 of record NZ_MIEK01000041.1, on the reverse strand, counting down.
TGTGCCTCATCGTGTGCAATAGTTCGTCAAAGAACGCATGGAGTTGACTAGATAATATTTTTTGAATATTATCACATATTTATACCAAAAGGGAATCTTTTGATAATCCTCTAATTCACTTTATTTATTATGATAAAATAGTTATGTTGAAAATAATAAAGGAGGTAGACATGTTTCTAACTGCAGAATATAAACAAAAACGAGACAATTATAAAACCTTGAAACAGGGGCTTTCGACAACGTTAACACAGCACACGTCCTATATAGAACAAGCGACTGAGGTCATCAGTCAAGCTCAAAATCAGTTTGGCCAGCTATCCGATGCTTCTGGTACCCCCAATCAAGATACTATTACTAAAATAGATAAGCTTATGGAGAAAGTAACTACTTTTTCAAAAAAGCTCAGTGACCGAAATGAGAATTTAGCTACTGCTGAAGTTAGAGCCGCACAAAAATATCAAGAATATCATGAGCTATATCTGGCTGAAAAGCAACGAGAAGAGGCGTATCATGCGGAACAAGCACGATTGGCAGCGGAGAGTTTGAGAAGGGAACAGGAAAGACGATCAAATCCTGATTTTTCACGCTCAAATTCTGGTGCATCAGGAGATGATTTTTTCACACAGCACAAGCAACGATCAAATCCTTTTGGATAGGAGGAAAAAAGAATGGATGCATTACATATTGAAGCAAGTGGGTTATCTGAAGTTGTGCAACTGGCGTCTTCTGCTGAAAGACAATTAACAAGCTCATTAGAACAAGCGAAAAAATTAGTGCCATCCTCTAGTGATTATGGTCAAACTTGGACGGGAGAAGCTAAAGATAGCTATTTGATGTATTTGAGTATTGTCTCCCAATACCACGGAGAGTTAGCTAAAAGTCTAAAACTCTATAAAAAAGCAGTAAAAAATTTACAAACAGATTGTAGTACATTTGATTCCAGCGAGATGAGTGAGATAAGAAGTGTTTAGGAGGAAACGGATGACAACTTTTTCAGAGGAAGAATTACTGGTATTAGCGAATATGGTGGGGCATCAAGAATTATTTGGTGTACCCCAATTGCCTTTCTATCGTTTAAATGAAAGTACTTTTATTCCGAAGGGGATTTATGGACTACAGGAAAAAGGCTTGTTAGATGCGGAAAAGCATTTAACAAAGAAAGGCTTTTTAGTGGCTTCATTGATTGAAAAATATGGCGATTCAGACACCTATCTTTGTTTGGATAGCATCTATTATGTTGCCCCTTTAGAGCAATCAATCATATTAAAAAAACAAGAACAAGGCTTTCAGTTAACGATTCAGGAACCAGAAGCTTTATTAGGCCAATGGTTGACAGAATACACGATTCTTAGACGAGAAGGCAAACCAGAGGAACAAGAATTTCGAACCAGACGTGCAAAGCTTTCGTTGGCGGAACTAAAAGAACAAGGGGGTGAAGCCGCATTAGTTGTCGGGCAGTTAACCCGAAAAGAAACGGCTATTGAAAGAAAGGAATATGGGTTTCTTTTATCTGAAGACCTGTTGTATCGCCTTGAAGAAAAGCAAGTGAAAAGAGTAAGTCAATATTGGCTGAATAAATGGTTGGTGGATCATTTAGGTATTTTTTATGAAAAACCAGAAGAACCAGTACAAGAGAGGATGAATTGGTTTGGCAGATAAAATAGTTGTAAACCCAACAGAGTTAACCAGCATTACAAGCTCAATTCAGTCCATTATTCAAGAGTTAGTAGCAGTTTCTGATACATTGACCAGCATTCAAGGGGCGTCCTACTATTTAGAAGGAGAGGCTAAAGGACAAGTCGGTATGTTTGGTGTCACTAGCGCAAGAATGGATGAATTGATTTCTCATTATGAGCGTCTTTCTTCGTATGTTGTTTTTGCTTCAGAAACAATCGTAGAAGTAGATCAGTCTATTTCCAGAAGTGTTGATGAGAAAAAATAGTTTTAAACCAATTGAAAAGAATAACTAAAGGAGAGGTGACCTGAAGGATGTAAAGTATCAATCAAGCGATTGGTTATCGTTGGTACAAGGCGTAGAATTAATGGCGAACGCTACGGTATTTGAATGTTTTCAACAGGCTGATTTACTCAGTCAACAAGCAGAAACCCTTTGCGAAAGCTATGACTCGGATCGAGCGATAGACATTGAAACCGCAAAAAATCCCGCGTATAATGAACTAGAAACGAGATGGCACCAACTGCAACGAGCGATGCAACCTATTCCAGATACCTTATCTGCTGGAGTGGATCATCCATTTGATATGGCGATGGATGAATTCATGGAAAAGCTTAGTAATATGAATATTATGGGCTATACAACGATGGCCCGAGGCGCTTATTCCAATGGCATGAATGCTGCAGGAGTCTCAAAATACAAAATGAAAGTCGGGCTAGGAGATATTCTAGGCAGTAGCTCTCCTTTAACTGATTATTTACAGGTGGAGTACGAAGAGATGCGCCAGAAAGTCGGTGATGTTTCCTTTGAAGAGTATCAAAAGATGGCTTTTGCGGATACTTCCTTTGATTATTATTCCAAATCAGAGCAGATTACAGGCTTAGCCGTCACAATTATAGTAAACGGAACAGCTCTAGCAGTAGGAGCGATGTTGCCAGTCCCCATAATGATTGCGCTAGGATTAGCTGGTGGCGTGAAAAATGGGTATGATACTCTTTCCGGAAAAGACCTGATTACTGGTAAAGAATTAAGCCAAGGCGATCGTATTTTACGAGGGTTAGCTGGGATTGCGGATATAGGCTTAGCAGCTTACGGAACCTATAAAGGAATCAAAGCAATGAAAGGAACAAAGGGTGTCGTTCCGAAAGTAGAAGTGGATGGGTTTCACGGGAAATCGGTTAAGGTTGAGAAAACCAGTGGGGCTAAAGCACCTAAAGTTGAAATTAAAAATCCATTGAGTAAAAAAAATCAGTCTCATATAAATAAACATAATATGGATTCTCTTAAGAATCAGTCACAGTATTTAACCGAAAGCCAATTGGCTGAAAAATTAGAAGGAAACAGTTTTTTTAACCCTAATTGGACTGTGGAGGATATAAACAAATATACTGAGATTGCTTATAATGATTTATTATCTAAAGGAAAGAAAGGGGATACTTTTCTTTATAAGATAAATGGGGAAGAAATTAGTATTTATATAAACCCTGATGGAGGATTTGGAACAGCGTACGGAAAGTATCAATATACTTTAGAGCAATTCAAAAATTTTATGAAATAGGGTGGAAAAATGTTTGAAATAAAGTTTAAGATATTTGAGAATGATGAATCAGATAATTTCATTGGAGAATATGGATATTTTAGCTTTGTTATTGATGATGAAAGCTACGGAATTATTCTTGAAGAAGAAATAGATGACTTTTCTGTATCCATATATGATTGGTTTACTAGTTTTCTAAAATCTCTAGAAATCTTAAAAAAAGAAAACTATGTTTTGATTAATGATATTGAATCTTTTAATACATGGATTGAACTATGCAGAGATAAAGAAATTGTATCAATTAGTAAAGTTTCAGGCGATAAAGTGGGACAAGGTGGATTGGTACGTAAAGAAAAGCTTTCTGATGCAGATTACAAATTTTGGAAAGATAAAAAGGCTGTATTTTCAGATTTTAGAATAGAAATTTTAGAAAAATCAGAAAAATATCTAACAGATTTAGTTAAATTAAATTCTTCAAAGAATAGTAATGTTCTAGAATTAAGCGATTTAATCACAAAATTGAAATCTTTTTAAAACTTTTAATTAAATAAAAAAAGGCACCTCACTATCTGATTGGCGTCGGATAGTAAAGCCTTGAATAGTAAGAATAGTAAGCATGACCTCATTAATCAAGTTGCCAATAGCTAACAAAAGCTAGCTGTGTTTAGTGTGCAGAAAATCAAAGGGTTTTTCTAGTCTTTTCGAATGTTTATTTGAAGTACAATCAGCTACATTGTATAAACTATTGTGAAAGGTATTAGTGAGGCAACAATCACTGATACCGTTTTTTCATGTAATAAAAATTGAAGGAGTGAAACAAATGATTTAAACAGAAAATAAGCAACCAATCAAAGAAATTAGTCACCAAGATATTTATGCACTGTATGATGCATGGGAACAACTTCAATCGTGGCAAGAAGTTTTACCTGTATTGGAAAAATATTTCGAAGATAAAAATAGACCAGTTAACAAACAACAACTCGCCAGAAAATACTATTGAAAGTATTCAAGAACAATTAGAAACAGAATTTACTGAAAATAAATTTTTTGAGGATGTAATCATTAATTTATCGAAAACTGAATAAGGGATTTCTAGTTAAATAGAAGAGGAATTTTCCTATCCTAGTTAGTGCTGGACAGGAAAGTCTTTGATATTCAGTTAGAATGAAAATACTTGTTCTATCTTATTGTACGAACATTCAAAAGGCTTTTTAGTTTTTTGAATGTCTATTTGATTAGGAAATGTAAAGTTATTGTTAATAATCATAGTAAACGGAACAGCTCTAGCAGTAGGAGCGATGTTGCCAGTCCCCATAATGATTGCGCTAGGATTAGCTGGTGGCTTGAAAAATGGGTATGATGCTCTTTCAGGAAAAGACTTGATTACAGGCAGAGAGATAAGCCAAGGCGATCGGATTTTACGAGGGTTAGCTGGGATTGCGGATATAGGCTTAGCAGCCTACGGAACCTATAAAGGGATCAAAGCAATGAAAGGAACAAAGGGTGTTGTTCCGAAAGTAGAAGTGGATGGGTTTCACGGGAAAACGGTTAAGGTTGAGAAAGCCAGTGGACTTGGAAAGAATATTGAAAATGTTAACCCTTCGGGAATTAGGTTCAGTCAAACTTCTGTAAATGGTTCAGATGAAATTATTGCTAGTATGAAAGCTAATGGTTGGAAAGGTGACCCAATTGATGTTGTGAGAATGCCTGATGGTAGTTTAACGACTCTTGATAATACAAGAGTGGTAGCAGCTAGAGAGGTTGGGATAGACGTTCAAGCAAATGTTAGAAGCTATGATACACCTTTGTCTGATCAATCCATAATAGATAGATTTACAACAAAAAAAGGGGTTCCAAAAACCTGGGGAGAAACTATAGAGCTAAGGGGTGGAAAACAGAAAGCTGATTTTAGAAATAACAATCCAATGGGGTCGTTTGATTTAGAAAAAATGAAATAGAAAGAATGTGTTAATAGTTATGAAGAAATTTTATATTGAAGAAGACGTATTTATATATCCGGAAGCCTATAATAAATTAATTGAATTAAACTTGGTAGACTTTGATGTGTGGTATTTAATTGAGTCAGGTCAAGCAACTAGAAGATACCATGATTTGAAAGAAAGGTATCCCAATAGAAAGTTAATTCCCTTTGCAAGAAGGGATGATAATGATGATATAGCTTGTTTTGAAGTTGGAAAAGAAAATAGAGTTCAATTAATTCATGATTTCACTACAGAAGGTTTTGAACAAAGAGGCGAATTTGTAGATTTATGGGATTGGGTAGAGTTTGCTGTAAAAGATATGGTTGATTACAATCGGAGTGAAGAAAGTGAGTAACAAAGTAAATTATACAAAATTGAGTAAAGAAGTTTCTTATGCATTGCGTCATGCTCCGTGGGAATATGAGTTAGAATTAGATAAAAATGGTTGGGTACCAATTGCCCAATTATTACAAGCATTTCATGAGACTGCTGATTGGCAAAATATAGAACTTGACGATTTAAAAGTAATGATTGAGAAATCAGAAAAAAAGAGGCATGAAATCAAAGAGAATAGTATTCGAGCAGTATATGGACACTCTGTTCCGATGAAAATTATAAAAGAAGAAGCTATTCCTCCCAAATTTCTGTATCATGGAACTGCACATAACTTTTTATCTGAAATTGAAAAAAATGGTTTATCTCCAATGTCTCGACAATATGTCCATTTATCAGAAGATATAGAAACAGCTAATTTAGTAGGGAAAAGAAAAGATAAAACTCCGATTATTTTAGCTATTAATACAGAAAATGCTAGAGAAAAAGGAGTAAAGTTTTATTTAGGAAATGAAAAGGTTTGGCTAGCAGATAGCATTCCATCAGAATTTATAGAAGTTTTTAAGCAAAAATAAAAAGGCATTTTCCTATCCTAGTTAGTGCTGGATAGGAAAATCTTTGATATTCAGCTAGAATGCAAATACTAGTTCTATTTATTATACGAACATTTAAAGGACTTTTTAGTTTTTTGAATGTTTATTTGATTAGGAAATGTAAAGTGATTGTGAGCAATTATAGTAAACGGAACAGCTCTAGCAGTAGGAGCGATGTTGCCAGTCCCAATAATGATTGCGCTAGGATTGACCGGTGGCGTGAAAAATGGGTATGATGCTCTTTCCGGAAAAGACCTGATTACAGGCAGAGAGTTAAGCCAAGGGGATCGTATTTTACGAGGGTTAGCTGGGATTGCGGATATAGGCTTAGCAGCTTACGGAACCTATAAAGGAATCAAAGCAATGAAAGGAACAAAGGGTGTCGTTCCGAAAGTAGAAGTGGATGGGTTTCACGGGAAAATGGTTAAGGTGGAGAAAGTTGGAGGGTCTAAAATACCTGATGTTGAAATTAAAACTCCACTGTCAAAAAGAAATATTAAGCATATACAAACTAGACATAATGTTGATTCAATAAAATATCAAGCAGAATATCTATCTGATGCTCAACTGGCTGAAAAATTAAAAGATCAAACTTTCTTCAATTCTAAATGGACTGCGGATACCATAACTAAATTTTCAGAAATAGCTTATAATGATTTACTAAGCCAAGGGAAAAAAGGTGGTTTGTTTGAATATTCAATAAGTGGAGAAAAATTAAATGTCTATATTCATAATGATGGAACATTTGGAAGTGTTTATGGTAGTTATACATACTCTGTGCAAGATATAAGAAAGTTCATGAAGTAGAGGAGATATTGAAATGTTTAAAATAAGATATAAAATTTTTGATGATTTAGAAGATGAACTTGAAGGAAATGAATTTTATGGAGAAAATGGCTATTTTCAGCTGATAGTAGGACAATATGAATATGGTGTTTATCTTGATAAAGAATTGGATAGTTTATCAGTGTCTATTTATTGGTGGATGAGATATTTGATAGAAGCCACCTTGAAGTTGAAAGAAAAAAATATAATATATGTTAGTGATATTGAGACACCTAAGATATGGATTGAATTAAAAAAGAAAAATAATGCTAACATGACTATTAGTAAAATAGAATCTCCTAAATTAGATGGTTTTTCGGTGATTGAATCAGAGAGTAGAATTGAAAGTAAAAAAGTTGATTGGGGCGAAGAAATCGACTTGGAAAAATATAAACGGGAATTGATTAGAATATCTGAAAAATATTTGAATAATTTGTATAGTTTGAATAGTAAAAAAAATATTTACATTGAAGAATTAGAAAAATTATTAAAGCAACTAAAAAATCAAGAGAAAATTTAAATGTTTTTGAGTGCAATATCGAAAAAGGCACTTTACTATACAAGAACTCCAGGGGCACCTGTTGAACAAGGTAACACATGGGTTGTTCAAAGAACAGTACCTGGTAATGGAGGGAACAAGCCACAGACTTTCTTTAAGATAGGTGATAATGAGTGTGTAGACGGGCATAAATGGTATGATGCAATAAATGCAAGAAAGGCGGGAGATGCTACTCCTGAACAAATAAGAATTTTAGACAATGGTCACTGGAAGGAATGAATTAAATGATAGATAGTAAATTTTATGAAGGTTTTGAAGGGGAAGCAGAACTTTGTTTTGTTGCTGGCGATAATAAACTTGTCATCTGGAATGGGCATTTTGAGACTATTTTAGATAACTTGTTAGATTGTAATGTGGACAGAAAAGGAATTGTGAAAGAATACTTTAGTCATGAAGGATGGTATGATGATTCACCGTGGCTGATAGAAGATATTACTCTTACTATTAATCAGCTAAAAGGTTTTGATATTAATAAAATGAATCAAAATTCAATGAAAGATGATTTAGAAGAAGTAGTTAAAACGATTATTTCATTTTTGGAAAAAAATTATTTGAGTAAAATCTATATTGAGTACGAATAATCACAAAAAAACTTTGTCACGAGACTGATAATCAAGTGATAAAGCTTTGACTAGTAAAGTGTAATTCGCTAATCAAGTTACCAACAACTAATTATGAATTTCCGCATAGACATCAGTGGGATTGGAATAAAAGACCACCTAGACAAAAAGGAGAATGGTAAAAATGAATATGGGACATGACTATGAAATAAAAAGCTATTTTGTAAATTTTGAAAATCAGGATATAGTTATTAATATTTCTGACAACGATAAAGAAAAACAAATTATATTCCATAACTTTTTATGTTACAAATTTTATGATGAAATGCCTTACAGTATTATTTTAGATTTAGAAGAAAGAGCTTTAGATAAATTTTTTACTGAAAATAAAAAGCTATTGATTCAAGGGATAAAAAGTGTATGGCCAATGAGGTATAATTCACTGGAAGAGCTGGAAGAAGAAATAAGAAAAGAGCATTTAACCTACCAAGTTTTATATTCTTCATATGGAATGAATGGATGGGTTTTAGCCGAGCGAGTAGAAGTTATTGATGTTATGTAACTTTTAATAACAGTTCTGCCATTAAAAATAGAACAGAATTTAAATAGAAAAACCAGAAGTCTTATATTAACAAGATTTCTGGTTTTTACATAAATAGTGCTAAATATTCATAGTTATATAGATACGATGATGAGAGTGCAAAAGTGTGTCACCAACTACCTGAGATTTTCGCTTGCTGAGCAGTGGATAAGGTAATGGATAGGTAAATTGAAAGGATAGTCCTGAGAAAATAGAATGCTTATAAAAAAATAAATATAGATATTTTTTCTTATTCTTGGTATGATTAGGCAAAAAGGAGAATTAAAATTGATTGAACCTATCTTAACTGCAATTAGCGCAATCATAACTTTAGTTACAACAATTTTAGGCATTTTTGAAGAAAAGAAATCTATAGAAAAGAAAGAAAAATCAATAAATGATCAAGATCAAAATTTTAACAATATAACAACGCAAGGTAATAATTCGGCTATAAATATTAATGCAACTCAAATTCAACAATCAGTAGTTGTAAAAAATCATCAAGAATATAAAATAAAAGATGAGAAATTTAAAGAGAACCTTACAAGATTAAAAGGGTATAATAAATTCTTTTTAATAATGTTTCCAGTAGTGATGTTTGTTTTAGCTTATTTTAAGAAAATTGAATCAATTAATTACGCTATTCGTATTAGTATAATTGTTGTTTGCTCATATTCAATTTCACTTTATTTGAGATATGTATATCAAAGATATGTAAGAAAAATAAAAAATAGAGGTCATGAGGAAGATATTCTAAGTAAAATAATAAGAGGGGTTGAATTCTTTTTATTTCCTTTGGTTATTTTTTTGATATCTGTAATAAATATAGGAGGCTCTATACTCCAAAGTTCTGCAAAGACAAGCAATTTGGATTCTATTTATATTTTCATAGTTGTGTATTTAATTTCAGCTTATGTGGAATCTTTAATATTTCAATTTGTAGTAGGTAATAATATTTGGAAAATTTCATTTTTTATAAAAAGAATGCTTGTGGTCGTATTACTATTATTTTTTTTAATGTTGCTTCAACTACTAATACAGGATCTTTGATATGTAATTTTACCTTAACATCTCCACATAGGCATCAGTGGGATTGTAATAAAAGCCCGTCTAGACAAAAAGGAGAAGTGTATGTATGAACAATGTGCATGATTATACGTCGGCCCACAATTTTTACAAATATCTGGACAAGGGGATAGTGTTGCATGGATGACTAAGGTATTTTTTGATATCATTTATCATGAGCATATTGTCCTCTCTGTTTGGTTGTTTTGGTGAATTAATCATACAAGAGAATGGTATGTTTTTTTTAACTAAAAATGAAAATAGGAGAGTGGGACAATAAACTACTATTTATAGAAAACAGAGACGATTTTGACTATTATTATCAAAATCGTCTCTGTTTTTTCTTTTGAAAGAGCTTTTCGCTCCATATGTTTTCCTAATTTTCTTAAATTTAGTGCCATAAGCGC
>NZ_MIEK01000040.1 GCF_001742285.1 Enterococcus rivorum | reverse complement strand
ACAGGTGATGTAAAGTTGAACCGCCGTATACGAGAACCGTACGTACGGTGGTGTGAGAGGTCGGCTAATCAATTAATGATTAGCCTCCTACTCGATTGATTTTACAGATTTTTCCCGTTCAATTTGAGATATTATAGTTAGAAAAAATAAAGGGTGGGATGATTATGTTGAACTTTCAAAATGAGTTAGATGTGAGTCCATTTTCAGGCTTGTATGATATTTTAGTAAAGGAAGATCATTTACTTAGAAAGTTAAATAATCTTGTGGATTTTTCATTTATTGTCCATGAAGTTAAAGAGAACTATTGTTTAGACGATGGACGCAATGCGATTGATCCCGTTCAATTATTTAAATATCTACTACTGAAAGTCATTTATGATTTGTCCGACCGTGATTTAGTTTCTCGCGCATTTACAGACTTATCATTGAAATATTTTCTTGGTTTGGCTCCAGAAGACAACGTTATTCATCCCACCACACTCACGAAATTTCGGCGCCTACGTTTAAAAAATGAGGACTTTTTAGATCAGCTTATTTCCAAATCCATTGAAATAGCTATCCAAAAAGGAGTCATCACCTCGAACACCATTATTGTCGATGCAACGCACACGAAATCCGCTTATAACGCCAAATCTCCTATTGAACTATTAAGAGAGCGGTCAAAAAACTTACGAAAAAAAGTGTATCAAATTGACGAATCATTCAAAGAAAACATGCCTAAAAAATATATTGGTTCTGAGTTAACAGATGAATTGAGGTATTCAAAGGAGTTATTAAATATGCTCGAAAAAGAACCAAAGTTAGCTTCAATCCCAGGAATTAAAGAGCGGATGAATTTATTAGAAGAAACCATCGAGGATGATTTAGAACAGATAAAAAGTACAATCGATCATGATGCAAAAATCGGGCATAAAACAGCTGACACATCGTTCTTTGGGTATAAAACTCATATCGCAATGGACGATAACCGGCTTATCACGGCTGCAGTTGTAACGACAGGTGAGAAATCAGATGGTAACTATTTTTCTGAGTTAATTGAAAAATCAGAACAGAATGGTGTTGTTGTTAAAACAGTTCTTGGGGATGCCGCCTATTCAGGTAAAGATAATTTGAGCTACGCCAAAAAGAAAAAGATTAAACTTGTCGCGAAATTAAACCCCAAAGTTTCAAAAGGTGGACGTAAAGAGAGTGATGGGTTTACCTTTAATAAAGATGCTGACATGATGGTATGCCCTGCGGGTGAATTGGCAGTAAGAAAAGCACGCCAAGGGAAGAAAAATCAAAACAAAAATCAAGTGATGACCTACTATTTCGATATTGAAAAATGTAGAAAGTGTCCTATGCGAGAAGGGTGTTATGCGGAAGGCGCAAAAAGTAAAACATATTCCATTTCAATTAAGTCTGATCTACATCAAGTACAAATTGAGTTTGAAAATACAGAAGAATTCAAAGAATTAGCTAAAAATCGCTATATGATTGAAGCAAAAAATAGTGAGATAAAAAACCGGCATGGATACGCGACCAGTAAAAGTGATGGTCTATTTGGCATGACCGTTCAGGCAGCTACGACGTTGTTTGTAACGAATTTAAAAAGAATCATGACTCTAATGAACTAATAAAAGGTCGTAAAATAAGGTTTCAATCCCAAAATCGGGGATTGAAACCTTATTTTTTTATCTTTAAAAACTGAAACGATAGAAATCTCTTCGTTTTTCAGCAGCCTCTAGCTTTTATCCTAGTTTTTTTTAGTGTCAAAACGTAATATTAAATTCTTTCAACTCTTTTTCAATGACTTCAATTAAATGCTCATTCTTGAATAATTTAGCAACGCTATAGGCAATCATGTATTCTTCCGTCGCCTCACCTGTCAATTTGTAAATAGAATAAGCTTTGCCATAGCAAAGGAAATCTAAGATATAGGTAGAAGAATAACTAGCTATTAATGCTAATCCAGAGTTACATAAATCGCAACATAGCTGATAGTCCTCTAAAAAAGAATAGAACTTAGCTGAATTATAGTAAATACGAGCAGCTTCTAAAGGCGCATTAACTTTTAGCTCGTTCAGCAGTTTAATGGATTTTCCAAAGTAAACTTTTGCTTTATCGAAGTCTTTCTTTTTAGTATAAATAGTACCAATAGAATTAATGGACAAAATGTTGTAAATATTCAAATTCCCATTGGTTTCACTTCCAATATAAAGATGGAAGAAGGCATTCTCTTCGTCAAATTTGTTACCAAAATAATATGTGCAGCCTTTGTAAAAGTGATACTTACTTTGATTTTCTTCGATATATTTAGGATCGAATTCAGGTTCTTTTTTGTTTAAATACTCAAAGGCTTCTTTGTGTTTAGCAGTATTACATAGACGCTCAATTTCATTAAACATTTTTTCAGTTCTTTTTTCAGAAGTTTCCACTAAGACATCTTCAATCTCAATATTCAATTTTAAACAGACAGATGATAAAATCTCTAAGCTATCACAAGTATTTTTCTTTTCAATATTACTGATGGTTGCTTGTGTACAGATGTTGCTGGCTAATTGAGTTTGAGATAAATGCATATCTTTTCTTGCTTTTTTAATAGTATCACCTAAAATTTTCATATCACACCTCTAATTTTTTTGATATAATATTCTTGTAACTTTTGCTATGGAAAGGGGGGGGGACAAAATGGTTAACATGACAAAATGGCTTGTTAGCGCAATTTCTATCTGCTGGGGTGCCTATTTTTTATAAAACTGTATTCCGAAAAAAATAAATACTTATGATTCTAGATCATGACTGAAACTGATTAAACTATTTTGGTTTCAGTCTTTTAAACTTTTATGAATAATTTAGAATAGAAATTATTCATATTAATACTCTTTCTATGTCTATTTTATTTAAAGTTTTCAGATTCTGTTTAATAAATTGCTGACATGCGCTATATGTGCAACGACAAAGATAAATTTACTATATTTCGCAACGATTTTCTTCCATAATATAATTGTAGCATATTACTCCTATAGAAGGAAATAGTATTTTAATAATTAGTTAAGTTTTATGGCGTTCGATTTTGGAAATGGAATGATAAGAAAGTATATTTTTTTGAAGATAATTAAGAATGATTTCGTAATAAATGGAAGGGAAAAAATCATTTATTCATATGAACATGATTTTTTATTAGAAAAAGTAAATATTACTTAAAAAGAAATGCTTTTTTTTGTGACTTTCGTTATAATAGAGAAAAATAGCTAACAGGAAGTGTTTAAATGAAAAAAGTAGAGCGACAACGCTTGGTAAAACAATTAATTACACAAAATGATATTGAAACTCAAGAGGAATTAATCGCAAAGTTAGAAGCTGAAGGTGTGCGAGCAACGCAAGCGACTATTTCAAGAGATATTCGAGAAATGAGTATTGTGAAGACTCATGGAGCAGATGGACGTATCAAGTATGCTATTTTTTCTCAAAAGCAACCTACTAGTAGTGAAGATAAACTAAAAAGTTCTTTAAAAGATACTGTTATTCGAATGGAACGGATTCAGTTTATGACTATTATTCATACTGAAATGGGAGGAGCAGATGTTGTAGCAAACTTTTTAGATGAGGTTAGCTATGATGATGTTGCCGGAACCGTTGCTGGAGTAGATACAATTATTATTATTTCACGTTCAAATGAAGAAGCCCAAGTTTTTCTTGAACGCATGGAAGCTATGATTCATTAAAAATAAACCCAAAAAAAGAAAGGAGTTTTTTTTTGAAAGATTTGAAAGCGTTACAAAATGGTTCAGATATAAGAGGAATTGCTGTGGAGCATGAAAACGAGACGGCTAATCTCACACCAAAACAAGTTGAAAAAATTGCGGTTGGAATGGTAAATTGGTTAAGGAATAAACGAGAGTTAGTGTCAAAGCATGATGCTGGGAATCTAAAAATAGGAATTGGACATGACAGTCGGGTTACGGCAGAAAGTTTAAAACAAGCGCTGATTAATGGCTTTATTCATCAAAATATAGAAGTAATCGATTTTGGTTTAGCAACTACACCAGCAATGTTTATGGCAACGAAGTTTCCTCAATATGACTGTGATGCAGCTATTATGATTACAGCTAGTCATTTACCTTACTATTTCAATGGGTTAAAACTGTTTACAAAATCAGGTGGAGCTGAAAAAGAAGATATTCAATACATTCTTGAACATACAGAAAGTGAAAAATATTCAGGAATTGGTTCAGTCACAAAAACATCTATTCTTGAAGACTATGCAAATGATTTGACGGATAAGGTTCGAAAAGGAATGAATACAACAGAGACGCTTCCTTTAGCTGGCTTTCATATTATTGTTGATGCTGGTAATGGGGCAGGTGGATTTTTCGCTGAAAAAGTTCTAGGAAAATTAGGAGCAAATATCACAGGTTCACAATTTTTAACCCCTGACGGTATGTTCCCTAACCATATTCCAAACCCTGATAATAAGGAAGCAATGGAAAGTATTAAACAGGCAGTTTTGACAAATAAAGCTGATTTAGGTGTCATTTTTGATACGGATGTGGACCGTTCTGCTGTAGTGGATGCTTCTGGCGAAGTGATTAATCGAAATAATTTGATTGCCGTTCTTGCGACGATTGTTTTAGAGGAACATCCTGGTAGCAGTATTGTAACTAATTCACCAACTTCTAGCCATTTAAAAACATTCATTGAGTCTAAAGGTGGCAAACAAGTGAGATATATCTCTGGTTACCGTAATGTAATTAACAAAATGATTGATTTAAACAACGAAGGAATTGAAACGCAATTAGCTATTGAAACGAGTGGGCATGCTGCTTTTAAAGAAAACTATTTTCTGGACGATGGTGCATATGTGATTGCAAAAATCTTAATGCTGCTACCGAATCTAAAAAAAGAAGGTCGAACCATTAGTGATTTAATTGCCACATTGAAACAACCTGTGGAGACGAAAGAAGTTCGCTTTAAAATCTTAGCTGAAAATGTAAAAAGTTATGGCAAACAAATTATTCAAGAAATGGCTATTTTTATTGAAAAACAAAATGGCATGGCAATTGATCCTGAAAATCACGAGGGGATACGAATCAATGTTTTTGATTCATATGGTAGCGGTTGGTTTTTATTGCGTATGAGTCTTCATGAGCCGTTACTGGTTCTTCAAGTAGAAAACGATATAGAGGGTAAAAATCAAAAAGTATTTCAAGTGTTAGCAGATTTTTTCAACCATTATCAAGAGCTTAATTTAGATAAATTAGAAGCAATACTAAAATAATCTACTATTAATAATAGAGCGTAGAAAATTTCTTTGTCTGAAATTTTTGCGCTTTATTCCTTTACTAAAAAAAACATTTTGAACGTGGACAAGAATCTCTTGTTTTAAGCTCAAGCTAAGTGAGTAATCGTATTATGGTAAGCTCTTTCTGACTCTGGTATAATGTTTTTTAAATAAATGATTTGTTGTTTTTATAGAAAGGCGTTGGTTTAGATTGATACGGTTGGGGTTAACTTCTTTTAGTGAACATGATAAATTAACTGGAAAAAAGCGTTCCACATTGCATGAATACGCCAGCCACTTACCTTTAGTAGAAATGGATACTGCCTATTATGGTATTCCGAGGCAAGCTTCAGTGAAGGATTGGGTACATTCAGTACCAGAATCTTTTCGTTTTGTAATGAAAGTCTATAGTGGAATAAGCGGTCAAGGCGAATGGCAACAATATTACCAAAGTGAAGAAGAAATGGTAAACGCATTTTTAACTAGTATGGAACCAATGATTGAAAGTGGTAGACTTTTTGCTTTTCTAATTCAGTTTTCAGGAACGTTTAGCTGTACAAAAGAAAATGTAAAGTATTTAGAAAAGATTCGACGTTGGTTTGAAGGATACCCAATAGCAATTGAATTAAGGAATGGTTCATGGTATTCCCCTAAGTATATTAAACAGACATTGGCATTTATGAAAAGTAAGGATTTTTCTTTAGTGATTGTTGATGAACCACAAATTCCCACAAATCCAGTACCTTTTGCTCCGTATACAACCAATGATACTTTTATGCTGTTTCGTTTCCATGGTCGAAATGCAGCAGGGTGGATGGCGAATGATAAAGATTGGCGTAAAAAGCGGACACTGTATCGCTACAACAAGGAAGAAATAGCAGAATTAAGTAAAGCGGTTGAAAAAATATCTCATGAAACAAAGGACGTCGGTGTGATTTTTAATAATAATTCTGGTGGAGATGCTGCTGGAAATGCCTTAGAAATGAAAAAAGCGTTGGCATTAGAGTATACAAATTTGAATCCAAAACAAATCGATTTGTTCTAAAAAGGAGAAAAATGATTAAAGCAGTTTTTTTTGATATTGATGGAACACTTGTAAATAAAAAGGCTAAAGCTTTGGCATCAACTAGAAAAGCGATTGCTGAAGCACAAGAAAAAGGAATCATTTGTGGAATTGCAACAGGACGAGGACCTGCTCATTTAAGTGGACAAATAGATGAACTGAAGCTGGATGTTTTTGTTACATATAATGGACAGTTGGTGTATACCGAGGGGGAGACCATTCGTTCAGAAACCTTTGCAGAAGAGGTTTTATCGGACTTAGTTTCTTTTTCAGATCGATACAAACGTCAGATTACTTTTGGTAGTCGTAGGAATTTTGAAGGTAGTTCGTTGATGCGTTTTGGTCAAAACAAACTAGCAAAAAAAGTAGCTCAGTTTTTGCCACGTCACTTTCCAGTGGGGGCGGCAAAAAAAGTATTGGGTTATTTACGATTTTATAAAACTAAGACTCGATACCATGAGCTAGACATTTTGAAAGAACCAATTTACCAATGTGTTTTGTTAAGTCCAGAATCAGAAACACCGCGGCTAAGGGAACGTTTTCCAGAGTGTCATTTTACTCGCTCCAATCCTTATGCAGTTGATATTATCCCCAAAGGTGGTTCGAAAATTCAAGGAATTCAAGCTTGTATTGACTACTTTGGGCTTTCTATGAATGAGGTAATGGCTTTTGGAGATAGCTGGAATGATATTGAAATGCTTAAAGGGGTAGGTGTGGGTGTTGCCATGGGAAATGCCCAAAAAGATATCAAAGATATTGCTGATTACGTGACAGATTCTAATGAAAATGATGGCATCTATCAGGCAATGAAGCATTTTAATGTAATCGAAGGAGAAAAATGAATGACGAAAATAGAAAATCCTTATGAAAAAGCGCAAGAATTTCATAGGGTGTTTAATCCTAAAAAACCTTCTGTACCAACAGCTTTTTCTTCAGAAGCGGCTTCTTATAGAGCCGGATTTAAAGCAGAAGAATTAGTGGAATTTCTTTTTGGCACAGCGAATAATGACGAAGCCGTGTTTCAAAAATTAGTGGAAGAATTGAAAGTATCAATTGATGTTGCTGTAAAAAAAGTTGCTGATAAAAAGGAAATAGTCACAGATCCTCTAGTCGATCAAGTAGATGCGCTAACGGATTTGTTGTACTTTACTTATGGTTCATTTTCTTTGTTGGGCGTTGATCCTACCGAAATCTTTTCAATTGTCCACAAAGCAAATATGGGAAAAGTTTTCCCTGATGGCAAACCACATTATGATCCAATCACTAATAAAGTGCTAAAGCCAGCTGATTGGCAAGAAAAGCATGCACCAGAAGGTAAAATTAAAGCTGAAATAGAACGACAAAGCCTACAATAAAATATAAAAGAAGGATACTCAATCAATTTCGAATGAGTATCCTTCTTTTAGTTATTAAAAAAAGTTTCATATAAGGCTTGAATCGCTTTTTCTTCTTGTTCTTCTCGAATCCCAAACATAATGCTTACTTCGGAAGAACCTTGGTTAATCATTTCCAAGTTGATGTTATTTTTGGCTAATGCAGAAGTACTATCAGCCATAACCCCAATTCGTTGACGCATTCCTTCTCCAACAACCATTAACATAGATAAGCCATGAGTGATTCTTAATTCATCAGGCTTCAGTTCTAATGTCATGCGTTCTAGCAACTCTTCTTCGATATCTTGGGATAGTTGACGTTCTCTTAAAATAATAGAGATATCATCAATTCCTGAAGGCATATGCTCATAGCTTAATCCTAGCTCTTCAAAAATTTGTAGTAGACGACGACCGAAACCAAGTTCTCTATTCATCAAATATTTGCTGATATAAATACTAGCAAAGCCTTGGTCACTAGCAATACCGACCACGGGCTCATGTTTGACTTTTCTAGAGGTAGTAATTAAAGTTCCTTTGCATTGCGGGTTGTTTGTGTTTTTTATAACTACTGGAATATTGGCACGATAAGCAGGCATTAGGGCTTCGTCGTGAAGCACTGCAAAACCTGCATAAGCCAATTCACGCATTTCTCGATAAGTTAATTCTTCAATGGTTCTAGGTTCATGAATAACACCTGGATGAGCTACAAAAATCCCATTCACATCAGTAAAGTTTTCATAAATCTCCGCTTCGACACCCGCTGCTACAATAGAGCCGGTAATGTCTGAGCCACCACGAGAAAAAGTACAAATGTCTCCTTGTTCTGTATAGCCAAAGAAACCAGGGATAACAAGAACTTCATCGGTATTTTTATGTTGATTAATTTTATTGTGTGATGAAGCCAAAATTCGTGCATTTCCAGGTTCATCGGAAACAATAAGACCTAAATCTAATGGGTTTTTATACGTTGCTTTTAATCCATTTTGGCTAAAAAAGGCCGCCACCAATTTTGCATTATTGTCTTCTCCACTTGCTAAAAAAGCATCGAAAAGATGTGGGTTGTTTTCTCTTTGTAAAGTAGATAATTGTTGAATTGCTTGTTGGATGTCAACGAGTACGTCCTTTTTGATAGACAATTCATCTAAGATTCCTTCGTAACGGTTTACGATTTTTTTTATGATTGCTTCAGTATTTTCATTATTTAAGTACCTATTATAATAGCTAATTAGCAAATCCGTTACTTTTATATCATCAGCAGAGCGCTTACCAGGAGCGGAAACGACAACAAACTTTCGAGTAGGATCTTCTTTTACAATTTGGAATACTTTTTGTAATTGAGTAGCAGAGGCTAAAGAACTTCCACCGAATTTTACGACTTTCACTTTTTTCACTCCTATTTTTAATTGTATTTTCATTATATAATAGTAAAAGAATACCTAAACTTGAAACGAAAAGCAACACTTAATCTGTCTTTCTTCTATGCTTTTCTTGATATCTATATAAATTTCTTCATTTTTGTCCTATTTTTTGTTAGACTTATAGTTGAGTAAGTGTGTAATTCAAATGAAGGAGTAATCTAATGACCCATAAAATTAAAGGAATTGTTTTTGATATGGACGGTGTACTTGTCGATACAGAAGAATTCTATTATGAAAGACGAAAAAACTTCTTGAAAGAATATGGTTTATCTATAGACGAAATACCTATTGCTACTTTTATAGGTGCTGACATGCGGAGTATTTGGCCATTAGTTTTATCAATCAACAAAGATCAGCAGCATAGTGAAGCGTTTCTAAATGAACAATATCTCGAATATAAAAGAGAACATCCGCTTGATTTTGTTTCACTTTTGGATGCTGATGCGAAACGAACCTTACAATTTTTGAAACGCAATAATTATAAAATCGGGTTGGCTTCTTCATCGCAAATGGAAGCTATTGAAGAAATGCTTGAAAGCACACAGTTGAAACAATACTTTGATAGTATTGTTAGCGGGGAAGATTTTGAAAAAAGTAAGCCCGAACCAGAGATTTATCAATATGCTGTAGCAGAGCTTAAGCTGACCCCAGAAGAATGTATCGCTATAGAGGATTCTGAAAAAGGAATTCAGTCAGCTCATGCCGCTGGATTGACTGTTTGGGCGATCAAAGATACACGTTTTGGCATAAATCAAAATTTAGCCAACGACACCTTAGAAAAATTAAGTGAAATGTGTAGAAAATTGAGCGATTGTCAATCTGAGTAGTAAATTTAGTGAAAAAAAGATCAAAGTAAAAACATTTCTTAAGAATTTGCATTTAATTAGTGAATGATAGGCTAGTTTGTGCTATAATTTTTTGTAGGTGTTTTTTGAAAGAACACGCAAATAAAGATGAGATTTTACAACCTAATAGAATGTTTTTTTGTTGTTTATTTTTAGGTTGTCTACTATACATGTTGAGATAAACGGAGGAGCAGAAATGAAGAATAATTTGATTATTATTGTAGTTATAGCTATTATAATCATCGCAGCCGTTTTATATTTGATTGGTTACTTTATGCGAAAGAAAAACCAAGGGAAGCTTAATGAGCTGGAAAAAAGAAAAGAAACACTGTTTGACTTACCTATTTTTGAAGAGATGGATGAAATTAAAAAAATGCATATGGTTGGTCAAAGTCAAAATACCTTCAGAGAATGGAACCAACGTTGGACTGAAATTTCCACCCGATCTTTTGCAGAATTAGAAAGTCAAATTTATGAAGTTGAAAATTTGAATGAAACCTTCCGTTTTATGAAAGCCAAACGTGCAGTTGAAGAAGCAAACGAAACAATGAGCGAAATGGAAGCTGAAGTAGAAGTGATTCGTTCAGGCTTAAAAGAACTAAGAGACAGTGAGGAACGTAATTCTCTTGAGGTTCAAAAAGCATTGGATGTCTACGAAGAGCTTAGCAAGTTGCTTGTCGAGGGCAAAGAAAGCTTTGGACCTGCTTATTCTGAATTGCAAAAACAAATCAAAAATATTGAAATTGAATTTACTCAATTTGTCACTTTAAATACTTCTGGCGATCCGATTGAAGCTCGCGAAGTACTGGAAGATGCAGAACGTCATACTTATGAGTTAGATGATGTAATGAATCGAATTCCAGCGTTATATGAAGAATTAAGCCATACTTATCCAGATCAATTAAAAGAAATTGAAGAAGGCTATAAACGCTTAAAATCAGAGCATTTTGTTTTCCCAGAGAAGAACTTTGAAGATGAAATCAGACGTGTCAAAAAACGTGTTAAAAATTCAATGGTTGACCTTGAAAAAACAGAAGTTGATGCAGTGGAAGTTTCAAATCGAGATACAGCAAATGCTATTGATAACCTGTATGAAGTAATGGAACGTGAAATTAATGCTCGTAAATATGTGGTTACAAATGAGAAAACAGTAGGCGATTATATTGCTCATACTTTAAGAAACAATCGTCAATTAATGATTGAATTAGATCATACGTCTCAAAGTTATACATTAAATCATAATGAATTAGGTCGTTCAAGAGGGTTCCAATCAGAAATTGAAGAACTAATTCGTCGCTATGAAGATTTTGAACCTAAATTGAAAGAGCATTTGATTCCTTATTCTGAAGTCCAAGTCTTCTTTAAAGATTGTTACAAGATTTTAAATGATATTGAAAATCAACAAGTTGAAATTGATGATTCACTGAAAGATTTACGTAAAGGCGAAAAAATTGCTCAAGAAAAAGTAGATCAATTTGAATTCCGTTTACGTAACTTAAAACGTTTTGTTGAAAAGCAACGCTTGCCAGGACTACCTGCTGACTATCTAGAATTTTTCTTTGTAGCAACAGATCGAATTGAAGAGTTAAGCAAAGCATTAAATAGAATTCGAATCAATATTGAAGAAATCAACAAGCTTTGCGACCTTTGTAATGAAGATTTAGAATTACTAGATAAGAAAACACAAGATTTAGTTAATTCGGCTGCATTGACTGAACAAATGATGCAATATGCGAATCGCTATCGTCATACTCATGAAAATATTCGCGTATCTATGGAAAGAAGTTTAACGCTCTTTTCAAAAGACTATCGTTATCAAGATGCACTGGATGAAATTGGAACAGCTCTAGAACGAGTTGAGCCAGGGGCCTTTAGAAGAATAGAAGATTTCTATTTCAAGAATCTTGATGTCATTTAAATAATAACATAAAAAGGTGAGATGATTTGTCTCATCTTTTTATTATGGATAAGACATTTTTGAATTTTTTGTTAAAAAGTGAATTGCTTAAAAAGTTTTATTGAACTCGTAAAATAGAAAGTATATAATAGGAAAGAATTTCAAGAGAAGAAGGTTATTACATGATATATTTTGATAATAGTGCAACAACGCCTATTTATCCTCAGGCATTAGATACATACGTAAAAACAAGTCAAAGAATTTTTGGCAATCCTTCAAGTTTACATAGCTTAGGCACCCAATCGAATCGTTTGTTGCAGCAGTCTAGAAAACAAGTAGCTGATCTACTAAATGTAGATTCAAAAGAAATCTACTTTACAAGTGGCGGAACAGAAGGAAATAATTGGATTTTGAAGGGAACTGCTATTGAAAAAAAATCTTTTGGTGGACATATGATTATTTCAGCGGTAGAACATCCTTCTGTTTCTGAAACGGTGCAGCAATTAGTTGAGAATGGTTATGAGGTTTCTATTTTACCAGTTGACAATCGTGGATTTGTAAAGGTAGCGGAATTGAAACAGATGATTCGCAAAGATACCGTATTAGTTTCTGTAATGGCAACAAATAATGAAGTAGGAACGATACAACCAATTCAAGCAATTAGCGAAATTCTATCAGAGTCTCCTAAAATCCATTTTCACGTGGATGCCGTGCAAGCGATTGGTAAAGTGGATACGGAAAAATGGTTAACGCCAAGAGTTGACTTTGCAACATTTTCTGCTCATAAGTTTCATGGACCTAAGGGCGTAGGATTCATTTATTGGAAACAAGGGCGCAAATTGGCTCCTTTATTAAATGGTGGTGGACAAGAGAAAAATCAGAGAAGTGGAACTGAAAATGTTCCTGGAATTGTTGCTATGGCAAAAGCTTTACGTCTCTATTTTGATAAAAAAGAAGAAAAACCGCATTATACTGCAACGATTCGAAATTATTTGATTGCTTCATTGGAAAAATACGATCAAGTGAAGCTTTTTTCACAAGCTAATGACGAGTTCGCTCCTCATATCTTATGTTTAGCATTGGAAGGGATTCGAGGCGAAGTTTTAGTGCACGCGCTAGAAGAAAAACAAATCTATGTTTCCACGACTAGTGCTTGTTCCAGTCGCAAAAAAATAAACAGTAGCACCCTTTATGCAATGGGAGTGCCAGATTCTATAGCAACCTCAGCTGTCAGAATCAGTCTGGATGAGAGTAACACAATCGCAGAAGCAGAGCAATTTATGATTATTTTCAATCAGTTATATACGAAGTTTTCGAAAGTAAGGAGTTAAAAGACTTGAATTATTCAGAAATCATGGTTCGCTACGGAGAACTATCCACAAAAGGAAAAAATAAAAGGAAATTTACAATGCAACTTGCTCAAAATGTAAAACGCGCATTAGCTGATTTTCCTGCTATAAAGATTCACGGGGATCGCGATCGGATGCACATATTGCTAAATGGAGAGCAAAGTGAATTGATTTTTCCTAAATTAGAAAAAGTATTTGGTATTCAAAGCTTTTCTCCAAGTATTCGTGTTGAAAAAGAGATGCCTGCCATTCGTGAAATGGTAAAAGAAGTGATACGAGCGGCTTACCTGCCAGGACAAACGTTTAAAATCACTTCTAAGCGTTCAGATCACCATTTTGAACTAGATTCTAACGAACTTAACCGTGAGCTGGGAGGAGCTGTTTTTGAAGTTTTTCCTGATATCAAAGTCCAAATGAAAAAACCAGATATTAATATTCGAGTAGAGATTCGTCAGGAAGCGGCATATCTTTCCTATGAAACAATTCGTGGGGCAGGTGGCTTACCTGTTGGAACTGCTGGAAGAGGAATGTTGATGCTTTCTGGTGGAATTGATTCGCCAGTGGCTGGATATTTAGCCATGAAACGCGGAGTTGAGATCGAAGCAGTTCATTTTGCTAGTCCGCCTTATACTAGTGAGCAGGCCTTACAAAAAGCGAAAGACTTAGCTGGGAAATTAGTTCCTTATGTTGGAAGTATTCAATTTGTTGAAGTGCCTTTTACCGAAATTCAAGAAGAAATTAAGCGTGTTGTTCCTCAAGGCTATTGGATGACAGTAACACGACGATTAATGTTGAGACTAACTGACGCTATTCGTGAACAACGAGAAGGATTAGTGATTATCAATGGAGAATCATTAGGCCAAGTTGCTTCACAGACCTTACAAAGTATGGCAGCGATTAATGAAGTGACGACAACACCGATTATCCGTCCAGTTGTAACAATGGATAAAACAGAAATTATTGAGTTAGCTGAAAAAATTGATACTTTTGAATTAGCAATCCAACCCTTTGAAGATTGCTGCACAATCTTTGCGCCACCGCAACCTAAAACCAAACCTAGATTAGAAAAGGCGCAAGAATATGAAGCTCGTTTAGACGTTTCAAGTTTGATGGAAAGAGCTTTAGCAGGTTTAAAAGTTAGTGAAATAACTGGAGAGTCAGCAACGGATAGAAACTCAGATGAATTTTTAGACTTACTATAAATTGTGGAAAAGAGTGGAATGGCAAAACAATGTCAGCTACTCTTTTTTATTATAAAGCTTTTCTCATTATTAGTATTATTTTCACAAAGAAGTTGCGACAAAAAAAGAAGAATGTTACACTTATTTATGTGAATGAATTAACAAGGAGAAAATATAATGAATGAACTAATGAAAAATAAGGCAATACCTAAAGCAACCGCAAAGCGACTACCTCTATATTTACGCTATTTAAAAATGCTTGGCGATTCAGAAGTCATTAGAATTAAATCGAAAGAATTTAGTGAATTGGTTCAAATTCCATCTGCAACAATTCGTAGAGATTTTTCCCACGTAGGAGAATTAGGTAGAAGTGGTTATGGCTACGATGTTCCTTATCTAATTGAAGTTTTCAGTAACATTTTAAATACTCAGGAAGAAAAAAGAATAGCTTTAATTGGTTGTGGGAATTTAGGCAAAGCACTAGTAAAAAATAATTTTCGTCGGAATGAAAATTTGAATATTGTTTGCGCTTTCGATACCGACCCAGAGATGATTGGAACTAAAATTGATGATGTTGTGATCCAATCTATTGATGAATTTCAGCAAGCGGTAAATAAAGAAGGTGTTACTGTTGCGATTTCAACTGTGCCAAGTCAATATGCGCAAAATGCTATTGACGTGATTGTAGATTCTGGGATTACAGCGATTCTTAATTTTGCCCCTGACCGTGTAACCGTTCCTAACAATGTGAATGTTCAGTACATAGATATGACAACCGAATTGCAGACGTTGATTTATTTTGACGAAAAATTTTCTGCGAAGAAGAAGTAAACCCAAGCAATAACTTTGTCAGTTGGACCTCTGTAACTTATACTTGGAAGTAGAGACAAGAGAGAGAACTAGGAAACTCTATTCGCTCCACTACTAGCCGTTGTTGCCAGTAGAAAACCGTGGAACCGCTCTGAGCCCTAAGGTCAGGTCTCAGTGCTTCCAAGCTTCAAACTTGGGCTAAATAAGTAGCAAGCCCAAGTCATTCACATTGGCTTCTGGACACGGTTACTGGCACCAACAGCTAGCAGTTCCGCTATTATTTTACAATCAGTTATTTTTCTTGTTTCATGATCCATTTGATGAAGTGGAAAATGAGTGTTTGAAAAGTGGAGGGAAATATTTCCAGAGAGTCTTTAAAAGATAGGGATGAGAAGGAAGTGGAGTTTCTTAGATAGCTCCAAGAAAGTTAGGAGGAAAGAAGATGAAAGTTACAAAAAAAGGGGAAGAGCTAGAAGTTGCCGGAATTCAACCGAAAATAGGGGATAGCGCACCTTCTTTTTCACTACCGAATTTAAGTGATGAAGTGGTTCATTTAAGCGATTTTGTGGGAAAACCAGTTTTACTGAGTGTAGTTCCTGATATTGACACTCGAATTTGTTCCATTCAAACCAAACGTTTTAATCAAGAAGCAGGGAAAGTTTCTGGGGCAAAATTAATTACAATTTCAAATAATACAAAAGAAGAACAAGCCAAGTGGTGTGCAGCAGAAGGCGTAGATATGGAGATGCTTCATGATGCTGATTTGACTTTTGGTCAAGCTTACGGCCTGTTTATTCCAGAAATTGGGCATTTAGCTCGGGCTATTTTTGTGATTGACAAGGATGGAAAAATTGTTTATGAAGAGATTGTTTCTGAAATTTCTCACGAACCAGATTATAAAATGGCATTAGAAAAATTAACGTCTCTAGTCTAATTTTTTCGCTAGTTGAGAAATGTCAATTCTATTTTTAGCCTGATATAAAGAAATTATAGTGAAAAATATAAACCAGCGTAAAACCGGTAGGGTTCGATGCTGGTTTTTTTATTCTATTTATGGGACCATTAATATTTTTAATTCTTCGGCTGACATGGCTAACGCAAAAGCTTGCTCCCAATCCCTTAGCGGCATGATTTTTGAGATAACCGGTTCAAGATTTATTTTATGGGTTTCTAATAGGTGTAACGCTGTTTTCCAAGAGCTAGGTTTTTGTGTCCGCGAGCCAAGATAGTCAATTTCTTTATGAATGAATAAGCTCATATCAATGGCATTCATATCTTGTGAGAACAACCCTTCTTGAATTACTTTCCCTTTCTTTCGTACAATTTTAAATGCAGAATGAACTGCTTGAATACTGCCAGAGCATTCAAAGACTTGGCTGACTCCTTGCTTTTCAGTGAGTTGGTTTATTTGAGCTAGCAGATCTGATTTTTGGCTGTTTATTACATAATCAATTCCCATGTTTTTGGCTAAGGCTAGGCGTTGTTCATCTTTACTAATGCCGATTAAAATAACTTCTGCGCCATAAGCTTTCAGTACAAGAGACATAATTAATCCAATGGGGCCTGGTCCAAAGACCGCTATTTTTTCATGTGGTTCAACGGTTGTTTTTTCTACTGCAGCATGGACGCAACAAGCCAAAGGTTCTAATAAAGCTGCGATTTTTGGTTCAACGGATGCTGGAATCACATGACAGCGGTCTTCCTTAGCAATTAAATATTCCGCAAAGCTCCCATCGATTTGAGTGCCCAGTCCTTTTCGACTAGAACAAAGATTGTATTCTTCGGCCAGACAATACTCACATTTTTCACAAACTTCGAAAGTTGTTTCACTGCTGACTATCGTTCCAACTCCTATTTTTGATACATCTTTTCCAACAGCGACTACTTCTCCGACAAATTCATGACCGAGTGTTAATGGAATAACTTTATTATATTCTCCTTTAAATGCATGAAGATCAGAGCCACAAATTCCTGTAAATAACACTCGGATTTTAACCTCCTTTTCTTTAGGGACAGGTTCAGAAACTTTACTATACAGCATATTTCCAGAGCCAGCAGCAATTTTTCTTAAAGCGTACATTTTCTAAGTTCCTCCTTTTTTTATATAAAATGAATTAAATAGTATTAAAATAGGTAGATTTTAGTATGGATTGTTTAATATCTTAACATGCTATTTTTTTTCTTCAATAGATTCTCTAGCACAAATTTTTTGAATGCTAGTTCAAAAGAATTGGTCTTGTGAAAAAATCTTAGTGAAATATAATGAAGTCGGGGAGGTGACTTAGGTGAACAGAAGAATTAACAAAATCATTCTAGATATTCTACATGACAAAAAAAATACTCTTCAAGGATATGCACAATTGTTTAAAGTTTCCGAGCAAACAATCCGTAATGATATTAAGGAAATTAACGATCACTTTAGGGAACACAATCAAGCGCAAATTGTTTTAAATGAAGCCGGTTTGTTAATGATGACCTCGAAAGTCGATTTAAAAGAAACCTTAAAAGCGTATGCGTCTTTTCAAAATTATAATTTGTCGCAAGATGAGCGAAGAACGATATTGGCATTATTACTAATTACACTAAATGATTATGTAACCACTTACTTTTTGTCTGAATATGTATTAGTGAGTCGAAATACACTAGTTAGTGATGTTGAAGAATTGAAAGTTTGGTTTAATCGAAATGGCTTAATGTTAGAATCCTATATTGGTAAAGGGTATTTAATCAAGGGAGACGAAATAAAAATTCGCAAAGCAATGTTAAAACTGATTATTTACAATGGTTTATTCGATCAAGAATATGAGTATGCCTTTGGAATGGAAAACAATATTTTCCAGAATTTGTTGCTAGATATTATTGATAAAAGTACGATTTATCAGTCTATAAAAAAGATTATCCTTACAGCGGAGCGTCAGTGCAACTTACAATTATCAGATTTTTCATATCAAGAAGTATCTTGTTATCTGTTGATTATGATTGAACGGATTCGGATGGGAAAAGTAATTGAGGTGTCTCCTCAGTTGAATAATTTGAAGGATAGTTCAAAATTTCTGTTTTCAAAAGAAATCGTCAATTTTGTTGAAAAGAAATATGATTTAAATGTGTCTAGTGGAGAAATGTTGTCTTTGACCTCGATTTTAAGAAGTAAAAGCTATATCAAAAACAATGCTCGAAAAATAGATTCAATTGAAATTCAAATCTTGATTAATGAATTCATTTTTAATATTTCGAAAGAATTGAGGATTAAGTATTATCTTAACAGTGATTTATTCGAATTATTGGAAAATCATTTAAAACTGCTAATTTACCGCATCAAACAAAAAAGTAGTGTGAAAAATGCTTTGTTTGAAGAAGTCTATGCCTCCTATCAAGAAATTTTTCCTATAGTCAAAGAAAACTTAGTGAAAATTGAATCGTTTTTAGATGTTGAAATATCAGAAGATGAAGTTTCTTTTATTGTGATGTATATTATGGCGATTTTAGAAAATAATACTTCTACACAGCCACCAATCAGAGTGCGACTTATCTGTAATTCTGGTCGGGGAACTGCTCAGTTGTTGAAGGCAAAACTAAATTCGACATTTCCGCAAGTAGAAATTATTTCTGTAGATTCCTCTCATGTGCTCCAACAGCTAAACCCCGAGACGCAGGACTTGATTATTTCGACGGTCCCGATTAAGACAGAGGCCAGCAATTTTGTTCTTGTGCATCCTATCTTAACTGAAAAAGACATCGTTGAACTACAAAAGGCCATTTACCAAACGAAACTAAAGCGCTTATCGGTTTCACAAAAAGTTACCAAACAAATCAATCGAGAACAAGCGCTCTACCAAAATTATCGAACGGTAATTAATAAGTATATTGACGAAGAACACCGCAACGCTGTCTTTTCGGAGTTAGAAGAGCTTCATTCTCTCTATTCAAACCAAGAAATAGCATCTGAGTGTCCGAAAGAAGTTGAACGGCTGTCGGAAATTCTAACGATTGAACGGATTGATTTACATTGTTCAGCTAATAGTTGGCAAGAAGCAGTGAAATCTGCAGGTGCGTTACTTCATAAAAGCAGACTGATTACTGGTCAGTATATTCAAGCGATGATTAATGTAGTTGAAGTGAATGATTCCTATGTTGTGATTTCTCCCGGAATTGCAATCCCTCATGCAGAGGCATCAGATGGGGCTCTTAAAACTGGTGCTAGTTTCATTCGTCTGAATGAACCAGTTTGCTTCAATCATAAAAAAAATGATCCGGTAAAATATGTCATAGCTTTTAGCATTGCAGAAGGAACTGGAATTGGAAGCTGTTTATACTATTTTACAGAAATCTTAGCGACAGAAGCATTTATATCGACGATGAATCGTTGTGAATCAGAGCTAGAAATGTTAGTTGAATTAAAAAAAATGGAAGATAAAGTGATGGGGTTGTCCTATGAAAAAAATATTATGTGATACGAAACAGAACTACTTATATTTTACTTTTGATTGTCAAGATAAGCAGGAATTACTAACGAAGATGAGTTCCGTTCTTATATCAGAAGGATTTGTTAAAGAAAGCTATCAGGAAGCGGTAATTGCGAGAGAGGAGGAGTTTCCAACAGGATTACCGACAAAAGGGATTAGTGTAGCAATTCCCCATACAGATAGTATTCATGTCAAGCGTGAAGGGGTGCTAGTGGGAGTGTTAGAGCGACCGATTACTTTTGAAGTGATGGCTAGTCGACAAGAGTATGTGGAAGTAGAAATTGTATTTATGTTAGCTATTAAGGAACCCAATAATCAAGTATTAATGCTCCAAAAGTTAATTTCTTTATGTCAAAATGAAACCGATTTAATGATGATTAAAGCAGGGGAAGAACTTGAGAAAATTGATCAGTTGCTGAGAGGAATTAGTTAAAAAAGGAGAGGGATGAACGTGTTAGAAATTATTAAATCAGCGGTCACTTACATTTTAGATTTAGGGGCAACAGCGATGTTGCCAATTATTTTAACAATCTTTGGGTTGATTTTGGGGCAGACATTAAGTAAATCATTTCGAGCAGGGCTGACTGTTGGGATTGGTTTTACTGGGTTGAATTTGGTGATTGGGTTGTTGTCAGAATCGGTAGGTCAAGCGTCACAAGCGATGATTGAACGTCTTGGGTTGCATTTAGATATTTTGGATGTTGGTTGGCCAATAGGGGCAGCGATTACTTTTGCTACACCCATTGCGGTATTGCTGATTCCCGTTATATTTATTTTTAATATTATTTTGTTACGATTTAATCAGACGAAAACGATGGATGTGGATTTATGGAATTATTGGCATTTGATATTCCCAGGAGCGATGATTTATTATGCGACAGATTCAATTTTAATCGCGGTTGTTTGTGCATTGATTAATGCGTTTGTAATATTCAAGCTAGCTGACTGGACAGCACCAGCAGTAGAGCATTTCTTCGGATTACCAGGGATTTCATTACCTCATGGTGAGACGGTTAACTTCGCCCCCATTACTTATGCACTAAATAAAATCTGGGATAAAATTCCAGGGATTAACAAAATTGATATCAACGCAAAAAATTTAAAAGATAAACTTGGCTTATTCGGAGAACCAATGATGATTGGTTTAGTTCTTGGTATTGGCATGGGCGCATTAGCAGGCTACGATTCGCAAGCAATTATTCAATTAGGAATTCAGATGTCTGCAGTCATGATTTTGATGCCTAGAATGGTAGCGCTTTTAATGGAAGGGATGGCACCGATTGCGGAAGCAGCTAAAGGTTTTATTCAAAAAAGATTTCCAGGGAAAAAAGTTTATATTGGACTGGATGCAGCTGTGGTTACCGCTCATCCCGCAATCATCACAGTGGCTTTAATAATGGTTCCCATTACGATTTTACTAGCTGCAATTTTGCCATTTAATCGTTTGTTGCCTTTTGCGGATTTAGCCGTTTTACCTTTTACAGTTATTTGGTCAGTTGCCGCTTCTAAAGGCAATATCTTTAGAGGCTTACTAAACGCTATTGTTTCTGTCTGTTTGATTCTCTTTATTGCAACGAATTTGGGAGCCTTAACAACAACGATGGCACATGCAGTAGGGTTTGCCTTTCCAGAAGGAGCGACAATGATTTCGGGAATTGATATGAGCAGTCATTTAACGTTGTGGATTATGCTGAAGTTAATCGATCCATCAAACGTTCCCGCTTTTGCTGCAGGAGTGATTGGATTACTTTTATATGGTGGCCTATGGTATTGGACAAGAAACGATATTAAAAAGCAATTTTCAATTGAAGAAGATGAGTCAAAATAAAACTATTGGAGTGAAGTATAATGGAAAAAAAACATATTCTAATTGCTTGTGGAACTGGAGTAGCGACTTCAACGGTTGTGAGTATGCGAGTGAAGGAAGAGTTAGAAAAAAATAACATTCAGGCAACTGTTGAGCAATGTAAAGTGTCAGAATTACCTTCAAAAGTTGGTTCAGCTGATTTAGTTGTGACCACTACTTCTTATGAAAATGATGAAATTCCCGTTATTCGGGCACTCTCATTTTTAACTGGAGTAGATGTTGAAGCAGACATTGAAAAAATTATTGAGATTCTAAAATGAGGAAGTGTTTAGGTTGAAAAAATTTACTGGTAAAGTTGCTGTAGTTACTGGTTCAGCCAAAGGAATCGGTAAAGCAATTGCAGAAAAATTTGCGATTTTGGGAGCAAAAACAGTCATTTTAGATTTTGATGAGGTGGCAGGAACGAAGACCGCTCAAGAGATTACAAAAAGATACGAAGAGTCTATTTTTATTCAGGTAGATGTTTCGAATTCGGATGAGTTAATGTCTGCAAGAAAAAAAGTGTTGGCTTCTTTTGGAGGGATTGATTTTCTCATCGTGAACGCTGGAATTAGTTATCGTCATGAACTAAATGAGATCTCTGTAGAAGAATGGAAACAGGTCATTGATATTAATTTGAACGGTTCTTTTTACACTGTAAAAGCATTTTATGAAGAATTTACAAGGAATCAAGGAAAGATTATTTTTATTACTTCTGGTTCAGCAATTACAGGAACAGGAGGAGGGGCGCACTACGCTTCTTCTAAAGCTGGACAACATGGCTTAATGAGGACTATTTCCAAAGAATTAGGGCCTAAAGGCGTAAATGTAAATGCAGTAGCCCCTCGTGTCATCCAAACGGATATCTTAGATCAGTTATATCCTACTACCGAAAGTCAGCGAGAACTGGTAAAAAAAATTCCTATTGGCAGAATAGGACAAGCGGAGGATATCGCGAATATAACAGTCTTTTTAGCTGGTCCAGAGAGTTCATATATTCATGGTCAAATTATCTTAGCTGATGGTGGCCGAACGTATTAAAAAATAGATACGAATAAAAGTGAGGAGCTAAATCATGCATAAAATCTTAGTAGCAACAGGGACATCAGCGAATAAATTGAAATTTACAATAGAATTTATCGAAAATTATCTACAAGAAAAAGCTATTCCCGTAGAAATAAGAGGGATGAGTATCTACGACGTCAATGAAACAGACTTAGATATGTCTGTGATTGTAGCGATTGGACCGCATTCATTTACAGGAGAAATTCCAGTGATTAATGGAACGGCTTTTATTACAAAAATGGGAATGGAAGATTGCTGTGAAGAAATAATCAGCCTACTATAGAGGAATTTAAAAGAAAATGTTGGAATTTTAGAAGTAGAAAATCAAAAGTGCATGAGTTGCTATAGACGAAACATGGCTAAACGATAACTAAAATAAAGACAATCATTTAGCAGGGGTGCATGGCTCTTTTGGGGCGTATTTTATGTTGAAGAGTTAGGAAGCTTTACTCATAAAATGAGAGTGGGACAATAAACTACTATTTATAGAAAACAGAGACGATTTTGACTATTATTATCAAAATCGTCTCTGTTTTTTCTTTTGAAAGAGCTTTTC
>NZ_MIEK01000039.1 GCF_001742285.1 Enterococcus rivorum | reverse complement strand
GGAAGGCGGACTGATTCAGTAGGTCTTTAGACCAAGGCCGGTAAGAGCGGGTTCCACCCGCAGAGCAAACCACCCGTTCTCACGGGTGGTGCTGATTTATTGTTTTTCAAGCTACTTAAATCAAAAAAAGAATAACCGAATTGTTGATGAGAAGACTACGTAATATGGTATTAAAGGAACAGTCTACAAAATTGAGGTCTCCTTTTGTAAAACCACTTATTCGTTAACAGGAATTGGGGTATACTAATGGGACACTCTTAATCTGCTTATACTTTAAAGATTGTAGCATAAAAATAAACTTGCGCTTTTTAATATTTAACAGTTGAATCTAAAAATTTGAAAAGCCTATCTAATGTACATAAAAAAATAGACACTAACTAGTTTCGAATTACGCATATAAAAAGTTCACTTGGAATATATATATCTAAATCCATTGACGATGATTGAGTTCTTATTAAAGTAAAATATACTTAGGATGTTTCACGTGAAACATTTTTTGACTGCGTTATTCGCTGAAAAGACAAATTTATGCTAAAATATTCTTATTGTAGGATTACTGGGGGAGTTAAACATGCGCAAGGGAAGAAAAGGACGAATTATAATCTCTGTATTCATTCTCTTTGTTATACAAGTACTACTGTTTTTATTTGTATCTAACAAGGTGTTTTTTATTAGTGGGTTAGTTTTGATAAATATGTGCTTAATGAAACAAATGTTTAATTTAGTGAAAATAGTTGAAATCTCTAATACAGAAAAAATTAGAGAAGCCAGTACAATTGCTGAAAAATCAATAGACTATGCAATGAATGAAGTTCCTGTTGGGATTATAAGTTATGATTCTCAGACAAAGGAAGCTCAATGGCTGAATCCATATGCAGAGAAAATTTTTAATGATGGTGAATTGTTGATTGATTCAAAAAAAATTCAATCTTTCTTATCATCAGCAAAAAAAAGAAAAGATGTATTTAAAAGCAATGGAAAAGTTTATCAATTTGATGTGAATGAACTACAGCATACAATAACATTTAAAGACATAACTGAAGAAAGCAATCTTCATAAAGAAAAATTTGAAATGCAAACGGCTATTGGTATTGTATCAATTGATAACTATGATGACATAACCGATTCAATGAATGAACGAGAGATTTCATACTTGAATAGTTTTTTGACAACAATCATTTCAGATTGGTTAGAAGAGTACCAAGTATTTTATAAGCGAATTAACGCAGAACGGTATTTCTTTATTGCACAACTAGAAGATATAAAAAAAATGATGGACAACAAATTTCAAATACTGGATACACTTAGAAATGAAGCTAAAAGTAGAGAGTTTGCGGTTACGTTAAGTATGGGGATAGCTTATGGTGGATCAACCTTAAATCAAACTGGAAATACTGCTCAAACAAACTTAGATACTGCTTTAGTTAGAGGTGGCGATCAAGTTGTTGTAAAAGAAGCAAAAGATGATGCGAAGCCAATATTTTTTGGTGGAAGAACAGCATCTGTCGGAAAAAGAACGCGTGTTCGTTCTAGAGCAATGAGTACTGCTTTAAAAGGAATATTATCTGAATCAGCAGATGTTTATATAATGGGGCATCGATTTCCAGATATGGATGCCATTGGTTCAGCGTTTGGAGTCGCTTGCCTAGCAAGATTTTATGGCAAGAGAGCTTGGATTGTACTTAATGAAAATGAGGTTATTCCTGATGTAGAACGTGTGATGGAGCATCTGAAGAAGTACCCTGAACTACAGCAACAGATAATAACGCCTAAAGAGGCCATTAAGAGGAAAACAGATAGTAGCTTGTTAGTTATGGTGGATTATCACAAACCGTCGCTATCGATCTCTCAGGAGCTTTATGAACGCTTTGAAAAAGTAGTTATTATTGACCATCATCGACGTGGAGAAGAATTTCCAGCCAAGCCGCTGCTTGCGTATATTGAATCGTCGGCGTCTTCTGCTTCGGAATTAGTTACAGAACTAATTGAGTACCAAAGTAATGCTGAAAAGAAGTTACAAAAAATAGAAGCAACATTGTTATTGGCGGGTATTGTTGTGGATACGAAAAGTTTTAGTGTTAGAACGACTGCGCGTACTTTTGATGTAGCAAGCTATTTAAGAACTTGTAGTGCTGATTCTTCTTTAGTACAATATCTATTAAGTTCAGATTTAAATAGTTACTTAGAGATGAGTGGGCTGATTTCTAAAAGTGAATATATTACAACAGATATTGTTGTAGTTGCCGGTGAGGAAAGCAAAGAGTATGATAGTGTTGTTGCAGCTAAAACTGCGGATACTTTGATGTCAATGTCTGGAATCAATGCCTCTTTTGTTATTACTAAACGAACGGATAAACAGATTGGAATTAGTGCTAGGAGTAATGGTATAATTAATGTTCAATTAATTATGGAAAACTTAGGTGGCGGAGGACACTTTACAAACGCTGCCGTGCAATTATCTGGTAAAACAATTGCTGAGGTAAAACACTTATTACTGGAAGCTATTCATCAAAATACAACTGAAATGTATGGGAAGGAGTGAAAATTATGAAAGTAATTTTTCTAAAAGATGTTAAAGGTAAAGGAAAAAAAGGTGACGTTAAAGAAGTTCCAACGGGTTATGCGCAAAATTTTCTAATTAAAAATGGTTATGCCAAAGAAGCGAATAAAGGCAGTATAAGTGCTCTTGAAGGGCAAAAAAAGGCGCAAGAGAAGCATGAAGCAGAAATTCTAGAAGAAGCAAATAAAATGAAAGAATTTCTTGAAAAAGAAGAAACTGTAGTAGAAATTAAGGCAAAAGCAGGAGCAGATAGCCGTTTATTTGGTGCAATTCCTTCTAAACAAATTGCTGAAGGTTTAGAAAAACAATATAAGGTAAAATTAGATAAAAGAAAAATCGAATTGGCTCAACCGATTCGTTCATTAGGTTATACAAAAGCGCCAGTAAAATTACATTCAGAAGTCACTGCAGTTATTAAAGTTCATGTTGTAGAGGAATAGAAGAGTGTAGCGGGTCAAGTTTTGGAGTAGCTGTTCTATTTATTAAACCAGTAGCGCATAATCCAAAAGACCACTCATTTGCATTTTCTAAAGTCTATTTTTTAAGTAACCAAAGTGAATGTATTTTGGCCGTGAATGTACCTCTTAAACAGTAACCCTCTGTATAAGAGAGTAGTAAGAAGTTATCTTCGTTCTATCGTTTATAAAAAAATTAAGAGTCTGTAATAAAACGATTTTAGTTTTATTACAGACTCTTTCTGTTCGTTGTATCAAAAGATAGCTAGTTAGAGCGCAAAGATAGAGGCAATCAACATCGTCCGTAAAACGTTTGATTATCATTATTATCGTAGCACGAAGGATATCGTATGCTAAATGGAAATCTTTAACCACGCGTTCCAACAGATTGCCAAACACTTTATTTGGATTCGTGAAGAAGAAATCAGCAAAACTATTAAAATAGGGTGAAAAAGGATAGAAGATCAATCTTGTAGCCCTCGCCCTTTTCATCTAATCAAATTACAAAATAGGATAAATCTCGATCAAAAACTACTTCAAGAAAATCTTTATTTTTTTTATAAAAAAGCATTGGTACCCATAGTACTCCTAAAAACAGAATAACCATTAATAGTTTTAAAAAATAATTATTTGGAAAAACAATCAAAAAAAGAGAATCTCACTTAAAAAAATTCTCTTTTTTCATATCCCTACAATATTTTTTAATGTCTATATTTTACTGGAATCCAAAATTTCTAACAAGAATACCAACATAGTAGTTATAATCAAACTGAGGATTGGGATTGATAAAGCTTCTACATTAAGCAATTTGGATACGATTGATAGATAAGTACGACCGTTAAATACCTAAAGTTATAAAGAAAGATACAGGATTAATAACGGTCTATTTTTTGGACGCTAATCCATTTTTCTGTTGTGAACTTGTCTATTACCCATTGACCATTGAATCTTCCAACGCCTGAATATTTTTCCCCACCAAACATTACATGGGGTTCATGAGTAATGGATTGATCGTTCACATGAGCCATCCCAGAATGTAATTGTTTAGCCAACTCTAAACCTTTGTATAAATCCTTCGTAAAGATACTATTACTTAAGCCGTATTCAGTGTCATTAGCTACTTTGATTGCTTCTTCTTCATTTTTTACTGTAATGATTGAGCAAACTGGAGCGAACATTTCACATTTTGCTGCACACATATCATTTGTTACATTGGAAAGAATCCAAGGGTGAACAACACTTTTTTCAATTTTTCCTTCTAACTCGACTTTTGCTCCAGCTTTAATGGTCGCTTGTAAATTTTCTGCTACTTTCTGTGCTTGTCTTTCGTTGATTAGTGGGCCAATGAATACTTCTTCATCTGTAGGATCTCCTACCTTTACTTCTTTAGAATAGGCAACAAAGGACTTAATAAATTGGTCGCGTACATTTGGCGTAACCAAAATTCGATTGATTGCCATACATATTTGTCCTTGATGCGAATAAGCGCCAATAACGGCTGCTTTGGCTGCTTGATCCACATCGGCATCCTCTAAGACAATCATAGCCTGATTCCCACCAAGTTCAAGAGAGACATCTTTTAATAATTCACCTGCCACTTTTCCAATATGTTGTCCAACTTCTGTTGATCCAGTAAATGAAATTAGTGATGAAGTTGGGTGAGACACAATGTAGTCTCCTATCTCTGACCCACGCCCTGCAACGACGTTAATCACGCCTTTTGGAAAGCCTGCCTTTTCAAACATTTCCGCTATTAGAAATGCTGAGCCAGGTGTTTCGCTAGAAGGTTTTACTACAACAGTATTTCCACAGGCAATGGCAGGCACTATTGAACGCATAGAGAGCAACAAAGGAAAGTTGAAAGGAGCAATCACGGTAATGACACCTTTAGGTATTTTGTAAACATAATTATCTTTTCCTAACACATTAGAAGGCATAATTTTACCATTCATCATCATATGATAGGCCATAGCATCATCAATAACCTTTAATGTATCTCCATACTCAAAGGCAAATTTTGCTTTAGTTCCACCGCTTTCTTCACACAACAAGTCAAAAATTTCCTGTTCCATATCTGCCACAATTGTAGCTAATTTTTTTAGATAGTCTTTACGCTCTTCTGGAAGTGTTTTGGCCCACTGGATTTGGGCTATTTGCGCTGCCTGGTAGGCATCATCTACATCCTGCTGACTTGCCGCTTGATAGCGATAAATGAGTTCTCCCGTAAAAGGATTGTAATTCTCCATCAAACTAGTGCTAGTACCTTCTTGCCAAACCCCGTTAATAAATTGTTCTGTGTAGTGCTTCATTCCTTAGACTCCTCCTTAAAAATAGTTATTGATAAAAAATTATTTTTAGTATAGCATACACCAAATATAAAAGAAAGCGCTTTCTTTATATTTTTAATAAAGTATCTATAAAGGGAGTAGCAGAAGTTACCAAAAAATTTAATTATCTTTAGCTAAAGAGGTTGAAGCGTATTAGATGCCAAAACGAATTCAGCTGACCTTAAATAATTAATCATAAAGAGCAGTTTTAAAAAGGAGTACCTTTTGGTCTCACTGTCTATTTTTGCTAGTAAACTTGCTCATTTATTAATAGAGTTTCCTGGAATTATCCCAAAATAAAAAACCAGAACGAAAAGTAAAATTATTCGTTCTGGTTAATCTTCAATTTAGTTATTTGTTTTTAGAGTGAGTAAAAAATTTTTCTCGAATTAGGACTGCTTAATCTTTTCAGATACAAACAAATAGATTAAGAAGAGCAAGAAAAATACTAGAATAAAATTGCTACAGATTATTAAAAAGCTGCCCAATTCATAATGAATGGAAAATTGTTTTTGGATAGCAATAAATTCTTCTTTAGAAATCATATCTGGATCTTGCACAGGCATTAAATTAAGGGTCAAAATGATTCCCGTCAATCTTACCAATAGAAAGAAGCCTCCAAGATAAAATATAGATTTTTTAACCAAGCGATTTCTCCTAACTATTTTTGCAGTTTTAATTATTCAATCGTTTCCATCGAAGCAACAATCGCTGTAGCCAGCTCTTCCAACTGTGGCAGGTTATTCTCTTTCACAGAAGAAGAGATTTGAACAGGTTCTCCTACAATTTCAAAGTTTTTAGGATTATCAAAGTAGGCTTGCATTGTCTTTAAAGCTGTTCCTCCCCAAGTCGCATTTGATAAGAATGAAATTTTTCGTTTTTGTAGGTTCATGCGTATTGCTTCTCGGATGATAAAGTCCATCTTATACATTAAATCACCATTGTAATTTGGTGAAGCGAAGACGATATTTGAATAAACCCACATATCAGATACCATTTGCGAAATATCAGTGTTTGAAATATCATACAGTCGGATATTTTTAACGCCTTTTTCAGCTAGTAAACTTGCTAATTTATCTGCAGCATTTCCTGTGTTACCGTACATCGAACCGAAAAGAATTAGAACGCTCTTTTCTTCAGCTTCATAATTTCCCCATTGCTGATAACGATTGGTAATGTATTGAATGTGTTCTTCACTTCGATAGACAGGACCATGAAGCGGCAAAATCATTTTTACAGGTAAATCCCCTATTTTTTTAAGGGCTCTTAAGACATTGGCGCCAAACTTCCCAAGAATATTCACGTAGTAACGACGACTTTGATCAGCAATTCGGTGTTCAAAATCAAGTTCATCAGTGAACATATTCCCATCCAGAGGAGAGAATGAACCAAAAGCGTCTGCGGAAAATAACACGCCATCCTCACTATCATAACTAAACATTACTTCTGGCCAATGTACATTGGGCTGTAACATAAACTGTAAGGTTCTTTTCCCTAACGTTAATGTATCTTTATCTTTAATTAGATGATAATTCTCTTGAACCTGTATATCATAAAATTGTTCTAAAAACTTAAAGGTCGTCTTATTTCCTACCAACATTACTTCTGGATAGCGTCGAACAATGGCTTGAATATTGGCACAGTGATCAGGTTCCATATGGTGAAGAATGAGATAATCTAAATTTCTGCCATTTAATGCGTGAGCAACATTTTCCAAATAAACTTCACTGACAGAAGAATCTACCGTATCCATCAAGGCTGTTTTTTCATCTAAAATAACATAAGAATTGTATGACATCCCATGATCTAAAGGAAATAGATTTTCAAAAAGTCTAACGGTTCGATCTGTGGCACCAACCCAAATAATGTCTTCTTTAATTGTTCTTGTATTATGCATAACTTCTCCTTTTAGTGAAAGCGTTCACTTTCTCTTTTTTATTAAGTATACCAAAAAAAAATTCTTTTTTAAACAAGATATTTTAGAATGACTTTAAAAAGTGCAATTATTAACAAAAAATTTTCATTTTGAAGAGTATAAAAATAGTGAGACCAATTTAATTCCAAGCTTGTCTAAAGTATATAAAATATAATTTAACGATTATAGCTAAAAAAATTCGTAAATAAGGTGGGAGATTAGAATAGATCATTTTGTTTCATGTGAAACATTTGTTCTTACTAAATTAACAAAAAAAGAAAACGCTTGCTTTAAAATGGTTGTATGGGTAACATAGAACTATATTTAGGGTGGACTAAAAAGGGGGAGTTAGATGAGCAATTTAGCACAAATTAAAGTTGGCGAGATGGCTAGAATCAAAACAATAGAAACAGATAGTGGAATGAAAAGAAGGCTATGGGATTTAGGAATGACGAAGGGAACGCTGATTGAAGTAGTTCAAGCGAGTCCTAGTGGGGATCCCGTTGCATATAGAGTTAGAGGAACAATTATTGCGATTCGTAATTGTGATGCAGCTAAAATTCAAGTGGTCGCAAAAGGAGTTGAAATGGATGACTAAAGAATTTGAATCGCAGGAAAAAGAAGAGGTGACGCTGGAAAATACAGGAACTGGTGAAGCAGTGATTGCTTTTGCTGG
The DNA here is from genome assembly GCF_001742285.1 of Enterococcus rivorum. GTDB lineage: Bacteria > Bacillota > Bacilli > Lactobacillales > Enterococcaceae > Enterococcus_L > Enterococcus_L rivorum. The sequence goes on along the minus strand of NZ_MIEK01000039.1, from coordinate 17,435 downwards.
AAACCCTAATGTGGGGAAAAGCTCACTATTTAACGAATTGACAGGAATGAGACAACATACAGGGAACTGGCCGGGAAAAACCGTTAGTTTTGCTCAAGGAACTCACTTATTTAACGGAGTCAATTATCGCTTGGTGGATTTACCAGGAACGTACTCTTTGTTAGCTCATTCAACGGAAGAAGAAGTAGCGAGAGACTTTATTATAGAAGCAAATCCCAAAGCAACGGTTGTTGTATGCGATGCAACAGCGTTAGAGCGGAACTTGAACTTAGTTTTACAAATCATTACCATCAATCCTCATGTGATTGTTTGTGTTAATTTATTAGACGAAGCGAAAAGAAAACATATCGACGTTAATTTAGAAAAATTACAAACACTTTTAGGTGTTCCAGTCGTTGGGACTTCTGCTGTCAAAAAAGAAGGACTGACTTCACTTATGGAACAGGTTGCCTTAGCTGCTAAGGGTAAAGTTACTAGTAATCCCTATATTCGACAGTCTCTACAAGGGTTTGAGAGCGAAGAAGACCAAGTAGCCGCCTTAATGAATCGAGCGGAAGCGATTACCAATGAAGTGGTTACTTATCGTGATAAAGAATATGATAAAAAAGATCGTATGTTGGATCGATTTTTAACAAATAAAATCACAGGTATTCCTAGCATGTTGCTTTTATTGTTTTTAGTTTTTTGGATTACGATTGAGGGAGCTAACGTCCCTTCTGAGATGCTCGCTTCAATGCTATTTAGTTTTCAAGATAAGTTAATGGAGTGGACTACTATCATTGGCGTTCCGACTCTTATCCAAGAGGTACTAATTTTAGGGGTTTATAGGACATTGTCTTGGGTAGTATCGGTTATGCTGCCACCGATGGCAATTTTCTTTCCAATGTTTACCCTCTTAGAAGATTTTGGTTACTTACCACGTATTGCTTTCAATTTAGATAAGTATTTTCAAAAGGCAGGAGCCTGTGGCAAACAAGCTTTGACGATGTGTATGGGATTTGGCTGTAACGCAGCTGGTGTTGTGGGGGCCCGCATTATTGATTCTCCGAGAGAACGACTAATTGCCATTATTACCAATAATTTTGTTCCTTGTAACGGCAGATTTCCCATGCTAATTGCGATTATCGTCATGTTTTTTTGCAGGAAGTAGCACATCGTTAACTGGGTCTTTGTTCTCCTCACTAATCTTAACTGGTGTTATTTTATTGGGAGTTTTAACGACCTTTTGGGTTTCTCAGTTATTGTCCAAAACAGTATTAAAAGGGATTCCTTCTTCATTTACACTAGAGTTACCGCCTTATCGAAAACCTAGAGTGGGACAAGTGATTGTTCGTTCTATTTTTGATCGTACGTTATTTGTTTTAGGAAGAGCAGTACTTATTGCGGCTCCTGCAGGTCTTCTTATTTGGGTGATGGCGAATGTTCAAATAGGGGACGTAACTATTTTAAAACAAGTTTCTAATTTTCTAGATCCTTTTGCCCATTTAATGGGATTAGATGGCATAATTTTACTAGCATTTATTTTGGGATTTCCGGCAAACGAAATTGTGATTCCGATTATGATTATGGGTTACATGGCTTCAAGTACTTTGGTAGATTATACTTCATTGGAGTCATTTAAAGAATTATTAGTCGCAAATAATTGGACATGGCTTACGGCTGTTAATACGATCCTCTTCTCTCTGTATCATTGGCCGTGCTCAACAACATTATTGACAATCTATAAAGAAACAAAGAGTAAAAAATGGACGGCATTATCCTTTCTTGTTCCAACGGTGATAGGGATTGGGGTAACGATGCTGACGACATTGATCGTTCATTTGTTTAATTCACTTTAAAAAAATGATTTTTTTATCAATTATGTAAAAAAGATATTATTAATATCGACTTTATTTGTTTTTCGTGCTAAAATTATTTATATATTTTAGTAAAAAGGAGAAAAATATGAGGAAAATAGTGCGAGTTGTTTTTTTATTCTTTATATGTGTCAGTGTTGTTTCTTTCAGTAAAGTTGTCAGAGCAGAGGAAAGTAATCTAAGTAGCAACAACACCAGTGAATCTTTGGAATCTAGTGTAGCACCACTAGTACCTGCCGGGAATAGAGCTGTGGTAAGTAGTAGCTTAAGTCCTGATAAAACCCTAATTAATGATGGAGACGAAGTTACATGGACATTGGAAGTACTAGCGCCTACAAACCCAGCGTTTGATGATTTTAAATTAGATAAAAATCTTCCAGCAAGCGTAACCTATATTTCAGAGAGTACGATATTTAATGGCGTGTCAGCACCAGATAGTATAGTTTGGGGAAGTGGTGGGCCTGCAAGAATAGGTGATGCAATAATTACTTTTAAGACGGTTATCACAGGGGCTCCTGGTGAAACAGTCACAATTTCAATAGTAGGATCAGATGCATCCGTTTCTATATTTTCTGCTGAAGCAAGTGTAACCTTGAACGGAGGAGGTTCAACAAGTGATACAAGTTCCTCTACAAGTGAAAGCACCAGTCAAACGTTCACAACAGAAACAACCAATTCAACTGAATCCATAAGCACTTTAGAAAACACTACTCCAACAACAGCGACTGAAGTGGTTAATAACACAACAGACACAGGAACGACTAATAAAAAAACCTTACCTAAAACAGGTGATCGCGAGAATAACTATTTATTTATGCTAGGTATTTGTTTATCTTTTGTTGGATTATTCGTTCTATTTAGAAACTATAAGAAAATAAAAGAATAAATTTCCTTTGATTAAAAAAGAAGAAAAAAAGTTATGAGATGGATAGAAAGATTTGTAAAAGAGGTTTAGGGAGTTCCTAAACCTCTTTGATCTTTTTTATAGAAGACATCTATCGAAAGGAACCATATAGCATCATCTACAACAAAGTGTTCTTTGTATATGATTAGTCAGAATTATGTTAAAATAAAGATGAAAGAGGTGATTACGATGTCAAAAAGATATGAAAATATCCTTGTTGCAGTTGATGGCTCACACAATTCTGAAAAGGCTTTCTCTGAAGCGTTAGCAATCGCAAAGGAACAAAAGGCTCACTTGTTTATTGTTTGTATTATCAACGAAGTAGAAATTGCTTATAGTGCCTATGCTTATTCTAAGCTATTAGCAGAGGAAAAAGAAAATGTTGAAAAAGAGTTACTGAAAAGGGTCTATGATGCAAAAGAAATGGGAATTCAAGAGATAACGCCTATTGTAGAAATTGGTAATGTGAAAGAACTATTAACCAAAACACTACCAGAGCGTTATAATATTGATTTATTGATTGTCGGTGCTACAGGAAAAGGAGCAATCCAAAGAATAACAATCGGCTCTACAGCAGCCTATGTCGTAAACCATGCACCTTGCAATATAATGGTCATCAAGTAGATAAGAAAGTAGCAAGTTTAAGCTAAAATGACTTCACCAATAATCACCTAAGGGATGATTTTGGAGAAGTCATTTTTTTAAAGGAACCATAGTTAGTTTTATTACTGAAAAAAATTTACAAAAACCTATGAAATAACCAAAAAAATCTACACAGAATAGTCATAACTATTCTGTAACATGTACATATACCAACAAAACAACCCGACTAAAAGACTTTTTCATTTTTAACTCCTTTCCCGTTCTTGCTGAGAACGGGTATTTTTTTGGAAAATACAAATTCTTATTTACTTCACTATTTTTCTATGGTATTATTTTTTTAACAATAAAAGTATTTTTTACCTAAAATTTTCTTCAGAAAAAGGTTGCTAAAATCAACCTTTTTCTTTTTAAAACAATAAAGGTAAAAAATACCTAAAAGGAGCGGATGATAGTGAGAGAAAAACTAAAAGGAAACGATATTGCTTTATTTTTTGGAACTTGGGCACCAATGCACTTGGGACATATATCAGCTATCCATCAAGCAAAACGATCTCATGATGGAGTGATCCTAATTGCCTGTGGGAGAGAAAACGATCGTGGAGCGAAAATTGGTTTAGGTTTAACGAAAAGGTTTCGCTATGTTAGAGAAACCTTTAAAGAAGATGAGCTAGTTCATGTTGTGAAAGTCGATGAAACTGGGATTCCAGAGTATCCTGAAGGGTGGAGTCAATGGTTAGAATTAGTAGAAGAACAAGTACAACAAAACCTTGTAGATAAAGTAGATATTACTATTTATGTAGGAGAAAAAGAATATGAAGAAAAATTAACTATTTTAAGACCAGATTGGAAAGTTGTCAGGATAAATCGAGAATTATTGCCTATTTCAGCAACCAAAATTAGGGAAAATCCTATGAAATATTGGCGACAAATAGCGAAACCTTTTAGACGTCATTTCAGTAAAAATGTTTTAATAGCAGGCTCTGCTTCTGGTGGAAAAACAACGCTGGTTAAAGATCTTGCAAGAAGTTATGGAAGTAGTTTCTCATTAGAGTACGCTAGATATTATCAGAAAAAATATAATGTATTAGATGAAGAGTTGAATGGAAAAGATTATACGTATTTGTTAGCGAATCAGTACCGTCAAACGTCGAATGAAATTGAAGGTAGTGGAAACAATGGCTTAGTCATAGCAGATACAAATAGTACAGTCACAAAAGCCTATATGGATTGGTATTTGACTACGGATAAAAAAATGGCTGAAAAGCAAGGGAAAATGCTTATAACAGAATCTGAGAAAAAGGCATTGGATTTGCAGTATGCAACGACGATTGAGCAAGAGAAATGGGCATTGATTTTGATAATTCCACCAGTAACCAGATACATTGACGATCATTTTAGAGATATGACAATGGCAGAGGATGCTGTTCGTTGGGCATTCCATGAACACCTAATAACGTTGTTTAAAGAAGCGGGTTTAATGGATAAAGTGGTAGTACTGGAAAGTGTGCCGACTGAAAGCGACCCGCAAGGATTTTATGGTCGATATACAGAAGCACAAAGAATAATAAAAGAACGATTAAACTTATCTATTTGGGATGGACAGTAGATAAAATTTGAATAGGAGTGAATAATATGAATAAAGTAGTAGAAATTAGAAGTTGGTTGGATACCAGGATGGATCGAGAATATTGGGAAGCGCTACGGCTTCATTTGAAAGAAAATATAAATAAGCTAATGGAGAAAGCAAAAGAATTAGGTGTTCATGGTATATTTAGAGCGTTATTAGAAGATATCTTTCTTGGTTGGAAACCATTAGAGGTAGTCTATTTAACTATATTAGTTGGGATTCAATTAGTTGTCTATTTGAATCAACCGGATAGTTTTGTAGGAATGATAGCGGGGGTAACAGGAATTATTAATGTCATTTTCGTAACGAAAGGAAAAGTTAGTAATTACTTATTTGGTTTAATTAATGTTAGCATCTATCTGTATTTAAGCATTGATAGTGGATTTTACGGGGAAGTAATTACGTCAATTTATTTTTTACTAATGCAGTTTGTAGGAACATATTTATGGCTGTTGAACGTTCAACAGAATCAAAAGACAGATGAGAAACATCATTTTATTAAACCTAAAAAGTTATCTGTATTAGGTTGGGTCAAGGCAATTTTTGGGATGACAGTTATCTGGGGAATATTTGGTTTTATTTACAAAAGTATTGGTGCTAATAGACCTTTTAGAGATTCTGTAACAGATGGAACAAATTATGTAGGACAGTGGTTAATGAATGGTTCTTATTCAGCACAATGGCTTTTCTGGATGGGAACAAATGTGTTTAGTATTTATCTGTGGTGGGGTGCTAGTCTAGAAATGACTGTTATGTATTGGGTATTTTTGATAAACTCTATTGTAGGTTATATTCGCTGGACAAAGGAAGCGAGAAAAAAAGAATAGAGAATCAGGTGATAAAATAAATGAAATTTAAGAATATTCAGGAAGAAAAAAAATATTATGAACAGGAAGCATCTCAAGAAGAGTTTTTAAAATGGTATAAACATCAGGATCTACCAACATATGAGAAACCTTCTGTTACGGTAGACAATGTTATTTTAGGATGGCAAGATGAACAAATAAAGCTTCTATTGATTCAAAGAAAAGCGAATCCTTTTAAAGGAAAATATGCTTTACCAGGAGGATTTGTTGATAAAAATGAGGATACATTAGAGGCTGTCATTCGAGAAGTTAAAGAAGAGGTTAGTATACAGTTAGATAGTGATTGTATAGAGCAATTAAAAACGATTGCTACACCTAATAGAGATCCTCGAACTTGGGTAATCACAGTTGCTCATCTAACGTATCTTCCTTGCATGAGTCAAGTACAGATCGTTGCGAGCGATGATGCAAAAGAAGTAGAGTGGGTTTCTCTAGCTGTTAACAAAGCTGGGCAGATTAAACTCGATGGAAAGCATGGGTTAATTGATTTAAATCAATTAGCTTTTGATCATGAAGAGATTATCAAAGAAGCTGTTATCAGGATAAAAAATCGCTTGAATTATGCTCCGACCATTTTGAAAATATTGGGGTCAACGTTTACACTGACTGATGCTAGAAAGGTGTATAGTAAATTTTTAGGACTTTCGTTAGAAGAGTTAGATAATAGCAATTTTAGAAAAACGCAAGGCAAATTTTTTGAAGAGCTGGGATTTGAGACTAAGCCGACGAAAGGTCGACCTAAAAAAATTTATCGATTGAAATAGAAATGCTTTAATTTAAAATTTACTAAGAGTTAGAGGGGAAACTCATCCATCGATAAGTCTCCCCTCTATATTTCTTTTTTATTATAGTAGTGGGCGAGGCATAAGTGCTTAGCCTTCAGAAATTTGTTGCTGTATTTTCATCGCTTATTCGTATTTAGGGAGTGAAATAAAAATAGTTTTTAGTTTTATTACTCTCATTTTCCTTATTTATGCATCTAACTGTTTGATTAACTGTCCAAGAAACTTACTTGGAGCAAGAACTAGCTGTTCTAACTCTTTTCGCTTCTTTTCCTGTTTTAAGCGTTGTAGCTCTTTAGTAAAAGTAATATGAGTTTCGTTCAATTTAGCAATTTTTTCTTTTTGTTCATTGATTTTCTTTTCTTCAGCTTGTTTTTGCTCTTGTTCTTTTTGCTCAGGTGTTTTTTCTTCTAGGGCATCATATTTTGTCAGTTCATATACTTCAATTAGTTTGTTGATTTTCTCAGAATACTGCACATCTGTTGCGTATTTTCCTGTTAGAAAAGCAGTTGCTTGGGTGTAATCAGTGGTCTCGCTTTTCCACGTTCCTTTGTAAAATTCAGAATTTCCAGACAAGCCTTCTTTAAGTAACTTCGCATAATCCTCTAGTGATTCTTTGTAGGAAGGGTATTGACGAAAAGCGGAATCGATTGTGTAAAGGTTTCCTTTGCCATCGTCTTCTTGTGTCTTCATCGTAACAGAACTACCTTCGTAGCTGCCTTTAATTCCAAATAAATTGTAATAAGGAGCAACAGAAAGCCCACTATTGCCTGATCCAGATTCTAAAATCGCTTGGGCAATCATGACAGAGGCATACAAATCTTTTTCGTGTGCTACTTTTCGAGCTTGTTCACCGATACTTTCAATAAACTGATCCGTTGTTTGATTTTTTACTATGACAATTTCCTCTAAGTTTGCAACCGTTGTGTGTTCAACAACTGGAGTACCCTCTTTCTCTGGATCAACGGAAGGAACATGATTGGTACCTTGCGATTGATTCCCTGTTTGAGGAGTTGTTGGCTGTGATTCAATAGTGGCTGACGAATCTGTTGTTTCTTCTCCATTAGAAGGTGTGGTAGTCTCAGAGGAGCTCTCTGTTCCACTACTAGATTCGGTGGTAGAACTTTCAGTTGTTTCTTCCGTGCTGATTGTCCCTGAATCCTCTGTGCTAGGAGCTGTTGTTTCTAATGAACCAGTCCTTTCAGTTGCAAAACTAATTGCAGGTGAGAGCGATGTTCCTAATAAAAGACTTGCTGCCAATAAAGGTAATAATTTCTTTTTCATGTAGTAGACCTCTTTCATTTTTAGCTTTTTTTTCCTGTTACTTAATAAATACGCAATAAAGCGTGAAATTTTTTTATTCTAAAAACTCGATTTTCTTTTTCTGTACGAATGCTAAATGCTAATACTTAATTATAAAAAGCTACACATGGTTTTTTTAGAATAATGAACTCTAAAAGAAGGAACCAATTAATAGCTATTAATCTCTAGGATTTAATTTATAATTTATATTAAAAATACAGCATTTTAAAAACACGAAAAACGTTATCAAATCGAATTCACAAAAAGAATAAATTGCATTATATAATATTCTACACTATTTCGTTCCAGCTCTCTACAATTATTTTAAAATAATGAAAAAAATTTAAAAGAGTGAGATGAGAAAGAGATGGCATGCATAAATTTAAGGCAATAATTTTAGTAGCAACATAGTGCTATTCTGTAATTTTCAAGTTTTTCCTTGCTGATTAGTGGTAGTTGACATTATTCTCCTTCTACTTGGAAGTTTACAGGCATAAAAAATTCGAAATTTCTGTATCTAGGCTCATTTTCAGCAGGTTCCATAGAGAAAAACATAGGTCCTGTCTTATAAACTCCCTCTTGAAATTCAATACTTCTTAACAAATCAAATCCTTTGTTCCAATCATTTTCTTTCATAGTAGCTTGATATCGAATTAAATTTTTCATAATAAAGGGTAAACGCTCAAATTTCATCTGTTGTCTCCTTCTTTCCCTCATAAGTTTCTAAATATGTTTCAGGAAATCTTTTTCTTAGGTAATAAAGCATGTACAGAAAAGGTAATTTTCCAGCAACTACCAACCCCATAATAATCATAGCAATTGTCATAAACGATCCCAGTCCATCTTCTCCACTATTAGAAAACATGATAATAAGAAAAGACAAACTTGTTACACCAGGTGTTAGTAGTTGAACGATTTCTGCAGTTCGCTTCATATTGGTTACCTTCTCCTGGTTTTCACGATATAAGCCTTTTTTAATACTGAAAATAATCACTAGACTAGAAATGAGAATAGTCAAAAGTTCTAAAACGAACAGTATGGTACTGATTAGAACTAGTTCACGCTCATTAAAATTACTGTAAAAAAAGGAGTTACTTCCTCCGGCTAAGTTCATTATATAGCCTCCTAAAACAAGTAGGTTTATAATATTAAAAAGTCCCCAAATAAATAAACGACCTTGCTTTAATTCATAATTTTTTATTTTTGTCTTTTTTCTTATACTAAGAGTTATACAAAAAATAGTATGCAGAATTAATGAAGTAAAATAAAATAGATAGACAATTGGCTTTATAGAGTAAAATATTACATTTATTTGTTGATTTATATAGAAAAACATTAATGGGTTTAAAAAGATAGAAATTGCTGTCATGACTTCGAAAGCAGATAAACCTTGACTGTTTTCTTCAAAAGAGACTCCAAACATATAAAAGTCTTCTATTTTAGATTTTTTTAACATACTTTACTCAATCCTTCCTTATTTTGTAAGATTAATGGAGCTTGGAAAACGTTCATTATTTTTGAATCCTTTCTTTTTTGAGCATTTTTTTAATATTTTCATCAAGGTATTGTTCTGGGAATTTGAATTTTATATAGGCAACAATTAAGAATTTTGCTGTAGTCCACGAGATTATTCCAGCACATATAAAAAAGAAAAGAAATAGTGTGAAGGAGCTCTCTATAAAACTGCTTAATCCTAAACCAATTAAGGCGATAGATATACTGTTGCGCTGAACTTTAGATAGATTTTGTATCATATTCATGCTTTGTTTTTGTATTTTTCTTCTAAGTCTATTACATAAGCATCATTTTTATGGGTTTTTCCTGAACTTATTTTAATAATGTAGTATGTCAAAGATAGTGTAAAAATAAATAAAGGAAAAAGCAAAATGAAATTAAAAATTAGATATTGTTGCTCTTGAGAAAAGTATTGGAACAAATAAACAGAGTATTCAAAAATAATCAAAACATATGCAAGTAGCAAAGATGATATACTGGCTAAAAACCAAATTATTGATTCGTATATCTTTTTACTTACAAATAGAAACGAAAATAGATAAAGAATAAAAGTAGTGAAAAAGAATAAGGAAAGACTTTTAAGTAGCATTGTAAATGGTATTATATTATCTTCTGAATTAACGTTTAACACATAGAAAAACATTATTGGGAAACAAACAATGGCGATGTTAATAATAGTTTTAGTAGCTTTGACACTTAGAATTTGTAATCCATATTTGATTGATAAAATAAAATAGTAAAAATCATCTGCTGTTTTTTTCAAAATAAAACATCCTTTAAAATTATTTTAGCCAAAAACTGGAGTTTAATTTTATCCCTCAATGTTCATTAGAATTGTCCACCTTCTCTCCATTGATCTTTAAATCAATTATGTCGAAACTCAAATCATTTACTTTGTTTTCTTTAAGACTCTCTATATATTCTATGGGCATAGACATTGTTACGGAAAATGAAATGAAACCATTTGTTGGAAGTTGAAGAAAATCTTCATCTGAAAAGGAAATAGTTGTTGGTTCTACAATGTCAATATTTTTAAGTTTAGGTAATCCTTCAATATCAATAGATGAAATCTTGGTGTTAGTATTATTTATTAAGAAATAGTTTGTTCTAATAGTTTCATCAGTTGGGTTGTATTGTATTCTAAAAGGAAGCATATTTATTTTTTTAGTCTTATCAATTTTATATTGGTACGTCTCAAAATTCTTAACTATAGTACTGTCAAAATCTTGTAAATTGTTTTTTATTGTCTCGCTATCTTTTTTTTGAAAATTCGCAAAGTAAAAATGGTAATCTCCGATAGTATATCCATCATCTACTATATTTTCGTAATTTTTTGAGAAGCTTTCTTCTTGTTTGACTTTTTTTAACCCAGTAGCTTCTTTTTTGAGGGAGCATGCACTAAAATTAAATGTCAAAAAAATAAATGAAGCGGTGAATACTAATTTTTTTTTCATAGATATCTTCTAACCTTTCTTAATTAATGACATGTATCACTTTTTGTGATTTTTTAATTATGGATTAATGTCTTTTTTAGTTAACAGTTCTGAAAATAATTTACTTGATAGTTCAAAAGGAATCATTTAACAAAATAGATTTAAAAATAAATCTCTAATTTGAAAAGTACTCGCCAACGAACTTACTATTACAGCAGAATCCAAAGAGAGGATTCTACTGCAAGGTAAATTAATTGCTAAATTATTTTACACGTAAGGTATCAGATTTTTTGTTTATAGGGTTAAACATTACTTTTTTTTAACTCTTCCTTATATTCTTTAGATTTTGATCCGTACCAGTCTTTTTTTGAATAGCCATACTGTGTTCGGTATGTTTCTTGGTTTTGGTTTATTTTTTTCAAAAAGTGAATCGTTTTAAATCCATAATCGTATACACCTATTGAAAGAATAATTAAGATTAATGGCATAAAGCTAACTATGCTAGACCAGAAAAGATTTTTCAGATCTTTTAAACCTTCAAACAATGAGCTAGCTACTAAATTTATGCCCCATAAAATTGCAACAATTTTAACGATTTGTTCGGTTTTTTTCTTACTGAAAAAATTAAATAAATCAAATTTTTTATTTGAATAGCTATAAATAATTATAAAGATAGATATAGTAAAAAAAAGCCAATTTAAAATTCTCAAAAGTGGATATTTAATGAAAAACTGAAAAGCTATTATTATTTGGTAGTAAAATATACCATAAGAAAAGCTCAAAATGATATTGTTAAAAAGAATAGATTTAATTTTATTTCTATTTGCTAATAAGACTAATAGAAATAGAAGTAAACTAGTTGGTATAATTAATGAGTATTCTAGACTCGTTATGTTCCAGCCATTGCTCTTTAGCGAAGCTTGTTCTGCCAAATTGATAAAGGCTGTAGGGAGCATTGTTAAGGAAAAAATAAATATTGGAATTATAAATATCATTTTCCACCATTTCCAATTATCCACAGTTTGTATATAGGGTTCTATTTCTTTATTATTCATAAATTTAGCTGAACCAAGAACTGGCTAGCTTCCCCCCTCCAGAAAAGAAATTAGACACATTTTTTCCCACACTTTTTATTTTACCTACACCTTCCTTAACGCATTCACCTGCTTTTATGACCTTATCTTCAACAAAATCTACAGCTTTATTTGCTCCATTCTTGAGAGCATCTATTCCTTTAACATATATATATATGGAGCTATTGCTTGTTCTTTAGCTCTTCTTTGTACATTTTAGATTTAGAACCATACCAGTCTTTTTTTGAGTAGCCATATTTTATTCTGTACTCTTCAGAATATTTTTTTACATAATAACCTTCCATGACACTTTCTATCATAGCGAATATGAAGGCTATTACAAAAATTCCCATTAAAGGTGAAAGGGCTATAAACACTTTTTGTATGAAACTATAATCAGAGGGGGTACCTGATTTAGAATAAAAAAATACTCTGAAAAGAAATAGTAGAATAATTATTATAGAACCATATTTTTTAGCAAAAAATTCAAATTTTTGATAGTAATCTACTAATTTGTTTTTGGTCATTTTATTATGATATAATGCACTAACCATTTTTTTATTTAAAGAAAGGTATCTATTGATTAAAAAAAGTACAAGAAGTATCAGATAAATAAAAATCAGCCAAGGTATTCCAGTTATTCCGACAGAAATACTTACAAAAAACAAATAAAAGGAAATGGAAAATGGGAAAGTAATAATGCACATAGTTTGGTTAAAATAATAAGAGTTCAATATCGTATTATTTTTATAATCAAGGATTTTTATTAGATAATATAAAGGAGTCAGTAAAGAAAACAAGTAAATTACAATATTGAGTTTACTGGCTAACATGGGGTTAATTATAGGAGCCTCATGTTCAACCCATCTAACAAAAATAGCTAAAATCAATAGAAAGGCATTCATAATGAGAACACCAGCAGTTCTTTTAATTACAATTTTTTTAGCAGAATCTTTCATGGATGCAATGATATATTTTTCAGTAACATAGTTTTGACTTTCCTCAAAAGAAGCATTGAAAATTGTTTTTTTCATATTTTTCTTCCTTCCTAATTGAACCAATTAAGTGTAGGTGCAGTTATTTTTGGTAACCTGTCTAGTACCTTTTCAGCTTTTTTACCAAAATCAGCTACATCATTTTTGAAATTGCTTACTTTTTTTTCTAAGTCCTTTCCAACATTTGTTGCTATGGTGTTGAACTCTTTTTGAACGGATTGTCCCCAATCTTTAAATTTATCAACACCTTCGTATGCCCAATTTTTGACATTATTAGGCCAATTAGGGAATATAACTTGTGATCCCCACATCAATCCACCACCAATAAATCCACCCAATGCCCCCCAAGGACCACCAACACTTGCGCCTATCAAAGCGCCTTCTACAGGACCAATACTAGTAATTCCATCAATCACACCACATGTTACAGATTTTCCTAAATCTTTATGTGTCGCCTTACCTTCTGCATTATAGGCATCAAAAGCCGAAATACCTGCAGTTACACCAATTGCAGCCCATGGAGAGGTAACAACTGCACCTAACTTTGTTCCAGCAAACTTTGTGAGTATTTTTAACGGTTTTAATTCAGCAACAGTTTTAACCCACCCTGTGAATTTTTCAGTAGTTTTTGTGATAGTCCAACCCTTGTCAGCTATAAATGTCATTACATCTAAGACACCATTTTGAATTTTCATTGGGGCCTTACTTAAGAAATCTACAAACTTTGGACTATCAATAAGGATATCCATAAACTTAGCAGGTAAGTTTCCAGCTTTTTCTAGAGAAATCATTGCCGACAAAAATAAATCTTGTACTTTGGCATTTTTACCAATGACCTCGATAAATTGTTCACTATTCAGCAATGTTTGCCAAGCTTTTTCTGGATTTAATTTTGCTAAACGCATTAAACTTTTTACTTCATCACTACTAAGTTGGTCTGAAATTCCATTCAAAAAAGAAATAAATTCACTATTGTTTTTCTGGGTAGTAATGGAACGATTTATTGCACCCAATGCAGCAGTTACTTCGTTGCTAGCTTTTCCTTGTGCAATAGCATTAAATTTTGAAGCAAATTTTTTATCATCATCTACTACTTTATGCAATGGGTTTTGTCCATTTTCATTGGACATATATCCTAAATTTTGTAAATGTTTGTCTTGTAAAGTGCTTACTATTTTTTTTCCTTGTGTATAAGCACTACAGCCTTCTAAAAATGATTGATCTTCGCTATCCAAGTTGTTGATATTGTCTGAAACTTTTTTCAAAAAGTTTTGTTGTACATTGTCGACCACTTCTTGAACTTTGCCTTTAAATTCGTTTGATTTACTATAGTATTCGCTCATTGGAATCGTATAATTTCCTGAACTCATGCATCTCCCCACACTTTCTTTTTATTGTTAAATCTAGTTAAAACCAACTATTTGTTCCCAATGGATTTTTTTGTGCTGATCCGCTACCAGATTTTGGTAGAGTGGGTCCACTTACAAAAGGATTATTATTTTTAGAAGGCTGTGTACCAGTTTTGTTAGGTGGTAGAGACGGACCTTGAATAATTTTTTTACTATCCATATCTGCATCTACTAGAGCAGTTTGAATTTGATTTGCGTTACGTATCACAGTGTACCATGATTCTTTTTCTTTTTTTAGTTGATCTATTTTCCCTTGAAGAGCTGTCTTAAGTGCATCTGCAGCTGTTCCTTTGAAATCAGAATCAACGGTTGCTTTTGCATTTTTTAATGCGGTCATAACTTCCGAAAATGAGTTACTTACATCATTTAATGTAGTAACCAACTGTGCATGTTTGCCTTCGTCAAATTTAATTTTACCGGACATCTTAATTTTTCGCTCCTTACTTTTAGGTTGGGAAATTTGCTGACGACTCCGCTTCGCTCATTGCTTGTTGATAATCTTTCATAGCATCTGTCAAAACGTTACATTCCGCTACTAATTTCTTTTGTCCTTCTAATCTTTTGGATATTTGGCTTAACAATGAATCGTAGCCTTGCCCTTGTAAATCTTCATTAACCTCCATAAAAGCTAGAGAAGAAGATACAACTTTATCCTGATAATTATTGGCTGCAGTTTTAACTTTGGCTACTTTCTCTGCCAATCGTTCACATTCAACTTTAATTGTTGTCAAGATTTTCCCCCCTATAACATGAAATTTCGTCTAATTTTATTTCGTACACTTTCATCCATAGACATGCCATTTAATTTGATTCTTTTCTTTTGTTTGTCTTTTATAGGATCAACATCTGATATTCCAATAAAATAGGCACTGTAAGATTGGTATTCGGCATTAAATTTTGCTTGAACATAAGCAATTCGTTCGTCTACTTTGCTTAAAAAGGCTGCTCGTTTCGTGACCGCTTTACTTGTTTCTTTTTTTACTTTAGAAATATATGTTTTGTATTTATCCTTTGCAGTGCCTCCTTTCCATCCAGAGACATTCTCTGAAAAACTAGACGCATTATCTTCGATTGTACCATTAGAAATGGATGATTTAAATTGTTCTAATGCAGAAATTCGTTGTTCGTAGTTCATCTTTTTTCCTCCTAAGAAAGGTTAGTCAATTTTCTTTTTAGGGATGTCTAACCCACTTTCCCATTCTTCAAAAACAGTCAGAAATCGTGTCTCATCTTCATCTTTAAAGCCTTCAAATAGCACTTGATCTATATTTTCTGTGTTAAAAAAAATAGTTTGATTAGGATCTATGCCTTCTGGATATGCACAGCCCATATAGTCTACAAAAACTTCTGTATTGCTCTCTTCATCTTGATACACAACACCCCGTCCAATCACCATTATTTTTTGGGTTCCTTCTTTTAAATAGACAATTGTTCCTAAGCTGTATAATTCTTTTGCCATTTTTCTTCCTCCTAGTTAAGTTCTATTTTAGAACGTCTATAAGTTTTTTATAGACGTTCAATTTTTATCGACTCATTTTTATTTTTTGATACGTATTATTGATAAAGTAATAAGCTTCATCTATATCTAGTAGTGGTTCATTTGCTTGATACGGTTTCTCATAAATAGTTTGGTCAGCTTTTCTCATTGCAACAATAGCTTGTTTAGCATTAGATTTAATAAATTTCGGTATTTGATCATAGGACATTACGTAACTGTAAGGTGTACAGAGAATTAGTTGAATTCCGACTTTAGGTGCTTTCTCATAAATAGTTTTAAAGTCTTCTTCTTTGATTCCTGATGCTTTGATAAAAGTGTCTAGCTGATCAATCATAATGATAAATGAATCGGATACATCTTCTTGTTGTCTGCGTTCTATTTCTGCCATTACCATTTCTGAAAATTGTTCAATTTGATTATCTCCTGAAATATATGTTCGTACCTGATCTTGGTAGGAACTTAAAGTATTTTCAGAATCGATAACCATGGTTTTCACATTACTCATATGAACCAGGGTTTGAACCATTTGGGTTCTAAGTAATTGAAGAACTTCATCTTTGTCACTAAAGATGAGCAAATTTTTCATTCTGCTTAGATCTGCTGATACTGCTTCTACGTTTTCAAAATCAATTCCTAATGGAATCAAATTATTATCGATAGCTCTCTGTACAGATTTCTTCTTCTTAAAGGCATCAAAGTAAAGCACTTCCGGTACCATCGGAATCTCTTCTGGTCGTCCGCCTGTCCAGTATTCGTCCATTTCTTTGACTTCGGCTTGGATGGCTTCAATGATTTGGAGTGTGTCTTCTCCTTCAGCCGGTAGGGCGGTTTGGAAGCTTTCTGGTTCGTCTAGCTTGATTAAGCCACGTCCTGGTAAGTCTTCAATGGTTAAGTTGGTTCTACCAACAATCGCTCTTGGTTCCGAATCGTCAATCAGCTTCAAGGCGATTTGGGTTTTGATGTTGCTGTAAAGGTTCATTCTTAGAGAGTTTTGACGTCCAGCCGAGATTAGTAGGTGAACCCCGATTCCTGCCCCTTCACGAGCCACTTGCATGATGACTTTCTCTAAAGGTTCTTCAAATTTTGAGCCTTTGAAGCCTTCGTAGCCATCGACTAAAATCATAATAATTGGTTCTTCATTGCCACTGGCACGTTCATACATATCTAAACTAGCTACGGCGTATTCACTAAGTAGCTTTTTACGACGTTTTAGTTCATCGGTAATTCTTCTGGTAAATTTCACAATCTTTTCTTCTTCGTCAATACTCATGGTGTCTGCCACATGAGGCAAACGTTTCAATGGTAAAAGTCCGTTGGTTCCGAAGTCTAACAAGTACAGGTTCAAGCGTTCTGGATTATGCACTCTGGCTAAGTCCATCGCCACCGTCTGCATAAACATACTTTTTCCATACCCTGGACTAGAGAAGACGGCCACGTGTCCTTCTTGGGTTAAGTTCAATTCAAGGGTTTCTTGGGCCTGCATACTTGGGATATCCACTAAACCAATCACAGGTTTCAAGGCTTGTTTTTCCGTTGCCCAAGCTTCTTTGAAGTCCACATCATGAAGCTCAC
>NZ_MIEK01000038.1 GCF_001742285.1 Enterococcus rivorum | reverse complement strand
TATACCAAGAAAATCATTAAAGTATCAGACACCATTAGAGGTATTTTTGAGTTACGTAAATGATAAGCATTTGTCCAGCTTAATTTGACAAATCAAATTGTAAAAAAAATTGTGAATGAACATACATCGAAAGACAAACTAAAAAGACTATCAATTGATTGCCTTTTTCACTACTTTTAAGTTTTTGGGGTCTCAATCAAAAACTGACTACAAATTGATTCTATTTAGGGTTATGAAATTTTTTTCTTTCCAAATTTAAAAACCATATAATAAATTGAGGAAATAACTAGTCCAGCTAAAATATCATCAAAAAAATTACTTTTTGCCATCAGACTTGTCGTCATTCGAAACCCTAAGTAACATAAGGGAATAATCAGCCCAGATACATCTGATACATTCTTCGTTCCTAAATAATATTGTCGATAACCTAATCCACACATAATGGCTACTATTATTACTCCTAAAATCATAAATAAGTGTACACCTTTCTTCCTTTATTTCTTAGAAATAAAATAAGTCTAATTTTTAATTGAATACTTACTTCTATTTAATTATATCAAACTTTAAACGAATACAAGTTCTAAACTTTTCTAGCTAAAAGTCCTATTTTATCTTTTTCTCCACACTATAAAAAGACAAGAAATGCTTAATTTTCGCATTTCTTGTCTTTTTTTACCGCCAGTAGCTTGGCATTTGTTCTTCATATTTCGTTATTTCTGCTTCATGACTTAGACTAATATCAATATCATCTAAACCATTCACTAGTTTATGTTTCCAAGTACTATCAATTTCAAAACTGTAGGTTCCAGTTGATGCAATAACTTTTTGATTTGGTAAATCAATAGTAATTGCTTCTTCTGAATTTAAGCCTGCTAATTCATTTAGTTCTGCTTTTTTCAAAACGATTGGTAATAAGCCATTTTTAGTCGCATTCATATAAAAGATATCGCTAAAACTGCCAGCAATGACTGAACGGAAACCAAAGTCTGTTAGTGCCCAAGCAGCATGTTCTCGAGAAGAACCTGAACCAAAATTATCGCCTGAGATCAAAATGCTTGCTCCTTGGTACTTTGGTTTATTCAAGTTAAATTCTGAATTCAGGGTGCGATCTGGCATATAGCGCCATTCATCAAAAAGAAATTCTCCAAAACCTGTTTTTTCAATTCTTTTCAAAAATGATTTTGGAATGATTTGATCGGTATCAATATTATCATTCATTAATGGTACTGTTCTACCTGTATGCTGTGTAAATGCCTCCATTATGCCCCCAACTCCTCTCTAATATCAATAAATGTACCATTTAACGCTGCAGCTGCAGCCATAGCCGGGCTACACAGATGAGTTCTAGCCCCTTTTCCTTGGCGACCTTCAAAATTACGATTAGAGGTTGAGGCACAATGAACTCCTGCTGGTACTTGGTCTGGATTCATACCTAAACACATAGAACACCCTGGCTCACGCCATTCAAAGCCTGCTTCTATAAATATCTTATCCAGCCCAATTTTTTCAGCAGCTTTTCTAACTGGACGCGAACCTGGTACAACAATCGCAGTTACGCCCTCCTTAACTTTTTTCCCTTTAACAATACTAACAGCTTCCTCTAAATCTGAGATTCTTCCATTCGTACAAGAACCAATAAATACATAACCAACCTCTATGTCAGAAGGACGATCTCCTGGTTTTAAATCCATATATTTGTATGCCCGTTCATCGTTCATATCTTTAATCTCTGGGAACGTCCCTGTCACCGGTATCCCCATTTCTGGATTGGTTCCCCAAGTAACAAAAGGTACTAACTCATCCGCACTTAACTCTAGATTTGCTTCATAAATTGCATCTGGATCACTTGGTAATGTTTTCCAATCAGCAATGGCTGATTCAATATCTTTTGGTGCGTATTCACGACCACGAACATACTCAAATGTTTTTTCATCTGGAGCGATCATACCCATTTTAGCTCCACCTTCGATGGCCATGTTACAAATAGTCATTCTTTCTTCCATCGTTAAATTTTCAATGGTTTCTCCATAAAATTCTACTGCATGGCCTACGCCAAAGTCTACGCCATATTTAGCAATCAAAGCCAAAATGATATCTTTTGCATAAACACCTTTAGCCAATTTCCCAGTAATTTTGACCCCCATCGTTTTTGGTTTTCTCTGCCAAATACATTGGGTTGCAAAAACATGCTCTACTTCGCTCGTGCCAATTCCAAAAGCTATTGCACCGAATGCCCCATGTGTAGCCGTATGAGAATCACCACAAACAATTACTTTTCCCGGTTGAGTTAAACCAGTTTCAGGTCCAACCATATGAACGATTCCTTGGCGCTCACTCCCATTTTCACACAACGTTACTCCAAACTCTTCACAATTTTTTTCTAGAGCTTCAATTTGTTTTTTTGCAACTAAATCAGTTATGTTAAAAATATCTTTCGTCGGAACGTTGTGATCCATCGTTGCAAAAGTTCGATCTGGTCGTCTAACTTTTCGTCCCGCTTCCCGTAAGCCTTCAAAAGCTTGAGGTGATGTTACTTCATGAATTAGATGAAGATCCACATATATTAATTGTGGTTCACCTTCTTTTCCATAGACTACATGTTTTTCCCAAAGTTTATCAAACAATGTTTTTGCCATATTTTCTTCACGTCCATTTTTTTATTTTTTTGCTATTATTCTTTTACTTTTGTCCAATATACACGCCAAAATTGTAATATTTATAAACCACATCAATCCCTATAAAGCCAATCTCTGTTAACAAATTCAATTCGTCCATTAGTGGAACAGGGCGATCTTCGTCATAATGATTTACTAACCACCGGTTATTGATTTCTTCCAAACTAATTTGTTGTTTCATGAAATCAACCCATTTTTCTATATACGTTTTTTGTAAAATTGGATTAGAGGCTAAAAAAATATCAATGTTAATAAATACACCATCCTTATTAATGGCTTGATATAGTTTAGGATAAAATTCTCCTCTAGTTTTTAAATCTTCTAAATGATGCAACGCTAGTGAAGAAATTACAACATCATAACTTTCAATAAAATCAAGCGTTTCAAAGTCACTTTCAATACATATCGCATGGCCACCTAGTTTTTGATTCGCTAGTTTCAACATATTGTTACTGAGGTCTACACAAGTGATGGTTGCGTTTGGATATTTATTTTTGACTGCTTGAGCGACTGTTCCAGTTCCACAACCCAAGTCAATTACTGAAATAGGCTGTTCTTTTGAAAAAGGAATACTTCCTACTGCAGCTTCAATCATTTGGTTGTAGTTTGGAATCAGCTGTTGAATAATATCGTCAAACTCTTTCGCTTCTTTTTCAAAATGTTGATGGATCTGTTTTTCTCGTTTCACGACCCCTTCACCTGCTTTCATTGTGATTTCAAGGTCTCTAAAACAGCATCTGTAAAATCACTCGTACTAGCTGTGCCTCCTAAATCTTTGGTTAAAATCCCTTTATCCATCACACAATTACAGGCAAGTTCAATTTTTTTAGCTGCATCTTCTAAGCCAAAGGATTGTCTAAGCATCATCGCAACAGAGAGGATCATCGACATCGGATTTGCGATGTTCTGATTGGCAATATCTGGTGCTGATCCATGAATGGGTTCATAAAGTGATGGACCTTTTTCGCTATGACTAGCACTCGGCATCAACCCAAGTGAGCCAGGAATCACTGAGGCTTCATCACTAAGTATATCCCCAAATAAGTTTTCTGTTACGATGACATCAAACTCTTTTGGTTTTTGAATCATAACCATCGCTGCTGAATCCACCAATTGATGCTCTAATTGACAATCAGGAAATTCTTTTGCAACTTCTTCAGCTGTCTTACGCCATAATTTACTTGTAGAAAGAACATTCGCTTTATCTACAGAGGTTACTTTTTTCTTTCGTGTTCTTGCAATTTCAAATGCTTTCCGAATGATTCGCTGAATTTCTATTTTTGAATAGGAACATAGGTCTGAAGCTGCATTTTCTCCCAGTTCTTTTTCTCCAAAATAAATCCCACCAGTTAATTCACGAACCACTACAAAATCTACTCCGCGAACATTTTCTTCTTTCAAAGGTGACAAATGAACGACTGCATCAGGGACTGAAATTGGTCGAATATTTGCAAACAAACCTAAAGCTTTTCTCAAAGCCAGTAAACCTTGTTCTGGTCGTTTAGGAGCATTATCCCACTTTGGACCACCGATAGCTCCTAGTAAAATTGCATCTGCTTTTGCACAAGCTTCCAATGTTTTTTCTGGTAATGGATCTCCTTCATTATCAATCCCAGCACCACCAAAATGACACTTTTCAATTGCAAAATCTAGATTTTCCTTTACTATCATTTCATTTAAAATTTTTAGTCCACTATCCATAATTTCTGCGCCGATACCATCACCAGGCAACGCTACAATTTTTTTTTTCATCTTATTTCCTCACTTCTTTTTGAAATAGTTCACTAGCTTTTACATACGCTTTGGCAGAAGCTTGCAGGACATCAAAATCAATCCCAATTCCATTAAATTGTTTACCTGTTTTTGGTTCTTCAATCGTGACATGAACTTCTGCTTGCGCATCTTCTCCACCAGTAATAGCTTTAATATAATATTCTTTTAGTTCTGGTTGTTGATTTAATAGTTTGTCAATAGAATTGTAAATCGCTTGAATACTTCCCGAGCCAATTGCCGATTCTGTTTTACTTTCTTCCTCACCTGTTTTAATAGAGACAATCGCGCCTTGCGAACCATCAGAAACATATTGAAGTTGTACCCGTTCTAAACTGTATGCTCCTTCTGTTTCTTGTGATTGACCGACCATTAACGCAATTAAGTCTTCTTCTGTTACTTGTTTTTTCTTATCTGCTAGAGATTTAAACCGTTTGAAAGCATCTTTCAACTCTTCCTCTGCTAACTGGTAACCAAGAGAGTCCATTTTTGTTGCAAAAGCGTGTCTCCCAGAAAGTTTGCCTAAAGGCAATGAGTTTGTATTAACTCCTACAAGGGAAGGTGTAATAATTTCATAAGTATCTGGGTTTTTTAGAACACCATCTTGATGAATACCAGATTCATGAGCATAGGCATTAGCACCAATAATTGCTTTATTTCTTGGAATAGCAACACCTGAAAGACGACTGACCAAGTCGCTCATTCGCTTCGTTTCATTTAACACGATGTTACTTTCTGCCTGGTACAAATCCTTTCGAATGTAAAGCGCCAAAGCAACTTCTTCCAAAGCTGTGTTGCCTGCACGCTCTCCTATCCCATTAACTGTTCCCTCAACACGACCGGCACCATTTTCTACTGCAGCAAGAGCATTAGCCGTTGCCATTCCTAAATCATCGTGACAATGAGAAGAAAAAATAATTTCTTCTTTACTTTCGATATTTTCAATCAGATACTTAAAAATACCACCATATTCTGTAGGATTAGAATAGCCAACTGTATCCGGGACATTAATAATTGTTGCTCCCGCATCTATTGCTGTTTGAACGGCTTTTAATAGGAAGCTTCTTTCTGTTCTTGATGCATCTTCTGGTGAAAATTGAACTTTTTCAAATTTTGTCCTTGCATAACTAACATGTTTTTTTATGGAAGCAATCACTTCATCTGGTGTCATTTTCAACTTAAACTCCATGTGAACAGGACTTGTTGCAAGAAAAACATGTATTTGAGGATGAGCAGCTTCTTTTAATGCCTCGTACGCTCGATCAATATCTGCTGTTTGGCAACGGGCTAATCCCACAACTGTCATTCGTTTAACACTTCTTGCAATTTCTTGAACGGCTTCAAAATCACCAACCGAAGCTATTGGAAAACCAGCTTCAATAGCATCTATCCCCCATTTCTCTAATTGTCTAGCAATTTGTA
Organism: Enterococcus rivorum; assembly: GCF_001742285.1. Taxonomy (GTDB): domain Bacteria; phylum Bacillota; class Bacilli; order Lactobacillales; family Enterococcaceae; genus Enterococcus_L; species Enterococcus_L rivorum. Next base: position 20,867 of record NZ_MIEK01000038.1, on the reverse strand, counting down.
CCTTTTCTTTTGTATTAAAATTTACACCCGGTGTTTGTTCTCCATCTCGTAGAGTAGTATCAAAAAATTGAATCTTACGCATCGCTTATTGCCTCCTCCGTTTTTTATTGTTGCTTGTTTACTTACTTATTTTGAATTAAAAAAGCATCCCATGATTATGGGATGCTGTAAAATCCCGCTCATGCAATGCGAAAACAGGACTCTCAACGACTGAACGAAAAAATCAGTGTGATGAGCCCTTACGGTAATAATAAGAATGTAGTTGTAAAGTTTTGGTTTGTCATAGCAATCAACATCCTTTATTGTCAGAATTTTTAAACAATTCAAACTTATAAGGTTACAATACAGAAAATCACAGCTAAAGTCAACTGTTTTATTCCTTTTTTTTAATCTTATTGTCATTTAAAACAAGAATATTTTATTTTTTGTGATAGGTTAGCGCCATTTGTATGCAAAAAGAAAGTTCCTTCACTGGCAGTTGAGTCTTAGGATCTAGAACAATCGCTCGATTATTAGAGAAGTCAAAAATGTCAGGGAACATTCCTTTATAGTTTTCTATTAAAGTAGTCTGGCAGTGAAAAAATAAAGCCACCTTATCCTCACCAAATCGATCTATTCTAATAGGAGAAACACCATTTATCGCGTGACTCGGCTGATTCTACTTGAGCGATTCAGAGAGGACTTCGTTGGTAGATATTATTTAGCGTTTTCAAAAATAAGCACTCTCATTTTCAGCAATGGCTCGCTAACTTCTGTTGGATAGTTGTTAAAAATAGTTGCCACATCTTGGTTTTCAAATGGGTGCATTTTTTATTCCTTCCATATTTTAGTTACCCTATTTCTCTTTTTTTGCTTCATATTTCACTTTAGATGGAGCTAGCTATCAATTCATGCAACTATTGATGATTTTTCGATAGCTTAATCCACTAGCTATAGATAGAGCTAAATTGTGAAAAAGTGTTTTTTAGTCAAATTTATTCTTTTCTGACATTTCCCCTCCAAAAATAAACTTTTAAATAAGAAACAACGAGGATGGGACAAAACTAAAAATCAGTTTTGTTTCATCCTCTAAATTGGAATCAACGGTAGTCAAAAGTCTGGGTCTTCGAAAATTTTTCGCCCAAAACGACTGCTGTCTCACTCTCGTGTTTTAGTGCGAATCTCCTAGAGTTTTTATGTACACTTAGGATTCGTACCTTTTTTCAACACTAAGAGTGATAACTTTATTATGACGCTTTTGAAATCCTATACAATAGCTTTTCGCATTTACAATAGTTTAACTCAAGTGTTTTTTTGCCTTCACCATTCTAGATATTTTCTAGCGCTTGGTCTAAATCATTTAAGATATCATCAACATTTTCAATGCCAATCGACAGACGAATTAATTCTGGCGAAGTTCCTGATGCTTTCAATTCTTCCTCACTTAATTGAGAATGAGTTGTTGAAGCTGGATGAATAATCAACGATTTGGCATCTCCTACATTCGCTAATAACGAAAATAATTCTACATGGTTAATTAGTTCTTTCCCAGCTTCAGCTCCACCTTTAACCCCAAAAGTAAAAATTGAGCCTACCCCTTTTGGCAAATAGTATTTAGCTAGTTCATGATATTTATTATTTGGTAAACCTGGATAATTTACCCAGTCGACTTTGGGATGGTTTTGTAAATATTCTGCTACTTTTTGAGCATTTGCTACATGACGTTCTAGTCGTAAAGAAAGTGTTTCTAATCCTAGAATCAGTAAAAAGCTGTTAAAAGGAGAAATTGCGGCACCAGTATCTCTTAACAGAGAAACACGTAATCGAGTAATATAAGCTGCTGCGCCTACATCGTTTGTATACGATAACCCATGATAGCTTGGATCTGGATTTACTAATTTGGGAAATTTACCATTTGACCAATTAAATTTACCAGAATCAATAATCACACCACCCAGTGCAACACCATGACCACCAATAAATTTTGTTGCAGAATAAACAACAATATCGGCACCAAAATCAAAGGGACGATTTAAGTACGCTGTTGCAAAAGTATTGTCCACAATCAACGGAATATCATGCTTATGAGCAACACCGGCAATCGCTGCTAAATCAGCTACATTGGTGATAGGATTTCCGATTGTTTCAACAAAAATTGCTTTGGTTTTATCATTGATGGCTTCTTCAAAGGCAAGAATGTTATCGGGATCAACAAAAGTTGTGGTAATGCCAAATTCTGGTAACGTATGGGCAAAAAGATTGAAAGTACCACCATATAAAGTTGACGCCGAAACAATATTATCACCTGCACTGGCAATATTTTGAATTGCATACGTAATCGCTGCTGAACCAGAGGCTACTGCTACAGCGCCAACGCCACCTTCTAATTCATTTAAACGATCTTCTAAAACCGCAGTCGTTGGATTAGTGATTCGGGTATAAATATTTCCAGCTTTTGATAATGCAAATTTTTCAGCTGCATCTTTGGTATCATCAAATGTGTATGAAGTGGTTTGATAAATAGGAACGGCTCTTGAATTAGTCTCTTTATCTGGTGTATGTCCTCCGTGAATTTGAATCGTTTCAAATTGATAGTGTTTTTCTGTCATTATCCTTTTCCCACTTTCTATTATTTTTTGTTGTTACATTCTTTTTTTCACTGATTGTTTTAAAAAGACACATATCCGCTTCTTGCATAATGACCACTCCACTTCTGTAATTATTTTTAATAAATAAAAAAAGCCCTTTACGAGCATACAAAGTATATGCTCGTAAAGGGCGATTATCGCGGTACCACCTTTTTTTAGGAAAATCCATCTTAATCCAAATCTTAAGTCTTCTTGCAATTTGGCGCTTTAATAACGGTAGCTGCCGTAAAGGACACTTTTGTGCCATTTCCTCTCCAAGACCATCTTCCAAAATTAGCCATTACTTTCTTCCACCAAACGAAAGCTCTCTTACTTCTGAAGTTAAGTTTTTCAGCAAAATGTCTAATTATGTACTCTTCTTTTCATTGAGTTTGATTTATTAAAATCAATATTAGAACATTCTCATTTTTTTGTCAACTATTTTTTATCTTTTCATTAGAATTCCTTTCTCTACATGTTAGATGGTAACGTTCTCTAAATACAAATTCCAATTTAAAAAAAGCGCTTTATGATAAAATTTCTAATCAATTACAGAAGTATCACAGTTGACGAATCTGTTTAATGTTCTATAATTAGAAGTGATAATGAAAAAAGAAGGTGCAGAGATGAATCAAAGCGAAGTATTGGATCGCTTACGAGAAGAATTAAAGCTTCCATTTTTTAATGGAAAAATTGAGGAAAAAAACTATTCTGAAGAAGAGTATCAAAAGATTAAGGCAGATTTAGTTAATTATTTTGATGAGTATGTACGTAACGTAGAACACTAAACTTTATGCATCTAGCTGGAATGAATATTCATTCCAGTTTTTCTTTTATAACTAGCCCAACTTGATAGGAACTAATTTTTGCCTGCTCTATAAAAAACATTTCCCGAATTTCTCTCAGAAATAAAAAACAAATAATAACAGGTTCTATTTATAAAAAAATGTAGTGTCTTACTGTTAGTTACTAGTTATTTTTAATGAAATAAAAAAACCATCGGCTAAAATAGCCGATGGAAAAGGAGTATTTACTCAAAAGAGTAAAATGAAAAATAAAAAGGTTGTTGTTGTTATGAATATATAATACAACACTCCTTTTTATTTGTCCAATAAAAATAACATGAAAAAAATGAGATATTTCACTTTTTTCTCTATTTTTATCTCTTCAACAATAAATTACTCATTCTTGTAATTGCAAAAGATAAATCGTCCGTTGCTTTGTCTTGTTTTTCTTCTGAGGTATTAAAAAGATCAGCATCAATCCCTTTTTCAGGATCTAATGATAAAACCATTTCATTACATCCAGCTAAATACTCAATGTAAGAACGCTCAAATTTTTTGTGAATCCCCATCACTTGTGCCGGAGGACGTAACTTCGTTACTTTTTCAAGCATTAATTGGTATTCATGAGTTCCTTTTCTAAATATCTCTTGGATTTCAGCTAATCTCTCTGGCGAGACTTCACTTGTTTTATTTTTATCAATCGCTGTTCTAATTTCTTCATAATGTTCATGCATTTTTTCGCCGACTTCTTCAGTCTCTTTGACAATATCATTTATTGCTTGAACATAGTAGCCTAAATTTGGTTTCACTTCGTTTCCCTCTTTTCATTTATCTTGACAATTTCATTTTACACTTTTTGACTGCTTTCTGACAAGAAAAATTTATTTTGCTACTTTCAAAAAAACAGAGTCCAAAAAATGGCCTCTGCCTTCTTTATTGAATTTTCTATTTTAACTCGCTGCTGTTTTTTATAATTTTAGCAACCATGCCATATTCTTTTGCTTCATCTACCGTCATCCAGTAATTACGATCGGTATCTTTTGCTACTCGTTCGTAAGTTTGACCTGTGGCTTCAGCAATTAGGCGATTAATACGTTCACGCATCCGCACAATTTCTTTTGCTTCAATTTGGATTTCTGTCCCTTGACCTTGAACACCACCAGCTGGCTGATGAATCATATAACGCGTATTTGGCAAACTATATCTATTTTTAGGATCTGCCGCTAAATAGATAGTAATCCCTGCACTTGCAACCCATCCTGTTCCAATCACAATAACTTTTGGTTTTACAAATTGAATCATATCATGAATCGTATCGCCGGCTTCAACATGCCCCCCTTGGCTATTTATAAAAATCTTGATAGGTTCATCACTCATAGCCGCTAATAACAATAACTGAGAAGAAACTTCTCTGGCTAAATCTTGATTAATTTCACCATAAATTAAAATGGTCCGTTCTTCGAACAATTTTTTCATAAACATATTGGGTTGTGCTGATGTTTCCATTTCTTCATTCTCATCTAGGATATTCATCTTTTTTCCTCCTTATCCACTACAAGTATAATAATACCGTAATCCACAGGAACTAACAACTTTCATGAACAAAAAGTTTAACCTATCGGTCTTTTCACTGAAAAAATATAATGGGGCATTGCTATCCCTCGATAATTTTTTATGACTCTTTTTTTAATAGTCATTTGATTTCGAATTGCAACATTCATTGAAGGAACATTGGTATCTCGAACAATGGAAACCACTTCTTCTTTTCCTAAACTTTTAAATGCGTAATTTTTCACCGCAGCCGCTGCTTCAATTGCATATCCTTGATGCCAAAATTCTTTTCTTAAATGATAGCCTATTTCACAATAAGTCACTTGATCAATCACTTGATTTGTCAAGCCACATTCGCCAACAACTTCATTAGTTTCTTTGCTTATTATCGCCCACAAACCATAACCGTTTTTTTTGTATGAATCTAATGTCCATTCTAACCATGCTTTGACTTCTTCCTTTGAAAATCCATGTTCATAAGCATACATAACTTCAGGATCCTGAAGAAAAAGACTCAGGTTAGAAGAATCATTTTCACTCCACTCACATAAAATCAAACGGTTCGTTTGCAAAATTTCTTTCATTTTCTTCTCACTCCTTCTGAAAGTTAAAAAGGTGTAGAACAAAACCCCACGAGGAGTTTCATTCCACACACATAAAAATCAAATTAACGTGATCAAAGATGTTTTCGGTCTTAATCTACATTAAATTATTCTTTTCCTTTTCCTGCACTTCGTTGAATAAATTTAACAATTTCAACAATTGGGATAATCATGAAGGAAGTTCCTCCAACAATTGCCCATTGATAGCCATCTAAACTTGTCACGCTAAACAAGTCATTAAATCCAGGAACTAAAATCGTTGCTGCTAATAACAAGAACGAAACTAAGATAGCCCAGTTGAAAGATTTGTTTCTAAAGAATCCAACTTTGAAGATTGATTGGTAAATAGATTTAACGTTAAAGGCATGGAAGAGTTGAATTAATCCCAAAGTTGCAAAAGCCATTGTCAATGCATCGCCATGTTGTAGATCAACTAAAGCTTTGCTAGTTAATTCAGGCATGTTTGCTGCTGTATGGGCTGGAAATTCGATTGCCATTTTGTAAACAATTAATGTCAACGCACCTTGGGTAATCCCTTGATAAATAACACTACTTAAAACACCACCAGAGAAGAAGTTTGATTTCTTCCCACGAGGTTTATGACTCATTACATCACGTTCTGCCGGTTCCACCCCTAAAGCAATTGCTGGGAATGTGTCTGTTACTAAGTTAATCCATAATAAATGAACTGGTAGCAAGGTGTCCCAAGCCAACATTGTAGCAATAAACAACGTTAAAACTTCGCCAAGGTTTGCAGAAAGTAAATATTGAATCGTTTTTTGGATGTTTGAGAAGACTTTACGCCCTTCTTCTACAGCAACAATTATTGTTGAGAAATTGTCATCCGCTAAAACCATGTCAGAAGCACCTTTTGATACTTCCGTTCCAGTAATCCCCATTCCAATACCAATATCTGCTGCTTTTAATGCTGGTGCATCATTTACACCGTCACCAGTCATAGCAACAACTTTTCCTTCTTGCTGCCAAGCTTTAACGATACGTACTTTATGTTCTGGAGAAACACGAGCATAAACAGAATAGTTCCCTACTACTTTTGCAAAAGCTTCATCTGATAATTCATTTAGTTCTGCTCCAGTGATAACAGCATCGTCGTCGCCTTCTTTAATAATCCCTAGACGAGCGGCAATCGCTTCTGCAGTATCTCTATGATCTCCTGTAATCATGATTGGACGAATTCCCGCTTCTTTCGCAACTTTTACCGCTTCTGCTGCTTCTTTACGTTCTGGGTCAATCATTCCAACTAAGCCTGCAAAAATCAGGTCTTTCTCAACACTAGCTGAATCCATTTCAGCTGGAACTGCGTCTACAAGTTTATAAGCCATTCCTAGCACACGTAATGCTTGCTTCGCCATTTTCGTATTATTCGTTAAAATGTCTTTGCGACCTGCATCATCTAAAGAAACTGCTTCATTATTTAGTAGTTGTTGGTTACAACGTTTCAATAACTCATCTGGTGCACCTTTAACGGACACTAGATACTTTCCTGTTGTCAATTGGTGAACCGTTGTCATTAATTTACGATCTGAATCAAAAGGAATTTCAGCTACACGTGGCTCAGCCGCAACTTTTTCCGTTACGTTGAAAGCGTGGTCTAAACCAAATTGGACTAACGCTGTTTCAGTTGGATCACCAATCAAAGTGCCATCTTGTGCAATTTTTGTATCATTGGTAAAGTTCATAATTTTTAATGCCATATTGTCCAATGCTACTTCTGCAGTCGCTGGTGCCACAATATTATCTGTATACAAGGCTTCAACTGTCATTTGATTTAACGTTAGTGTTCCTGTTTTATCAGAACAAATAATATCGGTACTTCCAAGTGTTTCTACAGCTGGCAATTTGCGGACAATTGCATTTTTCTTCGCCATTTTTTGTGTACCTAAAGCTAAAATAATTGTTACAATGGCAGGTAATCCTTCTGGAATCGCTGCTACTGCAAGCGAGATAGAAGTTAATAACATGTCTAACCATGTTCTACCATTCATTAAACCTACAACAAACATCACTGCTGCAATTACTAAAATAGCAATTGTCAGCATTTTACCTAGTTGATTCAAGTTTTGTTTCAACGGTGTTTCTGTTTCTTGCTCATTTGCCAGCATACCAGCAATTTTCCCAACTTCGGTATTCATTCCAGTACCGACTACAACACCTAGACCACGTCCATAGGTTACGTTACTGTTAGAATACGCCATGTTTAAGCGATCACCAATCCCAATATCTTCTGGTGTTCCTTCTAAAGTCCCTAATTCTTTTTCAACTGGAACCGATTCACCAGTTAATGCGGCTTCTTCAATTTTCAAACTTGCAGCTTCAAGTAAACGTAAATCCGCTGGAACTACATCGCCTGCTTCTAACATAACGATATCCCCTGGAACAAGTTCATTACTTTTTACTGTAATTACATGACCATCACGACGAACATTCGCATTTGGCGATGACATTTCTTTCAACGCTTCAATTGCTTGTTCTGCTTTTGCTTCTTGAATCACACCAAAAATAGCATTTAAAACGACAACTAGTAAAATGATAATAGAGTCTACAACATCATGAGAAAAAACGGCTGAAATCACAGCGGCTGCAAGTAATACAATAATCATAAAGTCTTTAAATTGCTCTAAAAACTTCATAGCTAATGATTTTTTCTTCCCTGCATCTAATGCGTTTTCTCCATAGCTATCTAATCTTGTTTTTGCTTCCTGACTAGATAACCCCTCTTCACTAGACTCAAATTTTTTTAACACAGCTGCTTCATCTTGCGTATAGAACGCTTCAGATAATTGTACCTTTTTCTCTTCTGGCATTTTCTTCCTCCTCTTAAATTTACAGCTACCTCACGTCTATTTTACCTGAAAAACCATAATAAAGATAAAAAAATAGACCTGTGTATGCTAAATAGAACATACATAAGTCTCACCGTTTAAGACAACACCAGAAATTTCTTTCGGATTTGGTGATGTTGCCTCAGCTTTCGCCGTCAGTTACTCCCTCATGAAAAAATTATTTTGATGAATGATGATGCATCAAACATCTATAATAATTGCTGAATATAATTATAACTGTTCTTTTAGTGTTTTTCAATTGAAATTTCCCTTTTTCAGAAAAGTTTCTAAAACCCTAGCTGAAATGCCTCTCGTTATTTAATCCCCTTTAATAAAAAACTGAAACAAAAGGATGCTCTCTTTTGCTTCAGCCATAGTTATTACAAATTTTGTTTTGATTTTGTCCAAAAGTTTGCTTCCGTTCCTTGTTCTATTCCCATGATAAATTTTTCTCTGATATCTGGATATGTTCTAGAAAGCTGGCTGACTAGTTGCTTGACTTCTTCCCGCTTCGTTTTCTTATCTACTGGACAGGGGTTAAAAATTACCGGTAGTTCTTCTCTTTCAACAAAGCGAATAATCTCTTTTTCTTCCAGATAAAGCATTGGTCGAATCAAGGTAATCTCTGTTTTTGTTAAGTAGCTGATAGGTTCAAAACTAGCCATTTGTCCATGGAATAGAAAGTTCATAAAATACGTTTCAATAGCGTCATCAAGATGATGGCCTAAGGCGACTTTGTTACAGCCTAATTCTTTGGCCTTTTTATACAAGATACCTCTTCTTAGCTTGGCGCATAGCGAACAAGGTGAGCGTTCTTCTCGAATATCAAAGACCACTTTAGCAATATTTGTCGGCACGATTTCCAATGAATAACCCAACTCTTCCACAAATCGCTTCATCGGAGCAATATCTACATCAAAAGCCATATCCAACGTAATCGGTACGATGTCAAAATCATAGCCTAATCGTTTTTGTTTCCTAATCATATCTAAAAAATACAGTAGACTGGTGCTATCTTTTCCCCCACTCATACCGATCGCAACTTTATCTCCTGGTTGAATCATTTGATGGTTTAAAACAGCTCGACGAATTGGATTATAGTAAGTTTGATTGTCTTTTTTCTTAAAGCTCATTGGCGGCTTACTCCTTAAAGAAATTTGTCTTCAGACTATATTTTTCTCCTGCAACGATATCATATTGAATCATACGATATTCTTCGTACAATTCTTCTTGTTTTTTGTTTAGCTTCAAGTCTTTAGACCACTGATTGTCTTTATAATAAAATCCTTTTTCAAACGCTGGAACTTGCGTGCTTAATTCGGATAATAATTGATAAAAACCTGTTGTTTGTAGCCCACTTTTTTTAAATAGAGTAGGGGCAAAGTAGAAAGGACTTGTTATGTTATCATGCTTATTTTGACCCTCTAGCTTCCCTTGATTATCGAATATTAAAAATTCTGTTTCATGCATACTTACTTCTTCATTATCTTTCTTAATTTCATCTGAATAAATACCTGGTAAATGATCGCCCCAGAAAACGACCAAGGTTCGACGATTTACTTTTTTCAATACTTCTGTAAACTCTTTTAATGCTTTACTACTATAGAATACATCTTGCATGAAATTGTCGATTGAAGCTTTGTTCCCTTTACTTGTTGAAGAATAATCTAAATTCACATACTTACCAGAATAGGGCATATGAGTTTGCATGGTTACTAAATGTACAAACTGCGGGTTCGATTCATTTTCTAGTCGATCTAATACTTCTTGATAGGCTGATTTATCTGATATATAGGGATTGTATTCCGTTCTAGAGGTATATTTTATTGTCGTTTCATCAATAAAACGGTCAAACCCCAGCTTGTTATAAACATCTTTCCGCTTATACATACTTGTATTGTATGGATGAATCGCTGTGGCTTGGTAGTCTTGCTCTTTAAGTAATGACACAATCGATGGTATTTCTTTCATTTTTGGTACCAACATAGTGTAGGGTGTTGTCATTTGCGGATTGAATAATTCCATTGAAAAACTTGTTAAAGCTTCAAATTCTATATTTGCTGTGCCACCACCATAATTTTGAGAGAGCATTTTTCCACTATAGGTTTTGTCTGCAACATCATAATAATTAGCTAATGGATTTTTATCTGCTTTTACTCCATTTAAATTTTGTGGATTAGAAAAACTTTCACTCATGATAAAAATAATATTTGGCTTTTCACTAGTCACGGTTTGATTCCCTTGACTTTTTACTATGTACTTCTTTGTAATTTCTGCTATTTTCTCTTTTGAATAATTTTTAGGCTTCGCCATTGGATCTACTTTCAAATTGTAAAGAAAACCACCAATAAACCCATTATTATAATAATTCATTTGTTGACTATAAGGAATCCAACTCGCTGTCTTATCGAACTCTTTGCGAAATAAATTATTTGGACTGTTAAAGTTACTAATGTAACTTAATAAACCAACTGTAAGAATTAATCCTGTTACACGAATCATTTGGACTTTCTTTGGTAGAAAGAGACTTTTATAAATTCCCCAACAAAAAAAAGCAATTGCAACAACAGTAATAATCAAAATTAGGAAAAAAGGGACATCTCCAATCATTTCTCTCATTAAGCCTAATTCTGTGATCATTTTTAAGTCATCTGGATAAACAGGCTCTGCTCGGTAAAATAGTTTTTGATAATCTGCAAAACCCAAAACAACAATTGTAACTGCATACATTAAGCTTCCTGTCATAATAGAACCTGCTAAACAACATAGGAACAATAAGAAAACTAAAAGAATAAAACAGCCTAAAAAAAACTTTTCAGTATGCCATGAAAAGGCAAATTTCCAAACCAAATCAATTTCGTACCCATTTTGGGACCACTGTAAATATAAATTGCTTGCAATTGTCAAAACAATAATCCCCAAAGTGATTAATAGGTATTGTACTTTTTTATTCTGTAACCCTTGCTTCATTTTTTTAAATAAATTCACCATAAATCCCCTTTTCAAGCTTACATAGAATTGTACTCTATGTATTTTAGACTTACTGGTAAAAAAAGTAAAGTTCTCAAGAATCATTTGAGAACTTTACTCATACTTTTCAAATATATCTATTTTTTATGTTTTTTAAATATCTCTTCAATTAAAATCATGACCGCTCGTACTTCTTCATTTTTGACGATAGGTTCTGCTTTTTCTCGAACCACTTGATAAAAATTTTGGTAAAAGGAATTGGGTTCTACTGGTGCTAGCGGCAACGCTAACTTGTCTGTAGCCTCTTCAGAAGGTGGAGCCATTGTTTTTGTTAATCCTACTCCAGCTTGGATTGGCTTTGGTGCTTGGATATTTTTTTTGTCAGATTCTACAACCATTTCACCAATCAAATCCCAGTCATGAATGACCGCTGTGCCTTCTGTTCCTTTAATATACCAACGGGGCAATTTAATATAATTCGTTGTCCCTACTTCAATTAGAGCTTTTAAACCATTTTCAAAAGTAATATAGGAAATAAATCCGTCATCTACTTCATCTCCCAAAATAAAACTTAAATCAGCAGATACGTTTTTGATTGGGCTATCCACTAAGAAAAGTAATTGATCTAATAAATGAACGCCCCAATCTAGCAGCATCCCACCACCATGTGATTTCTCATGGCGCCAATCTCCTGGGATACCGTTAGCACCTTGCACTCTTGACTCAATTTGAAAGATGTCACCGATTTGACCTTTTTTATACAGCTCTTTTGCTATTAAAAAGTCTGGATCCCAGCGTCGATTTTGATGAACCATGAAGACATTTCCAGTCTCTTTTGCTACTACTAACACTTCATCTAATTCTGCAACTGTCATTGTAACTGGCTTTTCACACACAACATGTTTTCCTGCACACAACGCACGAATCGCTAACTCTTTATGAGAATCATTAGGCGTTGCAATAAGAACTGCTTCAATTGAATCATCGGTTAATACTTCTTCCAATGATTGATAGACTTTATAGCCCTGCTGCTTGGACACCTCTTGTCGTTCTTCGGAAATATCATAAGTGCCAACAACATTGATTTGTAGCTTTTCCTTAGCCATAATCGTTTGAACATGGTAAGAACCCATTCCTCCATACCCAATTACAGCAAAATTAATGGCTGGCATCATTTACGTCCACCACATTTCTGTTGGCTGATCTTTAATCATAATACTTTTCAAATTGACAATTGCTCGATTTAATCCCTCATCAACGGACATAATCGGATCTTCATGCTCAATACTAAGAACGTAATCATAGCCATAAATTCTTAAAGCACTGATAATATCCGACCACGTTTTCAAGTCATGACCACACCCGACAGAGCGGAAAGTCCACGCTCTTGTTTTGACTTTACTATAGGGTTGCATGTCTGTTAAACCATGCATATTAATATTGTCTTGATCCAGATAAGTATCCTTTGCATGGAAGTGATGGATAGCATTGGCTTCCCCTAAGATCTTGATTGCAGCAACTGGATCAATGCCTTGCCACCACAAATGACTAGGATCAAGATTACAACCAATAGCATCTCCTGTTGCTTCTCTTAGTTTAAGCATGGTATAGGGGGTATGACATAGAAAGCCACCATGAAGCTCAATCCCAATTTTTATTCCTGCATCTTCTGCAACAGTATTAATTCCTTGCCAATAAGGAATCAGTTTTTGTTCCCATTGATAATTATAGTTATCGTCGTATTCTGTTGGCCAAGGGAGTACTGGCCAGTTCACTTGAGTATCTGTCAGATTTCCTCCTGATATACCGGAAAAACCATTCACAACTGGAACATTCATTAATGAAGCTAATTTAATTGTTTTTCGTAACAATTCATCTGCCTCTTGTGCAGTTTCTTTTACTGGCGAAATGGGATTATTGTGACAGCTTAAAGCACTGATTGACAAGCCTTTATCTGCTAACTTCGCTAAGTATTCTTTTCTTTCCTCAGTGTTTGCTAATAATTTATCAATATCTAAGTGAGCATTACCTGGAGAGCCACCTGTGCCAATTTCAACGGCTTCTAAACCAGATTTTGCGACTTTATCAATCATTTCTTCAAAACTTAATTGATTAAATAAAGGGGTAAATACACCTAATTTCATTGTTGTCTTCCTCCTAATTCACTGATTGTTTCTAGTGGTTCATGATGACCATAGACTGGATAACTATTTTGAGTTGGTTTACACCAACGAATCCCATTTCTAATTACTTTTTGTACTCCTTCATTATAAAAAGAAGGATATGTTTCATGTCCAGGTTGAAAATAGAAGATTTTCCCGTTCCCTCTTCGATACGTACAGCCACTTCTAAAAACTTCTCCTCCTGGATACCAGCTAATAAATATGAGTTCATCTGGTGCTGGAATATCAAAATGTTCTCCATACATTTCTTCTTTTTCCAGCTCAATGTACTCTCCAATTCCTTCAACAATTGGATGACTAGGGTTAACATTCCAAATACGGCAATTCTCTTCTGCTTCTCGCCATTTTAAATCGCAGGAAGTTCCCATCAATTTCATGAAAATTTTTGACATGTGAGCTGAATGTAAAACGACTAAGCCCATTCCTTCTAATACTCTTTGGTGTACACGCTTAACAATGTCATCTGTTACTTCTTGATGGGCAATATGTCCCCACCAAACCAATACATCCGTGTTTTCAAGAACTTCTAGTGTTAAACCATGCTCTATTTCATCTAAGGTTGCCGTCTGAACAGTAAAATTATCTTCTTCTAGAAAAGTAGCAATTTGTTGATGAATCCCTTCTGGATAAACCTCTTTGGCTTTTGAATCTATTTTCTCATGTCTAAACTCATTCCATACAGTCACATGAATCATCACTTTTCCTCATTCCGTTTTTAATTAAAAGAAAACTGGTTGCCCTGTTTCCGAAGACTTGTAAATTGCTTCTAAAATTTCCGTTACCACCATCGCTTGTTCTGGTTTTACCACTGGTTCAGTATCGTTTAGAATAGCGTCAATCCAAGATTGGGCTTCTAACACTTCTGGTTTGTCTCCAGCACCATCGTAAAAATCTACTCCACCTGTCTCTAATTCAATTTTCTTCTCAAAAAGTAGGCTATGATCTTCTCCGTTGATTCGCAAGCCGTCGTTCATATCTGCACCACCCTTGGTTCCACACAAACTAGTTTTTGCTTCCTTCACATCTAGGCTATTTAATGCCCAGCTAGACTCTAAGAAAATCGTTGCACCATTCTCCATCATAATAAAACCAAAAGCTGAATCTTCTACAGTAAATTTTTCTGGATCCCATGATCCCCAAGCATTTGCCGCATCTTTTGTCTCTGCTAATTTATGATAGGCTTTCCCAACCGCGTATTTAGGTTTATAATTATTCATCATCCATAGCGTTAAATCTAACGCATGAGTCCCAATATCGATTAATGGACCGCCTCCCTGAGCTTCTTCATCTAAAAAGACCCCCCAAGTTGGCACTGCACGACGGCGGATGGCATGAGCCTTTCCAAAATAGATTTCTCCTAATTGACCTTCTTCACAAATTTGATGTAGATAATTAGAATCTGTTCTAAAACGATTTTGGTAGCCAATGGTCAGTTTCTTTCCTGTTTTTTCTGACGCTTCAATCATTTGTTTCGCTTCTGCTGATGTTTTTGCCATTGGTTTTTCACACATTACATGACAGTCAGCTTCCATCGCTGCAATGGATAATTCCGCATGAGAATTGTTCGGTGTACAAACATGAACCACATCTAAATCTTGATTTTTTAACATTTCCTTATAATCCGTATAGATTCCTGCTGTTTCTGAACCAAATTTTTCTTTTGCCTCTTCTGCTCGTTCAATGAGTAAATCACAAAAAGCAACTAACTCTACTTCTTTTACCTCAACAAGTGCTGGGAGATGTTTCCCTTTTGCAATCCCGCCACAACCAATAATTCCTACTTTTAATGTCATTAAAAAATCCTCCTATAGGTCTGTCCTTCTAAAAGTAAATCGTTTTCATTTCTTTATGACTTAACTATACAAAAAATAGCTATTTCTTTCTTCCCTCTTTCCAAACAAAAAATTCCCGGATATTGCCTTTTTATTTAAAAAAACACTCTTTCTTTCCATTGTATTCTATTAGCAATTATGCTATAAAATGAGAGAGTATTCTTTCTAAGAATAAATAAACGAAACGAAGGAGCTTATATGAATAAACTGACTCCTCAAGCAATTGAGCACTTTTTTAGAAAAAATCAATATTTAATTATTGTTATCATGTATGGTATTGCCGTTTTAGCACTTTATCCTTTTTTTGGGAAGGGATTTATTTTTAATCAAGATGATTTTCTTTTTCATTCTGCCAGGCTAGATAGCTATTATAAAGCTGTAACCCAAGGTGATTTATTTCCTAAACTATTTCCTGAAATGGCGAACGGTTATGGATATTTAGCGGATCTTTTTTATCCTTCTATTCTATTGCTTCCCTATGCTCTATTTAGAATCGTTGGATTAAGCCACGTGACCGCTTATTTCTTTTTTCTAATTTTAATTAACTGTCTTACTTTTCTTTTTAGTTATTTCTTTTATCGCGCCTTTTCAAAGCAGATCGTTCCTTCAATTATTTTTGCCTCTATTTATACCACCGCTACATATAGGTTGATAGATTTATTTATTCGAGGAGCACTTGGAGAGACCTTAGCATTTTGTTTCTTGCCGTTAGTCATTTGGGGCGTTTATGAAGTTTTTTTTAATAATCAGAAGAAGTGGTATTTATTAGCTTTCGGGATGACACTCCTTTTGCTTAGCCACATGATTTCAGCTTTTATGGTTTTTTGGTTTGTTCTAGGTCTCTTAATTTATTGTTTGATTACACGACAATTTTCAAAAGAACGCTTCGTTTCACTTGCGAAAGCAACCTGTTTCACTTGCCTTTTAAGTGCCTGGGCTATTCTACCTATTCTAGAACAAAGTTTTCATCTATCATTTAATTTTTCTAAGAAAGTTATTTGGGCGATTGGTCTTGAATACAGTATGAGTGATTTTTTCTTAAATTCACTTGGCTCAAACGCTGGTGTTTGGTCTAACCTAAAGCCTAATATAGGGATTTTCTTGCTGATTGTCTTGCTTGTTTCAATCGTTAAGTATCCAATTTTGCCAAAAAAAATGCAGTTCATTACGATTATTGCCGTGATAGATTCAATTTTAAGTACGAATTTATTCCCTTGGTTTCCTTTTAAAGATAGTTTTTTTGGCTACATGCAATTTCCTTGGCGAATTTTGCTATTCGTTACGTTTTTCTGCTCTATTTTAGGAACTTATTGGCTAACAAGTCGAAGTAAGCTAGATTTAAAAGCAATTGTGTTAATCTTTGCTTTGATTATCGGTTTAACTCTTAGTTTCAATTTTAATGCCTTATACAATTTCGAAAAAAACAATGTGACGAAGGTGACAGATGAAAATTTCACTGAGTTTCAGAAGAAAGCTATTGGTGGAGGGCGAGAATATCTAATCAAGAATACAGATTACAATGTTTATGCAGAGGAAAAAAATAGAGCCCCTTTACTGATTGACTCTCGTGGAACGACTAAAATTCAAACATTTACCGAGAATGATACAAATCTAACCTTCAGAACTACTAATCCTGAAGAAGGAACCCTTCTTTTCCCTAGACTAATGTATTATGGGTATCAAGCGACAGTTAATGGAAAGCTTGTTCCTGTAAAAGCAAATAAAGGCTTAGCTAGTATTAAGATTGAGCCTGGATTGAATGAAGTTACGTTAAAATATAAAAAAACTCCTTTGCAAGTCGGAACGTTCTGGTTGTCATTTATCACATTACTACTAACAATTGTCTGGCTTTATCTTAAGAAAAAGAGAAAGCTTACTTCTAATCAACAAACGGGACTGTGACATTAGTATGCCCCAAACCACTAAAACCGAATAAACGGTGTTCCAGAAGCAACTCTCTCGGAAATAAGCCGAATAATCTCAAAAATATGAAAAGCTATTTTCGGATTATTCGGTTTATTTCTCGGAGCTAACCACTTCTGTCACAACCTCGTTTTTCTCTCAGTTAAAAGTTCTTCTTTAATATAAATAATTCCCCCGCACACTTTCTTCACCTCAAAAATTATCTAAGAAATATATTTCTTTATTCCATTCTGCTTCTCATCCTAACACTTGGAGTGCACTTCAAGTCAATAAAAAAGTTAAGATAAAACTATTGTCGTTTTATCTTAACTTTTTCTGAATAATTTTTCTTTTGAAATCACTTTGAAGTTAGCCTTTTTTCTCCTAATGATTCCTTGAGTTCCTTTTAGTAAATGGATTTATTGGCTTTTTTTACGTTTCAACAAGTAACTAGCTCCTAAAAGTAGAAGAAGTCCTCCGCCTATTGTTAACCAAAGAGATTGTTTTTCACCTGTCCGAGGCAATCTATTTCCTGTTCTATTATTATAGGTATTTGGTAATTTTTTAGTATCATCTGAATTAGATGGTTTTGTATCGTCATTTTTAGTGTAGACATAGGTTATTTCTTGCGTTGCTTCTGTATACTTACCTGTTACTTGACCTTTAAGCTCTTTAAAGGTATAACCAGCGATTGCTTTTTGGTCTGCTTGGTAATCAGTTCCTACAGTTCCTGTTAAAGTGACATCTTTGGCTAATTCTTTGCCTGATTCATCAACATAGTGAACGATTACTTTGCCTTCTTTGACAATATCTTTTGTGTAGACATAAGTTACTTCTTGGACTGTTTCTTCGTATTTGCCTGTTGCTTGACCTTTAAACTCTTTAAAGGTATAACCAGCAATTGCTTTTTGGTCTGCTTTATAATCAGTTCCTACGGTTCCTGTTAAAGTGACATCTTTGGCTAATTCTTTGCCTGATTCATCAACATAGTGAACGATTACTTTGCCTTCTTTAGGAACATCTTTTGTATAAACATAGGTTACTTCTTGCGCTGTGTCTGTGAATGTTCCAGTCGCAGCTCCCTGAACTTCTTTAAAAGTATAACCAGCGATTACTTTTTGAGAGGAGGTATACGTATCGCCAACATTTCCACTTAAAACAACGTCATCTGCAATTGTTTTACCTGCTTCATCAAGATAATGAACCGTTACATCAGCAGCCTGAACAGCCCAAACAGCATATAAGGTTATATTTGATGCAAGGATATTTAAGCTTGTACCTGCAGAATAATTGACATCAGGTTGCGTTGCAGCTGCATCTGTTGACCACCCCAAAAATGTACTATTTTCTTTATGAGCTTTAAGATTGTCAACACCACTTGGAACAATTTCTTGCGCTCCATCATAACTTACTTGATAGTAAGCAGTCGGTTCTGTTCCTTCATAATAAACGGTTCCATCATATGCAGAAAGTTCATTCATTGAAAAAGTTCCACCGTTGCTATCATATTTAATCCAAAAGATTTCCGTTGCACCAATATCTGTCAAGTCTGCTGATCTTGAATATCCTCTTTGGTCAACCGTATAATTTGAAATCGTTCCTTTTTGATTGGCTGCTTTTTCTGGGGCAATTGGTAAGGTTGGAATGATCGTATTATCCGAAGTTGCTCCAGCAGAAATCCCACTAGAGTTAGGAATTAGACTCACTGGGTACACTCCGAAAACATCTGCGACAGTAACAGTTGATGCTTTTCCATTATCAAAACCGATATTACCACCTAAATCACCAGAACCAGCAACTGAGCTATCAGCAATATTGTTATAACCTGCTCCGTTTGAACGGTTCCCTACAAACAGATTATTTTGATATCTTCCTGCAGATAAGTTTGTTAAATAGCCTGAACTTCCAATTGCCCCTCCACGATAGGTCGCTTCATTGTCGTAAAACGTATTATTTACGTAGTCTATCAACGCTTTGTTCCCTTGGGTAGGACTGCCATTTGCATAAATTTGAATTGCTCCACCACTATTTGCAGAGGCATCTGCTCCTTGAGCTAGATTTTGATAAAAAGTGTTATTATAAAGTGTTACTCCGCTAGAGATGTTACTATTCGTCTGAATTAGTATAGCACCTCCATCATCACCAGCAATATTTTTATAAAAGGTGGAACCATTAATATCAATCTGAACCCCTTGAACAATATTGAAAAAGGTAATTGCACCACCATCTGCCAATTTAGCAGCACTGCCTGTAGCATTTTCAACAGCCTTGTTGCCTTCAAAGTAGCAGTTTTCTATCAAAAATTTTGCATTTGCACTTGGATTGTAGAAAAACATTGCGCCGCCCTCACCGCCAACGACAGATCCTAATGCTTTATTTTCATTATTTATAAATTTACTGTTTTTGACTGTTAATTGACCATTAAATCCTTTTCCTGCAATCGCTCCACCAGAGTATCCAGTTGCAGAATTGATATTATTAGAAAAAGTAGAGTTAACAATCTCAGTTTGATTGCCGCCAACATGTAACGCCGAACCATCTCCACCTGTGGCAAAGGAGTCAAAAACTACATTGTCGAAAATTGCTTTTCCTGTTTGAGTAGTCGTTGCACCTGAACCGCCATTTGCTCCGCTAAGTGTTATATTTGTTAACCGGATCGAACCCGTGCCATTTCCAGCAATCGTAAGCAAACGAATATTGTTAGAAGTCGTCAACGTTTTTCCATTTCCGTCAATTGTTACATTAACGTTAGGAACAGTGAGTGTCATAGTTGCAGTGATATTGGTTGTAAAATTATCTCCTAAAGTAATTGTATCTCCTTCAGAAGCTCCGCTAAGTGCGGTTTGTAAGTCAGCAACCGTGTCAATCGTTGTAGATGCCGCCTGAATAGCCATTTGTTGAGCTGCTGGCTGAATGTTTTCTTTGTTCGTCTCAGTAGTTCCATTAGGCTCTGCTTCTTTATTTATTGTGTCTGTTGTAGCTGTTTCACTAGACTCAATTTCGCTTGTTTTCGTTGTATCAACAGTGTCAGAAATTGTGTTAGTAGTCTCTTCCATAGAACTACCTGTTTTTGCCATTTCGCTTTCACTGATTGTGTCAGCAAAAACTATGTTAAACGGTAACAGTAAGTTACATACAACCAATCCGATAGATATTGTTTTCAATTTCCCCTTCATATTCCCTCATCCTTTTTATGTAAAAATAATATCTATATAAAAAAAAGAAAGTTCATATAAAAAAAACAATTATTTTCTAACCTTCTTTTTATCTTAACACCATGATACACCAATTCAAGAACGAAATAAATGCCTTTTTCCTTTTTTAGATATCTTTTATTTGCATATAAAGTGAATATAAAAAGACAAAAAAGAGCTATTCAGCAGAAAAAGACAGGATAATCCATTAAATTCTACAAAATATTAGAAAAATCCAATTTTCACTATATTAATAACAAAAATAACTATTAATCAACTCCCCAGAACTGTATTTTTATTTAACGCCGATAGTAAAATTAAGCTAGACAACTAAAAAAGTCATTTGTGCTACACTCAAAATAGTTCTGACGAAAGAATTATAAGGAGTGAAGACAAATG
>NZ_MIEK01000037.1 GCF_001742285.1 Enterococcus rivorum | reverse complement strand
GAAAAGCTCTTTCAAAAGAAAAAACAGAGACGATTTTGATAATAATAGTCAAAATCGTCTCTGTTTTCTATAAATAGTAGTTTATTGTCCCACTCTCCTTCATCACTACTTCTAAGTTCAAAAACTATTTATTTTTTTTATTTCTTCTGACAATAAGTAAAACAATTACTCCTAAAACAAGTACTACACCTATAATTGTAACTGCCATTTTTGCCTTTTCTTCCCCTGTTTTTGGTAAGTCACCATCTTTTTTCTTAGAATCTACTTGGGTAGAATTTGTTGTGCTGACTGAAGACTTTGCTTCAGTTGATGTAGCTATAGAACTAGATGTAGAAGTATCTTTCGGTAGCCCTTTATCAATCCTACTAATGATATTAAGGATTCGCCCCCCTCCAAAAGGACCATCACCTATTTCATTCAATTGTTTTAAAACAGCAATCAATTCATCATTACTCATTGGCGCAGCAGCTATAAAACTACTATTTTTTGGATATAACGCCTTTAAATATGCCTGTAACTCGTCTACATGATCTATCATTTCAGAAAAATTGCTAAAACTATTAGGGATAAAAGATAACTCTTTCGAAACCTTATCCCATGATATAGTCTGATCAATATACAAAGCCTTCAGTACTCTTACATATGCTCCTACATCCATCCCAATCATGTCATCATTGTAACGATTAAATAAGGTCATTGCATTGACTAACTGTTCATTTGTTAGCAAATCTAATTCGTTTTTAGTAATCCCATAATCATCAGAGAGTAAGCCTTCACGAATACTTTGACCTGAAGAAAAATCAACTTGTGACAAATTTTCTTTTTTTACTTCACCGATTTTGCCCTCAACAAACGTTATCGCATCCGATGCAGTCGTTTCTGCATCAACAACTGGTGATACTTCGCTAGAATCTTCCATAGAAGAATCCGAAGTCACACTGCTAGAGCTAGTTTCAGAAGTAACTTCTGTTGTACTTCCACTCTCTTGCGCTAAAGCTGGTTGCCCTAAAAAAGCAAAAGCTGCAAAGACACTAACTAATAATATCAATCTTTTTATCACTATTCCCCACCCCTTTTGTTATCTTTACGTAATAATTGTAACACTTACGTTACAATAAATAAAGCAATAATCCAGAAAGATAGACTCTTTAAGTAATTCTTTACTTTTTTATCGATTTCTATAAAAGTTATGACCCTATTCTATTGACCTTCACGCAACGTCATCTTGTACTCTGTTATTAGGAGAACGGAGGTGTGTAAAAATGGAATTTTATCCGATGCCTTTATTTGTAAAAATTGAAACAGCCAGCCTTAATGATTCCGTCCGTTGGTACCAAAACAAGTTAGGATTTATCTCAGTGTTTGATTTTTCAAATGAAAACAATATGATTATAATGTCACACTTACGTCGCGAAAAATATCAAGATTTAATGCTTATTCAAGCAGATCAAGACAAAGCAAGTGATAGCATAGTCATAAATCTAAATGTAGAAAATATTAAAGAAATTAGAAGTAAAATGGACAAAAAGGAGATTATAAATGAATTAAAGGAGCAGCCTTGGAATGTTTTAGAATTAACAGTTCGTTCGTTTGAAGGAACTATGATTAGTTTAACCGAACAAATAAACCCTGATAAAACATTTGAAGAAGTTTTTGACCAATCTTAATTTATTTTTCTGTTGCTCTTTCATCTCTAACTGACAAACGTAGAATGAGTAACTTTACTCTAACTATTTTTAACTAATGAAGCATTTAAAATAGAAGTTGCTTGTTGCATGCATAATAAAAATAGCAAAGCAAAAAAAATTCTCATGATTGTTATTAATGATATTTATTATTTTATCAGCTAAAACAGTTGTCCGATTAAAAATATTGAAAAGGTAAACACTTTTTTACCTCTACAAAACAAGTGTTTACCTTACAATATAATTATTTTTCTGTTATTTACACACGTGGAATAAACAGGTTTCCTAACGTCGCTGCCATGATAGCTTTAATAGAGTGCATCCGATTTTCAGCTTGGTCAAATTGACGACCATATTTACTTCTAAAAACTTCATCGGTTACTTCCATTTCCTTGATGCCAAATTTTTTATAAATCTCTTCTCCGTACTTCGTGTTTGTATCATGAAACGCTGGCAGGCAATGCAAAAATATTAAGTGATCTTCATTTTGAGTTTTATGAACCATTTCCATATTTATTTGGTACGGCATCAACAACTTGATTCGCTCTTCAAATTTATCTTCTTCCCCCATAGAAACCCAAACATCGGAATAAAGAACATTTGCCCCCGCTACACCTTTATTTACATCATCCGTAATTAGTAATTCAGCACCTGACTTTTCAGCAAAAGTTTGCGCCATTTCAATAATTTCTGCTTCCGGTTGCAATTCTTTCGGCGCTACAATTCGCATGTTAGTTCCTAGTATAGCTCCAGTGACTAATAATGAATGAGCCATGTTGTTGCGCCCATCCCCACAGTAGGCAACAGTAATACCTTCCACTTTTCCAAAATTCTCTTGAATCGTTAAAAAATCAGCAATCATTTGAGTGGGATGCCACTCATCTGTCAATCCATTCCACACAGGAACCCCAGAAAATTCAGCTAACTCTTCCACTACTTTCTGGCTAAACCCTCTAAACTCAATGCCATCAAACATTCTCCCCAAAACTTTTGCAGTATCTTCTGTTGACTCTTTTTTTCCTAGTTGAATGTCATTCGCTCCTAAATATTCGGGATGAGCGCCTAAATCAATAGAAGCAGTCGTAAAAGCAGCTCTTGTTCTAGTCGATGTTTTTTCAAATAGTAACGCAATGTTTTTTCCTTTTAAATACTCGTGAGGAATCCCTTTCTGCTTCAATTCTTTCAAGTGTTGTGAAAAATCAATTAAATACTGTAGCTCTTCTTTTGTAAAATCTTTCTCAGCTAGCAAACTTCTACCTTGAAATACATTATTCACTAAAAATACCTCCTTGATTATCGATACCCATCATTTTATTTACATACTCATTATAACCGGAAATTTTACAATCCCATAAAGAAATAGTAAAATAACAAACGCAAAAATGACTTGCTCATACGGCTTAAATACTTTCTCTGAATTTTTTTTCTTCACATAAATGTACATAATCGTTCCCGGACAGAGAGCCAGAATCGTCAATACTACATACATCATTCCAGAAGCATAAACTAGCCACAGCATATAAATTGTCGCGATAATTCCAACAACCATATTTTTAGAAAGCGCCTTTTCTTTACTCTTAAGATTCAATTTCATTTGAAATAGAGCTACACAGGTATAGGGTAAAAGAATAGTCGAAGAGGACAACTTTGAAAGCAAAGAATAAGCTTCATTTGTTACTAGAAACGTTAAAAGTAGCACTTGTACAATGAGATTCGTAATAATGATCGAATTAATTGGCATTGAATTTTCATTTTCTTTTGTAAAGATTTTAGGAAATAATCTTTTGATTCCAGCTTGATAGGCTACTTCTTCAGCCAATAAAGTATTCGCAATCCACGCACCAAAGATCGAAATAATTACACCTAGATTAACGATTACTGCTCCCGGCTTACCAATAATTTTTTCTAAAACATAAGCCATTGCTGGATTAGGTAAACTTTTTAGTTCCTGCTGGCTCATTACACCATATGAGAAAACGGTCACGGTAGCATAAATCAAGGTTACCGCTGCAAATCCAAGTAATGTTGCTTTTCCAACATCGCTTCTTTTTTTCGCTCGACTGGAAAAAACCACAGCTCCTTCAATCCCAATAAACACCCAAACGGTTACCAAAACGGTTCCTTTTAATTGCTCAAAGACATTTGTATATTGGTTTGGATCAGAAACTTTTCCCCAAAAGTCATTCAAAAAGATATCTTTGTTAAAAGCACCAATTACACAAACAATGAAAATGATAATAGGAATCATTTTAGCAATCATAACGGCTGTATTCAACAAAGTAGCCTTATCTAATCCCCTGATAATCATAAAATGAAGTAGCCATAACACAATCGAAGCACCAATAATCGAGGCAACATTTTGCCCATCACCAAATATTGGGAAAAAGTACCCTAATGCGCTAAATAGCAACGTACCAAAAGCAACATTTCCAATAATAACTGAAATCCAATAGCCCCAGACAGAGTTAAAGCCAATGTAATTTCCAAAGCCTTCTTGAGCATAGCTAAAAATTCCTGAATCTAAATCAGGTCTTTTTCTATTCAAGTTTTCCATACAAAAGGCTAGTGATCCCATGCCAATCCCAGCTATAATCCAACCAATAATCGTTATGCCAGCAGATGCTGTACTAGCCATCTCCTTCATTAAGTTGAAAATTCCTGCACCAACAATTGCACTAATGATGATCCCTACAAGAGAAAGTAACCCAATCTTCCTTTCAGAATTGTCCATTGACCTCTCCTTCTTTCTTGCTAAAAAAACAAGCAAGGATTGCTAAAACTATTTGTCATACCTTTAATAATCCTCTAGTGGCTCACGGTTCCATACTTAGAATCTTAACGATAAGCAACTTAATCCACCATCAATTTTTCGATATTCTGATGTATCAACAACTAATACCTTATACCCTAAATCTTCAATTTTCTTTTGTACTTTTGGATACCCTTCAGGAACGATCACATAATCATTTACCCAAATGCAGTTTGCGCCATAAGCTTCATCTAGTTCAATTTCTATCTTGTTGAATTTTTCAAATTCTGGTGCTGTTTTAAACTCTCCCGCTACTAGTAAATTATTATTTTCCAAGTAAGCTAAACCTGTTTTCAAGTGAAGCATTTCCTTCATCTCAACCATTTGTCCAGAAAGTCCATATTTTTCTAACAAGGCAATCATTTGTTTCGCACCAGCTTCATTGGTTCTAGCAGATAAGCCAATATAAAAATGATCGCCAACCATCATAATATCACCCGCTTCAACTGTACCTGGTTCTTTTATATATTCAATATGCTCATAAAATTTTTCCAAGGCTTCAATCATATCTGGCAAAGCAGCTTCTTTTCTTCTACTTAAAGCACCGGGACGTGTGATAATCGCACATTTACTTGTACACAAAGCAACATCTTCAACAAAACAAGAGTCTGGAAATTCATCTTTAGGCTCTAAAACAGTCACATTCACCCCAGCTTTCGTCAAAGCGCTTACATAATTTTCATGTTGAACTAAAGCTTTACTGTAGACTGGTTTACCTTCATTTGCACTTGTTAATCCTTCTGAAATACTTTTAGATGGTACCCGTACAATGACATTTTTAAACATTTCATTTCCCTCTTTCTTTGATTTACTTGCAACTAAAGTATACAATATACAATAAAGAACATCAAGACTAAATTTACTTTTCTTTGTATTTATGTTGTAAAATAGACATGAAGGAGGGAATCATATGAATCCTAAAGAAAAAGTCTATAATTTCATTTCAGAACAACTAACTCTTGGCAACCTAAAAAGAGACGATCGTATTACCGAGCAATTTCTAGTTGATAACTTAGGAATAAGTAGAACCCCCATTAGAGAAGCTATGTTACAACTGGCGTCAGATGATATTTTAGAAAGAGAACCTAGAAAAGGCTTTAAATTAAGAAGTTATACTAAATATGATGTCGAAAATTTATATCAATTAATCGGGGTATTAGATGGAAAAATTGCTCAATTGACCATTGATAAACTTACAGAAACAGATTTTTCTTTGATGAAATTCTTAATTGATAGTATGTATTCTGCGATAGAAAACGAATTGTATACAAAATACAACGAACTTCAAGAACAATTTCATGGCATTTATATCAATAAATGTACAAATGCTATCATTCGCAATGAGTTAATTATTAAGAAAAAAATGTTTATCGGTAAAACCTATTATCGAGTGGACAGCAATATTATCAAGAATATCCTGCATACTACTAATGAAGAACACGAAACCATTTTACGACTCTTCCAAGAAAAAAAAGACCGCGAACTCCGAGATTTTATAGAAAATACTCATTGGAAGACTGAAAATGCTCAGTATGATATTTGGTAATAGTTGACTTTCAAGTTAAAGGTATCATATTTCGAATCAGCGACCTTCTCTTTATTTCATTTCTTTGAATTAAAAATTAGAAAGAGTTTGAGGAATAAAAATGACTATTGATGAGTTTAAAAACTATTTGGTACAAGACCAAGAAATTAATGACATTCTTGAAATCATTAAAAAGTTGCAATTACCCGATTGCTGGCTATGCGCTGGTACCATCCGAAACTATTTTTGGAATCTTTTTAGTGATGTTAGATCAAAAACATATATTAGTGATGTTGATGTTATCTTCTTCGATAAAACAATCTCTTACGAGGAAACAACGCGTATCGAACAAAAGCTAAAGCTGAACTACCCCATGTATAACTGGGAGCTTAAGAATGAAGTTTATATGCACCAACACAATCAGGATATTTCGATTGCTCCTTATGAAAATTCGCAAGATGCCATTAGTAAATTTCCTGAAAAATGTACAGCGATTGCTGCGCGAAAAGATTCAAAGAATCAACTAGAGCTCTTTGCACCCTATGGTATCGAGGATATCATTCAGTTCCGAGTTTCTCCGACGCCCTTCTTCTTAGAAAGTGAATTGAGACTTGATATTTATAAAAAAAGAGTGCTGACCAAGAAGTGGCAAGAAATTTGGCCTTGCTTAACCGTTGATTTTATTAATAATTAAGATTAGGAATGAAGTCCTTTATGAAACCTACTATGAAAAGCTTTTACAAATTTTTCTTTTACTTCAGCTTATTTCTTGCTATGTCTTTGTTTATTCTACTATGCTATAAAGTGATTTTTTCAAAAGGTGACAATCTAGATGAGCTACTTATCCGAGCTTTTGGTTCTTTTATTTGTGCTCTCTTTTTTTATTACAAATGGCGCAAAGAGCTAAAGAAAAAATAAGTTCATGAAAAAAATACCCCTCAATAAATCAAAGGAAAACTGATTTTTGGGGGTTCAACTATTTACAATCTATTTTTTCGCTACGGAATTTATGGGGTCTTTCCTACTTGCCATAAAATAGTCGCTCGGTATTTTCCAGTTTGAATGACCTCATTTGAAAACAGATTCAACTGTAAACCTGTTTTATTCTTATTCCAATTGTTACTGACATTGTATTCACCGGAAGCTGATATCGTTCCAACTTCAATTTCTTGTGCTTCACCTTGTGACAGCATGACTTTTTCTGCATCACTTTTTTTGTACCAAAGTGCTCGTGACATCACTTCATTAGGATCTTCCACACTTGTTAAAGCTTTTTCTAGCGTTGCAGTCAGTTTCCAAGGTGTCTTATTGGTTCGGTTATCTCCTACGATCAAAGGAACATCATAGGTTGGTTGTTCAGCCTTGATAAATTTAGGAGCTAAATATTTATCACCAAAGTTGATTTTAGTTGGAAATGATTTAACAAAAAGAGTCCCCTTAAATTGATATGCTTCTTCCTTCGCATTTTTTTCTACTAAAATAGCTGTTTCATTACTCGGTGCTTTCACTTGCTCATAATGATTTTCTTTCAGCTCTTTGATTCTGTTCTGAATCGCAACTTCTTTCGTCAGATCTATACTCGTACCAATTTTTCCAGTCAAAATAATCGAATCTCTTAGAGGTTGATTTTCTTCATTTAGAAAGGTAATTGTTACAGATGAAAAACCAGCTTCTACGTTAAACTTAATGACTAGTTCAACCGTCGAAGAGCCTGAAGTATATTTTATTGGAACCGAATATTCTTTAACTAGTGGCAAGGTTCCTACTTTCGGTAATTTAGAAATATCCACAATACTCAACTTACCATCTAATTTTTTAGAGGTACCATCATCGTTAAACTGCCACAATTCAAAATAAGACTGCTCTAAAATAAAATTTCTCAACTCATTTTCAGTTTTTGGATAATTATAATCAATAAAAGTAAAGTTTCTTCCTTTTAATAGAAAATGGTCGTTATTTTTTATTTGTTCTTCACTACTCTTTACGAAAATCGGTACTTTAATGTCGCGTGTGTTCCCAACTTTATCCGTTAAGCTCAACTCAAAATAACTAGGACCTAATTGTTGTACCAAAGTTTCTATATCTTGCCCTGATTTTAATGCGATAGTTATCTTATCATTTGGAGTAAAATCATCACTTAAAGCTCTTAGAAAATAGTTATAATCCGTTGCACCAGATATTTTTTCGGTATCATATTGATTTACTACAGTTAATTTACCTATCCCTTTAGGAGGCTGGTTATCAATAACATAGGATACCTTATTGCCATCATTCTGAGTAAAATTACTTGCATCAATTCTACTAACAATCTCAGGTCTATCATTTGAGTTCAGCCCATTATTTTTTACTTTAAAAATAATATCGACTTTTTTATTTTCTAAAGATAAATTTGCAAAACTAGTTTTGATTGCTGTACTTGTCACAGTAGGATTTACTAACGCACCATTTACTGTCATCGAACCTTCTATATACGTTTGTTTAGCATTCTTTGTAAAAGTAATACTAGGGTCTAATAAGTTTTGTTTTCCACTAATAAACTCCCCAGAATAATGAACCGTTATTTCAGAATCGCCTTTTTCTACACTCTCATTTCCAAGTAAATCACCCGCTGAACTATAAAGTTTCAAGCTATCTTTATAATTCACTAATCCTGGTACACTGGCAAACCCTACCAGAGCACTTTCCGTAAGCGCGCCTGTTGAACCTGTAAAGCCCCAGTAAACAGAGTCTGCAGAGAATGTTGTCCTTGGAATAGAAACCGTCACTGGATCTAATCCTTCTAATTGATAGGTTAATTGTCCCACACCATTTTCATTTAACGCTTTCCAATCCACGGTAAATTTCCGCCAGACATTATCTCCCAATCGAAAATTCGGATACTGCAAGCCAAGGTGAACTTGTTTTTTTACGTAATTTCCACTAAATGTATACGTTGATTTGTCATCAGGGAAAGAATAAGCAACATGTCCCTTACTGGAATTTGAGCTTACATCTCCATCATTCCTATCCCCATTGTGATAGGTATCAAACTCAATTGCAAAACTCTTTTCAATTTGTCCGACTAAAGAACTGCCATCTAATGAACCGGCATAAACCCCTAAGCCAGCTCCGTTTACTCCTGTATACTTTTTAATCCGATTAGCATCGTTATGCAAGACAAAAGTAACACCATCTGCCGTTCCATTTATCTTGATATACATTTCCGAAGTAGCATCTTTAGTAAGATCAAATTTATTGTTCTCATTTGAAAAGATACTTCCAACTTGGTTCCTTAGATTATCTGTTATCAAAACATATTTATTATCTATTGTTTTACTATTTGCTCCAGTTGGTACAGAAAAAATATTTTCTAGTGGTACAACTTTTGGATCACTCGCTCTTCCTTGTATCGCAGTTGAGACAACTGAAGATTGATTTTCACCATTTGAAGCTTGAATATTATTATATTGACTTGCCTCTTTCAAATAGACAGAACCAACAAAAGTAATAGTGAGTAGACTAAGTATTACATACTTCTTTTTTTTACTCATCATTATCCTCCTAATCCTTCTTTTTCATTCTATAGTTATCCATCCGACTTCTCTTCCTACGTTTTCTAGAGAAAAACAGCCATAGACAAACCGTAATTATCACAGTACTTAAAAATAACAACCACCAGTAATTCAAAAAAGAAAAATGTTCGGCTGGTTCCTTTTGTTTCAGTTTTTCTGCTTCCACCTTCATTAAAGTGAAATTTTTAATCCACGTCCAATTTCGACCAGTTTCTTCGGTGATATGAATCTCAGCTGTGTATTCTCCAGAAGAAATCTCCTGATTATTCAAAGAAATAGGGATATTAATCATCGAATTTGGTGCCATCCGCATCCCTTTTTTTTCAAATTCTAAAAGTGGTATTTTTTGATTGATTTCCTTGATTTTAATTGCTACAGCCATTTTTTCAACAAAAACTGGCTTCACATTAGATAAATTGACGAATAAATTATAGCTACCATCTTTCAAATTCAATGACACATTATTTAGCTTTAATTCAGGCACAACTTTTTTTACATCCGACTCACTAATTAGGACTCCAATCAGATAGGCAAGTTTATTAATAACCACCGCTTGCTCTGGTTGTTCCGTATCGGTCTCTGTAATTGGCTTTAACTGTATTCCCCCAGCAAGATAACCTTCAAAAGGAGTCGTTGGCAAAGCAACCTTAAACTCAATTATTTTACTACTGTTGGCTGGTAAAATAACTTCTTGGGGACCTTCCATTATTTCTTCAAGATTATATACAAGAGAAGCATCAGTTTTTAATTCATTCGTTCCGTATTCAATCACACCATTTCCATTGGTTTTAGCACTGTTTACGCGTGTTTCCACTTTCAATGGTTTCTCTGACTGATTCGTGAGGCGTAACTGAAGCGTTTGTTTTTCTCCTGGTTGCATCAGTAAATCATAATAACCACTATTGCTGTCTTTTTGATTATCAGGGAATAAAACCTCATAGGAAAATTTATCCATCTGTTCTGAAATATCCGATGCTGAAAATCCACTAATTGGAAAATAAACGAAGGAGAAAATCCCAGAAAATAAAACATAGAACAGTTTTTTTCTCATTTACTAATCCCCTCTTGAAACGATAGACTTTCGCTATTCTTCATCCGTATGTACTTCATTTGATTCAAAATTAAATAAAGCTAATTTTTGCTGCTTTTTACTTATTAACATGAACAACTTATAACAATAACTCTCTGACCAATCAGTATCTATGCAATTTATTCAAAAATTTTTGTGTTTTTTACATTACTATTCTTAAGGTTGTAAATCATCCATGGTCCATGTTACATAACCAGTAAATGATTCACCGGCGGCTTGATCTGCTTTGGCATCTGTTACAACTAGTTTTGTATCTGTAATCAAAGTTGCCACTCCGCCTTTGACATCATTCGCTACCTTTTTCTCTAGAATAGAGCTACCTGTTGTGCTACCAGCTTCTAAAGTCATTGTCTTAACTTTGCCATCACCTAATGTAATCCCAGCATTGGGATCTAAAGTACCTAAAGCGCCACTTGCATCTGGCTTATTTGGAACAAAGTCATTATCTTCTCCAATGGTAGTCCCAATGGTGTAGGATTGCATATCTCCTAGATTGAACGTTAACTTAGATGCCAAAGTTTTTGACCCATCTGCTGATTTTAACTCTGATAATTTGGCACTTAATTTCCAGGGGGTTGAATTCGCTTTTCGATCATCGTTAACGATTAGATATTGCTTTCCAGTAACCGTATTACTAAAAGTCGCTGAATTCCCTACCGCTTTTTGTTCTCCAAATTGGAAGCTGGCTGGCTTCCAAACAAGAGATAAGTTATCTTTATAGGGTTTGTTATCCCCAGGATTTGTTGGCTCATCTGATTTAAAATTAACCCCTACATCTGTTTTTTCATCAAATGATTTTGCCTCTGCTGATGTTGCAAATAACGTTAAAGCTGTTGCTGATAATAAAGTAATCATTAGTGTTTTTTTCATTTTTTACCATCCTTTGATAGCATAGATACCTATTGGCGACAGTTACTGTTATAAGTTATTCATCTAATTTTTATTGCAAAAGCTCGATTTGATCTCTTATGAGAACAAAAAGATAGGCGATTAACCCTAAACTGGTTAAAGAAATAAAAAGCAAGCTAAAATTCAGTACAAGACTCTGTTTCTTTTTCCTCAGTTTCTTAATTAGAAATGCATCTCTTGATAGCGGTACTAGGAAAAAAAGCAAGGATAAAATAGCCATTCCTCCAAGTACAAATAGCCATAAATAGTCAATCATTTGTCTCACTCCCATGTCATTTTCAACAGTATATTTCTCAAACTAAATACTCCGATAATCACTAAAAGAAAAGAAAACCCAATAATGGTATATATCAGAGAGGTAACCAAATCTCCTGTAGACGGTAGTCTCCCTACTCGATAAGGCTGCGGATTAATCGTTTCCGGCAACGTTGGTTCATCAACTAGCGGCTGTTTGGGTTTAATTGGTTCTTCTCTTGCAAAGGTAATGTTTAAAGGAGTTGTATCGAATTGCTCAATGGCTTCAACCTCTTCTCCAAAGAGCAACCCTCCCATGATAATCAGAAAAAATAGTAGCACAACATATTTTTTCACCTTATTTCCCTACTTTCTTTTTCCTTTTTTTCTTTTTCTTTCTCCTCCGATTCCATTCGGTTTCCATTTTCTTTCTTCTGATAAAAATTAAACTACTCATGATTCCCATCAAAAGAAAGCCTAGAACCGCGGCAATTTTTATCCATGTTGGTGTCACAATTTTAAAACTACTTTCGTCATTCATTTCTTTCGCTTGGGTACCAGAAATTGTAAACTCCTTTTCAAAAGTCCAATCACTGTATCCATTGGAAGCCTTTATTGTGACAATATAAGTTCCTGCTTTTACTGCTGCCGTTCCCCAATCGATTTCAAAATCAAAATGACTATTAGGCGCTAACATATAATTTCCAACTGTTTTTTTCTTTAAAACAGTTTGTTTCTCTTTTTCTTTCACTTCTGCTTTTACTTCTAAATTATTTAAGATTTTTGGTTCGGGGTTTTGTAACGTCGTTAGAACCATTTTTTTACCACGTTTGATGGATGACTTCACGTCTACTAAATTAAGCGTTTTCGAATCCTTATAATCATCTCCTGTTTCCGAAGTAATCAACCCTATTCTGTAGGCAAATTTATTTGACATCTGGCTTTTATTTTCTGAATCATCAATTTCAAAAAACAGTGCTCCCATTTTTATTCCTGAATAGTTTTCTTTCGGCGGTATTAGTTTAAAAATTGCTTCTTTTTCTTCAAAATTCCCAACGGTTAAGCTTGGCGTTTCTACTTTTAAAATTGCATTAATAGGTACCTTTAAGGTTTCGTCCAGTAAATACTTATCTCCTGTATATTCAATCGTTCCACTGTCGCCAGTAAAAGCATTCGTAGCAAATATCTTCAGTTTAATCGGCTCTTTCTGAGTACTTTTCACCTTTACTTTCAAAGTTTGTTCTTCTTCCGGTACGGTTTGAATATAAAAGTAACTTTTCTCAGGATCAATTTGTTTTCCATTTAGTACAGCAGAAACCGTGTAGCCTAAATTAGAGGATTCCTTAGCTAAAGTTTGATTAGGAAATAGAATTAGGAAAAGACTTATAAACAAAGCTGCGTATATAGAATTATTCTTATTCATCTAGAATTTGATTGCTCCTTACTATTACAATTTTATGTCTTATTTTTTTAGTACTTCAATGTATATGTCTGCGTAATACTTATTGTCTGTTCCTACATAGATATCTTCACCTAAACCAAATTTTGCGTTTTCTGGGTACTTGGAGAAAGATAGTTTGGTTGCTCTTTGTGCCTCTTCTTTTGTTTCAAAAGGTCCTTTCATATCAATTATGTCGCCAACCTCATACTTCCTTCTTTCTTCATTCCAATTGACATTTCCTAAAATAAAAATGACATAGACTAATGTTGCTGCTAAGATCAGCAATATGAAGAAAATGACTCCTAGCACATTTAGAAATAATGAAAAAAAGCAGATACTATTTAGACCTACAATGAAAAAGAATAATTGCTTTTTTTCTACAATTCCTCTATCTATTAAATAGATAATGCTAGTCACAAATAACGTAACTACCATTAACAGGAAACCTAGCACAAAGTATAAAAATGCTTTATCCCAGTTATCTGTAAAAAACGATAAAACTTGTAACAGTAAAGACAAACGCTTATCTACATAAAAATAGGCTTCCTTGTAAAAGAAATAGAATTTCATTAAATATACTATCCATCCAGCTGTAAGAATCACTTCCATATAATAGAAACGCTTAATGGTTATTTTTTTCATTATGGCTTCTTTACTCAACATGTATTCCCCGTTCTGCAGTATTTAATCATCTTTTCTTGGAACAACCCTGTTCCCGCTTTTTATTCAGTTAGCATATAACCTCTCGAGCGGATAGTTTTAATAATTGAAGGATCAATATTTTCCTCTCTCAATTTCTTTCTAACATTGAAAACAAGGTTAGCTAAACGATAAATATCCCCTTTGGGAACTGAATCTGACCAAATTAGTGTGGTTAATTCTTCATATGAAACAGCTTTATTTGGTTCTTTCGCTAACTCTAAAATCAATTGAAACTCTAACCTAGTTAAGTGAACAATTTGCCCCTCTTTAAAGCGGATACTGCAATTAGAATCAATGATTTCAATGTTTTTTGACTGAGAAAGTATTCTAGTATTAGTGATTGTTCGTCGATGGTCTACTATTTTCAACGCATTAACAAGACTTAAACTAAGCTCCTCGTCAAAAATACCTTTTTTTATAATTACGAGAACACCTAATTTTAAAAACGTTAATCGCTCTCGACTGGACATCACTTCAGATACAACCCATATAGGGATCACTGAAACATTTCTAATAATGACAACTTGTTCATATAGCTCAGACTTTTCCGCATTTTCTCTATAATGCATCACTAGTCCATCAATCATTGATAACTGGTTAATAACAGTTTCCTTGCTTAAATGATAAATTTCACATCTAGTATCGAAAGTTTGTTTAGTATCTAAGTCATTTTTGTTATAATTATCAAGCAATCCTATTTTAAACACTGTTTTCACTCCTATATTAATTAAAAATTTCTGATTTTGAGATTGATCTTTAGGAGATAAAAAGGAGTTTTATTTTTCTCGATTTTTATACAACTGAGAAAATAGCTAGTTTCTGCTGCTAAATCAATCTTTAGCGACCTTATCTGACGGACTATTGACGGCTTATAATGAATGTCAAAAAAGTGTGAGTAACAAAACAAAGAACGTCTTGTTACTCACACTTGGCTATTTATATGATGAATGTCCAACTAGTTATACGACTAAACACTTTTTCTAAACTTTTACACTCCCCGCCTTCTTTTTACCAATCTTAATGGGTTGGCTCATTAAATTATCTATTTTTTCCATTGCCAAGACTCTATTATCATAAATAGAATAAGTATATGTATCTAAAGTCATTTTGGTTGAACTATGTCCTAAAATTCTACTCAAACTCGCTACATCTACGCCTGTTTCAATCGCTCTAGTTGCAAAGGTATGTCTAAGCATATGAAAATGAATATCCTCTAATCCGGCTTTATTTTGAATGGATTTAAATCGATAACTGATTAATCTTGGCTCTACGAAGTTCCCTCTATGAGAGAAAACAAAAACACTATCAGCACTCTTTTTCTTTGCTTGAAGATAAGCTTTGAGATTTTTTGCTAAAGGAATTTTGCGATAAGAGCTACCTGTTTTAGGTTCATGAATAATCAATTTTGTTTTCCTAGATTCTCCATCAACACTAATCCTTGTGATCGTGCGACGAACATAAATAATTTCCTCTTGAAAATCGATATCTTGCCAGCGTAAACCACTTAGTTCGCCAATTCTCATTCCTGTATATAGACCAACAATAATAGGAGAACAAGCTATTTCTTCAAGAGCAATTCTTTCTATTTTTCTTTGTTCCTCAAAAGTTAAAGCTCGTACTTCCTTCCTTACTAACCTTGGCAAAATAATTTCTTTACATGGATTTTTTTCGATATATTTTTCTCTAACAGCTATGTCTAGCGCTTTTCTTAGCAAATTAAAAATGTTTCGAATACTCCCAGAACCTAATCCTTTATCCACCAAAAAATTTAGAAAACTGATGCACTCATTTTCAGTCAGGTGATGTAAATATTGGTTAGAAAAAAATGGTTCAATGTGATTCGTAATTATTCGAGAATACTTAGAATAGGTAGTCTCTTTTAGTTGTAGCTTTCCATAACTTTTTAGCCATCGCTTTAGAAAATTGATCAGTGTGTCATTAAAATTGACACATCTTATTTGTTGACTTTGGTATTGCGCTTTTAAGACAATCAGCTTTTCTTTTGCTTCCTTATAATTCTTTGAATATACATATCCATACTTAATTTTTCCATCGTGCTGTCTGCTTTTAATATAACGTCCCTCCCAACGACCATCTTTTCGCTTGTATATATTTTCTCCTCTTCTAGACATACTATAACGATGCACCTTTCTACTAAATAATGACGGTATTTTTGACGGCTTAAGAAAAAACGCCCAAATTTCAACATACCAACCGTTATAAATTGTTTTTTTCTCATCTTTTTATTCTTTTTCTTATAAAAATGATAAAAACACATGTTGACATAACCTCATACTCTAGATTATTCTTATATTAAAGAAATAAAAGTGAGATTTCTCAGTTGTATAAAAACTGAGAAATCTCTTTTTTATCGGTAACAGACGTTATATAAACACTCTTACATTATAGTCTATAAAACTTTTTTTTCCTACAGTTGGTAACAAAATGACAAGAAAAAAACATTTACATAAAAATTAAAATATATATTTACATACTTTCACTTGACGAATAACAATAACTAACAAATATCATTAAAATAAAAAGTGAGTATCTATCAGTAATACCCCTGATAAATACTCACTTTATTAGTTTTTTATCCAACATTTTCTGACCCATTCGGGCCTATCAGTCTCTGATTTACTCCTGAAATACCTGTAAACTTAATAAACAAACGATTTAACCTGAAGTCATTTCTTCTAACTTACTAAGACCAACTTTTTTGTTTCAGTCTTACTTTTATTCCGTAAGTTCTTCAAATTGCGAGTTGTAAAGAGAAGCATAGTACCCATTTTTAGCTATCAATTCTTCATGGGTTCCTTGTTCTTTAATATCGCCTTCCTGCATGTAAAGAATTTTATCCGCATCTTTAATCGTTGATAAACGGTGAGCAATAACAAAGGAAGTCCGACCAGACATTAAATTACTCATCGCTTCCTGAATTAATCCCTCTGTCCGTGTATCGACTGATGACGTGGCCTCATCCAAAATTAAGATTGGTTTATCCGCTAAAATAGCACGGGCAATCGTTAACAACTGCTTTTGTCCTTGAGAGATATTGGAAGATTCTTCGTTTAGCTCCAAATCATAACCACCTGGTAATGTTTGAATAAAATGATGAACATGGGCCGCTTTTGCAGCAGCATATACTTCTTCATCCGTTGCATCTAAACGTCCATAACGAAGATTTTCCATAATCGTTCCCTTAAACAACCATGTGTCTTGTAAGACCATCCCAATATTTTTACGTAAATCTGCACGATTAAAGTCTTTGATATTGTAACCATCGATTTTAATTGCACCAGAGTTCACATCGTAAAAACGCATTAATAATTTGACCATCGTTGTTTTTCCAGCACCTGTCGGACCAACAATCGCGACTGTTTGACCAGGTTCAACATGCGTACTAAAATCATGAATTACAATTTTATCTGGGGTATAACCAAAATGAACATGCTCAAAATCTACCTGACCTCGTGCTCTGTCAATTTTAACTGGATTTGGAACTGTCTGATCTTCTTCCTCTTCTCCCAGAAATTCAAAAACTCTCTCTGCTGCTGCTGCCATTGATTGAAGCATATTTGAAACCTGAGCTAGCTGGGCAATTGGTTGCGTTAAATTTCGAACATATTGAATAAATGCTTGAATATCTCCCACAGTAATTGCGCCATTATACGCCATAATTCCACCAAAAATTGCTACTGCTACATAGCCTAGATTTCCTACGAAGTTCATAATTGGTTGCATTAAACCAGAAAGAAATTGAGATTTCCATGCAGATTTAAAAAGAATATCGTTTTGCTCTTTAAATTCATTTAAAGAGTTTTCTTCATCATTGAATAATCGTACGATGTTATAACCACCAATAGTTTCTTCCACTTTCCCATTTATGACGCCAAGATATTCTTGCTGTGTTTTAAAATACTTTTGAGAATTTTTAACAACAATCATAATTAGAATAAAGGAGATTGGAACGATTAATATTGCAATTCCGGTCATAGGAAGTGAGATGGATAGCATCATCACAATGACTCCAACAATCGTAAACGTTGAGGTAATTAATTGCGTTAGAGATTGATTCAATGATTGTCCCAAGGTATCTACATCGTTGGTGATTCTTGACAATACTTCCCCTGTGGTGCGACTTTCAAAATAATTCATAGGCATCCGATTAATTTTTTCAGAAATTTCTCTCCGCATCCGATACGTGATTTTTTGAGAAATGGTGGACATAATCCAACCTTGGATAACGCCAAAAATTGATGCAACTAGGTATAAACCTAGCATGAAGAGAAGAATTCCTCCAATTTTTTCAAAATTTATACTACCTGTTCCTTGATACTTTTTAATCAAACCATCAAATAATTCTGTAATCGCCTGAGCCAAAATCTTTGGTCCCCATATATTGAAAATTGTTGAGGCCATCGCAAAGATAACGACAAAGAGAACAGGAATTTTATATGCACCCAGATAGGAGACTAATTTTTTTATTGTTCCTTTAAAGTCCTTTGCTTTCTCTCCGGGAGCAATTTGCCCACGGCCACCGCCAAAGCCGCGGTTTTGTTTGTTTTCTGCCATTTTATTTGCTCCTCCTTACTCAGCCTCTTCGATTCCCAATTCAGCATTACTTAACTGCGATTGAGCAATCTCTTGATATACTTTAGATGTTTGCATCAGTTCTTCATGTGTTCCTTGACTAACCACACGACCTTCATTTAAAACGACAATGTTATCAGCATGTAGAATCGTAGAAATTTTTTGAGCCACAATGATCTGTGTGATGCCTTTAACATTTTCAGACAAAGCTTTACGAAGCGCAACATCTGTTTTATTATCAAGCGCAGAGAAGGAATCATCAAAAATTAAGATTTTTGGATTTTTTGCCAATGCACGAGCGATAGATAGACGTTGTTTTTGACCACCAGAAACATTCGTTCCACCTTGAGAAATTTCTCGGCTATAGCCTTTCTCATTAGAATTGATAAACTCTTCAGCCTGAGCAATTTTAGCGGCCTTTTTCATTTGTTCATCCGAAATGTCTGCGTCCCCAAATTTAATATTTGAAGCAATATCTCCTGAAAACAAAATTCCTTTCTGAGGAACAAAGCCGATAATCTCATGTAATTTATGCAAGGACATGTCTCGAACATCTATCCCATCAACAGTTATTCGTCCACCTGTTACATCAAAAAGACGTGGAATCAAATTCACAATTGTTGATTTTCCAGAACCTGTTGAACCGATTAAAGCCGTTGTTTGTCCTGGTTTGGCAACAAAATTAATATGATGCAAAACATCGACATCCGCATCTCCATAACGGAATTCTACTGCTTCAAATTTTACTTCTCCTTTAAAATCATGATGATCTTTAGGTGTTTTAGGATCAATAATAGTCGGAACCGTTTCAAGAACTTCTTCCACACGACCAGCAGCTACATTCGCACGAGGTAAAATAATCGATACCATAGATAGCATCATAAAGGCCATTACAATCATCATTGTATAGGTAATAAACGCCATCATATCCCCAACTTGAAGCTGTCCGTTGTTCATATTATGTCCACCAACCCAAACAATTAAAACTGAAATTCCATTCATCAGTAACATCATCACTGGCATCATAATAGACATGGATCGATTAACAAACAATTGAGTTTTCATCAAATTTGTATTGGCAACATCAAAACGCTTTTCCTCAAATTTTTCACGGGAAAATGCTCTTATCACGGGTAATCCTGTAATAATTTCGCGGGAAACTAAATTCACTCGGTCTACTAATTTTTGTAAAGCTTTAAATTTAGGCATTGTAAATATTAATAAGGTCATTACTAAAGTTAAGACCGCTGCAACTGCCACACCAACAATCCACCCCATACCTGTTCCTGTTTTATATACTTCATAAATTCCACCCAATCCTAAAATTGGTGCATATAAAACAATTCGCATAATCATTACAATCCCCATTTGCATTTGTTGAATATCGTTTGTATTACGAGTAATCAAAGAAGCTGGAGAGAATTTTTCCATCTCTATATTTGAAAATTGCAATGTTCGTTCATACTGTCCAACACGCAAATTCTTCCCAACTGACGCAGCAACTAATGAGGCGATTAAGCCCACAATTACTGCTGCAGTTCCTGAAATAAACGTCAAAAGCAGCATTTTGGAACCTGTTTTAATCATATAATCAGTTTGGATCTTTTGAGTATTAACATCCAACGCTTTGTACTCAGCCAAAGTTAATTTAATCCCAACAGTTTGCATGGAAGCTGCACCTAAATCACCAAGGCTCTCTTTAAATGCTTTTCTAGCTTCCTCAACTTTTGCTGGCATCGCATCATTGGCTGCCGCTAAATCCGTGGCAATTATTTGAGCTTCTGCTCCTTTTTCTTGCGCCTGAGTTGCCAAGTTTTGTGCTTCTGCCGCTTTAGTTTGTGCTATTTGCGCATCTGTGGCTGAAGCTGCAGCTTCACCAGCAGCTTTGGCTTGTTCACCCAAGCTAGTTGCTTCTTCGCCTAGTTTTTTCGCTTTTTCTGCGTCAGCTGCTATTTTCTGATAAGCATCCATAATTGCTTTTGCTTCTTTAGCACTAGCGGAATCGGTTGCTTGAGAAGTCGCCAGCATCATCATTGGCAGATTAAAAATATCTGCCAGTTTTTCTATGGTCATACCATCTTGAAGTTTCAGTTCATAGACTGCTACTTCTTTTCCGTCAACGGTTTTCGTTGTCAGTTGATAATTCTCTTCAACTATTTTCTTTTCGGCTTCTGTCATGAACATTTCAATGCCCTGAAAGGTGGTTTTTCTAATTTTTTCAGGAGTCGAATACTCAAGTCCACCTTGTTGAATGCCAATATCAACAATATTCGATGTTAAGTTTGGTAGGCTTAAATCACTACTTGCTTGTACAACTAACAACACAAGAACTGCGATGACCGCATACCAGTATTTGCCAAGATATTTAAAAATCTTCACTATTGGTCACCTTCCTCATTCAAATCAATTTTTTGGGAACAATCTACAAATTTTGCTGTCAATTCTATGAATTTTTTTGTATCCTCTTCCCCCATTTGTTTAAAGACAGCTATAATTTTATCTCGCATTTCTTTTTTCTGAAGTTCCGCTGCCTTTTGACCTTTCTCAGTTAAGGTAACTTTAATCCGCCGACGATCATCAGAATCCATCTTACGAACAATCAGGTCTTTCTTCTCTAAGCTATTCAAAACAACTGCAATCCGAGCACTTGACAAATTTAACGCTTCAGCAAGCTCCTTAGGATTACAGGCTCCACCGAATCGGTTGATAAACTTAATAACAATACTTTCTCCTTGGTTACTCTTTTCTAATTTGGAAAAAGCACTGTTACGATTTTGAACAATCAAACGACTCAATTCATGTTCGGCATCCTCTGCGAATGACATTGTACCTCTCCTTTCCCAAATCATTTGCTACCACCATTAATTACTAACAGTATTAGCAACTAACACTGTTTGATATTACTCTACACACTTTCCAAAGTCAATAATTTTTTAGAGAAAAATGTAAAAAAATAAATAGTCAATCACGATGATTACACTCGACTTTAGTGTAAGTTGTCTAGTTCGTTTTTTCAAATAAAAACAATCAGAGTCTATCCTAGAATTATTCATTTCAAAAAAGCAATTTAAAGAGGTTGAGACAGAAGCCCCAGACTTTTGACCAACGTTTATTCAGATTTAGAGGATGAAACAAAACTGATTTTTAGTTTTGTCCCAACCTCATGCTATTTAAATACGGAATTCTCAAGAATTCAGCGAAAAATTTAGTGTTCATTTTTTATTGAGATAACCTCTCCCCTATAGAAAAAAAGAGAGTGAAAATCGTGATGAATGATTTTCACTCCCCTTATTTTTCTTTGAATGAACCTGGATTTTATATGTCATTTATTAGGAAAGCTAGAGTACCATTCAAAATAGACTTTTTTTATTGAGCCTAAGCTCCATACTAAGGATTAGGATTACTTCTAGAGTGCTATCCTTTATGTTTCAATATAAAATTTCCCATTTCAATTGCACAGTCTTCACTTTGCGGTAAATAACCGATACGGTCAATATAAGCATGTCCTAACCCTTTATAAACAATTGTTGTCGTATCCACACCTGCTAAAACTAATTTTCTAGCATAAGCCAGCGTTTCAACTTTCAGAAAATCATGTTCTCCAACTGTCACAAAAGTCGGAGGCATTGCCGGATTTACTTCTATATAAGGTGACAGATATTTATTCATTAATTCTTTTGTTCCTAAAAGTTGTCCTAGTCCCGCTGTTGCTCCACTAAACATATCCAATGTCAAATTGATGATACGCGCTTGTTTGTCATAAATATCAAACTTTTCTTTTGAAAACTTCACATACTCATCTTCTACCCCACCCATATTAACCGTAGGGTATAAAATCAGTTGTCCTTTTACCAAGTTCCAGTTCTCATCTAGGGACTTATTCGTACAATATAACGTCAAATTCCCTCCTGCACTATCCCCAGCAACAAAAATATTATTAGGATCACCACCAAAGCGATTTGCATTGTCATGAATCCATTTCAAGCCACTGTAGCAATCCTCATGTCCAATTGGATAAAGATTTTCAGGTGCTAAACGATAATCAATTGAAAAAGCAATAATATTTGTATTTTGTACGATTACTTTCAACGCATCTGTAACAACCGCCGTACTTCCAGCAAAAAATCCACCACCGTGAATAAAATAAAGAATGGGTGCATTCTCAAGTGTATTTTTTGACTTAAAGCAATACATAGGAATTTTATAGCCATCTTCTGCTGTAACAAACTCCGAAGTTACCGTCACAGCTTCTTCGTCAACAATCGGTGTGCTATCAATACTGTTAAACATTTTTCTTAACTTAGCAACTGATTTTTCATTGACCGTCATTTTTAACTTACTTTTCGGGATAAACCGAGTAATCAAGGCCATTTTTTTCATTTGTTTATAGATTCTTGGATCCATCGCTCCTTTAATCTCACAATCAGGGATTGGCTTAAATAGAATCTCCACCCCATCAACAACAGCCTTTTCTTGTTTTTCAATAATATCCTTTAGTAGCTGTTGGTCATATTGTCTGCCCATCTTCAATTTCTCCTTTTATTCCTTCGTGATATTTCTATTATACATTTAAAAGGGATTTTATGGGTAGGATTCGTTCATTGAATTAGGCAGATAGATTGCTATTTCTGAAAATTCTTAACCTACACTTGACTACTAAACAGGAAAAAAACTAAAATAGCGTCTCTTTCGGGAAGATATTTTAGCTTTGACGAAATTTATGCTATTCATTTGATAACTAGTAGCTTGACAATGTTTAAAGTCAATTTTGAGAAAGTTCATTTTTTTAATATTTTGTTTAGCAAACAGAGAAGTTTCACTATCAAGTACAAGCAGCCTTAGAAGCAACTGGGGAATTACTAGCTGTTTTATTAGGCTTCTACAGCTAGTTTGACTCCAGTTAACAATGGAATCGGCGCTTTTTGCCGAGTCGCTTGTGTGCTGGCTGCCTGCTCTTTGATTTTGAACCTTTACTGAATTATAACATTGTCAAGATACTAGTTTCCGATTAACGCTTTTAGCTTTTCGAAATTAGCTTCTGTCATATTTTCAGAAACTTGAACATGGGACAGTGAAGAATCATATTTTTCTTTTTCGTTTAAATATTTATCATATAGTGCAATCTTTGAGACAGGAGCTGTTGGAACTGGGAGATTATTTATTTTAGCTGCACCCTCCCTAACAATTGCTTCAATAGGATAGATTGCTTCATTATCATAAGATAGTTTTATTTCAGGGTGTCCTGTGCCAGCCCCTGAACCAATTTGTACAAATAGAAATCCACCATCGAAATTGTAGCCTAGTCCA
This sequence comes from Enterococcus rivorum, assembly GCF_001742285.1. Classification (GTDB taxonomy): domain Bacteria; phylum Bacillota; class Bacilli; order Lactobacillales; family Enterococcaceae; genus Enterococcus_L; species Enterococcus_L rivorum. Next base: position 5,162 of record NZ_MIEK01000037.1, on the reverse strand, counting down.
TACCCCACTAATCCTGGCGTTTCAGCGCGTTCATCAACAATCGTTGTTGCTAAAAGCACCTTAAGCGGAACGGCTAGATTATTGTAGGCTTCCAATTTTTCCTCTCGCTGTTGCTTTTCCAAGTCTACTGATTCACTAGTAGCTGATGAACCTGATGACTCACTACTAGAACTAGCTTTCTCCGTTTGATTTGTACTTGAAGAGCTTTTTGCTTCTTTACTTTCTTCTGCCTTCGTCATATGTTGAGTGACAGTTGTTTCAATACTATTAGCGTTTTTCATCTCTTTTTTTGTTGTACATGCGGTTAAGAAAAAAGCACAGCAACCAATTAATAACCATTTTTTCATTTCTCTTCCCCCATCTATTTACTAGGCTTTAAGCCATTTATACTTCTCTCCAACCATTTCTCAAAAAAAGTAAGTTGCTCTTGCGAATGAAAAAAATGCTCCCCTTCTTCTAAAATGGTTAGCTCAGAACTAGTCTTTTCAACAAATTGATTGATAAAATCCTCTTCACAAAGCTCATCCTTTGCGCCATAAAGAATCTTCGTTGGGCTATGCCACTGTAATGGATGAATCAATACATATTCATAGTAGTCCCAATAGAGTGTTTTAATAGGTGTCACTACCTTTTGATCTTTTTTCAATCGTTCCTCACTGATGTTGAACCACATCATCATATTAAAAATAATCCTCTTCATATCAACAACTGGGGATAGAAAAAGTGCTTGTTGGATTAGCTCATCTTTATAAGCTAACATACTGAAATACGCGCCAATACTGCAACCAAAAACACTAATCTTCACTGCTTGATAGGAAACATAATTTACGATCTTTACTAAATCTTTGACGCTATTTTGGGCCGTACAAAGCGTTCGTTCTATTTTACGATCACCATGCTCAGGCAAATCAAAACTAAGAACTTGGTATCCTTTATTTACAGCGACCTCTGCAAAGAGTTTAATGATATCATCCTCTTTATTAGACTGATCTCCATGAACTGCAATAAATACATGATTGGATTTCGGTCCCCATAAAACCGCTGGAATTCCTTCTATATATAGTATTCGTTTTATCATACACCTACTCTCCTTCAGTACTTATTCTTAAATCCATTCATTGTTCCAGGTATCAGCCATACGTTTTCTATTCTCATATTATAACATTAATTATAGATTAATCTAATCCTTATTATCAAAAATATCATTAACTTTTAGTTGTTTTTAAGCACTACCTAAATCTAAGATAAACATAGAAGACACACCTTTTCATATTTAAGGTGTGTCTTTAGACCATTCAATAACTTTTACTAGCAACCTCGTTCAAACACCGTCATCACTAATGCCATTCTTTGCTCGTAAAATGTATATTTATATAAAAATCTATTCTTAAAATTAGCTACTGCCTCATTTGATTATTTTCATTATTTCACTTTAAATGTTTCTAACTACCATGACTGACTAGTCGGCCCTACTGTAAATTCATTCACATTAACCTCTTCTGGCTGATCAATTGCATAGGCGACAATATTAGCTATATGATCAGGTGTAACACCAAATTTTTTATATAAACTCGTCATCCCTTGTGCTGTTGCTTGATCCGTTATCGTATCAAGTAGTTCTGTGTTGATGGCGGCTGGATAGATAGTTGCTGTTCGTATGTTTGTCTCCTCCTGTGCTGACTCCATTCGTAAAACTTCCATTAAATCTCGAACAGCCCATTTCGTTGCACCATAAACAGCGCCTCCTGGATAGGCTTTTAATCCTGCTACAGAGGAAGTTGCAATAATATGCCCAGATTTTTGCTCAATAAATGATGGTAAAACGGCTGCAATGCCATTAAGGACACCTTTAATATTGACGTCAATCATTTGATCCCATTCTTCTTCTTTCAATGCAGATAACGGAGAATTAGGCATAATTCCTGCATTTAAAAAGATAACATCCACTTTTCCATAGGTTCTAATAGCAAGTTCGACTAATTTCTTATTGTCTTCACGTTTTGTGACATCAGTAATGGAATAAATTGCCTCTCCAGAATCTGCTTTTATCCGTTCAACAATCTCTTTCAATTGTTCTTCTCGACGAGCGCCTAAAACTAGTTTAGCCCCTTTTTTTGCTAACAACCTCGCCGTTGCTTCGCCTATTCCAGATGAAGCTCCTGTTATCACCACGACTTTGTCTTTAATTGTCATTTGTTATCTCTCCTTTATTATTTTCAATTTTTTTAATAACTTTTGCAGGGCTTCCTGCCACTATAACATTAGCTAGAACATCTCTTGTTACCGTTGAATCAGCCGCAACAATCGAATTTTCTCCAATTGTGATACCTGGCAGAATCGTAGCATTCGCCCCAATCCACGCATTTCTTTTAACACAAATTGATTCTACTCTTATTCCTCGTCTATTTTTAGGATCTATCAAATGATTGACGGTTACCAATCTCGCACAGGGACCAATTAATACGTTGTCCTCAATGATAATCCCTCCTAAATCCACAAAAGTCACATTCTGATTTATAAAAATATTCTTTCCAAATGAAATGTGTTTTCCAAAATCACTGTAAAAGGGCAAGGAAATCTCTACTGAAGGCTCAATTACTTTACCTGTAACCTCTTCCAAATAGTGCCTAACCTCTTCTTTGCTATGGTATTGCGTGTTCATCTCTATAATTAATCGCTCATTGTCTTTTTTTACTCGATGGATTTCTTTATACAGGATAGAATCCTTTAGTATCTCTTTATCCGCTAATTTTTCTTGTAAATTTGAGTCACCCATATAGCTTCCTCCTTAAACTATTTTGCTAGCCTAATTATACTTAAAAGAGGTATACTTGAATAATACTTATAGTAAATACTCATCTATGCATTTTACCTATAGAAAGGAATGGTCTGATGGAACTTAGGGTGTTAAATTACTTTTTGACCGTTGTAAGAGAAAAAACAATCAGCCAAGCTGCTGAAGTGCTTCATCTTTCTCAACCAACACTTTCCAAACAACTAAAAGAATTGGAAGAAGAATTAGGCGTGACACTGTTCATTCGCGGCAATCGCTTTATTACCTTAACCGAAGATGGTATTTATTTAGCCAATCGAGGAAAAGAGATTCTCTCTTTAGTTGAATCAACCACAACAAATTTACTTCAAAGTAACACTGTCAGTGGACAAATAAGCATCGGAGCTGGAGAAACAAGAGCGTTTGAATTCATTAGTAAAACCTTACATGAACTGAGAAATAACTATCCAGAAATTACTCTTCAGCTATACAGTGGCAACGCAGATGATGTCTTAGCAAAGGTTGATCATGGCGTCTTAGATTTTGGACTAGTTATCGACCCCGTAGAAAAACAAAAATATGAGTATCTACGTCTTCCAATCGTTGATCGTTGGGGAGTCTTGGTCAATAACTCTCATCCTTTAGCAGAAAAAAAGGTTGTACAACCTGAAGATATTCGAGAAATTCCTTTAATGATTTCGAATCAATCTTTAGTGGATAACCAGCTATCAGAATGGCTAGGAGGAAACTTAGATCATTTCAACATAATCGGCACCTATAATTTACTTTACAACGCCTCCCTCTTAGTAAGTGAAAATATCACCAGCCTACTTTGCATCGATGGCATTATAAACACTGTCGATACCAATTTGACATTTGTTCCCTTCTTCCCTTCATTAACTGCAACTATCAATATTGTATGGAAAAAGAATCAAACTTTTTCAAATGCTTCAAAAGAGTTTTTAAAATTAATTCTCTAAAAGACAGATTTTCAATAAGAATGAGTTTGAGATTTAATAATAGATAATAGGAGTTTGAACTCTCTCCTATTCTGTGAAATTGTATAGAGTAAGTACGATTGGGGATGAAAGTTATTCTGATAAAATGATGTTCGTTCTAGCAGAATCTAAAGACTCTTTGGCGACTCAAATTAAAAGAATTGATAAGGGAAACGTATTAATCACTTAAAAGAAATGGTAGTATAGAGAAGATGATATAGAATGTACAGTTCTGGCATGTATGTGTTCCGTAAGGATATAGAAAGAGAGGAAAAATCCATGTTATTAATAAAAAAAAGTCATTATATTTGCTACTACCACTCATTGTTCTAGGAGGATGTTCCAAACCTGCTGCCACCTCGCCCACCACTCTACAGACACCGAGTACTCAGAGCGAGTCAAGTACAGCTTCTACATCTCAAAAAATTGCAAATGAAGCACAAAAAGAAACTGAAATAATCGATCTATCTGGAACGTATTACTCTATATCAAGTGATACTGCAATCATAAAATTATTACAAGGAAATAAATGGGAAATTTCTTATTCTACTCTAGATGGTGACGTTTCCGCTACCTTTGAACCGAAATGGGAAACTTTAGATAAAATAAAAAAATCAAACACTCCTATGCAGAAATCTGATGAATATTCAGAATTTAATATGCTCATAGAATATACAGACGAATCAGATATTGAAATCACTATGGAAGACGGCAATCCTACTCATACAATGATATTTTCTAAACAGAAACCAAAAGAAAATGAACAATATGAAGTAGTTTTACAGGGAGATTTATCCCCATTTGCTGGTCAACTTTCAACTAATGAATTTAACAAAACAATTGCAGATTCTAGATTTACCTTAGGTGGGTACTCTCCGGACGACTATTATAATAATAGAACTACTGTATTTCCTGCAATAACTGAAAATGGGTACTGGAATGGAATGACTTCTCATGGAAATTTTGAAGTAATAGCATCTGATCTGCCAAAAAAAGTGGATGGATATTTTGAAGTGCGTGTGCACGGAACAAACTCTGGAGCAAACAATGCAGTATTAACATTTTTCTTAGTTCCACCAAATGTTAGTGGCCTCGACGGAACAACGAGTAATGATAAACGTGTTTTTCAAGCACTTGCTAATGGAGAAACACAATTGATGGAGTACCAAAAAGAAAAATGGTGGACTGAGTACCAGTCTCAATAACTGGCTCTGTCAATAGTTCCTTTCAGAACTAAGAAAAACAGAACAGCCTCTAAAAGGTTGCTCTGTTTCTTTGTTTCTATGATTCAAAGGAGAGTGGGACAATAGTCAGAAATACATCTGATTGTTGCCTCACTTTTTTGATTTCTAAAAAAAGAGAATGTTCCGTTTAAAAAACAAGAGGGATCA
>NZ_MIEK01000036.1 GCF_001742285.1 Enterococcus rivorum | reverse complement strand
GAAAAGCTCTTTCAAAAGAAAAAACAGAGACGATTTTGATAATAATAGTCAAAATCGTCTCTGTTTTCTATAAATAGTAGTTTATTGTCCCACTCTCAGTAGTTCATATCCTTTCTTTTCAGCTATAAATATTTTCCTGTTACCGAGGCAGAATCAACTTTTGCAGCTAAAGGAGTGCCTTCATAAATTAACTGACCGCCGTTGCTACCGGAACTGGGACCAAATTCAATCATCCAATCAGCTAGTTGAATAAATTCTGTATTATGCTCGATAACTAAAAGCGTATTTTTTTTCTCTAGTAACTCATCGAAAATTGTTAGCAATGCTTGAATATCTTTTTTACTTAGTCCTGTTGTAGGTTCGTCTAAGATAATTATTTTCTTTTGACTATCAAGGTTAAGAGCTAGTTTAAGTCGCTGTAATTCACCGCCAGATAATGTATTAAGAGTTTGACCCAATGTTAAGTAGCCCAGACCTATTTTATACAACCAGTTTATTTTTTGAGAGATTTTTGGCTGATCAGAGAAAAAAATGAGACTATCTTCAACAGATAAGGAAAGTAGCTCCACAATATTTTTCCCGCGATAAGTATATTGCAAAACTTTCTGCTGATATTTTTCTCCAAGGCAAGCCTCGCAGGTCGTTCGAATAGGATCAAGGAAAGCCAACTCGGTTTCAATATAACCTTTTCCTTTACAAACGGGGCATGCTCCTTTTCCGTTAAAACTAAAATAACTTGCCGCCACTTGATTTTTTTGACTATACAATTTGCGAATATCATCGAACAAACCAATGTAAGAAATGAGGGTAGAACGACTACTACCACGAATATTTTTTTGCGTCACATAAAGAGTATCTTCAGGATAATTTTCTAATATTCCTTTGGCAAAAGAGCTTTTTCCAGAGCCGGCAACTCCTGTAATGGCAATTATTCGTTCTTTTGGAATGCTGACAGAAAGATTGTGCACGTTGTTCTTAGTGATATTTTTAATTGAAAAATAATCTATCGGTGTTTCTTTTTTTTGTCTAATCAGAGGTGGTTCTTCTTTCTTAATTTTTTCCCATTCTGTGTAATTACTAATACTAGTTATTTCGCCCCCATGAATTCCTGCGCCTGGTCCTAGTTCAAATACCGTATCAGCTAGTTGAATTATTTTTGGATCATGATCAATTAGTAAAATCGTATTGCCTTTATTTTTTATAGCTTCGATCAACTGACCAATTGCTTGAATATCTTGAGGATGTAAACCAACGCTAGGTTCATCAAAAATATACATCATATCAGATAAGCTACTTCCGATTGAGCGAACTAATTTGATTCTTTGTGATTCTCCACCAGAAAGAGTACCAGTTTCTCTAGCTAAATTTAAATAGTCTAAGCCAACTCGACATAAATAATTTATTTGTTGAAGAGCATTTTCAATAATCAGTTGAGGTTCTTTTCCTTTTAAAGACATTAGGAATGACTGAAGCTCATCTAACTGCATGGCCAAACATTCACCAATGTGTTTCCCATTTATTTTACAAGATAGGGCCTCTTCATTTAAGCGGTATCCGTGACAAGTAAAACAAGTCTGCTGTTTTGTTACCCGTTGTATATCTGGGAGATAACGTTTAAAGCTTTTAGATGTATTTTGAATAAACGTATGAGTTATTCTTGGTATAAGACCTTCAAAAAGAGCCGATTTATACCAACCAGGCAAAGGATTAGGCGGTTTTATTTCCGCAGAATATAAGAGCAAATCAATTTCTTCTTCTGTAAAATCAGCGAGTTTCTTATCATTATCGAAAAGCCCAGAATCCACATAACGTTTCCAGCGATAGCTACCTGGTTGGAAGGTTTCAAAACGAATGGCGCCTTCATTCAAAGTTTTGTCATAATCCAAAAGTTCATTTAGTTTAAATTCAGTTATAATACCCAAACCTTGACACGTTTGACACATGCCATTAGGATTATTAAACGAGAACCTATCTGAATAGCCAATGAAAGGTTTTCCAAACCGAGAAAAAAGTAAGCGCAAAGTTGGATTAATATCTGTTACTGTTCCAACTGTTGAGCGACGATTATCACCTAACGCTTTTTGATTAACAATTATGGCTGGTGATAAATGTTCAATAGAATCAACGATAGGTGTTTCTAAATGAGGCATTCGATTTCTAACATAACTGGGATAAGTTTGATTCATTTGTCTTTGGGCTTCTGCTGCAATTGTACTGAATACTAGAGAGGACTTTCCAGAACCAGAAACCCCAACAAAAGCATTGATTTGATGTTTGTTAATAGCGACATTGACATTTTTTAAATTTCGAGTTCGCGCACCACGAACAATAATTTGACTCATCATAACTCCTCCTTTATCCTTATAATAGAAGTTAAATATGTCATTTTCTGTCAGTTTATAAGCGAAAGGGTAAAAAAATATGAGAAAAGAACAAATTTTATATTCTATGATTTGGTATATTCAAAGTAAGAAAGAATTTACCGCTCAAGAACTAGCAGATGAATTTAAGGTTTCTGTTCGTAGCATTTACCGATATATTACAGATTTAGCTGAACTTGGTGTTTATGTTGAATCTAAAAAAGGTAGAAATGGGGGCTTTAGAGTTCTTCCAAATCAAGTTTTACCTTCAATCATGTTTACAAAGGATGAGCTTTTTTCACTCTATTTTGCGATTGAATCTTTAACGGAGTATAAAGATTTTCCCTTTAAATTAAATGGAACAGCAGCAAAAGAAAAATTACTAAGTGTTGTTCCAATAGAGTTGAGACAAAAATTAGAAAAATTTTCGGATCATTTTCAGCTTTCTACGCCAAAGCAAGCAGTTTCTTCTCTTTACTTAAATGATTTAATTAAAGCCACCTTGGAGGGAGTGGTTATTAAAATTGATTATCAATCGAAACAACAACAAAGCGAAAAAATAGTCGAGCCGATTGGTATTTATGCAAGTAATGGTTATTGGTATTTTGTTGCTTTTGATAAAAGGATTCAGGAAGCAAGACATTATCGAGTGGATCGTATCAAGCAATTAACGATGATGGAAGAGCAGGTTGAAACTGTTCGGGTACTAGAACCAGAAATATATAGTCCTAGAAAAAAAGTGGATTTATTTGTCGAACTTACCAAAAAAGGAGTACAGCAGTGCAGAGAAAATAGATATGTCCATTCCTACGTTCAAGAAACAAAGGAAGGATTAGGTGTTCTTTCCATGATTATTGATGAAGCTGATATTCCTTTTACAACAGATTTTTTTCTCCTTTTAGGGAAAGAAGCAAAAGTGAGAGAACCTCAAGTAATGGTAGCTAAATTGAAGGAAAAAGCAAACGAGTTATTAGCACAGTATTCTGATTAAATCTTCTGAGTTAAAATAAATCTATGAATTAGCAATTGAACTAAAGAGAGAATAACATCGTAGTTAGGAGGAAAAGTAATGAGTGTGAGTTACATTCTTTCATAAAAAAATGTAAAGGATGAAGGAAATGATCAAAAAAGTAACTACAGAAGACGAAATGGGTCGTATTTCAGAGATATGGCTAGAATCGAATATTGAAACTCACGATTTTATTGCTGCTGATTATTGGAAAAGTCATTTGGCTGAAGTGAAGCAATTAATGATTGAAGCAGAAATATACGCCGTTTATGAAGAGGAACAGCCAGTCGCATTTATTGGGTTGGTAGGAAATTATATCGCTGGAATTTTCATTTTGAAGGACTATCAGAAAAAGGGCTATGGCAAAAAATTGTTAAAAGTAGCGCAACAAAAATATTCGGAATTACATCTTTCCGTTTATGAAAAAAATCAAAATGCTGTCGCGTTTTATAAATATCAGAATTTCATCATTATAGAACAAAAAATGGATGAGAACAATGAAGTAGAATATTTGATGGTTTGGACGAAGTGAATAAAAAAATAAGGAACAAAAATCAGTTTTTCGATTTTTGTTCCTTGTTTTCTAATTTTTAAAAGCAAATTTTTTCTGCAAAAGCTTATAGATAATTGTAAAAACTAGTGCATCGAAAAAGATTGCTTCAAAGTGACTGGGTGTTTCTAAACCAAAAACGGTACCAAAAGGAATTCCGCTTGAGATAAAGGGAATAAAAGGTCGATTTCCATGATTAAAATTAAAAATAATTCCTAAAATAAATTGAGCAGCATGTAGAGCGAAAATGGTTAGCATCGAATAAGCGAGACTATCAAAGACAATTTTCCGTTCTAGCTCATCTAGTTCTCCTTTGACCGTTTTAAAAGCAATTTTTAAAGCACCAAAAACAGTAAACATTGAGTAAAAAGCTAGAAAAAACAGTGCTAAAGTAAATACCAAGTCAATAATAAACATCAAAACGATTCCTCCTCTAATTTAAAAATTTCCTCTACACTCATTTGAAAGTACCGTGCAATTTTTAGTGTTAATTCGAGACTGGGATTGTATTTCATTTTTTCAATAGCATTCATTGTTTGTCTAGAAACACCTAAATCTTGGGCCATTTGTATTTGAGCAATTTTTCTTGATTCTCTAATTACTTTTATTTGATTCCACACATTCATAAGGATGATCCTCCAAATTAAGTAAAGTTATCTTTACGTAAAGAGTAACATTTTTTGTGGCACATGTAAAGATATCTTGACGTAAAAAAGATGGTTTTTTTGATCGCTACGAATCAAAAAAAATTTCTCTTCTCCTATTGTAGTCTAGGGAAAACTTCGTTATTCTTAGAGTAAGAAATTATTTTTATAAGAGGAGAAATAAAATGATTCGAAGTGAGATGAAAAAGAAAGCGCAGTTAGTGATGCATGGCAAATATGGGGCTTGGAGTTTAATTGTTCTCGTTCCATTTATAATTGGAGGATTCTTTTTTCTTGTCTCCTTATTTTTAGTTGGCAGTACGTCAGGAGAATATGAAAGTAACCAATACCAATCTTGGCAAGATAAGGATTATGATAGATCAAATAAAATAAATGGAAATGAGTATCAAGCTGCTTATAATGAAGGCTATGAAGCTGGCTATAGTGAAGGCTATGATGAAGGTTGGAGTGATGGATGGGACGATAGCTTGATGGAGGATAGTGATTTTGGAGACGAACTTGATGATTCTAAAGATAAACAGTTAAAGACTCTTTCTAATGAAATTCACCCTCTAAATAAAACGAAAGAAATCAATTATACAATTAGTCATAGATATAATAACAGTGTGAGTGGTTCTACCTATGGGAACGGAGGTGGGTTCTTTTTCCTACTACTAAGTGTCTTAATTGGTTTTTTAATCGTTCTCTATGATGGAATGTTAAGATGGGCAGCAGTGGATTCAATCGCGGGAATACCTTTTAGTTTAAAAACCGTTTTTGATGATTTTATACGTAAAAACGGGAAGAAAGTGGCGCATGCTAATTTCTGGATAACAGTATATACGATATTATGGTCGTTCCTATTTTTAATCCCTGGAGTGATTAAAGGAGCCGCTTATTCAATGACCAATTATTTAATGAAAAAGGATGAGCAGCTTTCTGCTAAAGAAGCTATTGTTCTTAGTCAAAAATTAATGCACGGCTACAAAATGGAATACTTGATTTTACGTGTATCTTTCTTTTTTTGGTCGTATGCAAATGTCTTCAGTTTTGGGCTTGCTTCTTTTTATGTACTTCCTTATTATAGCGTAACAGAGGTGCTATTTTTCGACCAAATTATTCAGGATAAACATCACTTGTTTACAGGAGAACAAGAGGATGGTTTTGAGGATTTTTAGAGAAATTTTACAAAAGTAAAAGAACGTTGCAATGAATGAAAAAACATTCGTTGTAACGTTCTTTTTTATTGATGCTCCTTCTTTTTTCTTAACCAGCAGAACTAGAAGCTAAGAATGGACTTAAAATTCCTGCAAAAGCTTGGATGTTTCTAGTTTGAATAAGCAATTTGCCTTTTCCGTGGAATTCGTTAACCACGCCTTCACCAGTTGTAAAACCAAAGAGACCAGAAGCAACTTTGATTTTATAATCTAAAGAATCTGACCAAGCAATTACGTGTTGGTTATCAACAACAAACGGTTGCTCACCGTCTAAATCAAGTTCAATTAAATCTCCATAACTATTAACCAATAGACTTCCTTCACCTGCTGTTTCCATCACAAAAAGTCCGCCGGTACCGCCAAAGATGGCACCACTTAATTTTTGACGTTTCATATTGTAAGATACCGTGGCATCACAAGCTAGAAAAGCTCCTGTATTTAGACGCCAGTGAACAGCTCCAACTTCTAATTGTTTGATTGCTCCAGGTGTGGAAGGTGCTAGGGCTATTTTTGCACCATCACTTAATCCAGTTGCTTTAGTGATAAAAAAGCTTTCACCACTAGTCATAGATCGTCCTAATGCACGAATGGCGCCACCTAAACCAGATTTACCATTACTATTCATTTTGCCCTCTAGGTTAATTTCACCATTGTGATAAACCATAGCACCACTTTCTAATTGAATATTTTCACCTTTATTCAGTGAAACTTCAACTAGTGGAAAAACTGTGTTTTCCGTCATTTGATAATTCATATTACTATACCCCTTTTTTCCTTTTTTTGACGATGATAGAAAAGTATCATCTATTAAATAGTAACGTAAAATGTTCTATTTTTATAACTTTTTTTCTTTTTCTAATCAAATTGTAAAAAAATATCATTTTTAATAAATTATAAAAAGTAACTTTCTTTGAGTAACCCAAATAGATAAAGTAAAAGTGACCAGGAATTTTAATATAAGTATAGAAAAGTGGTGAAAAAAATCAATAAAAAGAATTGTTATTTAACCGCGTGTTTACTAACTAATTATTTGCTTATTTAATTACTGTAAAGTCACTGCTTTTGGCTAGTCAGGAAGTTTTAAATAAAAATTCATTGTTTTTTATTGTAAGGGGTTTCTGTTGTATTTTGAATGAGAGTAACCCTTGGAAAGTGAAAAACACTAAAATAATAATTGACTTGTCAGTTGGATGTTTTATAATGTAAATAAAAGTTGTGGCTAAAGAATTTTTTTTATGCTAAATTAAAATTTTTTATTCATTTCTTATTGACATCCTTATCAGACAGTATGAGTGAACAGGGAGGTGAATAAATTGAAACGAATAATAGGTTGTACAGCAGCGGTATTATGTGGTGGAAAAAGTGTACGTATGGGATTCGATAAGGCGCTATTACAAATAGAGGGTGAATATGTTTTACCGAAAACCGTTAAACACCTTGAAACTCTTTTTCAAAAAGTCCTGTTAATAACGAATGATCGTGAGAAGTTCTCCTCTTTATTTTTAGAGAATCAAATAATGGAAGACGCTTATTTGGAGAAAGGCCCCCTAGGAGGTTTGGTAACGGCATTAGAAAACCTTGAAACTGACTCTTTGTTTTTAATAGCATGTGATATACCTGTTATAAAAGATGAATTAGTCTATAAAATGGCTCAGTATACAAAGAACTACGAGGTTGTGATTTGTAAACAAGAAAATCGATTAGAACCACTATTTGCATTTTACAGTGCTTCTTGTCTACCTATTTTTCAGAAACAGCTTTCTACCAATGATTGGAGAATTAGGAAAAATTTTCATCAATTCTTAGTAAAAGAAATTGTATTGGATGGTTCGTATGAATTGCGGAATGTAAACACGCCAGAGGAATTAGCACTATGGAATCAATGACACTGATTTATGAAAGGGGTTTAGGATGGATTTTTATAGTAGTAAAGAGGTCGTTGCAAGTCTAGGAGATAAAGCTAAGGAGAAAAGTCAATTACCATTTGTTCGTTTAAGTATTTTAGGTATCATGGCAGGTTTTTTCATTGCACTAGGGTATCTATCTTTTATAAGAGTAACGGGAACCCTACCAAAAAGCTGGGGCAGTTTCTCAGCACTGCTGGGTGGTTGTTTATTTCCGATTGGATTGGTAGCGCTTACTTTTATAGGTGGTGAATTAGCAACAGGAAATATGATGGTTATGGCACTTGGTGTGTTGCAAAAGAAAATAACGATGAAAAGTTTACTTTTCAACTGGCTAGTTATTTTAATTACTAACTGCATAGGTGGCTTCTTAGTTGCTTACTTCTTTGGTCATGTTGTTGGTTTGACAGAAGGAGCATTTATGGAAAAAACAATTGCAGTGGCACAGGCAAAAGTAGCAGATTCCCCATTAGTAGCGATTGTTTCAGGGATTGGCTGCAATATTTTCGTATGTATGGCGGTTTATTTAGGTGCAATGGGCAAAACATATCTGGGAAAAATGTTTGGTTTGTGGTTTCCAGTGATGGTTTTTGTTGTCTGTGGGTTTCAGCACGTTGTTGCCAATGCGTTTATTATTCCAGCAGCAATCTTTACAGGGGAAAGTTCGATTCATTGGATGCAGTATTTGACAAACACGGTATTTGTTTTTATTGGAAACGCGCTAGGTGGTAGTTTGTTTTTGGCAGTTCCGTTAATGTTTGTGAATGTTCAAAAAGAAGAAGTCAGAGAGCAAAGTGGTGTTTATGAAAGATATTGAAGTTCCTCGGATGATTCAGATTGGGTCAACTGGTAGAAATAGTGGAAAAACAACAATGGCGAAAGAACTAATTGCTTATTATTGTAAAAGTACCTCTGTTTTTGGCTTAAAAATAATTACAATTACTGGAGATCGCGGGAAGTGTCAGCGAGGTGCTGTCGGTTGCGGTATTTGTACTAGTATTGACGAGGGGTATGAACTGATTGAAGAAAAAAATAGCACAGGAACAAAGGATACAATGGAGTTGCTGAAAACTGGGTGTGAAAAAGTCTATTTGCTAAAAGTATTTCGAGAACATTTACTAGATGGCTTCTTAGCTTTTCTAGAATTGGTTCCAGCAGATTCCTTGATTGTTTGTGAGTCGAATTCGATTCGTGAAGTCGTAAAACCAGGGGTATTTGTCATGATGGATAATAAAAAGAGAATCAAAGAAACCGCTGCTAGAGTGATTGATCAAGCAGATATCGTTTTGAAAGAAGCAAAAGGAACAGTTGTTTTTGATTTTTTTAAAAGTAAGAATGGTGTTTCATTTACTTAAAAGTAAAAGGTGGGAGATGAAAAGGATGAGTTCATTAAGTTTAGCAGAAAAAGAAGCAATTATTTTAGAGAGTGATTCAGATCCACAACGTATTTTAAATATTTTGATTTCAATTCAATTTGCTTCAGAAGAAGGATACATCGACGAAGAAACAGCGAGATTGGTTGCCGATCGTTTACATTTAAGTGAAGCAAGGGTTTATGAAATCTTAAGTTTCTATTCCATTTTAAAAACAGAACCACAAGCAAAATATGTATTAAAGATTTGTGATAGCACTCCTTGTCATTATACAGGTGGAACGATGGTTTCTACACTTTTAGAGACAGTATTAGGAGTTCCGGCAGATCAGCCAACCGAAGATGGGTTGTTTATGTTCCACAGCATTCCTTGTATAGGAGCCTGTGATCAAAGTCCAGTAATAAAAATTAAAGACACTGTTTTTGGAAACTTAACGGAAGAAAAAATCTGTCAATTGTTAGAAGACCTGCAAAATGGACGTTATCAGGATCTATAGGAGGAAAAGGAATGATTAATCGGAATCAACCTGTTTTATTAGAGCGTGTGTTAAAAATGAAAAATGCAACAGATGTAGAAGAATACCAAGAATATAGCGGATTTGAAGGTCTGAGAAAAGCGATTCAAATGGAGAAAGAAGCTATTTTGGATGAAATAGATATTGCCCATTTGAGAGGACGTGGTGGTGCAGCCTATCCAGCAGGAAAAAAATGGCGCCATTTGTATGGCTCTAAAGGAGATACAAAATATATTGTTTGTAATGCCGATGAAGGAGAACCTGGAACGTTTAAAGACAAAGCTTTATTAGAACAAGATCCTTTGAGTGTGATTGAAGGAATGGTGATTGCAGGCTATCTTTTTTCAGCAAAAGCAGGCTACATTTATATGCGTGGCGAATACCGAAGAATCCAAAAAATCTTTCAAGAAGCGCTGGATAATGCAGAGCAGGCAGGTTTTTTAGGAGAGAATATTTTAGGAATTCCCGACTTTGATTATAGAATTACCATTATTTCAGGTGCAGGAGCGTATGTTTGTGGTGAAAACTCAGCACTATTGAACTCCATTGAAGGAAAAACCGGTCGTCCAAGAGTAAAACCGCCTCATTTGGCAGATGTGGGCCTATATCTAAAACCGACGTTGGTAAATAATGTCGAATCCTTTGCTGGAATTCCAGTGATTTTAAGAGAAGGTGGACAAGCGTTTCTAGACTTAGGAACGGAAGATGGTGGTGGAACTAAACTAATTTGTTTATCTGGACATGTTAAAAATCGTGGACTATATGAAGTGAATTTAGGAACGCCTCTACAGGAAATTATTTATTCCGAGGAATATGGCGGAGGTTCAGCAACTGGGCGACCTTTAAAATTTATTCATTTTGGCGGTCAATCAGGACCAATTGGTGCGGTTTCCAAGCTAGATGACTGTATCTATTCTTATGAAGGTTTGTGGGAGAAAGGTTTATCGATTGGTTCAGGAGCAATTGTTGTGATGGATGATCAAGTTAGTGTTGTTGATTATTTAGTAAATGTAGCAGCCTTTTTTGCCCATGAATCCTGTGGGAAATGTACACCTTGCCGTTTAGGAACGACCCGAATATTAGAAGAATTAGTGAAATTCCAAGAGGGACGAGCAAGTGAAGAGGATCTTGAGCGATTTGAAAAAATGGTCACACATGTGACGAATCTTTCTGCTTGTGGCTTGGGGCAATCCATTTGTAATCCAATGATGAGTGGACTAACCCATTTTCCAGAAGAATTCAGAGCCGGGATTAATCAAGAAGCAATGGAAATGCAAGGGGGGACTTGGTAAAATGGAAACAAAAACAATGACTGTAACCATGTCAATTGATGACCAAAAAGTAACAGTACCCAAAGGAACGACGTTACTGGAAGCCGCTAGTGAGTTAGGGATAGAAATTCCAACCTTATGTCATTTAAAAGAATTAGCACCTGATGGCTCTTGCCGGATGTGTGTAGTTGAAGTAGAAGGTGGTCGTAAAGGTGGACTAGTGACTGCTTGTACAGCACATTGTAAAGACGGAATGGTGATTCATACAGGTTCTCAAAAAGTCAATGATTCGCGCCGTTTTATTCTTGATTTATTATTAAGTAATCATAAATTAGAATGTTTTTCTTGTGGCAAAAACGGAGATTGTAAATTACAAGACTACTGCATGGAATATGGCATTGACGATACTAGCTTTACAGACGGAAAAAGAATGCCTTGCCATCAAGAAGATACCACAAATCCGTTTTTTGACTATGATCCTGAAAAGTGTATTCTCTGTCGTCGGTGTTCAAGAGTTTGTCAATTACGACAAGGGCGAGACGTGATTAGTATTTCAAAACGTGGCTTTGATACAAAAATGACACCGAGTTATGAAGCTTCTTTTGATGAATCACTTTGTGAATCCTGTGGTAACTGTGTTTCTGCATGTCCAACAGGAGCGTTAGTAAGTAAGGAGCACAAGAGTTATCGCGCCTGGGAAACGAAAAAAGTTCGTACGACATGTCCACATTGCGGAACAGGTTGTCAAATGAATTTAGTGGTAAAAGGAAATCAGTTAGTAGGGGTTGAACCTGCAAATGGTCCGGCTAATCGAAACCTTTTATGTGTGAAAGGAAAATTTGCATCCTATAAATTTGTTGGGGCAGGCGATCGTTTGACAGAACCGTTAATTAAACGAAATGGTATTTTTGAGCCTGCTACATGGGATGAAGCATTAACCTTAGTAGCAGATAAATTTAGTCAATTAAAAGCAGATTATGGTGCAGATTCATTAGCTGGTTTCTCTTGTTCTCGTTCTGTTAACGAAGACAATTATGTGTTCCAAAAAATGGTTCGCGCTGCTTTTGGAACGAACAATGTCGATAACTGTGCGCGGGTTTGTCATTCTGCTTCCGTTCACGGATTAGCCCATACGTTAGGCTCAGGAGCTATGACTAATCCGATTGCTGATATTACAACTGACGTTGAAGTCATCTTATTGGTAGGTTCTAACCCAACAGAAGCCCATCCCGTTGTCGGGGCTCAAATTCGCCAGGCGATCCAGAATGGTGCAAAAGTGATCGTAGTTGATCCACGAAAAATTGATTTAGTGAAAGACAGCGCTCTGCATCTACAAGTAAAAGCAGGAACCAATGTGGCGTTTGCTAACGGAATGATGCATGTGATTTTAAAAGAAGGCTTGGCTGATCGTGACTTTATTGAGAACAGAACAGAAGGCTTTGAAGAGCTAGAACGCTTAGTAGCTGAATATACTCCAGAAAAAGTCGCAGAAATTTGCCACATAGATGCAGAAGATTTAATTACTGCTGCTAGAATGTACGCAAAAGCGGATAAAGCGCCAATTATTTATTGCTTGGGGGTAACAGAGCATTCTACTGGAACAGAAGGCGTAATGAGCATGTCCAATATTGCAATGCTTGTTGGAAAAATTGGAAAGCAAGGATGTGGGGTAAATCCACTTCGTGGACAAAATAACGTACAAGGAGCCTGTGATATGGGCTGTATGCCTTATGACTTCCCGGGGTATCAAAAAGTTGCCAACCCTGAAGTGATTGAAAAATTTGAAAAAGCTTGGAATGTTTCTCTCAGTTCGAAAACGGGCTTGACCTCAACGCAAGTCTTACCAGCAGCTACTGAAGGAAAAATTAAAGGATTGTATATTTTTGGAGAAGACCCTATCGTTACTGACCCAGATACCAATCACGTACGTAAAGCACTAGAAAACCTAGACTTCTTTGTCGTGCAAGAATTATTTATGACAGAAACTGCAGCCTATGCAGATGTTGTTTTACCTGGTATAAGCTATGCAGAAAAAGATGGCACGTTTACAAATACAGAAAGAAGAGTACAACGAGTTCGTAAAGCTGTTGAACCAAGAGGCGAAGCCAGAGAAGATTATGCGATTTTCTGTGAGGTGATGACTCGTTTAGGGTATCCTTGCCATTATGATTCTGCAGAAGAAATTATGGAGGAGATAGCTGAAGTAATTCCAACATTTGGCGGAATTACTTACGAACGCTTGGAAGAAGAGGGACTTCAATGGCCTTGCCGCTCGAAGGAAGATTCTGGTACGCCTATCATGCACGTAGAAGAATTTACGAGGGGGAAAGGATTGTTTATGGCAATTCCTTATAAAAAATCAAGAGAGTTGCCAGACGACAGCTATCCATATTTAATGTCAACAGGAAGAATGTTGTATCACTATAATACCAGAGCGATGACAGGTAGAACGGAAGGAATAAATAAGATATCGAATCGATCTTATATTGAAATCAACACAGTTGACGCAGATCGTTTAGGTATTGAAGAAGGGGATAAAGTGACAGTTAGTTCCAGACGCGGAACGATTGAAACCTATGCAGCCGTTGGCGATCGCGTTTTCCCGCAAGAAGTATTTATGACTTTCCATTTTCCAGACGGGAATGTGAATGAACTAACGATTGCTGAATTTGATGATATTGCGATTATCCCAGAATATAAAGTTTGTGCGGTTAATATTGCACCTGTAAAGTAAATAACAATGTGTGGGATAAAATTCAATAAGTTTTATTCCACACATTTGAAGGTTTAATAAAAGGTGTTTCGAAGCCTGTATTTATAAAATAGACTATTCCAAAAGGGCTTTAATATAAACTGTAGTATCTGACCACTAATTAGAAGGAGCTAAGTCAATGATTGAAGTAGAATCTGCAAGAGAAAAAATTCGTCAAGTTTTATCCCAACAAAAAAAGGTAGAATCTATTTCGATTTTAGATGCGGTAGGGCGCGTTTGTGCAGAGGATATTTCTGCCCAGCTAGCAGTGCCTGATTTTGTACGTGCCTGTATGGATGGGTACGCAGTAAAAGCAGAGGATATCCAAGAGGCGAGTTCAGAAAATCCTGTTTGTTTAAAAGTCATTGATTCTATTTTTGCTGGCGATACTTTAACTGATTATTCTAAGGGAAAAGGCGTTGCTGTTAGGATTATGACAGGGGCACAGGTTCCGGAAAATTTTGACGCCGTGGTTAAACAAGAATGGACAGACTATGGGGAAGAAGAAGTTAATATATACAAAGCAATCGAAAAGGGGAAAAATTGCAGTGAAATCGGCGAAGACATTTCGTTAAATCAACCTATTGTTTCCAAGTATCAATTGTTAAATAGCTATGCAGTGGGGGCTTTGGCAACGCAAGGAATTCAATCGATCAAAGTTTTTGCTCCTTTAAAAGTAGGGGTCTTAGTTACTGGCAATGAATTGGTTTCTTTAGAGAGATCGTTAAGCCAAGGGAAAATCTACGACAGTAATTTATACACGCTTGTTTCACTTATTCAAACTAGTGGTGCTGAAGTCGTTTTTAAAGAAAAATGCTCGGATGGTATCGAAGTTATTTGTGAGACTATTTACCAGCAAATTGATGACGTAGATCTTTTTATCACTACAGGAGGTGTCTCGGTAGGTGAGAAGGATTATGTGCCAGATGCGATTGGAAAGCTAGGTGGAAAATGCTTGTTTCATTTTGTTCATATGAAACCGGGGACACCGGTGATGGCTAGTTTGTACCATAATCGAGTCATTTTAAGTCTGTCAGGCAATCCATTTGCATCAATCGTTAATTTTCATGTCTTTTATTGGTCCATTTTAGCTTATTTTATGAATTGTCCTGAGCTAAATTTGAAATGTCGGGAGGTGAAACTTGCTGAAGATTTGGCTGTTTCATCGATTCGTCGATTTATTCGGGCTTTCGAAGAAAATGGTGTGGTGTCTCTAACTTCAGGAAAGCAGTATGCATCGGTTAATACTATTAAGACCAACTGTTTAATTGATCAACCAGCCAAGATAAGTTTAGAAAAAGGGGATTGTGTAAAGGTTTATTATTGGAAAGAGTAAGTAAAAATAGAAAGTAACATTCAATAAAATGAAAAAAAGCAGTGAAGAGCAAAATGTATATGCTCTTCACTGCTTTAATCTTTTTTGGAACGAATTATGATTTCAATTCATTCTCTCTTTTTTTCTTCGTAAAGTAAACACCAGCAATAACGGTCATACCTAAAACAGATAATGTGATTCCGTTTGTTTTTTCTCCTGTTGCTGGTAAAGTGCTTTTCTTCTTCTGTGTTACTGGAGGAAGAACAGCATTTAAAGGTTCAACAACTGGAGCGGCAGGTGTAATTGTTGATGGTGCTGGAATAGGATTAGTAGGCACTAATGTTTCTTCAGCAATTTCTTTATAGACTAAGGTCATTGTTTGATCTGTATCTGTAAATTCAACAGTGATTGGATCAGGTACAGGGGCCCCATTAACACTGATTAATTCCATCCCTGGGAACCAAGCAGGAGTAAAAGTACCGGTTTCACCAAATTTTCCTTCGAATACTTGATTTTCATCCATCAGGTTGTTCCCTGAGGTATCTAAACAAATAATCGTCAATTTAGTTGTGATTCTTTCATAAACAACGTCAATAGTTTGTAGCTTATCTGTAAGAGTAACTCGAGTTGTTGGATTTCCAACTAGTCTATACCCACGAACTTCAGGGGCAGTAAATGTGAATGAATCATTGATATTTCCCACATAGAAGGTACCTTGCACTCCTAGGACAGGAAGTCCATCTTGATCTACTAGATTGATATCAGCACCTGGTGAGCTTGTTGCATAAAGAGTCACCGTAATTGCTGGCATTGAGTCAGATAAAAGACCACTTAAATAAATGACACCAGCAATTGCGTATGTATCAAAACCAGGAGCAGAAATGATAGAAACGGCATAGCCTTTTGGAATTGATATACTTGCAGTTTTACCAACTTCACCTGTTAAGGTTGTAGAAGAAATTGGAGCCCCAGATTCATCTATAAAATGTACTGGAACAGAGACTTTAGTAGCTTTAGATTCTTTTTTTTCTTCTGAACTAGAAGTTGTTTCTGTTGTCGAAGTACTAGTTTCTGATGAAGCTGATTCTTCGACTGTACTTTCTGAAGTAGTGCTTTCGGAAGAGATTACTGTATCACTTGTAGAAGCCGCAGTGCTTTCTACAGTAGTTGACTCTAACGGTAGACTTTCAATTGTAGATGAGTCAACTGTTGGTGCTGTTTGTTGCGTAGATTCAGCGGTTGTCGAAGTTTCTGCGACTGCTTGCTGTGCAGTCAGTATTGTTGGTGCTAACAAAGTAACCAACGCAAGTCCTGCGATTTTTTTATTCATTTTCATTTTCTTACTCCTTTTTTTATCATACAAGTATGAAATAATATTTTGTACAAAATAATTATACCATCATTAAAATCGCGTTTTTATCATATTTTTCTATAAAATAACAATAAAATGATAATATAAAAAAGTATGTGTTTTTTATATAGCGAGCTAATAAGTTTTGCTTATTTTCAAAAAAACGTTTTCTTATGATATAATACAAATAAAGAATTGTTATGAGGAGTGAGGTTGTGAGACTGGATATGGTTGGAATCATTTGTGAAGATGTGGAAAAATCTAGTTTATTTTATGAACGATTAGGATTTCAAACTATCGGTGAAAAAAGTAATGATTATTTAGAATTAGATAATGAAAATATAAGGATTTCATTGAATTCTAAAAAAATGGTTGAAGGAATCTATGGTTTTGTCCCTAGCAACCAAGGAGAAAAAATCGAGTTAGCTTTCTTATGTGACTCTCCTGAACAAGTAGATAGTACTTGTGAAAAAATGATTGCGTTTGGCTATGACCTATTTAAAGAACCGTGGGATGCATTCTGGGGACAACGCTATGCAATTATCAAAGATCTTGACAACAATTTGTTAGCGCTATTTGCCAACTTAGAAAATGAAGAGGCGTAAGGGAATCAAAAAAACGTTTTGACTAAAAAAATACAAAGCTATTCAATTAAGAGAAAACCTATTTTCATGGGGTTTCTTTTTTTCTTTTTGTGAACAATTACTAAAAAAAATTATTCAACTCACATTGTTTTTTTTTAGATAGAGTGATAAAATTAACTAGAATAGAAAATAATCTAGTGTAATATTCACTTTATAAATGAAAGCGTTTTAAGGGGCGTGTTTTAATGGACAAAGCTACGCATTTTACACATATTAATGAAAAAGGACAGGCCCATATGGTGGATGTCTCTGAGAAGCTGAATACAGAGCGCTTAGCCATCGCGTATGGGGAAATTCATATGAACCGAGAAGTTGCAGAAGGAATTAAAAATCAAGTAATAAAAAAAGGCGAAGTACTACAGGTGGCAAGAATTGCGGGAATTATGGCTGCAAAAAAGACAGTAGATTTGATTCCTCTATGCCATTCGATTGCATTAACCAAATGTGAAGTAGAATTTAGCTGGAAAAGTGACCAAATTTTAACTGTACAGTGCTTAACGAAAACCGTCGGACCAACGGGTGTGGAAATGGAAGCTCTAACAGGTGCTAATGTTGCATTGCTAACGGTTTATGATATGTGTAAAGCGCTGGATCGCCAAATGAAAATAACCAATATTCGTTTACTAGAAAAAGCTGGTGGGAAAAGTGGTCATTTTGTCTTAGCAGACGAAAAATAGGAGTAAAAGAGTGGCAGAATGGAGCTGTTTGAATGAAAGATTCTTTTAATCGTGAAATTGATTATGTTCGGCTATCAGTTACAGATCGCTGTGACCTTCGCTGCACGTATTGCATGCCTGCTTCAGGAATGTGTTTTTTGAAAAAAGATGAATTGTTAGATTACGACGAAATTATGTTTTTAATTGAGAATCTGGCGCAACAAGGAATAAAGAAAGTCAAAATCACTGGAGGAGAACCACTTACAAGAAGAGATACGGTAGAGTTAATTGATGCAATAAAAAAAATTAAAGGCATTGAAAAAGTGACGTTAACAACAAATGGGATCCAATTAACGAAATATGCCAACGCTCTAAAAGCAGCAAAATTGGATGGCATTAATTTAAGTATAGATACCCTTGATCCAGAAGAGTTTCGTGTTTTAACCAGAGTAGGAGAAATTCAAAGAGTGTTAGATGGGTTAAAAGCAGCAATCGATGCGGGGTTGTCTAATATTAAAATCAATACTGTTGCAAGAGAAGAGCTGACTGAAGCAGAGATAGAAAAAATCACTTCATTTGCAAAGGATTATCCAATTCATATTCGTTTTATAGAGTTAATGCCAATTGGCTTAGGAAAAGGATGTCCAGGAAAAACACAAGAAGAAGTAATGGATATTTTAGCTAAGAAGTATGGAGACTTAATTCCTTATCAAGGAAAACTAGGAAACGGACCTGCACGCTATTTTTCTTTGCCGAATTTTCAAGGAAAAATTGGTTTTATTAGTGCATTAGGACATTGCTTCTGTGATGATTGCGATCGAATCAGAGTAACCGCCAACGGGTTTTTAAAAACCTGCTTACACATGGATGAAGGCTGTGATTTAAAGCAAGCACTTCAAGAAAAAAATAAAGAGTTATTATTGAAACAAATAGCTTTAGCTGTACAGAAAAAACCAGAAAAACATCATTTCCTTGAGGATCAAGATCAGGGAGATCATCGTTTTATGTCTCAAATTGGAGGATAAGTGAAATGTCAAAGGGAGAAGTTATTGCAATTAATATTAGTGAGCGACGCGGAACACAAAAAAAAGAAATCACTGAAGCTGATTTAGTCAAAGGATTCGGTGTAGAAAATGATGCTCATGGAGGGAATTGGCATCGTCAAGTTAGTTTACTGTCATTTGAAAAAATAACAGAGTTTAATGAAAAAGGAGCGCTAGTAGGAAATGGTGCTTTTGGCGAAAATATAATTATCTCTGGCATTGATTTACGTCAATTGCCTGTTGGAAGCCGGATGCGCATAGGTGAAGCTGAATTGGTAGTCACTCAGATAGGAAAAGAATGCCATAAGCATTGTCAAATCTATGCTCGTGTTGGAGATTGCATTATGCCAAGAGAAGGTATATTTGCAGTGGTTGTTGAAGATGGGCACATCAAAAAAGGTGACCAACTTGAAGTTATATAAAGTGGGAATTGT
Source organism: Enterococcus rivorum (assembly GCF_001742285.1). Taxonomy (GTDB): domain Bacteria; phylum Bacillota; class Bacilli; order Lactobacillales; family Enterococcaceae; genus Enterococcus_L; species Enterococcus_L rivorum. Next base: position 10,771 of record NZ_MIEK01000036.1, on the reverse strand, counting down.
AACTTTAAGTGATAAAGGTTCTCAAGGTCTTCGTCAAGATGAATCAGGTGCCTTAATTAAGGAATTATTGTCTTCAGAAAAGTATGAAGTTGTGTCTCAAACGATTTTACCTGATGAAGAAATACAATTAAAAGAATTGCTTATTGACTGGTGTTCTTCTTGTGATCTAATTTTAACAACGGGAGGTACAGGGTTAGGTGTTAGAGACATTACGCCAGAAGCAACATTGGCCGTGGCAGAAAAAATGGTTCCTGGGATCAGTGAAGGGATGCGTATGTTAAGTCTTCAAAAGACGCCTTTTGCTATGTTAGGCAGAGGGGTTGCTGTGGTTCGGAAGCAAACATTGATCATTAATTTACCAGGCAGTCCAAGAGGGGTAAAAGAAAACTTAGAATTTCTATTTCCAATATTACCCCATGCCTTAGATATATTAACTGACTGGAAAACAGAGCATTAAATTGGAGGAAAAAGCATGGAAGTGATTAAAACAATTGATGCAGAAGGTCTGGTTCTATGTCAAGATATCACTAAAATTGTCAAAGATGAATTTAAAGGCGTCGCTTTTTCAAAAGGACACTGTATCAAGAAAGAAGATATTCCTGTGTTGCTGTCTTTAGGCAAAGAGCATCTCTTTATCTGGTCCGAAAAACCAGGGATGATTCATGAAAATCAAGCAGCCGACATCTTGTATAAATTGGTTGCAGGGAAAAATATGAGACCTACACCTATAGCTGAGGGGAAAATTGAAATTGTGGCAGAGATAGATGGGTTATTAAAAGTGGATAAGGAAAAGCTAATTGCTTTAAATTCTATCGATGGGATTGCAGTGGCAACCCTGACTAGCAACCAACCTGTTCATTCTGGTCAAAAACTAGCAGGAACTAGGATTATTCCTTTAGAAATTCAAGAACAAAAGCTGATCGCAGCAGAAGAAACAGTTGGAACAGATCCCATTCTATCGTTACTTCCTTTTAAAAAAATAACCGTCGGAATCGTTACAACGGGAAGTGAAGTATCAAAAGGGTTAATCCAAGATGCACTTACTCCTGTAGTGAGAGAAAAATTGGCTGCATATCCTACGGTAGAGATTAAGTTTCATGAGATAGTGACAGATGACCCAAAACTAATTACGATTTCGATTGAAAACATGCTAGCATCTGGTGCAGACATAGTCTTTTGTACAGGCGGAATGAGTGTTGATCCTGATGATCGAACGCCACTGGCAATCAAGCAAACAGGAGCAGAAATCATTTCTCACGGAACGCCTGTTTTACCTGGGTCGATGTTATTACTAGCTTATTTAGAAGACAAAACCATTGTTGGGTTACCAGGAGGAGTTATGTTTTCTGAAAGAACAGTATTTGACTTGATTTTGCCGCGACTAATTGCGCAAGATAAAATGACTAAAGCTGAAATAAATGCTTTAGGATATGGTGGTTATTTATAAAAGGAGCTTATTAATGAAAAAAACGATTAAAATTAGCCTGTTTCTGTTGACGATGATATCTATTTTGACAGCCTGTAGTTCATCGGTTTCTAAGGAAAAAGACGCAGATTCTACTAAGGAACCCCCAAAAAAACAACATTTATTAATCGCAGCAGCAGCTAGTTTAGAATCGGTCATGGAAAAAGAAATTATTCCAGCTTTTGAAAAGGAACACTCAGGAATTAAAATTGAGGGCAACTATGATAGTTCAGGAAAATTACAAGCACAAATTGAAAAAGGGTTAGAAGCGGACATCTTTTTTTCAGCGGCAACGAAACAAATGAATGCATTAGTTTCCCAAAAATTAATTGAAGAAAAAAGAGTAATTCCCTTGCTTCAAAATAAATTGGTTATGATAGTGCCCAGTGCATCTAATGAAGTGATTACTAACTTTACTGATTTAACAAAGATAGATATGATTGCGATAGGTGATCCTGCTAGTGTACCAGCTGGACAATATGCTGAAAAAGCATTAATAAAATTAGGCTACTGGGACTATGTTAAGTTGCACGCAAGTTTAGGGACGAACGTAACGGAAGTCTTAAATTGGGTAGCTGAAGGAAGTGCTCAAGCAGGATTAGTTTATGCAACAGATGCCATTGGAAATAACAAAGTAAAGGTAGTCGCGGAATTACCAGAAGAGGCACTAACAGAAACGATTGTTTATCCTGTAGCACCATTAGAACAGTCCAAAGAAAAAGCGGTTGTAGATGAATTTCTAACTTTTTTACAAAGTAAAGAAGTAGTTAAATATTTTGAAGAAGCAGGATTTACACTAAATAAGTAGGTGGTTTTCATGGACTTAAGTCCAATTATAATTTCTTTAAAAACATCAATTATTGCAATAATCTTTACTTTTTTTAGTGGGACGATTATCGCTTATCTTATTTTTCGATTACAGAAGCGCAAGCTTAAAATTCTATTTAATAGTTTATTTACATTACCGTTGGTTTTGCCGCCAACGGTTCTTGGATTTTTTTTACTAGATATATTTGGTGTACAGCAGCCAGTTGGTAAGTTTTTGTTGGACTTTTTTTCAGTTAAAGTAGTTTTTTCATGGCCGGCCACAGTGATTGCAGCGATAGCCGTTTCTTTTCCATTAATGTATCGTTCGGCGATAGCTGCTTTTGAACAAATTGATCCCGATTTGATTGCTGTCTCTCAAACATTAGGCTTTTCAGAAACAAAGATTTTTGTGAGAATTGCCTTACCCCTTGCCTTAAATGGACTTTTAGCAGGTGGCGTTTTGGCTTTTGCTCGTGGACTAGGCGAATTCGGAGCGACAACAATGTTAGCTGGAAATATTTCGGGAAAAACCAGGACACTTCCATTAGCCATTTATTCAGCAGTTGCTAGTGGTGATTGGTCATTAGCGACAAATTATGTTTATATTATTGTGATTGTCTGTCTCTTTGTACTTTTACTAGCAGAACTGTTCAATCGGAAAGCACGAGGGGATTATTTATGAAACTTTCGGTTGATATAAAAAAGAAGTTGAAAAACCATGATTTAAGGGTTTCTTTTGAAATTGAAAAAGAGACTTTAGGTTTTCTGGGTGCTTCTGGCTCAGGAAAAAGTATGCTGCTTAAATGTATTGCAGGGATCGAGACACCAGATTCTGGTCGGATTCAGTTAGGTGAGAGAGTTCTTTTTGATAAAGAATCAGGAATTAATATTTCTCCTCAGGAACGTAAAATAGGTTTGTCATTCCAACAATATGCATTATTTCCGCATATGTCAGTCTATAAAAACGTAGCAAGTGTGACTAAGAATAAAGCGCTAGTTTCAGAGTTAATAACTATTTTTCAATTAGAGAACGTTAAAGATAGCTATCCAAGGCAACTTTCAGGGGGTCAAAAACAACGAGTTTCTTTAGCTCGCATGTTGGCGTCAGAACCAGAGTTATTGCTTTTTGATGAACCGTTTTCTGCTTTGGATGCTCCTCTTAAAGAAGAGCTACAATTAGAACTAAAAAAGCGTCTATCTTTTTTTGATGGAAATGTGCTGATTGTTAGCCATAGCTTAGATGAACTTTACCGACTCTGTCCGCAATTGGCAATTATTACGGAAAAAGATTTTATCTTTGGGCAAACAAAACAGCTATTTAGACAACCTAAAACAGTAGCAGCAGCTAAATTAACTGGTTGTAAAAATATATTCCCTATTGAAAAGGTAGGAAAGCGTGAAGTTAGAGTGGTTGGCTGGAAGGAGACATGGTATGTGGATTCTCCATTAACAGAAGAGTGTGGGTATATCGGGATTCGGGCTCATGAGTTTTCTGTCGAAATAGGGGAGAATAAGCTTCCGGTTGAATTTATTCAGCAACAGCAAAATCCTTTTGAACAAGATGCATGGTTCAATCATCAAGGACAAAAAATTTGGTGGAAAGGGAGCAAGCAAATTGATGCTAGTAAAATCCAGCAATTTACGGTTCCACCTGAAGCCATTATGGTTTTAAAATAGCTAAAAAAATAACCATCCAGTAGTCATTCGATAAATGGCTATTGGGTGGTTATAGTTCTGAAATTTTAGATAGATTCCACTTGTTTATTCAATCTAATCATTTGTTTTAACAATTGTTTTCTTTCCATCATTCTCAATTACTGCTGTTTTACTGGCAACTTCCAGCCCATCATTTTCATAGTTTGAATCAGAGAAGTTTGCAATGACAAACAGTTTTTCTCCAAACTGTGTTTTTTGGACTAAACGATCATCAGTCAGCACTTTAAAATCGGTCATTTCATGTTGTAAAGCAGCTTTTTGGAAAGGGGACCAAATTTTAGCATTTTGAGAAATGTCTTTTTTACGTTCATCCCAAGCGCTTTTATCAAGATGCATCATTGGCGGTGTATTATATAGATACTCTGTTATGCGACGTTCATTGACTTGGTCTTTAATTTTGTAACTATCCCACTCCCAGTGATGAGAAGTGATAACAGAACGGTTATACACAAGTTTATAGAGTGGAAGCGAGTAGACAGGATCAGTATAGATGGCTTTATACTCCTCTTTAATAGGCACAACTTTTTTGTATTTCGTTGGAATGCCACCATCTAGCGCAGCATAACTACCCACATAGTATTCACTTTCCTTGTTTTCACGCATATCGGGATCAGACCACATAATAACCGGTGTTTCAATTCCATGAGCGAAAACCATATCTTGTGAAGCAAAATCATTTCCACCTTCAGAACCGACGACTAGCCCATTTTTACTAAAATAGTCCATTCGTTTTAAGCGACCAGCTACATCTTCACTTTGGGTTGTTAAATGATCGGGGCTGTAATCGTTATAAATTTCTCCAGCTGCATCTGTGTCTAAAAACCAAGAGTTAAAAGGGATATCATTTTTCATAATGCCCGTAAAACGTTCTTCAACATCTGAGCTGATTAATGTAGGATTAAGTTTGCGTCCTTTTCCTAAGAAGCCAGCTGCTTTTTCGCCATTTTTCTTCGTAACCGTCGCATTTTCGTACAATGTTTTATTGGTAAAAGAAGCTGTGTTCCAATCAATACTAGCATTCTCTTGGATGGATTGATAAGAATCATAAGGTCCGATTAAGTAACCCTCATTGTTTGCTGTTTTCACCAGTTCCGGATTCATTAAACCGTTCGCCCAATTAGGCAAGCCAACCCAAGCATTTTCCACACCTGCTTGTTTCATTTCTTTAAATACCTCAGAGGAAGTGGCTTGGCCCCATTTTTCTAGTGGTGGAGCTAACGCTCCAAGAGCATCCGCTAACAAATGTTTATTTAATGTATAATATTCTTGTTCACTAAGGCTTTCAATTCCTTTATCCAGCAATTTTTGTGCAGTCTTATCAGGGTTTTTAAAAATGTCTGGATTGTAAAATTGTGGATACAACAATGTGTAATTAAGTGCCGTTAAGAATGTATTTTTTTCATACTTGTAGCCTTGATTATTTTTGAAGGCTTGTAAAGCGGCTAAGTATTCAGCGGAACCATCTTCCCCATATTGTTCTAACAAATCCCCAATCCATTGGAAAATAGGCTCATCAGTCATACTTGGAAGTTTAGCCCACTTGATATCGTCTGTATTCAAAATACGACTATTCCAAAAATAAACTTGAATCGCACCACGCATTTTTTCAATCTCGGGATTGGTCTTTTCTTTTTCATCTAGTGTTTTGAATTGGCCTAAATTCATTCGATCCATTTGGTAAGTTTTTGCAATAGCAACGGGATCATTGTCGGTAACATACAAGCGATAATTCATTGATTTATTTTTGTCAAAGCCAATAAATTGATGACTTGCTTCCATGGTTAGGTGAGGCTCTGTTTTAGTAACTAAATCACTGTTGAAGGTATTGTCCATTACAAAGGTTGTAGCAAATGTTTCCTGGTTCACTGCAAAAAAGCTCATGGAAAATGCTTCGCTCATAGATAACTCTTCATTTTCTTTAAAATAAGAAAGCCAATCTTTTTGATTGTTAGGAATTGTTTTCCCTTCTCCAATCGGCAAAATATAATTTTTCGCATCTACTTTTGGCCAAGAGAAAGAGTGGTCTTCATCTGATGAACTGGTGAGAGAAACAGCCAAATGGTTATCTTCTTTTTTTACATTGACTTGGATTTGTTCAGTAGGATACCTCCAACTAATTTCTGCTTTGGTTTGGTGTAAGTCGGCCACTTCTCTAGACTCTTGTGGTAAAGAAACGGTCGCTTTCTTTCCGTTCTCTGTAATAGATATAGCAAAAGTTTCGGGATCAACCTCAAAGGAAAAATCTTTTTTTGCGTACGTCTTATTTTTTTCAATTTCATGATTAAGACTGATTTTTTCTGACTTTTTAGTACTTTTTCCATTGGCCATAGTACAAGCTGACAAAGATACAGTAATTGCGGCTAAGCATAAGTAAGTAGTTATTTTTTTCATCGTGTCCCTCCTTAAGGTAAACTGATTGTAGCAAGGTATTGTTACAGGAATATGGCAAAATGAGCGTTAACGGGGAAATTATATCCGCTCCACTACTAGTAGCTGTTGTCAGTGGAAAACCGTGGAACCACTCTGAGCCCAAAGATCAGGTCTAAGAGCTTCCAAGCTTCAAACTTGGGCTAAATCAATAGCAAGCCCAAGTAATTCACATTGGATTCTCAACACGGTTACTGGTGCCAACTACTAGTAGTTCCGCTATTTTATTTACAATAAGTTATTTTCTTTGCGTTATGCTCCACTTGATGAATTGAAAAATAAACACTTAAAAAGAGGAGGGAAATATATCCAAAGCCTCTTTAAAAGGTAGTGATAGCAATGGATTAGACTTTCCTAGATACCTCAATGATAGTTGGGAGGACAAAAAATAAGTGCTGATTACTCAGCACTTATTTTTATAAAAATGTAAAGTGAAAATCAAGGTTTCGTGAACCAACCGGGCATCGATTTTAAAATTATGCTCAGTCATAATAGATTGGACAATGGATAATCCTAACCCTGTTCCAGACAAGTTTTTGTTACGAGACTTTTCATGAACATAGAAAGCTTCCCACAGTTTTGTGACATCAAAATTGGCTGGTAAACTTGTTTGGTTGCTGATTGAGAATTCAACAAATTCTTTTGTTTCTCGCCAGTTGACTTGAATTTCTTTATTCGTGGTATATTTTATACCATTAGTTAGTAGATTGTCGAAAACTCGTTTCATTAATAATGGGTCAGCTTTAATCAAGGGTAAGGGTAAGTCTGTATCGGCTTCTAAGAGGAAAATTCCTTCTTGATTCAAAGTTGGTTTAAGTTCATTGACTGTTTTTTGCCAAATATCCATTAGCTGAGTGGGGATTTTCTTGACGTCATGTTGTTGTTCTAATTTTGCATAGTCTAACATTTGATCGATAATATCGTTTAATCGTTGAGTTTGTTGTAGAATGACAGAAATGTATGTGCCGTCATCTAGACCATCTTCTATCCCTGAACCGTAAGCTTTAATCAAGGCAATTGGTGTCTTCAATTCGTGAGTTAAATCAGCAGTAAATTGTTTTAACTGTTTATTTTTAGCGAGTAAGTTTTGTTGGTAAGCGGCTAAAGCATGACTCATTTGGTTGATACTGACAGCCAATTCCCCAATTTCGTTGTTTGGTATCTCATCAGTTGTTACGAACTTTAAGGTTGCAATTTCTTCGGCAACCATTTTCAAATTTACTAATGGATTAGTTACTTTTTTTACAGAAATATAAATGAGAATGATAATAACAATTAAAGTAACGCTTAATGAAATCAAGTTGAAAGTATTGATTAGTCCAGCAGTTTCAGAAAAATTAACCGTAGAAACTCCAACTAAATAAAAGGTTTGATCGATTACTTGCATGTCAACTAAGAAACTAGATTTTTGCTTCCCTTGATCGAAGTTCCGTTGAATTACTTTCGAATCTTTTGTTAAATGATCGATGGTTTCTTGCGTAATCCAAAATCGGTTTAAGGCTACTTTTTTTCGATTCAACTGAACATTTAACGCTTCGTTAAAATCATCTATGGAAGTCTCATCCAGAGGTTGAGTAATCACGGTGACTTGGTTACTATCCGCTAATTCAGTTAGTTTTTTTTCGGTTCTTTTTGAAGCGGGAAGTTGTTGAATGTCATTTAAAACAGTGCTAACCTTTTGTTCCATTTTTGAAAAGTAATAGTTAGGGACAATTAAAGTGTTTAAAATAAACATGATGACAAAGCTAACAACAATGATAAATGAGAAAGTCAGAGTAAGGGTAGTACTTATTTTCCTAGTTTTCTTTTTCAATGAGATAGCCCACTCCTCTTTTCGTTGATACAATATCATCGCCAATTTTTTCTCGTAATCTGCGGATGTGGGTATCCACAGTTCGTTCTACGCCATCATAATTCATTCCCCACACACCAATTAAAAGTTGTTCTCTAGTCAAAATACTTCCGCGGTTGTTAAGAAGCATCATCAATAAATCAAATTCTTTTTTTGTTAGCTCCAGTGTTTCTTCATTTTTCCAAACCTTCAAGTTGGCTGGATCTACTAATAAATGCTTCAGGGGAATCATTTGAGTCAATCCAAGTAATTTTTTTATTCGTAAAAGTAATACTTGAGGATGGAAAGGCTTGGTGATATAATCATCCGCACCATTAGATAAAGAAATAACTTCATCTTCTCCAGTTGACTTAGCAGTAAGCATCAAGACTTTTAACTGGCTTTCAGACTTTATTGTTTTTATTACTTCAATGCCACCTATTTTTGGCATCATCCAATCGATAATAGCCAAATCAAGTTTTTCCTGATAAAAAATTTCCAACGCTTCTTCCCCATCTAAAGCTGTGAAAACATTGAAGCCGTCTTTTTTTAAATAAGCACTAATAATTTGCACCATTTCAGGACTATCATCAGCAATCAAAATATTCACTCTTTAAAACTCCTTTATTGTAGCTTTATGTATTTCTTTGAAAAACATTTAGAAGAGTTCTTCTAAAAATAAGAATAACAGGCTTCTGACTTAAAAGCGTCTATTTCGCTCAATTTATTTGTCATACTGATCTAGTTGAAACTCTTCAATCAACTCAATTAATTTTTCTGCATAGTTAGGATCAGTAGCATAACCGCCATTTTGTAAAGCAATAGCAGCTTCTTTATAATTATTACTCGTTTTAATAGGTTCATAAGTTGCGCCTTTTAAAAAGTTAATATGGTCAACCATTGATTCTTGAATCGTTGCATATTTTTTAAAGGAATCGTCAATCGTTATTCGTTCTCCATTGATTACTTCGTCTGTCGGCATGATACTAGATTGATTATTAAAAGTACCTTTGATTCCGAAGAGATTGTTTGCTTCAGTAGCTAACTGGCTGCGTCCCCAATCAGATTCTAAAATAGCTTGAGCAATCGTGATACTAGCAAATAGATGTGTCTGATTTTGTAAATTTTGAGCTTCATAAGCGATATCATCGATAAAGTTTTTTTGATAAATAGTTGAATCATCATACTGTATCGCCTGTTCTTTTTGTGTAAAAAGAAGAAAAATACTAGTAAATGATAGCAAAATAATAATTATAATTGGAAGGATATTTACCTTTTTTTTCACGGTTCGTTTCATCGAAAAACCTCTTTCTTTGCGAGAATATATTTAGTATAGCGGGTTAATGTTACAGATATATGCCAAATTAGTGAAAAATTATGGGTGTTTCTTAAAAGTCTCGCTTTAAAAAAAATTTGTGTAAACGCCTTTTTATGTTGTATATTAAATTAAATTTGATAAAGTGAGAATAGTAGATTTAGCTTGGAGGTGCTTGTTTGAGTTTATATTTGGAAATACCTGAGTTTGAAGACGAACTGTTATTTCGAACCTTTATAAATGATGGGATGACCATTGTCTATCCTCATTGGCACAAGGAAATAGAAATAATTTATTCAAAGCGAGGAACCGTGAATATTGGTGTAGGCGATGACATTGTTTGCGTTTCTGAAGGAGAAATTTACTTTTTTGCTAGTGGAGAGCCTCATTACTTTCTGGCCTCTCCTGACAGTGAACGGATTGTTTACCAATTTGACTTACAGCTATTTGATGAAAAATTATTGAGGCAATCACAAGATAAATCCCTAGCAGAGTTATTTGAAAATGGGGCAAAACACAGCTCAGAGTGGCCAGAAGCACTTACTAGGAAGGTAAAAGAGTTACTGTTAGAATTATATGAAGAGCTAGAAAGTGACAATCTCGGGAAAAAATTTGCTATTTATGCTTATCTCTTTCAATTAGTAACACAGTTTTACCGTCAATTACCAGAAACTAAATTAACAGTAAAAAAAGGTGGGAGAGCATCGACAATTCGCTATAAAGAAACTTTGGAGCGTTTAGACAAGATTTTTTCATATGTTGAAATGTATTACTTGGAATCAATTAGCTTAGAAGAAGTAGCAAGAGAAGTTGGATTTAGTCCCTATTACTTTACTCGTTTCTTTAAAAATAATACGGGACAAACATTTATGAGTTTTTTAAATGAATACCGAATTATCCAGGCTAAGTTTATTTTAGCGAATGAGAAAATTCCTATGATTGAGGTTGCAGAAAAATCTGGTTTTTCCAGTGTGAAAACATTTCACCATGTTTTTAAAGAATCGGTAGGAATCTCTCCTTTGAAGTATCAAAAGAGTATGAGCGAAATCGGAAAATAAGTAGTGAACAGATATTTTTAAATGAATATCTGTTTTTTTGTTTTTTTTTATATTATTTGATTTGTCAAATTAAGCTGGACAAATGCTTATCATTTACGTAACTCAAAAATACCTCTAATGGTGTCTGATACTTTAATGATTTTCTTGGTATA
>NZ_MIEK01000035.1 GCF_001742285.1 Enterococcus rivorum | reverse complement strand
ACAGGTGATGTAAAGTTGAACCGCCGTATACGAGAACCGTACGTACGGTGGTGTGAGAGGTCGGCTAATCAATTAATGATTAGCCTCCTACTCGATTATTTGTTTTGTCACGATTCCTGCTTAAAGTAAGAAATATTTTCTAAAAAACAGATTGACAGCGCTTTCTTTAAATGGTAATTTATGGTCAAGAGGTCTGACCTTTAAAAATTGGGAGGCGTTTTTATGAAAGAAGAACAAATGATTTTGCCTAATACGAAAATCAAAGTTGGTACGATTTCTGAAAAAGTGATTGTTTGTGGCGATCCTGGTCGAGCAAAATACATTGGTGATTTGTTAGAGGAGTCGCAGGAGCTCTCTTTTTTTAGAGAATATCGGGTCATAAATGGCTACTATGATGGAAAATTTATTTCGATTGTGAGTCATGGTGTAGGATGCCCAGGGGCTGCTGTTTGTTTTGAAGAACTTATTAAGGCTGGTGCTAAAGAAATCATTCGTGTAGGCACAGCTGGTTCTTACACGAAATCATTACCACCAGGTAGTTTAATCATTGCGGATTCTGCTGTTAGAGAAGAGGGATTAACCCATCAATTGGTCCCTTCAGGAATGCCAGCGATTGGTGATTTGTCACTCGTTCTTAAAGTAGAAAAAGAAGCAAGAAAAGAGGCGGTTAACTATCGGAGAGGTACAATTGTCACGCTAGATGCCTTTTATCCAGGGGTCATAGATTTTCCTCATTTAACTTATAAGAAAGCTGGGGCACTTGGAGCAGAGATGGAACTAGCCTCCCTGTATGTTATTGCCAGAATGCGTGGTATTGCAGCTGCTGGAATTTTTGCATTAGATGGGTATGCCTATTCAGATATGACCGATTATGATCCCCATGTTGATCAAGTGACACTAGCGGTAGAAAAAGAAATTCAGATTGCCTTAAGGACTTTAGCAAATGAAGAATCGTAAAAAGGAGTATCAGAAAAGTTAGTCAGTCAATGGTAAAATGAAAATAAAACCTCTGGAGGACTAACCTTATGAATCATATGAATTTAGAAAAACAAACATTAGCAGATTTAACATACGAACTATTAAAAAATGAAATTGAAAAAGGACATTTAAAACCAGGCGAAAAATTGTCGTCAGAAGTTCAGCTATCAAAAGAAATAAATGTTAGTCGTCCAATTTTAAGAGAAGCTCTTTTAAGACTAGCAAATGATGGGTACATTAATCGGAAACATGGAATTGGCACCTTTGTTGCAAAAAATGCCATCAAACTTGAGCCGGGATTAGAGCGACTAGATAGTATTACTGATTTTGTGACAGAAAATGACTATAAGATTGAAACGAAGATCATAAAAAAATTAGAACCAGTAGAAGATACTAAAATTAAAGCTTCTTTAAATATGAATTTAAATGAAAAATTATATGGATTAGAACGTGTTCGCTATATGGAAAATGTCCCTTTTACTCTGGACTTTTTGTATATACCCGAACAGTATATTGATTTAGCAGATTTTGATACGTATAAAAAACAGTCGATCTTAGCTTATTTTATTGCGCGTTGTAAAATCAATATAGTTACATCAAATTGCACTATCTATGCTGAAAATGCTGCCGAAGAAATTGCGGAAATATTAGAAATTGAAGCTGGAGTAGCTATTCAAATTCTTGAACAATTATTTTATGACGAAGAAAATAGTCCGATTTTTTACGGAAAGAGCTTTATGTTAAATGATTTTATGAAATTTAGAGTGGTTCGTAGAAGATAAACTAGTGAATCTAAAAAAAAACCACGATACTAAACTGCATATACAAACCAATGCCAGAGTGTTGTATAAACTAAATTAGACTATCCTGCTCCTTCAGTTTAAAAAAAGGGGAACTATGCTCCACTGCCAGCGGTTGGTATCAGTAGAAAACCGTGGAACCGCTCTGAACCCAAAGATCAGGTTTCAGAGCTTCCAAGCTTCAAAATTGGGCTAAATAGATGGTAAGCCCAAGTAAGTCACATTGGATTCTTGGCACGGTTACTGGCACCAGCTTCTGGTAGCTCCGCTGTTACTTTGGAAGCAAACTCTTTTTTGAAAACTGAATAAACTAGAGGGAAAAACGATGCTTAGTATCTTTCATTTATAGAACACTAGTATCTTGACAAAGTTTCAAATTACTTTTGAGATAGTTCATTATTTTTTACAAATTTTTTCTAACAAACAGAGAAGTATCATTATCAAGTACAAGCAGCCTTTAAAGCAACGGGGGAATTGCTGTGAATCACGAAGAACGCAGTCGCTTGTGTGCTGCCAGCGCTTTGATTTTGAATTTTTACTAAATTTATAACTTTACCAAGATATTATTTTTCAACTACATTTGTTTTAAGAATCGTAGAATCAAGTCTAGAAAAGAGATAGGACAGCATCGAAAAAAGTAAGACCGCTAAGGAAAAAAGGAGGAATTTATTTTGTTTCAAGTAACCCCAGTCACATTTAATGGAAAAGAAGTTATTATTTTAGATCAAACAAAATTACCTACAGAGGAAGTTTATCTTAAAATTGATAATTTGGAAGACCTTTGGGAAGCCATTGTTCAGTTACGTGTAAGAGGAGCTCCGGCAATCGGTATTGCGGCTGGATTTGGAGCAGCCTTGGGTGCCAATCAAATTGAAGCGGTTGATTACACTGATTTTTCGGAACAATTTTTTAAAGTCACCAGTTATTTAGCTACCTCAAGACCAACGGCTGTTAATCTGTTCTGGGCTTTAAATCGAATGGAAAAATTAGTTAAAGAAAACCAGTCAGCTTCTGTCAGTGATCTGAAAGCTCTGATTGAAAAAGAAGCACACGACATTTTACAAGATGATATAAAAATTTGTAAACAGTTAGGGGAAAATGGTTTAACTCTCTTTGAAGATGGAATGACTATTTTAACGCATTGTAATGCGGGTGTTTTGGCTACTTCTGAATATGGAACCGCTTTATCTCCAATATATTTAGGTCAAGAAAGAGGAATTCATTTAAAAGTCTATGCTGATGAAACACGTCCTTTGTTACAAGGCTCTCGTTTAACCTCTTGGGAATTATCGAAAGCAGGTATTGATGTAACCTTAATTACAGATAATATGGCTGCAATGGTGATGGGACAGGGCAAAATAGATGCGGTGATTGTTGGGTGTGATCGAGTGGCGGCTAATGGTGATGTAGCCAATAAAATTGGCACCTATGGCGTAGCAATTTTAGCAAAGGAACATAATATTCCCTTCTATGTTTCGTGTCCGACATCCACAATTGATGTAGAAACGGCAACGGGCGCTGAGATCCCTATAGAAGAACGTGGTGCTGAAGAAATTATTTGCGGTTTCGGTAATCAAACGGCTCCTAGTAAAGTGAAAACTTATAATCCAGCTTTCGACGTGACACCAAATCACTTAATCACTGCAATTATTACTGAAAAAGGAGTTTTAAAAGGAAATTATCAAGAAGAAATCGCAAAACTATTTTAAAGTATTCAGTTGAGAAAAGAGAGGGAGCAAAGTGGAAAACCTAGATTATGAATACTACTTTAACATGGTAGAACGGCTAAATGAAGGGGGCTATGTATCGGAAGAATATTTTTCAGAAGTTTTGATTCCAGAAGATGCTTTACCAAGTGACTACCAAGGAAATCGTCCAGCTGCTTCAATGATTTATTATTTATTAAAACCAGAAGATGTCTCCAAGTGGCACACTGTTCGTTCCGATGAAATTTGGATTTGGCGAGCAGGAGGTTCTGTAGAATTAACGCTAGGTGGTGTTGGGGAAACACCAGAAGTTGAAAAAACAATCATCTTAGGCGGAAATCTTTCAAAAGGAGAACTTCCCCATCTGCTTGTAAAAGGCGGTCAATGGCAGACCGCTCGTCCCGTTTCTCAGCAAGATGTTTTAGTCAATTGTATTGTTGTTCCAGGCTTTCGGGAAGCAGACTACAGGGAGGGAGAAAATGTATAGTTATAGTTTAGCAGGAAAAACCGCACTAGTAACAGGCGCAAGCCAAGGAATTGGTTTTGAAATTGCAAAAGTTCTTTCTTACAATGGCGCCAATATTATTGGTGTAGCAAATAGTGATCTCGCAGCAGTGAAAGCAGTAGTCGAAAAGAACGGGAAACAATTTTCTGGTTTCGTTGTGGATCTTTCTTCAGAATCAGAGGTCATTGAATTTGTTTCAACAGTGCATGAAAAAGTTAAAACGATTGATATTTTGGTCAACAATGCAGGTGTTACTAAGGTAGGATCCACTTTAGATATGTTAGATAGTGAATACGATCTAACATTCAATGTGAATATGAAAGCTCCCTATATATTATCTAGAGAAATTGGTCGACAGATGATTCAACAAGGTGGTGGGAAAATAATTAATACAGCCTCGATTCATGGATTTATTGGTTCGTATGAGGTTGCAGCCTATGCAGCGACAAAGCATGCGATTGTAGGACTAACAAAAGCACTAGCTAATGAATGGGGTCAGTATAATATTAATGTCAACGCTGTAGCACCGGGCTTTACAAAAACAGCCAATACGAAAGGCTTACAAGAAAATGAAGTGGCTATGGCTGAGGTGACCGCGCAAATTCCCTTACGACGCTGGGCAAATCCAGAAGATATTGCTTGGCCAGTTGCCTTTTTAGCTTCTGAGGCAAGTGCTTATGTAAATGGTCATACGTTGGTGGTAGATGGCGGTTATATCAATAATTAAAAATAAAAGGAGAATAAAAATGAATCTGAAAATGAAGAAATTTATCTATGTTACGTTGGTCATGGGAGCAGCTCTTTTTTTAGCTGCTTGTGGTGGGGGAGAGAAAAAAGCAGCTAAAGTCGATAACAAAGAGGGCAAAGATTTAAAAATTGCGATTGTCAGTAGTCCTTCTGGAGTAGATGATGGTTCCTTTAATCAAGAAATTTATAACGGTGTTCTAACGTTTATTAAAAATAATCCAGATGCAAAAGTAACGCCAGTTAAAGAAGAAACGGGTGCGCCAGATGCGGCTGTTCAAGCCGTTGCGGATATTGTTGCAGACTATGATGTCATCGTTGCTTGTGGTTTTCAATTTGCAGGAATTAGTTCAATTGCTGAAGAAAATCCAGAAACTGATTTTATTTTAGTTGATACCTTCCCAGCTGATAGTGAAGGAAAAGAACAAACCTATGACAATGTTTATGCGATGACTTTTGCTGAAAATGAAGGCGGTTTCTTTTCCGGTGTCGCAGCGGCTTTAGAAACAAAAACGAATAAAGTAGCTGTTGTGAATGGCATTGCTTTCCCAACAAATGTTAATTATCAATTTGGATTTGAAGCAGGAGTGAACTATGCGAATAAACATTTTGGAACAAAAGCAGAGGCGATTTCTCTTCCTTCTTATGCTGGAACGGATGTTAATGATAAAAACGTTGGTGGGAATTATATTGGTAATTTTGCGGATGAAGCAACCGGCAAAGTGGTAGGCAAAGCGCTGATAGATAAAGGTGTCGATGTTTTATTTGTAGCGGCAGGCGGCTCTGGAAATGGTGTCTTCACAGCTGCTAAAGAAGCAAAAAATGTTCAAGTGATTGGCTGTGATGTGGATCAATTTGATGATGGTAAAAATGGTAGTGAAAATATTATCTTAACCTCGGCACTCAAAGTAATGAGTGTTAACGTTGATAAGCAGCTCACTAATATTAAAGATGGAAAGTTCAAAGGAGCGAATGAACTATTAACGGCTGAAACAGATTCAACAGGCTATGTCAAAGCAGAAGGACGTCAGCAATTATCTAAAGAAACATTGGCAAAGCTAGCCGAAATTTATGAATTAGTTAAAAAAGGGGAAATTGTTCCACCAACTAATTTCAGTGATGCTACACCAGAAAAATTCCCTGGTTTGTAGAGATAGGAGGCCTTGAAGTGTCAGAGTATATCGTAGAAATGAAAAATATAACCAAGCGATTTCCTGGAATTGTTGCAAACAACAATGTAACACTTCAGATAAAAAAAGGGGAAATATATGCAATTTTAGGAGAAAATGGTGCGGGAAAGTCTACTCTCATGAGTATGCTTTTCGGCATGTATGAACCTGACGAAGGAGAAATTTTTATTCGTGGGAAAAAAGAAGTCATTGCCTCTCCTAAATATGCGACTGAGTTAAATATTGGGATGGTTCATCAACATTTTAAATTAGTTGAGAATTATACGGTGACGGAAAACATCATAATGGGTATTGAACCAATCAAAAAAGTAGCTGGAATTTTTCCTAAAGTCGATTTAAAAACAGCCAATCAAAAAGTCCTAGAACTGTCTAAAAAACATGAATTGGAAGTGGAACCCACCAAAAAAATTGAGTCTTTGAATGTGTCGATTCAACAACGAGTGGAAATTTTAAAGATGTTGTACAGAGAGGCTGAAATTTTGATTTTTGATGAACCAACTGCGGTCTTAACCCCGCAAGAAATTGTTTTTTTCTTGCGGATTATTCAAGGACTGCGTGAGGAAGGAAAAACGATTATCCTGATTACACATAAGCTGGAAGAAATTAAACAAGTAGCGGATCGTTGCGCGGTATTAAGACAGGGTGAATTAATGGCTGTTGTAGAAACCGCTAAGACGTCAACCCAAATGATGTCCAAATTGATGGTGGGGCGGGAAGTCTCTTTAACAATGGAAAAATCAACTGCAAATTTTCGGAAAATAATTTTAGACGTTGCGAATATCACGGTAAAAAATGAAGTTGGTTTTCCAGTTGTTGATGATGTCAGCTTTTCTATTCGAGGAGGAGAAATATTCGCTATTGCAGGGGTTTCGGGAAATGGTCAAGTTGAAATTGGGGATGCAATTACTGGTTTAGCGGAAATCTCGACAGGTTCAATTACTTTAGCAGGAGTTGAACTCTCAAAAAAATCAATTCGGGAAAGAATTTTAGCAGGGATTTCTTATATTCCAGAAGATCGTCATGAAGTGGGTCTAGTGTTAGATTTTTCATTAGAGAACAATTTATTGTTGAAAAACTATTATCAAGAGCCTTATTGTCAGCATGGACTACTTAAACCGTTTGAATTTAAACAGACTAGTGAGCGCTACATAAAGAAATATGACATTCGTAGCGGTCAAGGAGTTAAAACGATTACTCGTTCAATGAGTGGCGGAAATCAACAAAAAGCAATCATTGCTCGAGAAATTCAACAAGATAGCTCCCTAGTTATCTTCGTTCAACCGACTCGCGGATTAGATGTCGGAGCTATTGAAAACATTCACAAACAGATTATTGCAGAGCGAGACAAGGGCAAGGCCATCTTATTAATTTCGCTAGAATTAGAAGAAGTGATGAATCTAGCCGATACGATAGGCGTGATTTGTAGTGGTAAGTTGCAAAAAATCGAAGCTGCTGCAAAATTAAGTAAAAGTGAAGTCGGAGAATATATGATGGGGGTAAAAAGCCATTGAAAAAAATAAAATCTTTTTTTGTAAAGGTACTTGGTAATGAGAAAACACAGGCTTTAGCCATCCCGTTATTCGCTATTTTACTAGGACTTATTTTGGGTGGAATCATCATTGCAATTTTAGGGAATAATCCTTTAGAGGCGTATAAAAATTTATTGCAAGGCTCAGGGTTACTGCCTAAAGCTAGTTATGCCGGTAGTAAAGGCATGTTGACTGACTTTTTTAGTTTCTTAGATAGTTTAGCCCCTATGATTTTTGCAGCTTTAGCTGTGTCTGTGGCTCTAGTTGCGGGAATTTTTAATATTGGTGTATCAGGCCAGATGCTTACGTCTGGTTTTGTGGCAACGGTTTTGATTGGCTATAGTGACTTACCTGGGATTGTAGCAAAGCCCTTGGTAATTGTCGTTGGAGTAGTTGTTGGAGCACTAATTGGTGGCTTGATCGGCTGGTTGAAATATCGCTTTAACATTAATGAAGTCGTTGCTTCAATTATGATTAATTACATTGCTCAGTACATTATCAGCTTTTTCATTACCACTCAGTTTATCAATCCTGTATCGAGACAATCGAAAGAAATTAGCGCAGCAGCAAGGTTGACACTGAAAAATCAAGCGTTGTTTGGTTTAAAAGTCGATTTGCCATTGGCGATTTTTCTCGCGATTTTAATGGCCATTTTACTTAAAATTATGATGGATAAGACAAAGGTAGGTTATGAGTTGAAGGCAGTTGGATTAAGTCCAAAAGCAGCTCGATATACAGGCATTAACATCGGAAAGAGTATCATCACAACAATGATTTTGTCAGGAGGCTTAGCTGGTTTAGCAGGAGTGTCATATTATCTAGGCTATTTTGGTTCGATTCAACCGAAAGTATTGCCGGGGATGGGCTTTGAAGCCATCGCAGTTGCTTTATTAGGGAATAACAACCCAATCGGCATTTTATTTTCTTCGTTCTTCATTACTACCGTAAGTAAAGGAAGTACGTATATGAGTTCTACGACAGGTATTGAAGCTGAAATTGCCGCTGTGATTACGGCTGTTATTCTTTTATTTAGTGCATGTAGTGCTTACATTAAATATAAAGTATCTAATTGGAAATCAGAACTAACTGTTGAGAAAGGAGACCAGTAACTATGGAAAATATGATTAGGGAAGGTCTATCTTTCGCATTGCCACTATTTATAATGGCAATCGGCGGTATTTACAGTGAAAAAAGTGGTGTCACTAACTTAGCGTTGGAAGGACTCCAAGGGTTCGGTGCTTTTGGAGGAGCTTTAGTCGCCGTAGCGATTACGCAAAAATTGGGAGCAGAAGCGTCAGGACAAGCCTATTATTTAGCAATTGTGGTAGCTATTTTGTTTGGAATGCTCTTTTCTCTAATTCATGCTTTACTGTGTATTCGTTTCCAAGCAAACCAAGTAATTAGTGGGGTAGTGATAAATATTTTAGCATTAGCAGCTACTTCATTTTTAACGAAACAAATCAATAAAACGATTTTCCATATTCCATCGGATAAATTCGTATTAACTGTGTCTGACAAAATCAATCTTCCGTTACTTTCAGAAATCCCTATCATTGGGGCGGCCTTTAAAGGGATGTATCCTTTTGAACTGATTATTGTCTTATTAGCGCTATTGGCTTGGTATGTCTTGTATAAAACACGATTTGGGTTGCATTTAAGAGCATGCGGTGAAAATCCTCACGCAGTTGATGCAGCAGGTGTCAGTGTTAGTCAAGTCCGTTTAATCGCGGTATTGGTATCGGGAGCATTAGCGGGACTTGCGGGGATTAGTTTTGCCTATTCGATTTCAGCTAATTTCTCTGCTGCATTATATTCTGGCTATGGCTATTTAGCAATTGCTGCGATGATTTTTGGTAATTGGCAAATTGTGCCAACGTTAGGGGCTTGTCTTCTTTTTGGCTTTGCTCGATCTGGTGGGTATGAAGTTGTTCAAGCGTTGAAATTACCTAGCACCTATTCAGATATTATCATGACCTTACCATACGTTCTAACACTGTTGCTATTAGTTTTCTTCTCTAAAAAGAATCAAGCACCTTCCGCTTTAGGGGAAGTTTACGATAAAGGAAAACGTTAGGAGTGAATCAGACAATGAAGACTCGTTTTTATAATGGTTTCATTTTAACTATGGAAAAAGATTTATCCGTTGTTCAAGGGGAGCTTTGGGTCGAGCAAAATCGAGTGATTTATGCTGGCTCTCCTAAGGAAACGACTATCTCTTGGGATCGAGAGATTGATTTACAAGGTAATTTATTGATGCCTGGTTTTAAGAATGCCCATACTCATTCTGCAATGACTTTTTTACGGTCTTTAGCAGATGATCAGCCCTTACAAGAATGGTTGACAGAAAGTATTTTTCCAATGGAAGAAAAGCTAACGCCAGACGATATTTATCATTTAACTAAGTTAGCAAATTTAGAATATTTTACCAGTGGCATCACAGCAAATTTTGATATGTATTTTCATCCTGAAAAAGTTGCCAAAGCTGCTGAAGATACAGGTATGCGAACAGTTATTTTAAGTGGGTTAAGTGATTTTAATCAGTCTGTTGCAGAGGTTGAGCAAGCCTATCTAGAATTAAATAACCAAGAAAAATATACGGGACTAGTTCGCTATGAAATGGGTTTTCACGCAGAATATACTAGTTCAAAAAAATTGTTAGAAGAGTTAGCATTTTTAGCCCACCAATATCAAGCGCCAATTTATACTCATATTTCTGAAACCCAAAGAGAGGTGGCGGAATGTATTCAGCGTCATGGTGTTACACCAGCTGTTTTCTTAGATCAATTAGGTCTTTTTGATTTTGGCGGTGGTGGGTATCATGGGGTTCATTTAACAGCAGAAGATATTGAGATTTTTAAGAAACGAAACGTATCAATTGTTTTGAATTGTAGTGCCAATTTAAAGTTAGCTAGCGGAATTGCACCGATTTCAGATTTTATGGATGCGGGAATTAACATTGGGGTAGGAACAGACGGACCAGCAAGTAATAATAGTTTGGATATGTTTAAGGAAATGTTTTTAGTCAGCGGGTTAGGAAAAGTTCGTTCAGGAGCGGATCAGGTGGCTGGAGACGATGTGCTGTTAATGGCTACTAGAGGAAGTGCTAAAGCAATGAATTTAACAGAATGTGACTCTTTAGCAAGCGGACAATTAGCGGATTTAGTTGTGATTGACTTGCATAAACCGAATATGCAGCCCTTGAATCATATCACTAAAAATATTGTCTATAGCGGAAGTAAAGATAATGTGAAATTAACGATGATTAATGGAAAAATTGTTTACGAAGATGGTCAGTTTCATGCCGGAATTGATGCAGAAGCAATTTATCGAAAAGCCAATGAAATCATTCAACGAATGAAGGCTTGAAAGCTCATGAGAGGAGTAGCAAAATGGTAGTAAATTATGAAAAAGAATCGGATATTCGCCAAGAGATTTGTGAAATTGGTCGCAGAATTTATGATCGTGGTTTTGTGGCTGCCAATGATGGCAATATTTCCATTAGAACGGAAGAAGATGTTATTTTTTGCACCCCAACAGGCGTTAGTAAGGGATATTTAAGACCAGATATGATTGTTAAAATGAATTTGAAAGGGGAGCTGCTATCCGATAATGCACGCCCTTCTTCAGAAGTAAAAATGCATCTTAGAGTTTACCAAGAAAATCCAACGGTCAAAGCCGTTTGTCATGCCCATCCAGTAGTCGCTACCTCTTATGCAATTGCAGGTATCCCTTTAGATAAACCGCTATGTCCTGAAGCGATTGTGACGCTAGGAATTGTGCCACTTGCTCCTTACGCAAAGCCAGGAACCCAAGAAGTTCCTGATTCGATTGCCCCTTACTGTAAAGAATACAATGCTGTTTTATTGGCAAATCATGGGGCATTGACATGGGGGAAAGATTTAACAGAAGCTTATTACCGCATGGAGTCATTGGAACATTATGCTAAATTAACCATGTATACAGGGAGTATTTTAAATCAAGTAAGAGGGCTAAATAAGCAGCAAATTGACGAGGTTATTGCGATTCGTGAAAGTTTAGGTGTTTCAACAGGTGGTCGGCCTGAAGGGAATGATTAAGGATTTAGATAAAAAGTCGAATGGTTGTTGCTTATCTGTTTTTAAGTAAGTTATTTAGAACTAGCTTAGAAATAAAAAGAGTCTAAGTATGGTTTACAAGGCTAGATTTTAAAATAAAAAAAGACTGTGAATCAAAGGGATTTTACGATTCACAGTCTTTTTATTTAAAAGAAACTTTTTTTAGTCTGACTTTGATAGACATTTCTCAAAAAAAACGGATAGCAACCGAAATGAAAAAATTTCTTCTGTTCCTTTTTTGCCTAAATTAGAATAATGAAGCTCTTAATATAACTCCATAGGTGACTATTTAACTTCGAATTTTAGCTTATCCAATCGTTGTTTGATTAAATTGAACGACCGTTCCGTAAGCAAAAATCTCTACAACTTTTTTTCCTCCGTAGTCAACGAGTTGTTGCTCAAATAAACAGTTAATCACGGCATCTGCTTCATAGTCATAAGCCATTTTTCTTAATTGGCGACTAACCCCTTTAAAGACTTCATTGGCATTTGTTTCTGTAGAAAACAAATCAACTTCCACTCTATCTGTAGCAAAAACAATGTCTCGCACAATATATTTTCGATTGACATTCCCTGTTGATAAAGGAATCTTTTGAATTCGGCTTTCGATTGCTTCTGGTGTATTATGTTCTTCGTTAAAACGTTTCATAACAAACAGCCCCCTAATTTTTGCTCTGTAACTAACTCTATTTTACTTCCATTAGTGAGGAATTGCAAAGTTATACTAAAAGAAGGAATGAATAAAGCTGTTTGCCAAAAAGGATAAAATATGCTATTCTATTTCCAGAAATTAATCGGAGTTTAAGCAGTGAAAGTGCTAAATCCAACCTGAAGAAGACAGGGGTGGAGTGGGCGCTTTTTTTGTAGTTTTGATTTGTACATAGCAATAAATACTTAAGATGGAAAGGATGCTAATCATGCAAAAAGTAACCCTAGAGTTTGATACAATTGCTGCAATTTCTACCCCCCCTGGTGAAGGAGCCATCAGTATCGTTCGTTTAAGTGGCGATCAAGCGATTGAGATAGCGGATAAAGTCTATCGTTCGGGTAGTAAAAAATTAACGACTGTCACCACACACACGATTCATTATGGACATATTATCGACCCCAAAGATGACAACTTATTGGATGAAGTCATGGTCTCTGTGATGCGTGCACCGAAAACTTTTACGAGAGAAGATGTTGTCGAAATTAATTGCCACGGTGGTATCGTGGTGGTCAATCAGCTATTACAGTTGCTTTTAAGAGAAGGGGCTCGTTTAGCAGAACCAGGGGAATTTACCAAGCGTGCTTTTTTAAATGGTCGGATGGATTTATCCCAAGCAGAAGCTGTTATGGATTTGATACGAGCGAAGACAGATAAAGCAATGAGTGTTGCGTTGCATCAGTTAGATGGGAACTTGTCGACGTTAATTCGTTCCTTAAGACAGGAAATTTTGGAAACGTTGGCGCAAGTGGAAGTGGATATTGATTATCCTGAATATGATGACGTGGAAGAACTAACGACTAAATTATTGTTGGAAAAAGCACAATTTGTGAAGACACAAATTGAAAGCTTATTGACGACTGCCAAGCAAGGAAAGATTTTACGAGAAGGCTTAAATACAGCCATTATTGGACGACCAAATGTTGGGAAATCTAGTTTGTTAAATCACTTATTACAGGAAGAAAAAGCGATTGTCACCGATATTGCTGGAACGACTCGTGATGTGATTGAAGAATATGTCAATGTTCGTGGCGTTCCTTTGAAACTGATTGATACAGCTGGGATTCGAGAAACAGAAGATATTGTGGAACGAATTGGCGTGGAAAGAAGCCGCAAAGCATTGGCAGAATCTGATCTTATTTTACTGGTGTTGAATCAAAATGAGTCTCTAACAATCGAGGACAAACAGTTGATTGCAGCAACAGAAGGATTAAAACGAATTATTTTGCTAAACAAAATGGATTTACCTTCTAATTTGAATCGTGAAGAATTAACACAGCTTGTTCCAGATGAAGAAATTTTACCGGTTTCTGTCTTATCTAGTACAGGGATGGAACAATTAGAATTGAAAATTGCTGATTTATTCTTTGGTGGCGAAACAGGAGAAAAAGATGCGACCTATGTGTCAAATACTCGTCATATTGCGTTATTGGATCAAGCGGCTCTATCTCTAAACGAAGTGATCCAAGGGATTGAAGCAGGAATGCCCGTTGATTTAGTGCAAATTGATATGACGCGTTGTTGGGATTTTTTAGGTGAGATTGTTGGAGATAGTGTGCAAGATGAACTGATTACCCAGTTATTTAGCCAATTTTGTTTAGGAAAATAGAAAGGATGAGTTGATGAATCAATTTAAAGCAGAAACATATGATGTGATTGTCGTAGGAGCTGGACATGCAGGTTCAGAAGCAGCTTTAGCTTCTGCAAGAATGGGCTGTAAAACGTTACTACTAACAATCAATTTAGACATGGTGGCCTTCATGCCTTGTAATCCATCTGTTGGTGGACCAGCCAAAGGAGTTGTCGTAAGAGAAATTGACGCTCTTGGTGGCGAAATGGGTCATAATATAGATAAGACATATATTCAAATGAGAATGTTAAATACAGGCAAAGGACCGGCTGTGCGAGCGCTAAGAGCACAAGCGGACAAACATGCCTATGCCAACGAAATGAAACATACGATTGAACGAACAGAAAACTTAAGTTTACGCCAAGGGATTGTTGAAAAATTAATCGTTGAAAATGGCGTCTGTGAAGGCGTTGTGACAACGACAGGAGCTGAATATCACAGTAAAGCCGTGATTATTACTGCCGGAACCGCTCTTCGTGGGGAAATCATTATCGGCGAATTGAAATATTCTTCTGGTCCTAATAACTCCCTACCATCTATTGGTTTAGCTAACAACTTAAAAGAACTTGGTCTTGAAATTGCTCGTTTTAAAACGGGCACACCACCACGTGTAAAATCAAGTACCATTGATTATTCTGTGACCGAAGAACAGCCAGGGGATGAACAACCGAATCATTTCAGCTTTAGCACGCCAGATGACGCTTACCAGTTAGAGCAACGTTCTTGCTGGTTAACTTATACGAATGAAGGAACCCATGAAATTATTCAAAACAATCTGCATCGGGCGCCAATGTTTACTGGAATTGTTGAAGGGGTTGGTGCACGTTACTGTCCATCGATTGAAGATAAGATTGTCCGCTTTTCTGATAAACCACGTCACCAATTATTTTTGGAGCCAGAAGGGTTAAATACAGAAGAGGTCTATGTTCAAGGGTTATCGACTTCTTTACCGGAAGATGTACAAACAGAGATTTTACATTCTGTTGCCGGTTTAGAAAATGCTGAAATGATGCGGACGGGTTATGCGATTGAGTATGATGTCGTAGTTCCCCATCAATTGCGCCCAACATTGGAAACAATGGTCATCGAAAACTTGTATACAGCTGGACAAACCAATGGAACCAGTGGGTATGAAGAAGCTGGCGGCCAAGGTCTGATTGCCGGAATTAATGCAGCTTTAAAAATTCAAGGAAAAGAACCTTTTGTAATGAAACGTAGCGATGGTTACATCGGAGTTATGATTGATGATTTGGTGACGAAAGGAACCAATGAACCGTATCGTTTACTAACTTCTAGAGCGGAATACCGCTTAATTTTACGTCATGACAATGCTGATTTACGTTTAACGGAAATGGGGCATCAAATTGGCCTAGTGAAAGCAGAACAGTATGAATTGTATGTCGCTAAAAAAGCTGCCGTTGAAAAGGAAATTGCTCGACTAAGTTCAGTCAGAGTGAAGCCTACCAAGGAAGTTCAAGCCTTTTTAGAAGCGAAAGGCTCTGCACCATTAAAAGATGGCATATTAGCTAGTGACTTCTTAAAACGCCCTGAATTGACCTATGGAGAAGTGACTCAATTTATCCCGGCTTTGGAAGAGAAACTAGATGATAAAGTCATTGAACAAGTAGAAATTCAAATTAAATATGAAGGCTACATCAAAAAAGCCTTAGAAAAAGTAGATAAATTAAAACGGATGGAAGCGAAAAAAATTCCTGAGAATATTGACTACGAAGCTATCAATGGTTTAGCCACAGAAGCCAAACAAAAACTGCAAAAGATTCAACCAGAAACCATTGCCCAAGCAAGTCGAATTAGTGGAGTGAATCCAGCAGACATAAGTATTTTAATGGTCTATATCGAACAAGGAAAAATCGCGAAAACGACTTCTAAAAGTGAGTGATTGCAAGGATTATACGAATTCAAGATAAACAAATTTTTCGACCAGAATGATTAAAAGTCTATGCAGAAGCCACATCTAATGAGTGTCGTGATTAATTTGAAAAATAAGAGATAGTTAAATAATATTATAAAAGCAGTCAACAGCCATTACGTTCTCCTAACGTCGCTGTTGGCTGCTTTTATTGGGCATGTGCATTTGTTTGTGTTGCGAGTAACTCAAAAAAATAGCAAAATCTCAACTGGTTTTCGGAACATTTTTGCGTAATATGCCCTCCGTTTGTAGAAGCAAATAAATCTAGTCTTTGTAAAAATACAATTCTCGCCCCTCAGAATCTAGCAAAATAGCAAAAGACTTTTCAACTCTAACTTTGGGGCGGTTCTTTAATTCTTCAATTTGTTTTTCTAAAGTGGCTGTACTAGTTAAGAAGTCTTGGTAGAATGCGTTAAAAGTATAAGAATTAGCATGAAATTCTTTAATGATTTTTTTCTTGTTTAACGGAATGGTTCTATTGCCAAAAAAATTGTTTAATACTGATAAGGTTTCTGTCCATGATTGGATTTGATCGAAAGTATCATTTAGAAGATACATGTCTTGATAGCAGATTTCTTTAATAGGTTGATTATTTTTTGTTAGTAAGATTTCCTTTGTCTGTTCTTTCATTTTCAATTCTCCTTTTAAATGATTGATCACTTTAATTTTATCTGTATTACAGATAAAAAGCAATATCTTTATTACAGATATTTATAATGAACATAGGTGATGAAGATGAAATACAAAAATATTCGTTCAATAAGAGAAGATAATGATATGACACAACAACAAATGGCAAAGATACTAAACGTTTCTCAAAATACTTATTCCCAATATGAAACTGGAAAAATTGAGTGGACAGCTAGTACATTGATTAAAATAGCTGACTATTTTGATGTTAGCGTGGATTATTTACTTGATAGAACTAAAAATAAGAAAATTAATCATTCTTAGTTTTGGAAGCTGAGGAGAAGAGAACATTTTGAAAGGATGTTCTTTTTTATTAAATAAAACATTATGTGATAGCTGAAAATATAGGAAAGGTGAAAAGTAATTATGTCGAGATTAAATAGAATACAAAATGAAATCAAGCAATTAGAAGGTGGACGATTTCAAAAATTATGTGATACTTATCTTTATCGAAAAAGAAATTGGGAAAACATTGTATCTCTTGGTTCTATGGAAGGAACAGATAAAACTACTAAAGGGATACCGGATACTTATTTCTTTGACAGTAAATCCAATAGCTATATTTTGATTATGTATGGTACCAGAAGAGATTCTACAGCCAAGTTAGAAGTTGATATTAAAGAAGCAGTTGAAAAAACTAAGATTGATAAAAAAAATATTCAAGAAATAATCTGTTGTCACACATCCTCTAATTTAACTGTAGAAAAAGATAAGGAACTTAGAGATTTGGCAAATTCAATAGAACTTACTCTTATAGGCATAGATACTTTATCACAGGATCTTCTTCAATTTAAATATCAACATATTGTAAAGGATTTTCTCGGAATATCAGAATCAACGGAGCAAGTTTGGAGTATAGAACAGTTTATTTCTCTTCATGATAAAAGTAAGACAAATGCGCCTCTAAATATATCGTTTATTGATGAAAAAAATACAGTTGAAGAATTGATAGAAGAATTAAATAATCACCAAATTCTTTTACTATCAGGGATACCAGGAACAGGGAAAACTAGGCTAGCTATCGAAGTGTGCAAGAAATTACCGATAGATAGCAATATAATCTGTGTTAAAAGTAATAGTATGCCTGTTTATCAAGATATTAAAGATGTATTAGATAATACTAGAGTGAATTACTTGTTTTTAGATGATGCGAATACAATCACTAATTTTGATGCTATTATCAATCTATTAAGGTTGGAAGAGTATGAACAAAAACTTAAAATTATTATTACTGTTAGAGATTACGCACTTTCAGGGATAGTTAACCATTTAAAATCTTTTAAAACAAAAATACAAAAAATTTCTTTAATGAGTGATGACCAGATTAAACTGTTAATTAATAGCATAAATGATTTTTCTTCTAGAAAAATCAGAAAAATAGTAAAATTGTCTCAAAATAATCCAAGAATAGCAGTAATTGCAGCTATTATGCTGAAATGTAAAAGCTATGAATTTATTGATAATGGAAAAGAGATACTAGATAATTACTATGATCAAATTATAAAAGAAAATGCTCTCTCCCAAAATGAGAAAGTTAGTATGTTTATTTTGAGCTTTAAACATAAACTAAATTTGACGAATCGTGAATCTTTGGAAGATCTATTAAAATTTTTTAATTTGGATTTTGATAGTTTTTTAATCTCGTTAAATCAACTACATGATAAAGAGTTGTGTGATATATTCCAAGATAAAGCCGTCAAGGTTAGTGATCAAAGTTTGTCTGATTTTGTAATAATAGATTTTATCGCGAATAATAAAATTTTTAAAGTAAGAGATTTTTTTATTAGTTTGTTCCCTAAATATGCAGAAGAAATAGTTGAGATGCTTGTACTCGTTAATAATTTTAAGTCCTCAAATGACTGGATAGATTATCTTAGAATTGAAATGAAATATGTTTATAATGAAATTATTGCGGATATTGATCAGAAACGTTTTTTAATACAATACGGGGTACTTATACCTATGGAAGCACTTGCCTATGCTTATAAACAGATAAAATCCACCACTAATGTTGAATATCAAATATGTCAAACAGAATTTGAAGAGAAAAAAAGAAATATGCATGTGGACGATTCAACTATTAAGATTCTTTGTTCGTTGTCAAATAGTGAAAAATTTAATGATGCTGGTATACTTCTTATGGAGTACTTTAAAAAACGGCAAGATAAAGTTTATGAAGTTTTTTCAGCAATTAAGTCAAACTTTAGTATTGAAGAGGATTGGAATTATTATTTAGAAAAGAGATTTAGCATTTTTGAAATATTTTCTAAGCAAGAAAATATTAATGAATTGACAGCCTTGTTGATTGTTAATATTGCTGAAGAATTTTTAAAGTTCTATGGGGAAAAATTCACTTCTAATGGTCGAAATGGAGCGTTTAGTCGCTACAAATTAGTTGATGGAGATTACTTAATAAAACTTCACACCGAAATATTTGATATGCTCAGTGAAGTTTATAGTTTTAACTATGTAGAAGTGAATAATTACATAGATAAATTATTATTTAATTATCCAGTCTATGAGGCAAAGAATGATTTTTTAGAAACGGTTAGTTCAGATTTAAAATGTATAGAAAATCTATTTTTTAAAGATTTGAGTAAGTTAGCTTTTAGAGAAGAAGCTGTAGTATTCAAGTTGAAATCAGAAGCAGAAGAAATGAAGTTGGCATCTAAGCCATTTCGTTTATATAAACCATCAGATAGGCAAAAAATTTAT
The DNA here is from genome assembly GCF_001742285.1 of Enterococcus rivorum. Lineage (GTDB taxonomy): Bacteria > Bacillota > Bacilli > Lactobacillales > Enterococcaceae > Enterococcus_L > Enterococcus_L rivorum. The sequence continues at coordinate 10,646 of NZ_MIEK01000035.1, read as the reverse complement.
AGAACATTTTCATCTAATATGTTGGATTATAGGGAAGAAGAATTTGACTATGAAAAGGTTAAAAAATTAAGAATAAAAAATCTGAGCGAGGTTTTTTGTAAATATTTTAATAACTTATTATGGTTATTTAATACACTGTCGGGATATCAGTCAGATGAATTGCTAAATAACTATGAGTTAGAAGAATCAATAACTATATTCTACTCCCATTTAGATATAGAGCATAAAATAAAAATGCTAACGGCGTTATTGAATAGTGAATTTATCACCTTAAATTATCATTTTGACTTCTACATGGAACAGTTATCATTTGAAGAAGGTAAAAGTGTTTTAAGTTGTGTTGAAAAGGAAGTTGATGAAAGATGGTATCTTTCGAATCTTTTAACATGTAAAGAGATCAATAATGATATGGTAAAAGAACTTATTTTATTTTTAAAAAATCTCAAAAATTATGCCAAAGTAAATTCTTCTAATATATTGTCTTTTGAAAACTATATAAAAAAAGATGCAGTCATCTTAGATATTTTAATGAGTAAATATAGAGAAGGGGAAATTTCAAATAGATTCTTCATACCTGACTATATACCCGAAGAAAAAGTTGACAAAGTATTAGATATAGTAGGCTATAAAGATTTAAAAAAAATCTATTTAAATAGTGTTAATATTGAAAAAGTTGATAACTCAGGGGAAGTTTTTAAGAGTTTGTTGAAAGAAAACGATGTTAATTTTATATACTTATTTCTGAAAAAGTTGAGTACTGAAAGAATAAAATTAAATTTTGTAGAACGTGATATTCAACTAAAGTATATATGGGGATCAACTGTTGTAGAGGAAGGGATTAAAAAATATCTAGATTTTTTAATCCAAGAAAACCGTGTAATTTTTGTTGGTGTAGATCCGTATCTGGAAACAATTTTCAAGGCAAATATTGAACGTTCTATAGAGTTTATAAAGGCAGAAGTAATTAATACTGAGGATGATGATAGATTAGTCAATTTGTACAATCTATCTCTTGAAATATTTGATGATGAGGTGTTGTTGCATTTATTCGAATTACTTAAGGATAAAGAAATTGGGGCTACTTTTTTTGAAAGATTAAATCTAACTATGCGTACAAAAAGTTGGTCAGGAAGTTTAATTCCATTTTTAGATAAAGAGATTAGTTTTTTGAATAATTTACTTGATATTTTTGAAGGTATAAAATACATTTGTCATGGCTTAGTTATTACAACAGAGATAGATTTTCTGAAAAAACAAAAAGAAAAAGAACTTTTGTCAGATTATTTAAAGTAAGGATATCATAATTAGAAATATCGATCTTTAAATCTATATTTTAGTTAAATCGAAATGCTATATCAACCTTTCAACCAAATTTAAAACAAAAGTGATGAAATAAATCCACCTCATTTATTCTGATATTCTTACCATCTCTCTAAGCTAAGAAATTTGAATGCTATTTGATTCAAATTTAGTAAAAAACAGTAACATAAATTTCTAAATTAACTTGACTTCTTCCTTAATAATAAAGCATTTTGAAACATAATGAATCTTGAATTTTCGACTATATCGAACAAGGGAAGATAGCGAAAACCACTTCTAAAAGTGAGTGATAGCAAGGATTATACGAATTAAAGATAAACAAATTTTTCGACCAGAATGATTGAAAGTCTATGCAGAAGCAACATCTAATGAGTGTTGTGATTAATTTGAAAAATAAGAGATAGTTAAATAATATTATAAAAGCAGTCAACAGCGACGTTAAGAGAACGTAATGGCTGTTGACTGCTTTTATTGAGCTTTGCCCTGAGGAACTTACAAAACAGCAATAAAGTTCTTTGGATATAGGGAAAAATAGAGTTTTTTTGCTAGAAAATTAATTGATACATTAGCAGTTAGTTATAACCATTTTTAAAGAGAACGGTTTCTTTTGGCCGTTTAGTTAGTTTAGATAAGATATTTAATAAGGGAAGAGGGGATAAGTATGAAAGTTCTAGGTAGTAAAATTAAAGATGTAAGAGAACGTAAAAAAATGTCACAACAAGAGTTAGCAGAAGAGATTTGTCCGTATGCAGTTATTAGAATAATTGAAACAAAAAATAGATGTGATAGTCTGAATAATTTTATAGCCATTTGTGAGCGTTTGGAAATAAAATTTGATGAGTACATTGAATATACAGTGGAAGAAAAGGTTAATTTCTTTTTTGATGAAATAGAAGAAAAATGTAATCGGTTAGAACATAAAGAAGCATATGAACTAATGAATAATTTTGAAATTGAAAATGTAAATCAAGATATAGTAACTATGATTAAATATAAGTATTATCAAGGAATTACAGCATTATTAGGAGCAGAAGATTTTTCAACTGCCCAAGTTTATTTGTATCAAGTTATGGATTATGGGGAGAATGTAAATATCTATAGTATTCTAAGTATTAACGCTTTAGGAGCTTCATATGCACTGACAAATGAGATGGACAAAGCAAAGGTTTATTATGATAAATCTATGGTTTTATTAGAGCGATACACGGGAGAAATGGAACCAATTGCCTATAAAGCTTACTACAATTCAGCAAAATTTTATAGTTTACTAGAAGAATATGAAATGAGTATCCGGATTTGTGAACAGGCTATTCAGTTGAACAAGAAATATAAGACATTATACTATTTAGACCTCTTATATTATGAATTGGGTTTTAACAAATATATGCTCAATCAAGATGGCATCATGGAGTATAAAATTTCCTACTATTTATGCCAAGTTTTTGAAAATAAAGAACTTCCCAAATATATTATAGAAGATTCAAAAAAATACAATATTCCATTTCAGGTGGATGAAAACGGTGTGATTAAAAAAAGATTGTGACAGTTATCTTTTATTGATAAGATTGAAGGTAGAAACAATTAAAATGTTGAAGGAGATATTATGAAGGGGATAAAAAGTAACTCAGGAGTTGCGCAATCGGTTGCTTCCGCTATTGCCACTTCTCTAGGTTCAATTAATCAAAGGGGAACCATCCTAACAGACAACCAAACAACCGTTGCTGGGAATGCAAGTGCACAACAAGCAATCACTCAGTTAACGACTTTTAATACATCTCTTGTTCAGGCAGTCGCGCAGGCAAGTAATAACATTCGTTCCGTTGCCTCAGAGTTTGAGGGGCTAGATCAGAAAATTGCTCAAACGGTTCAACAATTGCCTAGGTAGAAAAGGGGAAGTCGTCAGATGAAGACATGGAATGAGGTTCAAGCTGAAAAGCTTCAATTAGAGCGCGATCAAGAAGGGCTGGAGAACACGCAGCGAAGTGTTCGTCAAACAGAAGAATCGTATGAAGAGTATTTTTTTCATCAAAGTACGCTATTTGAAGAACTACAAGAAGAGTTTGCCCAAAGTGAAACAGATTTGTTGTATCAAGACATGGCGGAACAAATCCATTGGCAGAAACGCGCTCTTCAAGAGGTTTTAGAGGAGCAGGAACACGAAATGAAAAAAGAATTACAAGGAATCGAAGATAAAAAAGAAGCATTGGCTTGGGCAGAACGAGCAATTGCAAAAGCGGAAAAGGAGGAACAGAATGAGTATTGATATGTACTTAGGACAAGCACGAAGTCAAGCAGCTAGTGTGAAAAGTGTATGTAATCAATTGTCTCAAGGGTATAGTTCTTTGTTGCAAAGCAATCAACAATTTATTGGAACAGGAGAATTATCTAGTAAGGCGTATGATTCCGCAAAAGCTTTTTTTTCAGCGGTGATACAGCCGTTAGTTCAGGGCGCTGAAGTGGGTGCAGAAATGACTGCAGAAGCCTGTCAAAAATTTGTGGATCAATATACGTCAGAGGTCGATAGCATTGATTTGAAATCCGACCAATTAGAACGTCGAATTCAACAGGTAAATCAATCCATTCAAAATATACAACACATTAACAACAGTTTACCGTCACTACCATTAGGAACGAATCCCTTAAAACAAATCAATCAACGAATTATTGAGTCATTAGAAACCACGAAAAGAGACTTGGAAAAGAAGCTAGAAAAATTGTTAGCCTTCAATGCTACATCTCCTGCAATTTTTTCAGAAGTGAATGCCTTTTATGGCACCTTGGCACAAGGTTTACAACAAGCGAATACTAGTTTCAATCCTTCAACAGGGACATTCACGTTACCGCAGAATTTATCTTGGCGAAACACAGTTAACGAAAAATGGAAAGTTTATCAAGATAAGAAAAGGAAGAACGCTAAAGAATTAGAAAATTTTTCGGACTATACGATTATCAAAATTTCCACTACCGAGGTTTCAGAATATTATCAACTAAGCAAAGCAGGGAATACCCCAGAAGAAAATGCCCGAATCTCCGCATTGTATAATAAAATGGTGTTAGAGGGCAAAATTATTGGTGGACAAAAGCTACCAGTTGGTTATAATTTGAACAAAGGGTGGCAGATTGATCCTCATGATTCTTTGACGGATATTTATAGCAAATACATTCTTTCAGCTCGAGTGGGGAAAAACCCTCACACAGGACAACCTTTGAAAGGGTGGGAGAAGTTTCAGTTTCTTTATGCAGGAATGGCGGGCGGTGCAACAGAAGTTGGACAGGCATATTACACATTTAAAGCTATGGAGAACTGGGGTAAGAAAGCCAGTGGGGCTAATTCAATTATTACTCCAGAAATGGAAGAAAAAATCCTTTGGGGACAAAGGAAAAATCCTACTAAAAATGAAATAATTGGCGGGCATTCTTCAAGTATTAACAATAATCATCAAAACTTTGCAACTGAGACTATTAAAATTAATCCTGATGGTACAAAAGACATAAAACTTGTTACTCAATTTCCAGATGGAAATCTTTCTAAAATAAAAAATAGTACCGTTTTTCCAGATGGATGGAGCGATACTAAAATTTTAGATAGTATTAAGGATGTTGGGAACTCTCCTACAATCAGTGTTAGAGGTCGAGACGGGGCAACATGGCATAGAGCAATTGTTGATGGCGTAGAGATAGATGTAATTAAGATAGGAGATAATATTGTAAGTGGTTATCCAACAGGAAAAGTAAATGCACCAATTCCAGGAGGATTTACTAAATAGAGGAGGAAAAAATAATGTATGAAAAAGTAGATGAAGTTTTATCTGAAAATAGTTCAGACAATTACTTTTTTGATGATGAATTTTTGTATGTACGAGAATTATTAAGTGAATTTACAGAAAATGATTGGAAAGATTTAACTCATAATTTAAAGAATAAGGAAGAGAAGTATAAAATTAGATTAGCCTATTGTATTGATGAGGAAACAGGTATGAATGGCTTCAATGTATTATTAGAATTGCTACATGAAAATGATGAGGTAGTTGAATATGCTTTAGATTCATTACGTTCATTTGATGGAGAACCATACAGAAATTTGATTATTTCAGACAAGGCAATAATCGAAAAAGCAGAAAATTTATTGAAAAATGCTAGTTTACCAGTAAAACGAATTTTGGAAGCATTTTTACAACAAAATAAATAAAAAAGGCACTTTATCACTAGACTGGTAATCAAGTGATAAAGCCTTGAATAGTAAGCATACACTCACTAATCAAGTTGCCAATAGCTAACAAAAATCTAGCTGTATTTATTGTACAAAAATTCAAGGGACTTTTCTAGTCTTTTCGAATGTTTATTTGAAGTACAGTAATTCGGATAGAAAATGTAAAGTTATTGAAACGGTATTGGTGAGGAAACAACCACTGATACCGTTTTTTCGTGTATCAAAAAATTGAAGGAGTGAAAAAATGATTCAAACAGAAAACAAGCAACCAATCAAAGAAATTAGTCACCAAGATATTTACGCACTTTATGATATGTGGGAACAACTTCAATCGTGGCAAGAAGTATTACCAGTTCTGGAAAAATTCTTCGAGGACGAAAACAGACCGCTAAACAAGCAACAAATCGCCAGAAAATACTACGCTTGTTCACAAGTCTTTATGCTATTTTACTTAGATTTTAGACAAACCATGCAAAAGATGGAAAAGCAATTGTTAGAGTTGCGAAGTAAGAAAAAGGTTTAGAGGTTTTCAACTGCTATTTTGCTAGATTCTGAGGGTGAAGAAAGAAGAATTTAGAAGAACAGATTCAAGTGCTAAAGCAAACGGTGGGCATGTTAGGCTAAAAAAGCTCGAGGAACAAGCCAAAGTGATAGCTATTTTGTGAGTTCTTCGGGCACTTATAAAAGCACATGCCTACTAATGAAAGTCAATGGCGATGCAATCGACGAAGTGAATCATTGACTTTCATTAGAGTGTTATTGGAATAGTACTAGTCTTCTGGTGATACTTTTAGTGCAATAATACGATTCAGTTCTTGATTAATATATTTTTTGATGCTACGTTCAAAATCAAAATCATTGTATTCTTTTAATAGCTCAAGATTGTAACCTTCAAGAAAAGGATACCGATTCACTAATAAATTAATTGCACTAGATTCATCATTTGCTTTAAGTTCTTGTAAAATATCTGCTTGTAAGCTACCTTCATTTGCGATTATTCTCAATAAAGTATCAATGTTTTTACTATAACTGTTATACCCAAAAAGATTATTTGGGTCAACATTAAAGAAGTGGAGAATTTTTTCAATTTTTTCTGGTGGAGGAAAAGTAATGCCATTTTCATATTTATAAATGGTCTGACCGCTGACACCTAGTTTTTCTGCTAATTCATCTTGTGTAAGATTTTTCTGAGTTCGTAATTGTTTTAAAGATTCCTGAAATTGTTCGCTCAACATAGTATCACCTCTTTTTTATCTATTTTAGACTAAAATATTATATATTTCAATCTAAATAAGATTATTTTTTGTTGACATTCTTTTTTAGATAGTTTATTATTTAAATATAGTCTTAATAAGATTGTTTGGTCGTGGTGCCATGCGCGCGACGCCCCTAAGGCAGGAGCGCCAGCAGTGAGTGCCAACGACCAAACCGAGCGAAGCTCGTTGGAAGGGCGCAAAGTAACACCGCCCTGACATTTACCAAAATTTGAATAGAAACGTTGATTTATCAGTGCTTACAGCGATTTAAAAAGTGCATTGAAACAGCCATTTTAGGAGGTGATAGAATGAAAAATAAAAAGCCCCCACTACTAATAGGGGGGTGACGTGCGCAAAATAGGAAACAATATCTTGAAAAAGTAAATTTTCCCCAATGCCCTCACTACTAATAGGAGGGCTGCGTGTACAAAACTGTACGATTACGATTTATAGTTGTAAGACAAAAAAGCAGAATTTCAAAAATAAGAAACTGAATTTCTTAGATTTAAAACTCTACCGTCGCAAGTTGAGTATACCATAATTTAAGAAATTCTCCAATTCAAGAAATTAGATAGGCTGACGCTTTCTTGCCCGCTACTCGTTAACGTTGAGTATGTAGAGGCTTCAAACTGAGATTGCCACTATTCACTTGAATAGAACTGGAGGACTATGGACAGAACCAAGTATTTGTATGTAGGTATGGACATACACAAAGAAACTCATACCGCTGTATTACTAAATTACTTAGAAGAAAAACTAGGAGAAATCAAAATCAAGAACACCTTACAAGGTTTTCACAAATTAGAAGATTACGTACTGAAACAAAAAGGCGAACTGATGCCCGTTTTTGGATTGGAAGACGTCACTCATTACGGTAGAACTTTATCTATTTTTCTTTTAGATAGAGAGTATCCAGTAAAAGAAGTGAATCCGTCACTTTCCTATATGGAACGTATGAGTTATGCTAGTACAAAGAAAAACGATACATGGGACGCACAATGTATTAGTGCCGTATTAATGAGACGTTCCCACTTATTACCAGACGCTAACCCACAGGATTATTACTGGACAATGCGCCATTTAGTCAATCGGAGAAATGCACTGGTAAAAGCAAGTACAAAATTGATGCAACAATTCCATGAACAGATACAAACAGCGTATCCAAATTATAAAGGTTTTTTCAAAGAATTAGACTGTAGAACCTCTCTTACCTTCTTTGAACATTACCCATCACCTAAGTATTTAGAAAATGTATCAGAGGACGAGTTAGGGGCATTTTTGAGAGTGCCAAGTCATAATACTTGTTCGACAAACAGAGCCCGTAAAATCCTTGATTTAGTGGCACAGGAGACAACGAAAGAACGAGACTATCAATTTGCGAGAAATACAGTGATACAAAGCATTACAAGGCAGTTAAGAGCCTATCAACGAGAAATTAAGGAACTCGAACGAACAGAAAAACAAATGTATCAAAAACTAGGTTATCAGCTAGAAACAATGCCCGGAATTGATATTGTAACGGCTTGTGCATTGGTGGGGCATATTGGGGATATTGAACGATTTCAAAATTCGGATAAATTAGCGAATTATGCAGGTGTCGCCCCCTTACGCTTTAGTTCAGCAGGAAAAGGAAAAGACGTTCAAAATAAGTCACAAGGGAACAGAAAACTGTATTCAACGCTGTACTTTTTAGCGATACAACAAATTTACCTTACAAATAAGGGAAAACCTAGAAATCCAGTATTTCGGGCTTATTTCGAGCGGAAAGTTTCAGAAGGCAAAACAAAGATACAAGCGTTATTATGTATTATGCGAAAATTGGTTAAGATAATTTATAGCATGATGAAGCAAAAAACAGCGTATAAATTGCCTGAAATCGAGGAGAAAATAGCTTGTTAAGAAAAGTGTGCTAAACTGTTGATATAACAATGTTTTAGCTAGTTTTTAAAAAAAGCAGTTCTCCGCCCCGAGAAAGCCAGTGGACTTACCAAAGCACAAAAAGTTGAGAATTTCCAAAATAGGGTTGATAATATTAGAAACCAAATGCCAAATTCTAAGTTGAAAAATCAGGGGAATATGGCTGTTGCTGATGTTAAAATAAAGGATTTACCAGATGAGTTTATGGCACATAGTAAAATTCATGGTCCGAATAGTAAAGGCGCTGATTTAGGTAATTTTTCTCCTTCATCAGAAAATAGAATTTTTGAATCATACACCATAGATAAGTTTCCAAGATATAATGATACTGAGGTTAAAATTTTGGAAGATATAGCATCTAAAATTAAAGACCCAAATATTTCTGGTAAGATAGATTTGTTTACAGAATTACCAGCGTGTCAAAGCTGTACAAATGTCATATTAGAATTTAGGAAAAAGTTTCCAAATATAGAACTTAATATATTTACGAAGTAGGTGGAAAAATGAGCGAAATCAGTTATTTAGAAGCAAAAGAATTAACTTTAGAAGATTATGAAGATTTTATTGAAGATGAAGGGTTTAGTCCGAGTCAAGCAATAGCCGCAACTTTTGAAGACTCTGTATTAATGATGAAAAAAAGTCATAAAGTTTACGTATCAGTTATGATAAATCTTTCAATTTTAAGTTTAAAAGAAAATTTCATACCAGATTATCTATTAGAGAGACAAGAAAATCTATCTAAACTCGAAGGCTTAAACGAAGAGGAACAATCAGCCTATAATTGGGATATTAATGCTTTGAATCAATTATTAAGTAATCAAAATTTTGAGATTGATAAAGATGAAGAATACAGACTAAGAGTAAACATGCTGCTAGGGTAATACTCTAAATGAAAAAATTGGATTTTTAATCTGCTATTTTGCTAGATTCTGAGGGTGAAGTAGAAAAGGTATGAAAGAACAAATTCAAATGTTAAAGCAAACGGTGGTCATGTTATGCTGAAAAGGCTCGAGGAACAAGTCAAAGTGCTAGCTATTTAGTGAGTTCCTCGGGCACCAACAAACAGACATGCCCAATAAAGAAAGTCAATAGCGACGTTAGGAGAGCCTAGCGGTCTATTGACTTTCTTTATAGTGTTTTATGGATTAGAAGAATCATTTTTCTCGTTTTCTTCTGTTTCTTTTAGAAATTGTTTTATGACAAGTACTTTCATAGCTTCCATTTCGTCATCTGTCATATTAAATTTCTTTTTTCCAGCTTCAAAAATAGTGTTCATATTTTCCATTAGTGCACCCGATAGTTCCTTAGCTTCCTCTTTAGTGAAATTCTGTATATCCTTTTTGGATGTATCCAAAAGATTAATATCTGAATTACCTAGAAGATAATCAACTGTGGTATTTAGCTCTGTCGCAAGTTCTACGATCTTATCTAGCTCAGGTTCTCTCTTTCCATTTTCCCAGTTGGTATAAGTCACTCTATTTACTCCCACTAAGTCAGCAAGCGCCTGTTGGGTCATTTTTTTCTCGTTTCGAAGTAGTTTAAGACGTTCTGAAAATTTTGACATAGTCATCACCTTTCAAAAAAAGTATCACATTGATACATAAAATTGTTGACAATGTATCGTTTTGATACTATAATCAATGTATCAATTTGATACATTGATTATAGCATGGTTTTCGTGTAAAAGGGAAGCTAAAATTGATTATCATTAAGAAAACCAAACAGGAGTGAAGCGCCGAGGTTTCCTGCTTCGGGGTGGCGAAGCCACAGAACGACTTGGTTTTCTAGGTTGGTCTTGGTGCCGTGCGCGCGTGTCGTCAGACAAAAGCGCTAGCACGAGTGCCACGACCAAACCGAGCGAAGCTCGAGAGTAGGGCGCTAAGTAACACCGCCCTGACAATTAACAATAGTAACCTGAAAACATTGATACACCAGTATTTACC
>NZ_MIEK01000034.1 GCF_001742285.1 Enterococcus rivorum | reverse complement strand
ATCGCCCTGTCTCTTTCAAACGATACAGTAGAAGAAAAGACAAAGGTGGCTTTGTACGAGATTTCAAAGTGTATGAATGTGAAGATTGCCGGGAATGTCCTGTTCGTAGCCAATGTACCAGAGCTACGAGTGGAAAGAATCGGCAGATTCTCGTGAACAATTCATGGCGTTATTTTAAAGCCGAATGCAAGAAGAAGCTTTTGGATGAAACGACAGGAACAATTTATCGGAGACGAAAAATTGAAGTTGAACCTGTGTTCGGTCATCTAAAGGCTCATTTGGCGTTCCATCGCTTTCACTTACGAGGAAAGCTTGGCGCCAAGATTGATGTTGGCTTAGCGCTTATGGCACTAAATTTAAGAAAATTAGGAAAACATATGGAGCGAAAAGCTCTTTCAAAAGAAAAAACAGAGACGATTTTGATAATAATAGTCAAAATCGTCTCTGTTTTCTATAAATAGTAGTTTATTGTCCCACTCTCATTTTTTTATTTCTTTTAAATGGATGGAAGCGTTTAGGTAAAAGAAAAAGTAATAGGGAATAAGGAACGCAGACAATACGCCAAGTTAATGATCGGCTGATACTATTATGTTTATACAACCAATTAAGTAGAAAATGTAAACCTAGTATACTTAAAAAGACAAAAAGAAATATCAGATAGTGATGCTCATTTTTAATGAGCTTTTGAAGCAAACTGCTGGCTAACGGAACGAGATAAAAGTAAACACTTGTTAGTGTGATTCGCCAGCTTTTCACGACACTACCTAAATTAATCATCAAAAAAAGCAGTGATAACAAAATTCCAATCGGTGGGAAGAAGGCAACCAGAGCAGAATAGATGGCTCCCCATAAAATCATTAAAGGCCCATTAACGAGTGCAGAAATGCCAATGAAAAGTCCAATTAGTAAAAATTTTTGGTAGATGCTTCCGTAAGCCAACAAACCAAAAAGAAACAATAATAGCCAATGCCAGACAGTATTTATCTGTGACTTTTTATTAAAAGTGCTATTCTGTTGAACAAATGTAGTTAAAGAAGCGTGTTCCAAAAAACGTTTCAAACTAAGATAACTCCTTTCTATGAAGGCATGGTAAAAACAGTTTACTTTTATTTAGTAAAAAAATCATCAGACTAAAGTAGGTATTTTTAAATCAAGAAGGCACTTTAATGATTAAGATATATGATTAATGGTATTAATTAATTCATCAAGAGCTTGGAACTTTAAATTTTCATAACAACTTGTTTTCGTTAGATTATTGATGCCATTATTTGATAAAATTTTTTTCATAATGAGTCGTTCAAAGACATTTAATTTAGAAAAATCTACTTTTCCGCCAAGAAAAACGTTCATTTCTGCATGATTCATCAGTTCCTTTGGAAACAGTTCATTTATTTGCTTAGTAATTTCATCTGGATTGAATTGTAACCCTAAACTAAATAGAAGTAGTCTTTTTTCAGTTAATGTAGCAATATTTTCAGATAAAAAATTCTTGGTTTGTTTTCTTAAATTCCCAGCGTAGGCAGGGGCGCCTAAAATAATAATGTCGTAAGAGTCTAATTCTTTTGAGCTAATTCTATCGATGGCTGAAATATCTGATGGAGTATTCATTTTTGAAACAATTTGATAGGCAATTTCTTTCGTAGTTCCTCTTTTCGAATCAAAAAGAATAATTTTTTTCATTGTAAATTCCTCCTTATTTCGAACGTCGTTCTTTAAATGAACACTGTTCATTTGTGTTTAATTTTATTCTATCATGAATTTACTTAATTTAAAAGTTTGTTTATTCTGGCTATTTGAATAATCTATTTTTATTGCTTATAATAGACGAGTATGATTTTATGAACAATGTTCAGAATACTTGTCATCCAATAAGTAGTAAGGAGGAGTTTTTTTGAATAGTAAAGAGCGAAAAGACCGAGAGAAAGAACAATTGCAAAATAAAATTTTTGATGCAGCAGTGGAGATTATTTTGACGGAAGGACTTGAAAAATTATCTATTCGCAAAATAGCCGCCAACATCGCTTATTCACCTTCTACAATTTACAATTACTTTGAGAATAAAAATGATATACTAGATAGTATTGCTTTTTCTGTTTACTTAGAGGTCGTTAATGAGGTCAGGAATGTGTTAGCAGAGAATTCAAGAGCGACATCACGAGAAAAAATTCGCTTGTGTTCCATGGCATTCATCAAAACAATGACTAAGTATCCTGAAAAATTCAGAGCCGTAATGTTAGTGTCCAATCGATCAACGGAGGATTTAAAAACGGAACCAGATCATGAAGGAAAAGCTATTTTGGAAGAATTAATTTTATCAGGGAAAGAGCAAGGCGATTTTAATCATAGTCAAGAAGATTCTGCGGAATTATTTTTAGTTGCACTGATGGGATTTGTTTACCATGTAGTAAGCACGAACCGTCCAATAGCTGATAGCTCAACAGAAAAAATGGCTGAAACTTATATAGAAATGTTAATTCATGGCTTGGATTAAGTGGTTTTAAAGAAATTATGATAAAGTATAGAGACAGAGGAGGTCGAGAAATGATTTTTGATTCTCATACCCATTTAAATGCGGAACAATTTAAGGATGATATTCCCGAAACAATTGCTAGAGCAAAAGTGCTAGGTGTGACAGAAATGGCAGTTGTTGGGTTTGACTCAGACACGATTGAAAAATCTTTAGAATTAAGTCAAACGTATGATTTTATTCAAAGTATCATCGGCTGGCACCCAACAGAAGCAGGCAGTTATACTTCAGCCATTGAAAAAAAGTTACAAAAACAGTTAACCCTACCAAAAGTTGTTGCGTTAGGAGAAATTGGGTTAGATTATTATTGGATGAAAGATCCAAAAGAAGTCCAAGATAAGGTTTTTCGTCGCCAAATTGCGATTGCAAAAGAAATGAATTTGCCAATAAGTATTCATACACGAGATGCGATGGAAGATACTTATAAAGTATTAAAAGAAGAGAAAATCCAAGACATAGGAGGCATTATGCATAGCTTTAGCGGTGATACTGAGTGGATGGAAAAATTTTTAGCTTTAGGTATGCACATTTCATTAAGTGGTGTTGTGACCTTTAAAAAAGCGGTAGAAGTTCAAGCTGTTGCGAAAGCTGTTCCTCTAGAGAAATTATTAGTTGAAACAGATGCACCTTATCTTGCCCCTGTTCCGTATAGAGGAAAAAGAAACGAACCGGGATACACCCGTTACGTTGTTGAGAAAATTGCTGAGCTTCGTGAAGAACCTTTTGAAAAAATTGCCAAACAAACGACCCATAATGCTCATGAACTGTTTAGGTTAGAAATATGACCAGTAAACTTAAAATCGAAGAAATTATTGTAGTTGAAGGGAAAGATGATACTCGACGAATTCAAGAAGTCGTGGATGCTGACACAATTGAAACGATTGGTTCGGCAATCAACGAAGAGATTCTTGAACAAATTGAACACGCACAAGAAACAAGAGGTGTCATCGTCTTTACAGATCCTGATTTTTCAGGAGAAAAAATACGTAAGACAATCATGGAAGTCGTTCCAGATGCAAAGCATGCGTTTCTTTCTAGACGATTAGCCGCTCCTAAAAAAAGAGGCAGTAGCCTTGGGGTAGAACATGCTAGTGATGAAGCAATTCTAGCAGCACTACATTCGGTAGTTACTGCAATAGCAGAGACTGATAATTATCAAGAAATTTCTAGACAACTATTAATAAATTATGGTTTAATAGCAGGGACTCACGCGAAAGAACGCCGTGAAAAGCTCGGGGATGAGTTAAGGATTGGATATACAAATAGTAAACAACTGACGAAACGCTTAAAAATGTTTCGGATTACAGAAGAAGAACTAATTGCTGCGATGAAAAAAGTGGAGGAATCAATTTGACAGAGTATAAAGAAATAGCAACCCCTTCAAGAACGAAAGAAATATTAAAAAAACATGGTTTTTCATTTAAGAAAAGCTTAGGGCAAAACTTTTTGACAGAGCCAAACATTTTACGAAAAATAGTCGAAACAGCTGGGATTAACTCACAGACAAATGTAATTGAAGTTGGGCCGGGTATCGGGGCTTTAACAGAGCAATTAGCCAAAAATGCAGCACAAGTATTAGCTTTTGAAATAGATGACCGCTTGATTCCTGTGTTAGAAGATACCATGAGTCCATATGATAATGTGACTGTCGTTCATCAAGATGTATTAAAAGCTGACTTAGTTACAACGGTAGCAGAAACTTTTCGAGAAGAATATCCACTTAAAGTAGTGGCTAACTTACCTTATTATATTACAACACCTATTATGATGCATTTCCTTGAATCAAATTTAGACGTTCAAGAAATGGTAGTTATGATGCAAAAAGAGGTTGCGGATCGAATTTCAGCAAAACCTAGTACAAAAGCCTATGGTTCTTTATCTATTGCAGTTCAATATTTTATGGAGGCCAGTGTAGCGTTTATCGTACCTAAAACAGTGTTTATTCCTCAACCAAATGTTGATTCAGCGATTATTAAGTTAACGAAAAGAGAGAAACCAGCTGTTGAAGTAACGAGTGAAAAAGAATTTTTCAAATTGACCAAAGCGGCTTTTCAATTACGTCGTAAAACCTTGTGGAATAATTTAATTCATTACTATGGTAAAGATGAAGAAACAAAAGCTTGGTTAACAAAAAGTTTAGAGGTAGCGGGAATTGAGCCATCTCGTCGAGGTGAAACCTTGTCATTAGAAGAGTTTGCTCGGCTAAGTAATCAATTAGAAGCAAATAAAGTATAGACTAAAATAAAAGACGAACAAAAGAATAAACACTTTTGTCTGTCTTTTTTTGTGGACAAAAAGTTCATCTTCTTATGTGTCTTGACACATATTCGGTTTTCATTTAAACTATATTCTATCATATGTGTCTTGACACTTTCAGGAGGAGAAGAAATGAGAAGAAGTTCTGTTAGACAGTTAACAATTTCGGCACTATTAATAGGGATGGGGATGATTATTCCTATGGTGATGCCGAGAATTACAATCGGTCCAGCTTCGTTTACCTTAGCCAGTCATGTGCCTGTTTTTATTGCTATGTTTTTTTCACCGATGATGGCTGTAGCGGTTAGTTTGGGAACTGGGTTGGGTTTCTTTTTATCTGCAACCCCAATTATTGCGTTACGAGCACTTTCTCATTTGGTTTTCGCTGTAATTGGTGCATGGTATTTGCAAAAAAATCCAAGTATTGTTAAACCGAAAAATAAGAATATCCTTTTTAATGGACGGTTTCAGCTATTCAATTTATGTATTGGTGTCATTCATTCTGCAATTGAACTAGTGGTGGTGAGCCTCTTTTATACAATGGGGAATATGCCAGAAACTTATTATAGTCAAGGCTACATATACTCGATTTTCTTATTGATGGGCATTGGAGGATTAATTCATAGTCTTATTGATTATAATATTGCGTACTACTTAGCGTTTGCTTTAAGCAAACAATTTAATATACCAGTCTTTACTGCTGCGAATAAAAGAAAAAAGATAGGTTCTGATATACAAGTAATACCGGAAAAATCAATTTGAATACGAAAAAAAGTTGGAGCATAAATCTAAAGATTGCTCCAACTTTTTTATAGGAATTCTAAAGAAAAGTATTTCTTAAGGTAAGGTCACAACTTCTTCAGTTTCTGGATCAAAGAAATGTGCTTTATTAATATTAAAAGCTAAATCAACAAATTCACCTGGGCGATGGAAGTCACGTGCATCAACTTTAGAAATAAATTCAGTGTCACCAATTTTAGTGTATAGCATAGTCTCTGCTCCAAGTAGTTCTGAAACGACTACTTCTGAGCGAACCACCGCATCATTCATGGTATCTAAAGCTACTTGTTCACTATGAATATCCTCGGGGCGAATGCCGAAAATAATTGGTTTCCCTTCATAGCCTTTCTCGACTAAAACTTTATTTTTTCCTTCTGGTATACTTAGTTCCAAGCCATGTCCATCACGAATAACGCCATTTTGTAAGGTGACATTGAAAAAATTCATCGCTGGTGAGCCGATAAAGCCAGCAACAAAGACATTGACAGGTGTATCATAGACTTCTTTAGGAGAACCAATTTGTTGAATAAAGCCATCTTTCATAATGACAATTCGATCCGCCATAGTCATCGCTTCTGTCTGATCGTGTGTAACATAGATTGTAGTTGTTTCTAGGCGTTGATGCAGTTTTGCTATTTCAGCTCGCATCGCTACCCGTAATTTAGCATCTAAGTTAGATAAGGGTTCATCCATTAAAAAGACTTTAGCATCTCGAACAATAGCACGACCTAAAGCAACCCGTTGGCGTTGTCCCCCTGACAAGGCTGCTGGTTTTCGTTTCAAATATTCTGTTAATCCTAAAATTTCAGCGGCATTTTCGACCCGTTTTTTTATTTCAGCTTTGTCATACTTACGAAGTTTCAATCCAAAAGCCATGTTATCAAAAACTGTCATATGAGGATAAAGGGCATAGTTTTGGAATACCATCGCGATATCACGATCTTTTGGTGCGACATCATTCATCACTTTATCACCAATCATTAACTGGCCTTCACTAATATCTTCAAGACCTGCAATCATTCGTAGTGTAGTAGATTTTCCACAACCAGAAGGGCCAACAAAAACAATAAATTCACGATCAGCAATCTCTAAATTAAAGTCAGTTACAGAATAATTTTCTGCATTGTCATATTTTTTAAATACATGTTTTAAAGCCATTTCTACCATTTTATTCACTCTTTCCTCTTTTAGTCTATATACAGTATATTGAAAGCGCTGTATTTTCTCAATGTAAGGTTGCACAAGAAAAATCCGTTTTTTCCGTCAAGTTGACTAGGATGTGTTTGGAAACAAAGATGATATCTGAATTTTTTGAAATGTGTGAAAATCTAGCTTATGTGGTGCATAATTAAGACTTTATGGCAACCAGTTACCTATGATTGACGAAAATATTCGTCGCAGTAATTTTCAGACACATCCTAAGGTGCTTCCAAAGATTCGGCACAATATCGATAGGTTTGTTATAATGGTTAGAAGAAATCGATTGGAGGACAAAAAATGAAAATAGCATTAATCGCTCATGATCGAAAAAAAGAATTGATGGTTAAGTTAACACTGGCCTATTTACCTGTTTTAGAAGAACTTGAACTATTTGCTACAGGAACAACTGGGTTAAAAATAACTGAAGCTACAGGTTTGGCAGTCCATCGCTTTAAATCAGGCCCGTTAGGGGGCGATCAGCAAATCGGTGCAATGATTTCTGAAGATCAACTAGATATGGTCATATTTTTACGAGATCCATTAGCTTCACAGCCTCATGAACCAGACGTAAATGCATTGATTCGGCTAAGTGATGTTTATGAAATTCCATTAGCAACGAATATTGGAACAGCTGAAGTGTTATTGAGAGGTTTGCAGGCAGGATTTGTTGACTTTAGGGAAGTAGTTCATGAGATGGATAATAGGGTTATTTAGAAGATAGAGTTTTATGTTCCTTATAAAAATGATTGGAGTTAAGTATGAGTAAGTATATGTTGAAAAGAGAAGTTCCTGAAGTAGAAGAGTATTTAGCTTTACGTGAAAAAGTTGGCTTATAAAAAAGAGGAAGAAAAAGTAGTGAAATTGGTTTAGGAAATAGCATTCACTCAGTCACAATTAGAAAAGAATCTACTGGTGAGTTAATTGGGATGGGTCGTATTGTTGGGGATGGTGGGACAAGCTACCAAGTCGTTGATGTAGCAGTTGCTGCCGAGTTTCAAGGAAAAGGGTTCGGTAAAAAAATAATGATGGAATTAATGCTGTATATTCAGAAATATATTGATCCCTTAGCTTATGTTAGTTTAATAGCAGTTTGCCCTGCAAACAAACTATATGAACAATTCGGTTTTGTTGAAACTAGTCCAAAGAGTATAGGTATGTATTTCAAAAGAAGTTGACAGTGGAGTAGAATTATAGAAATTAATTGCAGAATTGTCATAGTTTTTTATAGAAAGACTATAAGTATTAAAAAAGTGATTTGTACTATTTTGAAAAACAAAATTTTTCTAGGCAGGCGAAAAATTCATGAGATAAATAGTTGCTTCTTCAAAGATAAAAATAGGTTGTTTAACAGAAGCGTTGTTTCTTTATGAAGAATTAGCAGCTAAAACTAGACAAGCAACTGGGTGTCTTTTTGTACGAGCAGCATGAAGAGTTGAGAGACAATCATTTTTTCCTTTAATTGAAGAATGGGAAAGCTTAGAGGCTTTAAAAGCACATACAAAAACAGAACATTTTATGAGTATTGTGGCACAACTCTCTAAATATGAAACAGAATTACCGGTCTTAAGATTGAAGTAAATTTTTTAATACTGATTGATTGAATTAGATAGGAGAAATGGGAGATGAACAGCTTTGTTTTAATTATTCCGTTACTAATTATTCGTTTTATTATTTTGGGAGCTTTGAATCCAACGGCTTTA
Organism: Enterococcus rivorum; assembly: GCF_001742285.1. Taxonomy (GTDB): domain Bacteria; phylum Bacillota; class Bacilli; order Lactobacillales; family Enterococcaceae; genus Enterococcus_L; species Enterococcus_L rivorum. Next base: position 163,298 of record NZ_MIEK01000034.1, on the reverse strand, counting down.
AAAGAAGTAGCCTACTTTGCACCACTTTTAGAAAAGGAAAGAATAGCTTATTACGTTTACCAACTAGCCAATGCGCTACTGATTATTTTCCCATTTTTTCTTAAAACAAGATTTGATTCAATTATTGGTATTCTTGGTGGGACTATTTATCTAGCTGGCATTCTTTTATTATTAATTTCTACCACTAATTTTGCAAAGTCGACAAAAAAAGAATTAAGAACGCAGGGAATCTATCGTTTTTCGAGAAATCCAATGTATGTAGGCTATTTTTTATTCTTCTTAGGATGTGTTCTTATTACCAAATCAGTGATTTTATTTGTGAGTTTGATTAGCTTTCAAATCTCTTCACATTGGATTATTTTATCTGAAGAACGCTGGTGTCAAGAAAAATTTGGTGAAAAATATCTGAGTTATAAAGGAAAAGTTCGTCGCTATTTTTAGAAAAGTTCTTTTAAGAAGAATAGAAATTTGAGATTGATTACGATTTGTGCTATATTTCATATAGGCTTCGGGCCTAAATAAATCAGAGTAGGAAATAAAGCGTTAAGTGCTGAATAGATGGGATGTTGCTATTTGGACGAAGGATAAGTTAAACGAGGCTTATACGCGGTTTTATTTTCGCATTCGCTGCATGTTTATTTGTGTAGCAACTCTTAGAGGAGATGCTAAAATGAAAAAAAGTAAAATTGAAACACGGATGATCACATTGATGGGCTTGCTTATTGCAATGATGGTTATTCTCTCACGTTTTATTGCGATTGAAACGCAGTTTTTAAAAGTGAGTGTAACATTTATTCCCGAGTCATTAATGGGAATTCTATTTGGTCCTTTTTGGACTGGAATCGGTAGTGCTATTGCAGATGTAATAGGAATGTTGTTATTCTCAAAAGCTCCTTACTTTCCTGGGTTTACATTGAATGCTTTTATTACCGGTGCAATTTATGGCTTTTTCTATTATAAGAAGGAGTTGACGTGGAAACGGATTTTCATGGCGACATTTTTGGTAACAGTTATTGTTCACTTTTTCTTAACACCGTTATGGTTAGGATTAATGTATGGCGTGGACATTACCAATATTATTTGGTGGATTCCAAGGATTGTCAAAAATACGATCTTTTTCCCAATTCAAGTAGTTGCAACTTACTACTTAGGAAATAAAATTCCTTACAAGAAAATGCTTGGCAAAATAATGCCTAGTTTAAAATAATAACATAAAAATGCACTGCCTTCTCCAACATCCATAGAGAAGGCAGTGCATTTTTTTGCTGTTTTTTTAATGATCAAATTGAGCTTCGTAGAGCGCATGGTAGAAACCATTTTTTTTATTTACTAATGCTTCATGAGTACCAATTTCTACAATTTTTCCATGATCCATCACAACTATTTTATCTGCTTTTTTTATTGTTGCTAATCGATGAGCAATGACAAAACTTGTACGGCCTGCCATCATTTGTAAAAAAGCATCTTGAATATATTTTTCGGTTAAAGTATCAACAGAGCTAGTTGCTTCATCTAAAATAAGCATACTTGGATTACTTATCATTGTTCGTGCAATTGTCATTAATTGCCGTTGCCCTTCTGAAATTTTAATGCCGGTACTTCCAAGCATAGTGTCTAATCCTTTTGGTAGACGTTGAACAAAATCAAAAATATAGGCTTTTTTCATAGCAGCTTCAATTTCTGCCTCAGTTGCCGAAGGGTTTCCATAAATTAAATTATCTCTAATAGAGCTATCAAACAACCAAGTATCTTGTAAGACCATACCGAAGCTTGTTCTTAGGCTATCCTTATTTATATTAGTAATAGGAATGCTGTCAATAGATATCGTGCCACCATCGACCTCATAAAACCTCATGAGAAGATTCACTAACGTGGACTTTCCAGCACCAGTTTGTCCTACAATCGCAATCATTTCGCCTGGATGAGCAACTAAATTAAAATCTTCAATTAAAGGTTTTTCTTTAGTGTATGAAAAATAGACATGTTCAAAGGCAACTTCACCACGACAGTTTTTTAACTCAATCCTATTTTCTGTTTTCTCTTTTTCAACGGGTTGATTCATCAGATCGAAAGTACGGTTCAATCCTGCTAAAGCGGTTTGGATTTGTGTACTAATACCAGATAATTCAATAAAAGGTTTTGAAAACTGAGAAGAGTAAATAGTAAAGCTAGAAAGGATACCAATCGTAATTCCTTCAGCACTATTAACAATCAATAAACCGCCAATCAATCCAATAGATAGATAAGAAAGATGATCAATAAAACGGGAAAGCGGGTTTGTTAATGAGGAAGAAAACTGTGCTTTTTGGCCTCGAACATACAGTTCTTGATTGAACCTTTCAAATTGTTTCTGAGAGACTTTTTCTCTTTGGAAAGTTTTTACTAACTTTTGATTTCCAACGATTTCTGTAACATAACCTGATATTTCTCCGACAATTCTTTGTTGTGCTGCGAAATCTTTTTGAGAGGTTTTCGCTACAATCCAGTTTACGATAAAGATAATAGGTGTCATAACCAATACAACAATCGTCAATACTGGACTTAATCGAATCATAAATAGAAACGTAATAATGATTACGGATAAACCAGAAAATACTTGATTAAAAACTGCCGTGCAAGCAGAGGAAATATTGTCCATGTCATTAGTAAAGCGGCTCAAAATATTCCCGTGGGACGTTCGGTCGTAGTAACTTAATGGTAGTTTATTTAAGTGCTCAAAGGCATCTTTTCGCAACTCTGCAATAGCAAGAAAGGAAACGCGATTTCCTAGCAATTGAATGAGCCACTGACTGACAACCGTAATAAACAAAATAATTCCTAGTAGCATAAGGATCTTTAGTAGCGCTGTAAAATCTACTGCGCCTTTTCCAATCATCGTATCTACCGATTTACCCATATAGAAAGTTAATAAAACCGTTGTTAAACCATTAGCAATTCCTAAGATAATAGCAGCTACTAATTCTATTGGGTATCGAAGTAAATAAGGTGAAAACCGTTTTAGTGAATGAAAAGCAAATTTTTTGTTCATCATTGGGAAATCACCTCTTCCTGAGAATGGATAATTTCTTGATAGTCCTTGGATGTTTTTAATAATTCTTGATGAGTCCCTAAACCTACTTGATGAGCACTATTTAAAACAAGAATTTGATCAGCTTGTTGGATGGAGCTAACTCGCTGAGAAATAATAATTAAGGTAGTCGTTGTTAATTCATTTTTTAATGCCTGTCGTAAATTTGCATCCGTCTGATAATCTAATGCACTTAAAGAATCGTCTAAAATTAAAATAGCTGGTTTACGAATCAGGGCACGCGCGATGGTTAGTCGTTGACGTTGTCCACCAGAGAAATTTTTTCCTCCTTCAAAAACAAAGGTATCTAAGCCATTTTCAAGATTTTCTACAAAGTCTTTGCATTGGGCAATTTCCAACGCATGCCAGCATTCTTCATCAGTTGCTTGTTCTTTTCCCCATTGGAGGTTTTCTCGAATAGTTCCGGTAAATAAAAGGGCTATTTGTGGAACAATCGCTATTTCATGACGCAACTTTTCTATGGGCCAGTCACGGACATTCAGATTATCAACAAAAATATTTCCTTCAGTTACATCATAAAATCTAGGAATTAATTGTGATAATGTACTTTTACCACTCCCAGTAGGACCAATGATTCCTAAAAAGCTATTTTGGGGAATGGTCAATGAAATATGTTGTAAAGAATATCCTGCCGTTGATTGGTATCGGAAGGAGACGTTATCAAAAATAATTTTGCCTTTCCCAGCCGTATGCTTTTCTTTACTAGCCATTGGTTGAAGGCTAGGCACTATCTCTAGAACCTCATTGATCCGGGAAGCTGAGGCCGATGCTCGAGTAAAAATAATAACCAAATTTGATACAACAATTAAAGCTAACAGCATTTGATTCATATAATTGATTAAGGCCAAAATTTCTCCCTGTTGAAGATTACCAATATTTATTTTGATACCACCAATGTATAAAAGAGTAATGATTCCAACATTCATGATTAAGGTTGTGGCAGGATTTAGTAAAGAAGAAATATTAGAGACTTGGATATAAGTTTTTGATAAGTCATCGGTTACTTGATTTATCTTTTCCTGCTCTTTTTCTTTTTGAGCAAAGGCTCTAATGACCCTCACGCCACTTAAATTTTGACTGATTTGACGACTAAGAGAATCGATTTTTCTTTGGACTTTTTTATAAATAGGCACCGTTTTTCTTATGATAAAATAAAGAATAATGCAGAAAATAGGCAATAAGGCTAAAAAAAGAAGACCCATCTCAACATTAATATAAAAAGCCATAATCACAGAACCGATACTTAAAAAAGGGGCTCGTATCACTAAGCGAATCAGCATTGCTAGAGCTAGTTGCAGTTGGTTCACATCATTAGTCATACGAGTAACAAGGGTATCCGTTCCTAAGCTATCTAATTCAGCATGGGAAAGCTGATTAATTTTTTTCATTAGTTGATTTCTTAATTCTGTACCAAACCCCTGTGAAGCAATGGAAGCGTAGTATTGACAAATAATTACACAGACCAATCCAATAGCAGACATGGCCAACATCCAACTAGCCATTTGAACAATATAGTTGAAATCACGTTGTTTAATTCCTGAATCAATCAGACGAGCCATAAATAAGGGCAAAACTAATTCAAAGCAGGCTTCTAAAAATTTAAAGAAGGGGCCTAGAATAATTTGTTTTTGATATTTTTTTGCATATTTCAGTAAGCCAATCATGTTCTGTCTCCTCTCTTTGTTATTATTGTAACGTAACACCTATCTCAAAGGAAGTTCCGAAGCATAAAAGTAGAAATTTTGTTACAATAGATAACAAATCAAACAAATGGCGAAACGTAATCCTGTTTTGTTAGCCAGAAACGGTGGATATCAGATTTCTAAGAAAAGGAGTATTATATGAAGGAATTTATCGAAGTAGTCTTATTATTTTTTATGTATTCATTTATTGGATGGCTATGGGAGACAATTTATTGTTCGATAAAAGCAAAAAAATTTATTTATCGAGGATTTTTAATAGGTCCGTATTGTCCGATCTATGGCTTTGGCATTTTAAGTGTGCTTTACTTTTTAAATCCATTTCAGAACAATCTTTTTTTACTCTATATTCTTTCTGCTGTTATGGTAACAGTCTTAGAATATATAACAAGTTATGCTTTAGAAAAATTATTTCACGCATCTTGGTGGGATTACAAAGATGTACCTTTGAACATAAATGGTCGAGTAGCAATCCCTGTTTCTTTATTTTGGGGAATTGATTGTGTCTTAATTGTTAAAGTAATTCAACCTAAAGTGTTGATTTTGGAACAATTTTTAGCGAATCGGTTTGGTCTTGCATTGCCGCTTCTATTATTGGTGCTAATTTCTAGTGATCTAGTCTATACTCTAATTAACATGCAGTCCTTCAAAAAAGTTACAGCTGAAATGAGTGCTTTGATTGAGGAAAGAAAAGTCGAATTAGAAAAGAATCTAAATGAAAAACGCACAGAATTGGCCACAAATTTATCTGAACTAAAAGAGGAAATAGGAGCGAAACGTAAAGAATTTGAAAAGGCAACTTGGCTGGATGAACTAAAAGAAAATGTTAATGCGAAAAAAATCCTGTCTAAATTGAATTTTAGCCAAAAAAGAATGGTTCAGAACTATCCTAACTTGAAATTGAAAACCATTAGAAACCCCGAGGAAGTCAGAAAGCTAATGAAGGAATTTCGAAACAAAATAAAATAGAAATGCGCGAAAAAAACTTGTAATTTTATAAATACAAAAAAAGTTAAAAAGAGCGTAAATACGCCATGAACTGCCCTTAATATTACAGGGAAAGGAACGCTTGAATCAAATTGTAATGAATTGTAACGTTATTGAAATGAAAAAACACCTTTTGATTAGTATAATAGATAAAGTTGGATTTAGTTAGGAAAGGTGTTGGATTCAGTGAAAGTAAAAAAATTGATACCATTTATAGCTGTTATCATGATGACCAATCTAGTTCTTCCATTAGTTGCTGGTGCCGAGTCACTAGATGCTTTGAATGAAAAAGAAGCAAAAGCGGAGGAGACTGGCAAGACAGTTAGTCAAGATATCAACGAAGCTTTAAATGATGTTAATGAAAAATACGCTGAAATTGAAAAACTTAAAGTGGATATTTCAAAAACTGAAGAAACAATAAAAGAATCAGAAAACCAAATTGCTGCAACAGAAACAAGTATTGCAAAACGTAAAGAAGCAGTTGGAAATCGTATGAAAGATGTTCAGCTTAATGGTGGCGGTGAACGTACATGGCAAGTACTATTAGATGCTGAAAGTATTACTGATTTCTTCCATAAAGCGTATGCGATGAATGTTTTGCAAAATGCAGAGCGTGAAAAAATAGATGGTCTGTCTAAAGATAAAGAGAGATTAGCTGAATTGCAAGAAACTGTAAAAAGCAAACAAACAGAATTAGAAACCAACGAAGCGAAATTACAGTCTGAAGCATCTGTTATGGATGAGCAAATAGCTGCATTGAAAGAACAATTAGCTAACAATGAACAAGTATTATCTCAAATTACTAGTGAAAAACAAGTAGAAAAAAATAGAATTGCGGATGTTGCAGCGAAAGCTAAAGCGGAAGAAGAAGCGAAACAACGCGCTATAGAATCTAGTCAAGAGTCAGCAAGCTCATCATCTTCTAGTTCACAAAATTCTTCAAACTCTACTGAACAAACCGTTCCATCTCAACCAGAAGCACCAAACACAGGAAATACTGGTGAGAATAGTGGCGGTGGAGAAACCCCTTCGACTGGCGGAAATGTTTTGTATGTTCAGTCAACAGCCTATTCTTGGAGAGAAGGAAATGGCTTTATTACGGCAACTGGAATTGATTTAAGAAATCAAAGTAATGTCATTGCAGTTGACCCTAGCGTTATTCCTTTAGGGAGTATTGTAGAAATCGAAGGCTATGGTGTGGCTATTGCTGGGGATACCGGTGGAGCCATTAAAGGGAACATCGTTGACGTGCATTTTGATACAGTTCAACAATGTATAAATTGGGGACGTAAGTATAACTTAAAAGCAGTCATTCGTTAATAAATGATAGAAAAGAACAACTGAACGTTAGTTGTTCTTTTTTTGTATGGTTTTGTGCTATAAATTTAGGGAGAATCCGTATGTAACAAAGTAAGTAAGGAAATGGTGCTAATTAAAGCTATGGTCTACCTAAAACCAAAGGATAATGAGAAGATAGTAAAAAAAGCTTGTCTGCCATGATTTATCCTTAGATAAATGATAAACTAAAATGAGAAAGTGAGGAATATAAATGATTCGTTTTGCAACTAAAGAAGATAGTCAAGCTATTGCACCATTAATTTTAGTTATTTTAAAGGATATGGAATTGCCGTTATTAGAGGAAGTTTCTGAACCAATAATATTATCCGTTCTGTCAGAAGCGATTAAAAATCCAATTTACCGATTTGGTTATCAACGTGGTCTTGTTTATGAAGAAGACGGCGAGGTAGCAGGTGTAGCTTTTGGATATCCAGCAGAGGATGAGCCCATCATTGATGAACCGTTAAGACGAGCATTGAAAGAACATGATTTAAGCCAAGATATTAAGCTGTTTATTGATCCTGAAACTTTACCAAACGAATGGTATTTAGACTCTATTTCAGTCAATGAAAAGTACCGAGGGTTAGGAATCGGTTCTAAGTTATTAGATGCATTACCGGAAATTGCCAAGCGTGAAGGAAAAAAAGTCATAGGTCTAAATGTAGATAAAGAAAATCCAGCAGCAAAAAAATTATATAGTAGAAAAGGATTTAAGGATATCACTGAAATGACAATTAGTGGACATCTTTACGATCATATGCAAAAAGAAATCAGCGAATAAATTTCGCTGATTTCCTTCTTCTAAATAGGTTCTATTTATTTAACAGATTCGCAAATCATTGAGTGGTTTGCGATTCTTTTTTTTCTTTCTATTGTACAACCAGTAATCTAGGACGGCTGCAATGCAGATACATAAGGGGGCATTTTCATCATTTGCTACATTTAAACAGAAATAATCACCAGAAAAAAGGGTTGTTTTATTCATGTCCATAATCTTATGATTTCTTTGGAAGATGCTATAGTAATGATTTCTAATGTCTCCAATAACAGTCCAATTCAAGTGTTGAATGTAGTAGAAGTCAGCATTAAGATTTAATAGTTTTTGTAAAACTCCGACTTTTTCAAACCCTTTATATAGCTCAAAGCGAGAACCAAAAATTAAGGAGACTTGCTTAATACTAGCAACTAATTCCCCGTTCATAGCGTATAGAGAAAGGACATCCCCTTTAGTTCCCCAACTGCCTACAAGTAAATACAAAGATTTTCCATCAACGTCTTTTACGATCGTTCGCGTAACTAGTCCTAAGTGTTGTTCTTGGATAAAGTATTCAGTCACTAAGCATCACCCCTTTGCTAGTTCAAAAAACTTAACGTTATAATTCTTCACGAATGGCCCGCAAAATTGCTTCTCCGACACCGTTTTCTAAATTGGTTGAGGTTACGTATTTTGCGTAATCTTTCACTTCAATTTCAGCATTTCCCATTGCAAAACTAACTCCAGCCCACTGAAGCATACTAACGTCATTGAAGTTGTCCCCAATCGTCATTACTTCTTTTGCATGAATGCCACGATCTTTTGCAACTTGAGCGACAGCAATCCCTTTTTGGGCATTTCGATGATTGATTTCGATATTATTTTGGGCAGAAGACGTCACAATTAAATCATTTAGTTTCTCGATTTCAAGACTGGCAGGTCCTAATACTTTTGGTCCCTCAATACTAAATCCGATAATTTTTAACACTTCAATATCATCTTTTGCGATTAATTTATGGATATCTTGAATATAGTTAATGTTTAACAATGCTAGATGTGCAGAAGCCATAGCAATAGCAACCTTGTAGGTTAAATGGGGCATAGTTGTTGCAATATGAGAAGCGAAATTTTCAATTCTTTTCTCTTGATGTTCTGAAAAAATCCCTTGGTTGGTAGAGACTTCATAGTAAATATTGTTTGCATCCAAAAGATCTAATACTTTGTTTGCTGAAGCTTTCTCGATACCAGCAGTAAAAATACTTTTTCCACTTTTATCAAACACTTGAGCACCATTTAAGGTAATCATAGCACAGTCGATGCCAGCTTCCTCTAAAGCGGGTAAAGCTTCTAGCCGCGCTCGTCCCGTAGCAACCATAAATTCAATGCCATGTTTTTTAGCCTCACGTATTGCAGAGATATTATCCTGAGAAATACTCATTTTTCCGTCTAACAATGTTCCGTCCATGTCTGAAGCAATCAATTTTATCATAAATATTCTACACCTCGTTTATTTAACTTATCTATAGTTTACCACGTTTTTTGAATTTCAGCGCAAGAAAAATCCTCTTGTCAGAATCAATAAAATTAGTTATGCTAAAAGAATAAAGAGAAGATGAAATGATCGTTGAATGAGTCCGTTCAAGTCAACGATAAAAAGTGAAAAGGAGCTTTCAAACATGAAAACGATTATTCATAATAGTTGGCAAGAACAATTACAAGATGAATTTACTAAGGAATACTATTTACATTTAAGAGAATTTTTAAAAGAAGAATACAGCCAACAGACTATTTTCCCAGATATGTATGATATTTTTTCCGCACTAGAGTTAACGCCATACGAAGAGGTCAAGGTAGTCATTTTAGGTCAAGATCCTTATCATGGTCCAAATCAAGCACATGGATTGAGTTTTTCTGTACAACCAGGAATCAAAACACCGCCTTCTTTAGTGAATATTTACAAAGAGTTGCAGAGTGATTTAGGTTACCCCCCAGTTTCTCATGGTTTTTTAGAAAGTTGGGCTAAACAAGGAGTATTGCTTTTAAATACAGTTCTGACGGTTCGAGCAGGTCAAGCCTATTCTCATCGTGGACAAGGTTGGGAACAATTAACAGATGTGATTATTCAAAAGCTTAACGAACGCGAAAAGCCAATCGTCTTTATATTGTGGGGAAAGCCTGCTCAAGAGAAAATGAAAATGATTGATACTAATCGTCATGTTATTATTACAGCACCACATCCAAGTCCGTTATCTGCCCATCGTGGATTTTTTGGTTCAAAACCATTTTCAAAAGCCAATACAGCGTTAGAGAAATTAGGAGAGTCGCCAATTCATTGGGCATTACCTGAAACAGTGTTGTAAAACAGGGGGTATCTGTTATAGTGCAGAAGTGATTCTTTGTGAAAATGTAATCAGAGAGCCTTTTTTTCACTAATACAGCTATAAATAACTGTTATTTTCTTTGAGAATGGTGTATCATTAGTTTGTCATATTGTTTATCGTTTGGATTCAAGTGATTAAGGAGAAGAAATTCATCTCCATTTTACTGAAAACACTAGTATTGAGGCTGTTTGACTATAAGTTTTTTCTTATAAGTTTCAGATTGTATAAAGAGTCACTATTCTTATTTCAATTCCGTTGAATCATACTTCATAATTAAAAGTGTCATCAACGTAATTCAAAATAGAGGAGACACTTTTTCGTTCGCGAGCTTCATTTTCTGCTGTTTCCAGTAAAATCAGTTTCATAAAGTTCGATGGAATAAAAAATATTTCAAAGACGAACGGGTATAAAAACAAATTGGAGGGTACATCGTGGAATTATTTGATAGTTTAAAATTTAAAGTTATTCGTCGTAACATCAGAATTGTTTTCCCAGAAGCGACCGATTCACGTATACTTGGAGCGGCTGCGCGATTGAAAGCAGAAGAGTTAATGGAACCTATTTTAATTGGTAATCCGGATGAGATTGTTAAAGCTGCTCATGCGAGAGGAATCAAAACTTCCAACTTTACAATTCTTGATCCAGAGAATTATGATCGTTGGGATGAAATGGTGGCTGCTTTTGTTGAACGCCGTAATGGTAAAGTAACAGAAGAAGATGCTCGTAAAATTCTGAAAGACGTTAACTATTTTGGTACGATGCTTACGTACATGGGGATTGCTGATGGGATGGTTAGTGGTGCTATTCATTCAACAGGCGACACTGTGAGACCAGCATTGCAAATTATTAAAACAAAACCAGGTGTTAGCCGTACAAGTGGTGCAATGATTATGGTACGTGGACGTGACCAAGAAAAATACATTTTTGCGGATTGTGCAATTAATGTGAATCCAACAGCACAAGAATTGGCTGAAATTGCTGTAGACAGTGCTAGAACAGCAGAATTATTTGATATTGAACCTAAAGTTGCTATGATGAGTTTTTCTACAAAAGGATCTGCAAAAGCACCAGAAGTAGATAAAGTAGTAGAAGCAACAAAAATTGCACAAGAATTAGCTCCTCAATACCAAATTGATGGCGAGTTACAGTTTGATGCTTCATACGTGTCATCAGTTGCTCAATTAAAAGCGCCAAACTCAAAAGTTGCTGGTTCAGCGACAGTCTTTGTTTTCCCAGAGTTACAATCAGGAAATATTGGCTACAAAATTGCTCAACGTTTAGGCAACTTTGAAGCCATTGGGCCAATCTTACAAGGATTGAACAAACCGGTTTCGGATTTATCTCGTGGTGCGAATGAAGAAGATATTTATAAACTTTCAATTATTACTGCTGCTCAAACGCTAATGAGTGAATAGAAGATAAGAGATTGACAGAAGTTACTGATTTTATAAATTAGTAGCTTCTGTTTTTTGCTAGGGCAAGAATATTCTAGGGAGAAAAAAATTTTTTAACCTATTTGTTGTAGTTATTTTTTTTAGAATTCGGTATACTACTTTACATAGAAAGAACAGAGGAAACAGATAAGTAGGTGGAAAATGGATATTAATGTAAAAAAACCAGAAGAAACGGAGAAACTTGCGAAAGTAATTGGTTTGTCTGCTGTAGCAGGGGATACAATCATCTTGACTGGGGACTTGGGCGCTGGCAAAACAACGCTGACAAAAGGAATTGCACTAGGGTTAGGAATAGATCAAATGATCAAAAGTCCGACATATACGATTATTCGAGAATACCAGCAAGGACGGATTCCTTTGTATCATATGGATGTTTATCGGATTGAAGAGGGTGCGGATGATTTGGCGCTGGATGATTACTTTGAAGGAGATGGATTATCTGTCGTTGAGTGGGGAAAAATGCTAGGAGATTTTTTACCTGAAGATTATTTGGAAATCACTTTTACAAAAGATTTGACTGATATAGAAAAACGAGAGATTCATTTAGAAGCTTTTGGAGCGAAGTCAGAAGCATTTTTGAAACGAGTGATAGAAAGATGGGGGAAATAAAATGACTGAAGTAGAAGTGACTGTACGAGAAGCAATCCCTGATGATGCGGCTGAGATTTTAACCACTTTGAAACTCATTGGGAGTGAAACCCCTTATTTAGTTATGGATGACAAAGGGTTAGCGATGTCAGTAGAGGAGATGGCTCAAAATTTAGCAGATATGTATGATTCTCCAAATAATGTCTTGTTAGTGGCTTTAGTGGATTGTAAAATCGTCGGTACAGCCTCTGTTAAAGCGTCAAATAAGGGACGAATGGAACATATTGGTGAAATTGGGATTAGTATCTTAAAAGATTATTGGGGCTTTGGCTTGGGACGCTTAATGATGGAAGAAGTGCTTCAGTGGTCTAAAGAATCTGGAATTATTCGTCGTCTGGAACTAACGGTGCAAGAACGGAACCAGCGAGCAGTCTCTTTATATGAGAAAATTGGTTTTAAAACGGAAACGATTATGGAAAGAGGAGCTAAGACAGATACAGGGGAATTTTTGAATGTTCACTTAATGAGCAAGATGATTGATTAGTGTCTCACTAAGAGAGTAGCAGTGGTGCCTACTAAAGATGGCCTACTGCTTTTTTATATATAGTTACAAAATGTGACAATAATGGTACAAATGACATTATTTTGAACCTGTAACCAGTTGTTGATTTGGGCTATATTATTTCCTGAGATGGATTTATACTGAAGGTAGATAGTTAATTAGGAGGCCAAATACTTATGTCAAAAGGAATTAAGATTGTAACCATTGGTGGAGGTTCAAGTTATACACCTGAATTAGTAGAAGGATTTATTAAGCGCTTCGATGAGTTGCCCGTTAGAGAATTATGGTTAGTTGATATTGAAGCAGGAAAAGAAAAACTTGAAATCGTTGGTGCGATGGCCAAACGGATGGTAAAAGCAGCAGGTGTTGATTGTGAAGTACATTTGACTTTAGATCGTCGTGAAGCACTAAAAGATGCAGATTTTGTTACGACACAATTACGTGTTGGTCTTTTAGATGCTCGTATTTTAGATGAACGTATTCCTTTAAGTCATGGATTGATTGGACAAGAAACAAACGGAGCAGGTGGAATATTTAAAGCCTTAAGAACTGTACCCGTTATTTTAGATATTGTAGAAGATATGAAAGAGCTATGTCCAAATGCTTGGTTGATAAACTTTACAAACCCAGCTGGTATGGTGACTGAAGCTGTTTTAAGATATGGTAAATGGGATAAAGTAGTTGGTTTATGTAATATTCCAGTGAACGCTGTTTTTGAAGAAGCAGAAATTTTAGAAGAAAAACCAAAAAATCTATTCTTCCAATTTGCAGGGATTAACCACTTGCATTGGCATACTGTCGTGGATTCAAAAGGAAATGATCGGACAGATGAATTGATTGGAAAAATGTATGGTCAAGAAGAAGCGAAGTCTATCGTTGCAAATATTAAAGACAATAATTTAATTTTTGAACAAGTTGAAAATCTACACATGGTTCCTTGTCCTTACCACAACTACTATTACTATACTGATAAAATGTTAGCTGAAGAGCTTGAGGACTTTAAAAATAACGGTACTAGAGCTGAGAAAGTAAAACAGATTGAGCAAGAGCTATTTGATTTATACAAAGATCCTAAATTAGACTACAAACCACAACAACTGGCAGAGCGTGGTGGTGCTCGCTACAGTGATGCGGCTTGTGAAATCATTAATTCGATTCACAATGACAAACGAACAACAATGACTGTCAGCACAAGAAACAACGGAACAATCACTGATTTACCGAGTGACACGGCAGTGGAAGTAACTTGTATGATTACGGGTAAAGGGCCGATTCCTTATACTTTTGGGAGCTTTGAACCTAAACAACGTGGCTTACTTCAACTAATGAAGTCAATGGAATTACTGACCATTGATGCAGCTGTAACCGGTGATTATGGAACTTTACTACAGGCCTTCACAATGAATCCATTAGTAACAAGTGGTGATGTGGCAAAACAAGTCATGGATGAATTATTAGAAGCACACAAACAATATTTACCAAACTTTTTCAATTAAGTAAAAAATGAATCGTAAAACTTACTACGATTAGAGGGGAAACTCACCCGTCGAGAAGTTTACTCTCTAATCATAGGAAAGAGGTTGCGACAGAAGTCGTTTTGGGGCGAGAAATTGGACCGCAAAACGCGCAATAGGTTCTATGTATTGAGTGATTTGCGGGGAATTTCCGAAGATCCAGACTTTTGACCACCGTTTATTCGGATTTAGAGGATGAAACAAAACTGATTTTTAGTTTTGTCCCATCCTCTTTAATTTTTGCACTTCTTTTGCTAAATATTCAACAGTGTAAAGCGCTGGAACTTGTGAGGTGATATCACTATCTCCAATTCTTTCAGTTGAAATATAGTAAGGAATGTTAACATTGGATAGTTTAGCAATCGTAGATTTTTCACTATTTGTAATAGAAATAATAGCACTATCGTTGGTAATAAAATGATTCAAGTAGTTGATGACAGCATCGTTTTCACCACTAACAGAGAGTGCGATGACACAAACATTTTGCGCTATACTTTTATTAAAAAAGTTAACGGGATGATTAATAGGGTCTTCAATATGAAAAGCCATACTAAAAATAGAGGAAAAATAAAGTGCACCGTACTCTGCCATAATATTTGATGAACCTGTTCCAATAAAGATAACAAGCTCTTTTTCAGCTAATAATTTTGCGGCTGCTTGGATTCGTTCTTGATAAAAAGATTCTGTAGAACGTTGAATAAAATGTGCGAAGGAAGTTTCATCTACTGCATGAGAAGTTGGTTGTTGAGCGAGCGACTCTTGGTAAAGATTTAGCTTAATTTTAAATTCTGAAAAGCCCTCGCAACCAAATTTTTTGCAAAAACGAAGGATACTAGCAGTGCTACTGTGAGTTTCTTGAGCTAGTTCTCTAATTCGCATATAGACCACTTTATCGATATGTGTGGCTACGTATTTATAAATTTCTAAATCAATTGTGCTTAAATCAGGAGTATAGTCTAAAAATAGCAAGGTTTGTTCACCACTTTCTGTTGCTAGTATAGCATAAAAATTCGAGAGGAAAGAAAAAATGATTAAGTAAAAACTAAAAAAGTTTTCACCTAATCACGAAAGCGTTACATTAACAAAACTGAAAAGTACTACCTAAAGTAGCTGTTTGATTAATCATTTACGCGTTTTGTTTTGTAGCAGCAATTAATACTTCTCTTATTGAAACTTCTTGAGGCATGTCGTACATATATTTAACCGTTTTTGCTACATGGATTGGATCTAATGTTAGTCCCCCCATACTTTGCTTCCATTGTTCGTATTCAGATAAAGCTTTGTCATCGGTCGTATGGGTCAGAAGCTCAGTTTCAGCAGCACCAGGAGCCATTACGAGGACACGTACGTTATCCCCAGAAACTTCTTCTCTAACTGTTTCAGATAAAGCATGAACGCCAAACTTGCTGGCTGCATAAGCCGCATGGTTACCAAAAGTCTTTCTACCCGCGATAGAGCTGATATTAATGATAGTTCCTGTTTGGTTCTCTTTCATTGTGTCAAGAACAGTTTTCATTCCATTTAAAACACCAAGTACATTCGTATCCATCATATTTTTCCATTCATTGATATCTTGATTCCAGATGTTACCCAATAGCATTACCCCAGCATTATTGACTAATAAATCGACAGGCCCATAGATTGCTGTTGCTTCATCAATCGCTGCTTGAAAGGCTTCGTAATTTGTTACGTCTACTGATTTTACTAGTACATTTGAGAAATCTAATGCTAATTCTTTTATCTTGTCAATTCTTCTGCCAATCAAAAGCATTGGATGTCCTTCTTTATTAAAGAGTTTCGCCATTTCAGCACCAAAACCAGAGCTTGCACCTGTGATTACAATTAATTTTTTTGTCATTATGTTTCCTCATTTCTTGATGATATAATATTATCATACACGTTAAAGTATACTTGAAGTCAAGGAAAGGGTGTTTTTTATGTATAGCATTAGTCAGGTTGGAAAAATGATGGGGTTTACTCCCGCAACATTACGCTATTATGAAAGTGAAGGGTTGCTACCTTTTGTAAAAAGAAAAGAAAATGGTATTCGTTATTTTGAAGAAAAAGACTTAGACTTGTTAGCAACCATTCGCTTTATGAAAGACACAGGTGCCTCGTTGGGAGACATTCGTAATGTCATTCAGTTAGTTATGCAAGGCGATGAAACTTTACAAGAGCGCTTAAGCTATTATTTAGATCAAGAACAAAAAATAAAGGATAAAATCCAGCAATTATCAACAGATTTAAAAAAAGTAGCATGGAAAATAGAGTATTATCAAAAAGCGATTGAAGCTGGAACGGAAGAAGTCAATCAAGGAGAAGCAGGGCTTTATGACTTATTTTATAAAGATTTTGATGTTGACATAGAGAAAAAAGCTAACTAATTTATAATAGGAAATTTTGGTAAAGATTTGCTTATAGGGGGTGATACTAAGCTCTAAGCTATATCAAAAAATACGCTGAAATCTGATTTTTTTCGCAACTATTCTGGCGATATAGAAAGAAAAATGCGTTTTCGTGGTACATAAGTGAGTCTTTATACTGGGTGGGTTAGATGATCAGTCAAGAAAATATTTGTCGTTGTATTCTTCAGATACGACCTAGGATAATTAGCTATTTTCTGTAGAAAAAGTGGAGTTCGAGACAAAGTATCTATTCGCTTAAGAAAGGTAGGGGGATTTTACAGGAAATTCCCTTGATCTTTCTGATTCAAAGTAATTCTAGTGTGATCTCTAAAGAAAATTTGCGTTAGAAACCCACTTTATAGATCGTATCTTCATCTTTAAATGTCATTTTAGTAACGTACGAGCTTTTCTATGAGGAGAATCTTTTGTGAAAACGTAGTAACATTGGAAAAGATTGTAAGAACTTCTTTCTCTCGCTTTTTATTCTGATTTAGAGAACCAAATAAAATGATAAATATAACTTGCTTGGCTGGTGTGAATTCGGTATTGGAATGGATTCATAACAGCCAATGTCATTTTTATTGATAACAGTGACTGGATTTTTGGTGATATCAAACAAATTTTCAATAATGAATGTGTTCTTTTCATTTTTTTCTTTATTAAGAATTTTTCCCACGAAACGAAAAGGAGTTCTTTCAATATTTATTAGGAAAATTAAAAGTCTAAAATAATTGAATATGAAAGTTGTTATCTTAAGAGAGAACTTGATCTATAAAAAAGCGGGAGGGGATACTCGGAGTATAAGGTTGTGGACATAGAAATAATCTGATTATAAGAAAAAATAGTTCTTGCAGAAACATTCAACTATTACAAATTGCTGAATGAAACTGTTAACTGCTTAATCAAATAGAGCATAAAATTTAGCGTTTAGTAAAAATAGATGGGAAACGGGAAAAAAGAGCCTACTAAAAAAAGTAGGCTCCATTAGATAGTTAAACGGATTGAAGTTTATTTTTTTCAGCATCTGTCTTACGTTTCTCTTCTAACATGTTGTTGTATATGTTAATTTTATTGTATAAAAACTTGATATGTTCAGCAACCTCTTTTTGCTTCACAAATAGAACGTCTGCTTGCTGATAAAGTAGCTCAAGTCGGATTTCAATTGTTTTATCACCTTGATATCGCAATTGAGAATAATACTTTATATTTTTCAGTTTCATACCAGTCAATTTGAGCTTTTTTATGAATTCTAACCAGCCAATATCACTTTCTTCAAATACGCGTCGATTATTTTTATCTCTATTGGGAATTATTAGGCCTTTTTTTTCATAATAACGAATAGTGTCAATCGCCAAATCTGTTATTTTAGAAAACTCTCCAATACTGTAACTCATAATTTTAATTTCTCCTCACTTGACATAGAGTGTACTTCATCAGTTAACACATACTACCATAAGGTGAAAGTAGGTTCAACTATGAGTTATGACAACTATGATTTAGGATCTGAGGCTCTAAATAAATTAGATAAGGGAGCTAGCAAAGGAGCAATAAAGAATATAGAAGACATTGCACCTGATGTATCAGACTACATTATAAATTTTGCTTTTGAAGAAATCTATAAGCGGCAATATCTAGACTTAAAGTTAAGACAAGTAATTTCGCTAATCGCATTAATAACGCAAGGAGATACAGAGTCTTAATTGCATACATACATTAAGGGTGCTCTAAATTTTGGATGGAGTAAAGAAGAAGTCATCGAAATATTCACTCACTGTATTTCATATGTCGATTTTCCCAAAGCACTTGGTGGTGTTAGCTCTGAAAAAGAGTTTTTTCTGAAATTTGACCATCCACTACAAAATAATCTATACAATCACGTATTTGCGACACCAAATTTTTAAGCTTTTAAGTTAATACTAGCTTTTGTAAAATGAAAATGGTATTCATTATTTTGAAGAAAAAGGCTTAGATTTGATAGCCTCGATTCGTTTTATGAAAGATAGAGGTGTCTCGTTGGGAGACATCCGTAACGTTATTCAGCTAGCCTTGGAAGGCGATGATACCTTACAAGAATGTTTAGCTTGCTGTTTAGAACAAAAAAATAAAGGATAAAATCCAGCAATTATCAACAGATTAAAAAAAGTAGCATTGAAAATAGAGTACTACCAGAAATGGATTGAAGCTGGAACCCAATAAGTGAACCAATGAGAATCCAGTCTTTATGCCTTGATTTATAAAGCTTTTGATGTTGTCGTAGAGAAAAAAACTAATTAATTACGAGAGAAAAAATCTCGGTAACAATGTATTTTAAGTAAGCCATAGTAGTTCGTAAACATACGATTATTATGGTTTTTTTATTATGCATAAAGAAGCAAGAATAGTGCAAGAAAGTTGGCATACTTTTAGAAGATAAGTGGGAGTTTTAGTTAAACGATTGATTGTATACTGTTGTTATCAAGCAAGAGAGCTAGTCGCCCGGGACTTAAAATGAGAGGAGATGTCTAATTGAAAAATCGTATTTTTTTATTAAAAAAAGAAGACAACCATTTTTTTCAACAGCAAGATAAGACAATAAAAAAGCAATTACAGATTATCAAAAAGCTGCAGAAAAGAGTACATGAAGAACAAAGACGAAAAAATCAATTAGCATCTCAATTGAAGCGATCGCTTAATTATATAGAGAAACTAAAAAAGAGTAACAGAACTTTAAAGGAGGAAATGAATAAATGACAGCATTAAGTGGAGTAGATGTAGTTTGGCGTTTTCGTTTAGCAGAAGATGAGGGCAATGAGAATGCATGGGGATTAGCTTATAGTACAGAAAATGGTTATTCAAAATCAAAAGAAAGTGAAGCTACTGTGACAAAAGATGGTAGCGTTGTGACTCCTGGAGCAACAGAAACAACTGTTACGGCAACGACACTATATAAAATCGGATCAACTCAAATCGATAAATTAGAAACTGCGATGGATGAAAATAAGCGTGTTCAAATTTGGCGCATTAATACAAAAGAAATTGGGACTGGAAATAATGAAGGAAAATTTAAAGCAAAATATTTTGAAGGCTATTTCACTTCGTTTGAAGAAACCGATTCAGCTGAAAGTAAAGTGGAGTATTCTTTAGAGTGGGCAATTGAAGGGACAGGTAAAAATGGTTTTGCTGCTCTAGAACTGGACACTTCAGAAGGTGGAGATTATACCTTTAAAGATACTGTAAAAGTAGCGCCAACCGTATAAAAATATGAATAACATCTAAGAGGTTAGCTTAACTAGCCTCTTTCAACCTAGGAGGAAATATTGTGGAATTAACAATAGATGAAAAATTATTTGAATGTAAATTTGGCTATGGATTTTTAAAAGAAATTAATAAACGATATTCTGTAGATCGTGGAGGAATGCAGCTAAAATTGGGAATCGGTGCAATCGTTTCTAATTTAATGTTGTCAGATGTCGATACTTTGTTTGAAGTTCTACTTATTGGCAATATGACAGAAAAACCTCGGATGACAGTGAAACATCTAGAAGAATATGTTGAAAAAAATGGTACGAAGGACCTTTTTCAAGAAGTGATGGATGAGCTAAAAAAGTCGGAATATACCGGAATGATGACCAGCAAGATGTTGGAAGAAGCTCAGACGTAAAAGAGGTTCACTTTGATGAAATATATGACCAAATCCGTTTAAATTGTTTACGTTTTTTGAAAATAGAAGATTTAAAAGAGATTGATCGTTTAACCATTATTGAATATGAATTAAAAATGAAAGCTTATCAATTAAGGCAATTAGACCGACAATATGAAATTCATATGCAAGCGTGGGCGACTGTAATGGCTGGACAAACGAAAAAAGGAAAACCAGTTTTCAGAACTTTTGAAAAATTCTTTGATTACAAAAAAGCAGAACAAAAATTATTAGGTAGAAAAAAAGAAACATCACCAGACAAAGAAAAATTACAAAATTGGATTGCCAATTTTAATTCATAGGAAAGGAGGAAAAAAGTGGACTCTAAAATAAATATAAAGGCTATTCTAAAAGTTGTAGATGGAGGTTTGAACGGATCGTTAACACAAATAGCTGAAAATACTGCTCGATTAGAAACACAGATTAATCATCTGTTTTCATCTGTTTCAGATCCCAGTGCGGTAACAACCGCTTTTAATGGTGTTAAGGACTCATTTAAAGATTTGAATATGACTTTAGCTAGCTTTGGTTTACCTTCTATTGAATCAATGTTTACAAACTTTGGTTCACAGGCAACTACCCAGCTAGGAAAAGCTGCAGGAGCGTTTAACACACTAGGTAAAAAATCACAGGGATTAACGGATGTTGTTTCAACTAGTTTTAGTAAAATGCAAGCGCCATTTAAAGATTTACCTACAAAAATGTTAGATCCGTTTATTTCGTTAGATTCTAAAGTAATGGGCTTTACAAAAAATCTATCAAAAACAGTGACAAGTCTAGCCCCACAGATGGAATATGGAATGGTGTCTTTAGAATTAGGAGTGGGCAAAGTATTAAATAAATTAGATTCAGGCGCACTAAATGTAGCTGGTTTTTTTGAATCTATTTCACTAGGATCAAAAAAAATGGCTGGAGAAGTACCTTTAATTACAAAGGCTTTTGGCGGTATCGGTCAGGGAATACAAAAATCTGCTGGAGTAGGAACGACAGCTTTGACTTCAATGGTTCAGGGCTTAACTTCTGTAATGGGCTTTGCATTAAAAGCTTTAGGGCCTGCTGCAATTCTAGGAGTTGCACTCGTTGGATTTGGTATGTTGGATAGTCAAATGGGGGGACAGATTTCAAAGATGATTGAAACTGTTACAACAAAAGGTCCTGAAATGATAAAAGGTTTTGTCAGCGGAATTCTCGCTAAACTACCAGAATTGATGAACTCTGGGGCTCAAATTGTTTCGGGATTAGCTTTAGCGATTTCTGAAAATCTTCCAGTCATAATGCAAAGTGCAATGGCGTTGTTGAATGGATTAATTGATGGAGTCGTAGTCAATTTACCCACACTGATTCCGGCAGCATTGATGATTATTGAATCTCTAGCAACTAGCTTATTGGAATTAGCACCACAATTGCTGTTAACTGGATTGAATTTACTTATTTCTTTAATAGATGGGATTTTAGCAAACCAAGGCCAACTTGTTGCTACAGTTACTACAATTATTGAATCATTTACCAAAAATATTACAGATAATTTGCCACAAATTCTGGATAAAGGGATTGAGATTTTAGTTAAACTTGCAGAGGGGATTGCTTCAGTGTTGCCTCAACTAATTCCAGTAGCATTAAAAGCTATCACAACTCTAGTCAGTACGCTATCAGAAAATTTACCGAAACTGTTAAATGCAGCTGTAGAGATTGTAGGGAAATTATGTGAGGGCTTGTTAGCGAATTTACCACAAATTTTATCTGCAGCAGTGGAATTAATTTTAGCGTTAGTAATGGGAATTGGAAATAGCATTCCAAAAGTTATCCAAGCAGGTGCAGAAATTCTATTGAAATTTATTGAAACATTTGGTAAGGCTCTTCCTGACTTAAAAGATGCAGGAATGAACTTGATGAAAGGATTAATAGACGGGATTGGCGGTATGGTTAATACAGTCATTGAGACAGTTAAAAATATTGGTAAGAGCATTGGTGATACGTTTAAAAATATCTTCAAAATCCATTCGCCTTCACGTTGGATGCGTGATGAGATTGGCGCGATGCTACCAGCCGGTTTAGCCATCGGAATTGAGAGAAATGCATACGTAGTGGATCAAGCGATGGATCATCTAGCATCCGATATTATGTTGCCTAGTTTAGATAGTTTGAATCAACAAGTAGATACCGTACAAAAACTATCCGTTCATTCTAGCAGTGCACAAACACAACAAAACGAAAAACAACCTGCAACATTCAATATTAAACTAGGAAATCAAAACTTTAAAGCATTTGTTTCAGATATTTCAGAAGCGATGGGGCAAGATGCTGCGATTAATTTAGCGTTTTAGAAGGAGGAAAAAGATGTATTATTTTGAAGATACAAAAAAGAAATTACACAAAGATGAGCTGATTCTTCCTTCTTCTGCGATGATGTATGACGGTGTCCATATCGAAAAGATAATTGCTGGTTATCGAACATTGGCTGTAACTGGCAGAGAAATGCTATCAGTTAATATTGAAACAGAAGAGAGCCAGATTGGGAGCATTAAAACCAACCAAACATTACCCGCCAGAGTGATAAAAGTAACGTATCAATTAATTGGTAAAGACGCTGAAGAGTTGCAGAAAAAGTATCATAAGTTGATGCAAGTTCTATACACAGAGGAAGAAGTAGAAATTCGATTTAAAGATGCCTTTGACTATCATTACTATGGACAATACATGTCGACTGATGAAGTTCGAGGAGACACAAACAGCATTATTTCTAGTTTTGAACTATTGTGTAAAGATCCTAGAAAGTATTCTAGACTTTTTAAAAGCGATGGAGATATTGTTTCATACCTACCTTATTTAGTGACACCAGAGAAAATTGAGGTTGAAATTAGAAATGTTGGCGGTTTAATGGTAACAAATGGCACAGAACAAATTAGCTGTACAAGTAGAAATTTTCAACAAGGAGATAAAGTTGTTTTTGATTTTAAAATGGGAAAAGTATTTTTAAATAAAGTAGATCAAACCTTTTTACTTGATTTAGCAAGTGATTTTGAAAATTTTTATTTGAGACAAGGCCAAACGATTAGCAGTAACAATGGAAATATAACAATATCTTATAGGGAGGTCTTGCTATGAGTGAAAGTGTTTATTTTTTTAATGATTATCAAAAATTAATTCGAATAGTGAATGAAGAGCACTTACTAGAAGTTGTTCAAGAAAAAGAAATTACCATGAATCAAGAAGAGCTGATGCACGATACCTTAACTGTAACAACTAGTTATTTAGAGGAGCTGAAAAAAGCGGCTTATATGGCTGTTAAAGAATCAGATAAATCTTTCAGTTTGTATAGAATTGTGATGGATAGTGATCCCGAAAATAAACTTAGCTTTACTGGAATCAATTTTGCTCCAGATGAATTGGATTCTTACGTTGTAAACGATTTTCATGCAAATAATGAACCCATCAGAACGATGCTACAACGATTATTGCGAGAAACGGAATGGACATTAGGTTACAGTAGCAATAATTTGCCAACTATTACTGAAAAATTTTCATATATTTCCATTCGTGATGCCCTAAAAATAACCCAAACCCATGGTTGTGAAATCGTCTTTAAATATAAAATAAGCGGGAATGGCATTCAAAAAAAATGGATAGAAATCCATCAAAGAATTGGTAAGTATAGCAATCAACGTTTTACTTATGGCGATAAAGCACTAAGTATTGTAAAGGAACAGGATCGTAATCAGGTTTATACTAGTTTGATTGGTCGTGGTCGAGGAGAAGATGTTGGAGATGGCAAAGGAAATCGTATCGAGTTTGATAAAGTTGAATGGAAAAAATCCAAGGGAAAACCGTTAGACAAGCCGAAAGGTCAAAATTGGCTTGAGATACCAGAAATGACAAAACAATACGGAATTCCTTTAAGTAATGGCGATATGCGTCGAAGAGAAAAGGTGATTATTTTCGACGACGAAGAAGATGCTGAGAAATTGTTACAAAAAACCTATCAAGCGCTAATAGATTATTCCCGTCCACTGGTTCAATTTAAAACAGAAATCTTGGATGGAGACATTATCGGTAATACAGTTACCATTCATCGTCATGATCGAAAATATCATTATGAGACACGTATTTTTAAAGTGAAAATAGATCGTTTAACAGGAAAAATAGAATCCAGTTTAGGCGATAACATCACAAATAATATCGTGAAGGTCGCTTCTGATTTAAAAGGAAATGTAGCTTCTCTAGAAGAAAAAAAGACAACTTTTTATGATTCAGAAGAAATTTCAAAATGGCAAGACGACGTTTTGCGAGGAGCCAAAGGTGGATCAATTCGCATAATGAATGGAATTGAAACCGAAAAATCAGACAGTCGTGAACCCTACCAAATGGTATTTATGAATGGAATAACAGTAGAAAAAAGTAAACACTTTTTGATAATGAATTCAAGTGGAATTAGCTTTGTCAAAGGTAATTTAAATAATAAACCAGAAACAGCTTGGACGATTGACGGCGAACTCAACGCAGATTTTATAAAAGGTGGAACATTAGAAGGAGTTAATGTTAGGACAAGTTCAGAAAGAGATAGTCAAATAAGACTACAATCTAATGGAACGATTGTCGTATACAACAAAAATAAAGCTGAAGAGATGTTTTGGATGGGATCGGCTGGTAATCATTCAGTGGTTGGTTTGACACACATTGAAGGGTATGGTTTTCAGATTGGAACGGCAACAAACAAAGAAGATAGAGCGAACAATGCAATTTTCGAAATTCCTAAAGAAGCAAAAGGTTCAAATAAATTATATAAGTTATATGGAAATGGGACTCTAAAAGGAGATATCAAAATTGAAGGTCGCTTGTTTTTGAATGGTAAAGAGGTTATTCATGGACAAGGTGGTGGATCCGGTGGTGGAAATACAGGGGGTGGTACTTATCCGCCAGACTTAACAACAGATGCTGAAAAAAGGGCTTGGGATATTTGGGCATTTTTGCTTGCAAATGGTTATTCAAAACAAGCAACAGCTGGAATTCTTGGAAATATTCAAGGAGAGGTGGGGTCATCTATGAACCCTGATACTGGACAAAATGGTGGACCTGCCTATGGTTTGGTTCAATGGGACGGCTCAAGTTATCCACTTGTTGGAAGCCAGACAACAAATGGTCGAGAGTACGTACAGCGACTAATGGCTGCTGCCAGAATATCAGAGGATTATACTACCTTGTCTGCACAGTTAAAACTAATTAGCTGGTGTATGTATAATGGACAGTGGATTGGAGCAGTAAATCCAACCAGTGTTGAAGGATTCAAAGTCTGCAATGACATTTACACAGCAACGTTTGCATTCCTAAAAAACTTCGAACGTGCTGGAATTGAACGATTACAAGAGCGGATAGATGCAGGAAATTATTGGTACCACAAACTCAAAGATTTAGAAGCAAGCAGTGGAGGGTTTGTTAAGCCTATTTTTGATCCTATAACTGTAACTAGTGAATTTGGTTGGCGAACAAGTCCAATTACTGGCGCGCAAGAGCTACACAATGGAATCGATTTAGTAAACGGTAATCCTAATACCCCAATCTATGCAAGTGCTGCTGGCCAAGTGGTCGTTGCAGCCAACTATCCAGAGTGGTATGGCCTATATATTGTTATTAAACATTCTGATGGCAAGTATACAGGTTATGCTCATAACTCTCAGTTATTAGTCTCACAAGGACAGACAGTCAAGCAAGGTCAGCAAATCGGCGTGATGGGAACGACAGGACCTTCAACAGGAAATCACTGTCACTTCCAAATTATGAATGATATTTGGCCTAATAATAACGGATTTTATAATCCAAGAGACTTTGTCAAATTTTAAAAAAGATGTAAAGGAGGAATACATGGCATGTCTATAATCTATCCAATTTTTTTATCAAGTACACAACCGAATGATAATATACCAACGATGCTCATTCGACAATTTGATGAAGGTAGTCAAGTTTTAGATGTTACAATTACTGAATTTGGAAAACCAAAGGATATTACTGGAATGACCCCATTTTTTTGCGTGAAACAAGGACATCATACCGGCTTGGGTTTATCCGAACAGAAAGTGACTAAAATCATTGATGCTAAAAAAGGGAAAATTCAATATACATTAACAAAATATGATATGCAAAATATCGGTGAAAATATCGCTTATTTTAGTTTTAGAGAATTACAAAAAGATTTAAACTGGAAACAACAATTTTCGACTAGGGACTTTGTCTACCAAGTAAAAGAAAGTATTTACAACGACGGTATCAAGGATAGTAATTATATTTGGACTTTTGAGGAAATTTTACGCTATTTTACAGAATGGGTAAAAACCTGTCAACAAACTTATGACAACTGGTATGTTGTAGCAGAAAAAGAGCTGCAGCGAATTATTGCTGAGTTCCATAATTGGATTTTAACTAGCCAGAAGGAATATAAAGAATGGTCCGGTGATAAAAAATCAGAATTTGAGCTATGGTTTAACGCAATCAAAGACATTCTAAATGAAAATGCCGCAGCGAATCTTTTAAACAAAATAGAAGAGTTAAAATTAGCACATTTTACTTTAAAAAGCGGAGAAACTGGCATCATAAGAACGATTCGTGATGATAAGTTCAGTTTAAATCATACAGTAAAAAAAGTAGCAACGGTTGAACATAAAAAAGAAGATTCAGCGTTAGTGATAGCTGAAATCGATAACCAAAGACAAAATACCTTTTTCTTAAGAAAGGTGGGAACTGTTTAATGGCACATGAAGTTGAAGTAAAAAAAGTGATGGAAACAGATGAATCAGGTGTACAAAGGCAAGTTTTTCCAGAAACCCATGTATCAGCAATTCTCGGTTTGGAAAAATTTGGCTCATCAGGAGTAGGTGTGACATCTATTAATGGTAAAACTGGCGATATCACATTAACAGCAAAAGATTTTGGGGTTGCAGAAAGTAAAATAACAATCGAAAAGGTGGGAGTAGTATGACAGATATCGTTGAATTAAAAAATGACGGCGTCGTTGTTTTTCCAAAGACACACGTGAATGCAGTCGAAGGATTGACCTCAGTAAAAGGTGAAAAAGGTGATACAGGAGCGACTGGACCACAGGGACCGGCTGGAGCAGTTGGACCACAGGGAGTAAAAGGAGCTACCGGCGCAACAGGAGCACAGGGGCCTAAAGGAGATCAAGGACCTGCTGGAATTAATGCCACAACAACGGCTGTAGCAACTCAAACAACCAATGGTTTATTGAGTGCGGCAGATAAGAAAAAAATCGATACATTACAAACAATAACTTTTAGTAAGGTGGGATCAGTATAATGGCAGATATCGTGCAATTAGAAGAAAATGGAACAGTGTTGTATCCAAAAACACATGTGAGTGCGGTTACTGGATTGGCAGATGAATTAAAAAATAAAGTAGATGTTCAAACAACAGAATGGATAGATATTCCATTAATAAATGGAGTTTCTGGAACTTTAGAGGGACGATTAATAAATGGAGTTGCCTTTTTACGTGGAAATGGTATTCAGGCAAATAGGGACAGAGGAACTTGGCTGATAATGGGGACAATTCCAACTAAACTTAGACCAGAAGCAGGAAAAACATTCTACGTTGTAGGTGCACCAAGTGCCGGTTCTACATCGTATCCTGAACAAAATTCTGCAACATTTCAGTTTAATGGAAATGGTCAACTGTTCATTTGTAACTGGACAAACGCAACAACTTCATTTTATTTGACACTATCTTATCCAGCATCTAGTTAATATTAAATAAAAAAACGACTAAACTTCAATTAAAAGAAGTTTAGTCGTTTTTTTATACGCCAAGAGAGATTCGAACTCCCGACCGCTCGCTTAGAAGGCGAGTGCTCTATCCAGCTGAGCTATTGGCGCAATTAGTTGTGTAACACAACAAACATTATTATAAAGAAGAAGCTAGGTAATGTCAATCAGAAATTAAAATAACAACGAAAAAAATTTAAAATGAGCAAATAGAGCGATCAAACAAGTTTTCATTGACGTGACTTTCATATTTTGGTATGATATTAATGTTGTAATTGTGGACTCCACAGCTACAACCGCACAGAACAAGTTATGTTAAGTACCATTCGTTTGAAGGGTCACTTGGGATGGCGAGTCTAAGTTTAAAAGAAGGAGGTGCTTTATAGCATGTACGCAATTATCAAAACTGGTGGTAAACAAGTAAAAGTTGAAGTCGGTCAAGCAATTTACGTTGAAAAATTAGACGTAGAAGCTGGCGAAAAAGTTGTATTTGACGAAGTTATTTTAGTGGGTGGCGAATCTACAAAAGTAGGTGCTCCAACTGTTAAAGGTGCAACTGTTGAAGGAACTGTCGAAAAACACGGCAAACAAAAGAAAGTCGTTACTTTCCAATACAAACCTAAGAAACATTCACACCGCAAACAAGGTCATCGTCAACCGTATACAAAAGTTGTCATTGATGCAATCAACGGGTAATCGTTGTTTAAGAAAGAAGGCCTGCTAATTTATGATTAAGGGCTCTTTTAAGCGAAATGACTCGGGTCAAATCGTTTCATTTGAAATAACTGGACATGCTGAAGCAGCAGAACCAGGTGAGGATATTGTTTGTGCAGCAGTATCTGTCCTAACTTTTAGTACATGTAATGGGATTGAGGCCTTAGCGGGTTTTGAACCGATTATCGATATGGATGAAAAAGAAGGCGGATATATGTATGTTGAGACAATAACTGATATTAATCAAGAACAAGTCAATATTTCTCAAATCTTATTGGAAAATCTATTATTAGGTTTACAATCTGTTGCAGTAGAAAATTCTGAATTTGTTCAGATTACAACTATAAACTAAAATAGGAGGTGCAGACGAATGTTAAAAATGAACTTACAATTTTTCGCCCATAAAAAAGGTGGAGGTTCTACTTCCAATGGTCGTGATTCAGAATCTAAACGTCTAGGTGCTAAACGTGCTGACGGACAAACAGTTACTGGTGGATCAATTTTATACCGTCAACGCGGAACTAAAATTTACCCAGGAGTAAACGTTGGGATTGGTGGAGATGATACTTTGTTTGCTAAAGTTGATGGCGTAGTACGTTTTGAGCGTAAAGGCCGCGACAAAAAACAAGTGTCTGTTTACCCAGTAGCACAATAATAATTGAACTAAAAAATTCTATTCCTTGTTTCATAGGGAGTAGAATTTTTTTATTTGGAAAATTAAAGAATTGAATACCATAGTCAATGCTATTTATTAAAACTAGTGAATTGATTTTTTTCTAAAAAAAATTTAGTTTGCAAGATAAAAAATCAGAAAAATTCAATATACGAAAAAAGATTTCATTTTTGTTGATAATTTAAAGAGAATGTTGTAAAGTCTATAGTGTGCATCGGAAAAAACGTCTAAATAATGTTTATTGAAAACCTTGGGGAAGAGTTGACAACATTATTTAGGCGTTTTATTTATCTTAATTGATGTCAAAGTTAATCAATTAAAATAGTCTGAAGTTTTGAATAAAGTAATTTAGTATAAAATGTAAGGTATTTTCTAGTGAAATCTTAGCACAACAATATCATTTTTTTTGATTGTCTTCAAGCAGAAAACTGATTTTTACGATTTATTTTATTAAATTCGCGTCATTATTTATTGATTTTTAATAATACATATAAATAGTGTCTTTTTTGTAGCTGAAATAAGATAATACAGTTACTCTTTTTTATTATTCTTGTAAAAAATATGGATTGCAAGTATCCTATTTTCAAGTTTGTTAGTTTTCGACACTTTTTTGACACATATTCCTACTATTATTAGTTCTGTAAAAAAAATTGAAAGGGGCTTTCTATGATGCATTATCAAAACTGGTTTGATGGAAATACTCAAGAAGCATATAAAAATGGGTGCCAAGCGTTGGGGCATAGAGGAATGTATTATCATAATGGAGGATGGATGTATATGTTGGGAATTGGAATAATTATTATATTAGGGATCATTTTTTTAGTGATGTACTATTTTAATTCAAAAGATACGAATAAAAGTCTGACAAATGATCATTCCAACAAGATTGATTCTGCATTTGATATCTTGGATAGAGAGTTTGCAACTGGGAATATTACAGAAGAAGAATATTTAAGGAAAAAAGAACTGTTGAAAAAGTAGAGTAAAAAGACATAAGTTAGTAGGTTTTTACAAGAAGACTTTGACAGATTCCAAATTAATTTTTTAGAGTGAAAAAACATTGATTTAGTTTTTTTTACTCTTTTTTGTTTTCTTAGGAAATTATCGTTTTTACTTTCTTTTATTCTATAGATTATCAATAATTTATTTATCGGGAATTTCGTTTACTGGTTATTCTACTATTTAAGAAAAAAGTTGGAGTTATTGTGATTGTTCTCTATGGAATTTTACGCTAAATCTTTAAAGGCTACTGTTTAGATGTATTTCTGTTGGAACTTAAATTATTTTTTAATGAAGTGTTAAATTTGACGTCCTTTTTATCTATAAATTCCTTTGTTTTTCATTTTTATAATCAGAATTCTCGTTTAATTATTTATTATATATATGTATTTTAAATAATTTTTTAGAGAAGAATTCTTTCCGAATGTAATCTATTTTCAGAAGTATATTTCATTGTTGTTATATTAGTACAGACTAGTACTTTAAACCTGTTTATTTGGATGCTAAGAAAAAATATATCTTCTATTTGTTTCTTTATTTATTGTGAATTAAGTAGATTTATAGAGATTTTATGTTAAACTCATTATTGGGGGGATAATAGCTAGGTGTTATTTTTCTGTAGAAATGCACAGCCTCTTATCCGGCATAATACGATTTGCTATTTTATTGAAAAATTGATTAGTATGAAGATTTTAAGAAATGAGGAACAGGAATGGCTGGATTTAAATATTGTGAAGTGAAGTTTTTTAAGGAACAGGACACAACTCTACATAGCAATGACTCAAAGGGAATTGAGGAACAACAGTTTGAAAGAATCAAAAGAGAAATAAAACTTTCTTTTTTTAATTATGATTGGTCTGAGGAACAGTTTGAAGAGAAATGTGTGGGGATGTTGGAGTCTTTTCAAAAGCGTCACAGTGATTTTGAGATTGTTGATGGGTGTTTAGATTTTTCAAAAGACAGTGAAGTCTCTCTCTCTTTTTGCATAATACATAGTCAGAAAATGATTAAAAGTCGAATAAAAGGGCTGAAACAAGAGTTACTGTTTTTAGTTCAAACTTTAAGTGAGAACGAAAAGAATAGCGATACTTCCAATTCAACAATAGAAACTACTGAAAATAAAGTGACGGATTCATTAGTTAGCGTAGAAAAATCAATCGAAAAATTATCAGAGAAATCGGATCTTCAAAATGACAAAATGCAGGCGGAGATCAATAATATTCTTGGCATTTTGAAAAATAACGGGATTCAAATCGAAAAAATAGATGGAAAAATTCAAATAAGTGATAAAGTGACCGAAAATTTGCAGGATAAATATCGAAAAGAACAGCGACAGTTTTTTGAAGAGGGAAACCAAAAGCTGTTAGTTAAGTTTGATTATTTAATGCAAACAGTTGAACGTTTAGAGTCAAGAGTTATTAATGATAAAAAGAAAATTGCTATTATAGAAGAAACACATCGAAGTTTGACTACAACATTGAGTAATATTGAGTCAAAGCTCACAGAATATTTAGAAGAAAGTACAGCTAAACCAAAAGCATCAGTGACCATTGAGAAAGGAAAAGAAGTGCAACAATTGTTTGAGGAAGTGGCTGTATTAAAACGTACAATAGATGAGTTGAAAGTCGATTTAAACGACGGTAAAAAGCGATTTTATAAAGAACAATCAAATGAACAAACCAATTTGTCTGGTGTGACGACAGATTCTGAAAGTTTATTGAATCATCAAGAAATAAAAAACAATATGCAACAGGAAATAACAATTAGTAATAAGGAAAATCCGTTAATTAAGGAACATGAAGCTTGTAGAGAGCTATTTTCAAACAGCAGCGAAAATTCTCCTAAAAACAAAAAAGTAAAAGTGAGTAAAGAAGAATTTCTAGATATAGTCAATCGAATCACTTTTTGTGAGTTTAACTGGTCAAATATTTCTAGCCAATTTTCAAAAGAGCTATTTAATTTATATGACCTGCCTGCTTATCAAGACTACATGGAAAATCTTTCTACTTTCTTAGAGGGTTTAAATCCTAGCGATTACACGATTCCTTTTGTAAGTAAGAATGTATTGTTTGTAAATAGGAATGATTGGGAACAATTAAAGAGCTATGAATCTTTAAATCAGTATTTAGAACATATTTTAAGTGATCATGGTTTGTTAATAAAATAGAAAAGTAGACGGATAAAAAAACAAGTTAGTTTTTTGTCCGTCTACTTTTTATTGTATAAATTAGAGTTTATCTTATTGAATGGACTAAAGATAGACATTAAACAAAGTGATTTCAGGAGGGACCCCTAATCTTACTGGGATTGCGGTTGTCCCGAGCCCAGTGTTTACAAAAAGAGTAGTCTTTTCTGAAAGTTTGTAAAAGCCAGCAAAATATTTTTCAGCCATTATATTTTTTATAGGAAAAAAAGGAATCTTTACTTGCCCACCATGACTATGCCCCGATAGAATTAATTGAATATCTTCTGTGGAAAAAAGATCTACAGCATCAGGCTCATGACTTAATAAAATAGTATAGTCATTGCTATTTTTATTTGCTAAAGCATCTGGAATGGAAGGAGAACCAAGCAAAGCATCATCTAATCCACCGATATAGATGGACTGACCATTTTGCAAAGAGACAGTTGTTCCGCTATTTTGTAATAATTGAAAACCAGCAGCAGCTAGAATATCAGGATAGATGCGAACGGCACCACCGCCATAATCATGATTACCAAAAATAGCGAACTTTCCTAAGGGAGCAGATAATTTATTGAGAGTTTGAGCTACTTGTTCTGTTGGTCCGTATTCAGCATAATTATCAAATAGATCTCCAGTAAAAGTAACAATATCTGGTTTTAGAGCATTTGTTTTGGTAACAATTTTCTCTAGCTGTTCGATAGAGTAATTTTCTTGGATATGAATATCTGAAAGCTGAACGATTTTAAGTGGTTGCTGCCCGTTTTCTTCGCCAAGTTTGTGAGTATGAATGACAATTCTTTTTGGTTCTATAAAAAAAGCGTAAATAGGGATGCTTAGTAATAGCAATAATAGCGTGAGTAGAATAATTCTTTTTTTCATTCATGAACCTCTCTTTCATGACTAATTCTAACTTAAAATAATAAAAAAAGAGTTAAGAGGAGCCTTAAAAAGGAAACCTTTAGAATAATTTATAGGATTAATTCATTTAGGATGTGTCTGAAAACGATCTTTGCTATAATGGTAAAGAAGAAATGGTAGAAAGAAGGATATGAAGTATGATGAACAGAGTCAATAAATTACGTGAAATGATGAAAAAAAATGATCTTTCGAGTTTTTTAGTAACAAGCCCTTACAATCTTCGTTATTTAACTAATTTTACAGGAACGACTGGGTTGGCTATTATTACTATGAGAAAGGCTTTTTTCGTAACTGATTTTCGTTATACGGAACAAGCTGCGATACAAGCAAAAGGGTTTGAAATTATCAAAAATACGGGTCCAATTTTTGAAGAAGTGGTTTCAATTCTTGAAAAAGAGCAACTAGAGAATATTGCTTTTGAAGAGATGCATGTAAGTTTTGCGGAGTACAGTGCGCTAGAAGAAATATCTCCTTGTGAACTTGTACCAGTAGCTGGAATGATTGAAGAGCTTCGTGAAGTGAAAGATGAAGAAGAAGTCGCGATTATTGAAAAAGCTTGTCAGATTGCTGACGCTGGGTTTAAGCATATTTTAACAGTCATTAAGCCAGGAATGAGTGAAATTGAAGTAGCCAATCAATTAGATTTTTACATGCGTTCATTAGGCGCTACAGGTGTTTCTTTTGAAACGATCGTTGCCAGTGGTGCTCGTTCTGCAATGCCTCATGGTGTAGCAAGTGAGAAGATTATTGAAAAAGGAGACCTGATTACGTTAGATTTTGGCTGTTATTATCAAGGCTATGTCTCTGATATGACTCGAACTTTTGCACTTGGAGAACCTGATAGTAAGTTAAAAGAAATTCATCAGATTGTTTTGGATGCCCAACTGAAGGTGTTAGATGAAGCAAGACCTGGATTGACAGGGATTCAATTAGATGCTATCGCTCGTGATTATATTGCTTCATTTGGATACGGAGAAGCCTTTGGTCATAGTACAGGACATGGAATTGGTTTAGAAATCCATGAAGGACCTAACGTGTCATTTAAATCAGACAAACAATTTGTTGCAGGTAATGTCATCACGGATGAACCAGGAATTTATTTACCAGGTTTAGGTGGTGTAAGAATCGAAGATGACTTGTTGATTACCGAAAAAGGAAATCGTATTTTGACTCACTCTCCTAAAGAATTGATTGTTTTATAAGTATTTAATGAGAGTGTAAAGGAATCGATAAGTTCGTGCGCCTTTTCTTGTAGCGAAACAGTCCATTTAATGATAAACTAAGAACGAGTTAAAAATCATAAGCTATTTAGCCCAAACGACTGTAGTGCAACCTAACAATAACATTAACGAATCGCTTATTTTGTTGATTAAGTAATTGTTGGTCTGGACACACAAAGCGGCTCGCATATCATTCATGCGTAACCAATAGGAGGATATAGAAATGAACGATGAAAAAAACTTAGTGATTAACACGAAAGATGCTTTAGGAGAAATCGTTATTGCACCTGAAGTAATAGAAGTTATTATTGGCATTGCAGCATCAAAAGTTGATGGTGTCTATGGCATGCGTGGAACATTTGCTAATAACGTGACTGAACTTTTAGGTCGTGCTTCTCACGGTAAAGGCATTTATTTACGAGCTGAAGAAGAAGGCTTGAAAGTGGACATTTATTGCTACCTAAACTATGGGATATCTGTTCCTAAAGTAGCGCTAGAAATACAAGATCGAGTAAAACAACAGGTCCTATTTATGACAGATATTGATTTGGTAGAAGTGAATATTCACGTAGTAGCTGTAGTGCCAGAAAAATTACCAAAACCAGATTTTGATGAATTATTCCCAGAAAATGGAGAAGAGAATGAGTAAAGTGAATTTAAGTCGCCATGAAATTCGGGAAAAAGCATTACAAGCTCTATTTCCTTTAGATTTTAATCAAGATTTAACTAAAAAAGATGCGATTAGCCATGCTTTAGAATTGGATGAGCGAGAATTTATTAGTGAAGATGGCGAGGAGTTTGTACCTGTCTATTTAGATCTTCTTGTAGGCGGTGTTTGCGATCGAAAAGTGGAATTAGATGAAAAAATAAAAGGGCATCTTGGAAAGAATTGGACGATCAACCGGATTGCTAAAATGGATTTAATCATTTTAAGAATGGCTATTTTCGAAATGTATTATATCGGAGATGTTCCGGATACTGTTGCCTTAGATGAAGCGTTGGAATTAACCAAAAAATATAGCGACGATCATTCAAGAAAATTTGTCAACGGAGTTTTAGCAAACGTATTAAAAGAAAAAGACGAAGCGTAACAATCAAAGGATCAGCAGAAGAGAAAATTCTGTTGATCCTTTTAATTAAGATTCTGCTATTTTCTTATGTGTTTGAGCCTTTTTTAGTGCTTTGAACAGATCAATATATTGGTCTGTACCAGAAGTGAAACGGAAAATAAAAGATGGGGTATTACAATTTTCTGGTATTAAATAGGGCGATGTTCCAATAATGAAATCAAAAGAAAAAGGATCGTCTTCTTTATAAGCGATTAATCGTGTGAAAGTAAGTTCGTCTAAGAAATCAGTTAATTGTCTAGTAAGTAAAAAATCTGATTCGGCAACAATAGCAACTCGAACGATATTATCTTTCAAAGCATGCTCAAAAATAGGTAATAAGAGATAAGCCAATGATTCAGTTAGATCATCAATCATGAATTTTAACCAACTAAATTTTTGTTGTCTAGCCATTTTCTTGAAAAAATTTGAGAATGAAAAAAATAACTGTTGATAACATTCATTTTCTTTGATAGATTGTCTTTTTATTAAATGAAAAAGAGTCGGAAAGGGCTTTTTGAGAATAGCTGTTGAAAATAGAATATTGGCAACATTTCCAAAAAGGATTGGCTGGTCATCCCATTTAAATTCGTCCGTCATTAACTGAGTAGCAAAAAAATTGCAAAAATTTTGCATAATTTCCGTCGCTAAATTGTGTTCTTGTTTTAAATAGTTCATTAAGAAAGTAAGGCGATAGTCATTACCTCTGAAATAATTTGGCGTAATAGTCAAAAGAAAAGCAGAAAATTGTGCTTCAGCTTCTAAAATGTCTTTATCTGTAATAGTTTTAGACCAAAAATTTTCAGCATAATCTATATCAGATGGAATATAAGGAGGAAGAGTCGTTTTTTCTTTCAATGAATAACCTGACTTAATTCTTAAGTAGACAACATCTAGAATAAGCTTGATTTGTTTAGACGCGGAATAACTATAACTATCTGGGAAAAAGGGGCTGACAGCAGCACTGACATCTCTATAATTAATAGTAGCATTATCTGATGAAGGGAGGTTCATCCCTTGAGAGGAAAGCCAAATTAGACAATAAAGAATTAATCGGATATTTCGTTCATCTCCCGAAAGTTTTAATTGAGACAAGTTTAGACGAATGTCAAATTGCTTGAAATAGTCAACTAATAACTTGGATTTTCTAATAACTGATGCTCGACTCAAAAAGTTAATTTTGCAAAAAGCTTCTAAGTCATTTTTTGGGGAATATAAAATAGAAACTAATAACTGATAAGGAATACTTTGAGTAATTAAATACTGGTAATAGGAATCGTAGCTAACAAATTTATTAGGATGAACGCCATTTGAATCAAGCAATACAACAGGTTTGTTAGTAATTTTGGAAAGATCTTGCTGAATTTGTTCCAATAAATAGACAATTCGACTGTAGGAATAATCTAAATAGTTTGCAAAAAAATTAATGCTATAGGTTTGTTCGGAAAATTTTATTATCAGCTTGAATAAAGTCAGTTTTCTTTTAGAAATATCTTCAAGCATCATATCTTCAAACATATTAAAACCTCCTTTCGGTAAAGAGTAAAATAAATGTTATTTAAGTTTTTTAGTTTAGAGCTCACTTGAGAAAATTCAATCAATAACATATTCGGGATAAATAAATCTAACATGTGATGCACCTTTCTAACAATAAATAAATGCAATAAAAAAGTTATCATTGAACGTCGATTGCTTATTTTATGTGGTATCCTAAAAAAAAACAGCGCTTTTATTCGGTTACTTTTTAAAAGATACTCCCGCTTATAATGTTATAGCATATTTAAAAAAAAATGCCAGTCAATTAGTGTCAATCAATCATTTTTAAGATTTTCTTGTTTACAAAATACATTTTTGGCGCATGTAGCCGCTTAAAAGCGAGTAGATTCAATTTTTTGATAAATTTTACAAAAATTGACAAAGACTTTGAAAAGTAAGGTAAATCCGTGATATACTACACTAGTTAAAAAAGAAAAATCCAATATATTATAGCGAATAGATAGAATTTTTTTAGATAAGAAATAGAATGGAGTAAACAATGAATAATCCAAAATTAAAAGAACAAGTTGATAGTCGTCGTACCTTTGCCATTATTTCCCATCCAGATGCCGGAAAAACTACCATTACAGAGCAGTTGCTCTTATTTGGAGGCGCGATTCGTCAAGCAGGAACCGTTAAGGGGAAAAAAACAGGGAACTTTGCTAAGTCTGACTGGATGGAAATTGAGAAACAACGTGGAATTTCGGTAACGAGTTCAGTCATGCAATTTGATTATGAAGGGAAACGAGTAAATATTTTAGATACACCAGGGC
Source organism: Enterococcus rivorum (assembly GCF_001742285.1). GTDB lineage: Bacteria > Bacillota > Bacilli > Lactobacillales > Enterococcaceae > Enterococcus_L > Enterococcus_L rivorum. The sequence continues at coordinate 124,958 of NZ_MIEK01000034.1, read as the reverse complement.
ATGAGGACTTCTCTGAAGATACCTATCGAACGTTAATGGCAGTCGATAGTGCAGTAATGGTGATTGATAGTGCTAAAGGGATTGAGGCACAAACGAAGAAATTATTTCAAGTTGTTAAAAGACGCGGTATTCCCATTTTTACTTTCATTAATAAATTAGATCGTGATGGTCGTGAGCCTTTGGAGTTACTGGAAGAATTGGAAGAGTTATTAGACATTGAATCTTATCCGATGAACTGGCCAATAGGTATGGGAAAAGGACTGGAAGGACTCTATGATATTTATAATAATCGTGTAGAAGTATATCGTCCAGAAACCAATAATGGCGAACGTTTTATTCCTTTAGTTGATGGTGATATTCCAAGTGATTTACCTCTACATTCAGACAGTTTATATAAGCAAGTGTTGGAAGAAGTGGAACTGCTAGTTGAAGCTGGTGATGTATTTGATACTGCAAAAATTGCTTGCGGCAATCAAACCCCTGTCTTTTTTGGCTCAGCATTGACTAATTTTGGTGTACAGACATTTTTAGAAACATTCCTTCAGTTTGCACCAGCACCTTATGCACATGAAACTGAAGCCGAGGAGGAAGTAAGTCCTTATGAAGAAGAATTTTCTGGCTTTGTTTTTAAAATTCAAGCGAATATGAATCCAGCTCATAGGGATAGAATTGCTTTTGTGCGTATTTGTTCAGGAACGTTTGAACGTGGCATGGATGTAACGTTAGGTCGAACAGGCAAAAAGATTAAGTTAAGTAATGTGACACAATTTATGGCTGATACAAGAGAAAATGTAGAAGAAGCAGTTGCAGGAGATATTATAGGTATTTATGATACTGGAAACTACCAAATTGGTGACACCCTTTACGAAGGGAAGCTAAAAGTTCAATATGAAGAGTTACCTTCTTTCACGCCAGAGTTGTTTATGAAAGTAGCGGCCAAAAATGTCATGAAGCAAAAGTCTTTTCATAAGGGGATTTATCAATTAGTTCAAGAGGGAGCGATTCAGCTCTATAAAACGTATTTGACAGATGAATATATTATTGGAGCAGTAGGTCAGCTTCAATTTGAAGTGTTCCAATATCGGATGCTAAATGAATACAATGCAGAAGTTGTTATGACACCAATGGGTTCAAAAATTGCTCGTTGGATTAAACCAGAAGATTTAGATGAACGCATGAGTTCTAGTCGGAATATTCTAGCGAAAGATCGTTTCGATCAACCACTATTTTTATTTGAAAACCAATTTGCGATGCGTTGGTTTGCCGATAAGTATCCAGATGTAGAATTGAAGAGTCTAATGTAATAAATAAAAGAAGATAAAAATACAAGATAGAGATTTGTAGTGACCCGAAAAAGTCTGACTTTTGGGGGCGACTCAGTTTTCTTTCTGTATTTTTATCTTCTATTTAATTTTGAACCAGATCAGTAATGATTGGAATCGAGATTTCAGTGACATCTTTCAATTCAATAATTGAGATTTGTTCTTTATCATATTTTTCTTTTGGCGTACTCTTTAATAGATAGGCTAAAATTTCATTAACTTCTGTTTTGCGTAGGGCTCTTTTTTTGTTGATAATAAGAATTTCAATATGTTGAATAGCTTCTGTATAAATGACGGTTGTATTGCCAGCGGAAAAGACTTTGACTAGGTAGGCATCGGTGTTTTCAAGCTGTTTATTCACTAGCTGTTTATAACTATTTGTTACATTAACTAATTTCATTGTTCTCCCTCCAATCTTTATTTTTTTAATTAGACGTTTAAGTAATTATAGTAATGAATAAAAAAATTATTCTAATAGATAACATTAGGTATACTATACTATTATAAAATTTTTTTTGATAAATATAAAGGACTTTGTCTTCGAAATAAAAAAATCACAAAAGAGAGTAGCGGATCTCTCTTTCATGATTTCATAAAAATTTATTCTTTGTCTGTTTCTTGAGTAAGAAGTTCTTCTTTTTCTTTTCCTGTCACAATAATTTTTCCTTCTTCATTTAATTCAGCCACTAGTTGATGTTCTTCAGGGTGATCTAAATAAAATTCAGCAATTCCATCTTCAATTTGTTCTTGAATTGTTCGACGTAAAGGTCTTGCACCCATGGCTGGATCGAAACCTAAATCGACTAATTTTTCTTTAGCTTCTTCCGATACATCAATGTGTAATTTTTGACTAGCTAGTAAGGTATTAACCTCATTTAACATTAAAGTAACAATTGACATCAAGTTTTCTTTGCTTAGAGTTTTGAACTCGATAATTCCGTCAAAGCGATTTAAGAATTCTGGTGTAAAGAAATTGTTTAGCTGCCCTAAGACAGATTTCGTTATTCCTTGACGAGCAGCACCAAAGCCGACATTTGCTTCTATGTTTCCAGTTCCAGCATTACTTGTCATAATAATGATGGTATCTTTGAAACTAACTGTTCGACCTTGTGCGTCGGTTAAACGGCCATCATCAAGTATTTGTAAGAACATATGGAGAACATCCGGATGGGCCTTTTCGATTTCGTCTAGTAAGATTAAGCTGTAGGGATTACGGCGAACTTTTTCTGTCAATTGACCTGCTTCATCATAACCAACATATCCTGGAGGAGAGCCGATTAGTTTTGAAACACTGTGTTTTTCCATATATTCACTCATATCAAAACGAATCATAGAATCTTCTGAACCGAATAATTCATAAGCTAGTTGTTTAGCAAGTTCTGTTTTTCCAACACCAGTTGGACCGACAAATAGGAAAGAGCCAATTGGCCGATTTTTTTTGCCTAAACCAACACGATTTCTACGAATTGCTTTTGAAACTTTATCGACAGCATCATCTTGTCCAATAACATGAGCTCTTAAATCAGCAGACAGATTTTTAAGTTGTGTCTGTTCTTTTTCTTTTAAATCGCCGACAGGAATCCCTGTTTTTTGCTCAACAATTTTTTCAATATCTTTTTCGGTAATAACTGGCGTTTCTTCATCACTGATTTGTTTTTCCTTCATTGCTTGAAGTTTGTTGATTTGATCACGATAATAGGCAGCTTTTTCAAAATCTTCTTCAGCAGAAGCTTGTTGTTTTTGTTGTTCTGCATCCGCCAATTTTTTTTCTATTGTTTTTGGATCAACAATTTGGATGGTTAAGTTCATTTTTGAACCAGATTCATCCAATAAGTCAATTGCTTTATCTGGTAAAAAGCGATCTTGGATATAGCGATTAGAAAGAGAAGCTGCTGCTTTAATTGCTTCATCGGTATATTTCACATGATGGTAGTCTTCGTATCGTTTTTGTAATCCTTGTAAAATAGCGACAGTTTCGTCTACGGAAGGTTCATCTACTCGAACAGGCTGCATTCTTCGTTCTAAAGCAGCATCTTTCTCAATAATTCGATATTCATTTAAGGTTGTTGCACCAACCATTTGTAATTCACCGCGAGCTAAGGCTGGTTTCAGAATATTTCCAGCATCCATACTGCCATCGCCAGTAGCGCCAGCACCGACGATTTCATGCACCTCATCAATGAATAAGATCACATTGTCAGCTTGTTTAATTTCTTCAATTAGCTTTTGAATCCGTTCCTCAAATTGACCGCGGATACCTGTTCCTTGAACTAAAGAAACCACATCTAAACGGATGACTTCTTTTTCAAGTAATTTTTGTGGTACATCTCCGTCAACGATTTTTTGTGCTAAGCCTTCTACCACCGCTGTTTTACCTACACCAGGTTCTCCGATAAGGACAGGGTTATTTTTTGTTCGACGATTTAAAATTTCGATGACACGTTTAATCTCTTCGTCGCGTCCAACTACTGGGTCAATATCTCCGTTGCGGGCTGCTTGAGTAATGTTTATCCCATATTCCCCAAGTAATCCCCCGTTTTGAGGAGCATTTCCTCTCGGTGGTTGTCCTCCATTGATTCCATTCCCATATTGAGTTGGTGGAATTTGTTCTTGTGGATTTTGTTGTTGCATTTGACGAGAGAGTGAACGGTATAAATCATCTAAACTTCCAAAGCCAAATGGGTCCTGAGCCATATTTTGCTGAGAGTAATTTGCTTGAGATTTTAATTTTTGGTAACAGCTTTGACAATAGTCTAGCTGTTTTCTGTGTCCATTAACATTTGCATAAAGGTGGATTGTCGCTTCATTTTGTTTACAGTTTTGACAAATCATATGCTGAGCACATCCTTTCAATTATAAAAGAGAGGGAAGGTTAAAATAGGCATTTTTACTAAGTGTAAATTTCCCTGTCTTCAGTTTATACAGCAATCATAATAAAAGGTCGAAATAATTATTGACCAATATTGACCTTTTGAAATATTATAGCATTTTTTGAGGTAGAATCAAGTAATTGAGCTTTTGACTTTAGAAAAAATAAAATATTTTAGGAAGACAAATAAATTAATTTAAACTACAATAACATCATACCTAGGAAAATTGAATTGAAAGTAGTGATAAAGATGATTGAAAATCCTTATACAGAGAAATTAAGAGAATTAAAGGAAGGTAAAATAAAAGAAATAATTGTAGAAGCAAAAGATTTTCCAGCCTTTAGAGAGGTTTGGAAAGACCTGCCAGATCGAATGGATATTGTAGGAGAAGCCGGCTTGAATGGGCGGATTGTTTACAGATATGTCAAAACAGAGGAATAATAGAAGACAATCAGACATAAAATAGTGGAAAAGTGTTGTATATCAGCGAAAAAAATGGTAACCTTAAAAACTGAAAGGGTCTTTTTGTGATTGCTGTTTTTTATCAATAATACATGAAAAGGAAAACCCTAACATAAAAATTATTTCACTTATGAAGGAGACCGATTTATATGGAAAAGAAAGACTTTCACATTGTAGCAGAAACAGGAATTCACGCACGTCCAGCTACATTATTAGTACAAACTGCAAGCAAATTTAACTCTGATATTAATTTAGAGTACAAAGGCAAATCTGTAAACCTTAAATCAATCATGGGCGTTATGTCTCTTGGTGTTGGTCAAGGTTCTGACGTAACAATTACTGTTGAAGGTGCTGACGAAGCAGATGCAATTGCTGCAATTGTTGATACAATGAAAAAAGAAGGATTGTCTGAATAATGTCTGAAATGCTAAAAGGGATTGCCGCAAGTGATGGTGTTGCTATTGCTAAAGCTTACCTGCTAGTTCAACCGGACTTATCTTTCAACAAAATTACAGTAGAAGATACTCAAGCTGAAGCGAGTCGTTTAGATAGTGCTTTAGCGAAATCTACTGGAGAGTTGCAAGCAATTCGGGAAAAAGCAGCACAAAGCCTTGGTGAATCAGAAGCACAAGTATTTGATGCACATTTAATGGTATTAGCTGATCCAGAAATGATTGGCCAAATTAAACAAAATATTGAAGATAACAAAGTAAACGCTGAGTCAGCGCTTAAAGAAGTAACGGATATGTACGTTGGAATGTTTGAAGCAATGGACGACAATGCATACATGCAAGAACGTGCTGCAGATATTCGTGACGTTGCTAAGCGTGTATTGTCACATCTATTAGGTGTAACACTTCCAAATCCATCTATGATTAACGAAGAAGTAATCGTGGTTGCCCATGATTTAACACCAAGTGATACGGCTCAGTTAGACCGTAACTTTGTTAAAGCTTTTGTTACGGATATTGGTGGACGCACTTCTCATTCTGCGATTATGGCTCGCTCTTTAGAAATTCCTGCAATTGTAGGAACAATGGAAATTACTTCTAAAGTAAAAGCTGGCGACATTTTAGCAGTTAATGGTATTGATGGAGATGTTATTTTACACCCAACTGATGCTGAAAAAGCTGATTTTGAAGCTAAAGGAAAAGCGTATGCTGATCTAAAAGCAGAGTGGGAAAAATTAAAAAATGCTAAAACAGAAACAGCCGATGGCAAGCATTTTGAATTAGCTGCTAATATTGGAACGCCTAAAGATTTAGAAGGTGTGCACAATAATGGTGGTGAAGCAGTTGGATTATATCGGACAGAGTTCTTATATATGGATTCTCCAGATTTTCCAACAGAAGATGATCAATATGTAGCTTATAAAGCAGTTCTTGAAGGAATGGACGGAAAACCTGTAGTTGTTCGTACGATGGATATAGGTGGAGATAAAGAATTGCCATATCTTCAACTACCTCATGAAATGAACCCATTCTTAGGTTACCGTGCTTTACGTATTAGTTTGTCTGAACAAGGAGATGACATGTTCCGTACGCAAATGCGTGCCTTGTTACGTGCATCTGTTCATGGGAATTTACGTATTATGTTCCCAATGGTTGCGACTCTAAAAGAATTTAGAGCAGCGAAAAAAGTCTTTGATGAAGAGAAACAAAAATTAGTAAGTGAAGGTATAAAAGTTTCTGACTCAATTCAAGTCGGAATCATGATTGAAATACCTGCTGCGGCAGTTATTGCTGATAAATTTGCTAAAGAAGTTGATTTCTTCAGTGTTGGAACAAATGATTTGATTCAATACACAATGGCCGCTGACCGTATGAACGAACGTGTTTCTTACCTTTACCAACCTTATAACCCATCAATCCTACGTTTGATTAAAAACGTTATTGATGCAGCTCACGCTGAAGGTAAATGGGCTGGAATGTGTGGAGAAATGGCTGGAGATCAAACAGCTGTTCCATTATTAGTAGGAATGGGCTTAGATGAGTTCTCAATGAGTGCAACATCTATTCTTAAAACACGTAGCTTAATGAAAAATCTAGATACTAAAAAAATGACTGAACTTGCAGATCGTGCTTTAAATGAGTGTGATACAATGGAAGAAGTTGTGGCATTAGTAGAAGAATATACTAAATAAGTATTTCAATGAAACTGGAGAGTATTCTCCAGTTTTTTTTACATAAAAGTAGCAAGTTTTGATATTTATTGTTTTATAACTATATACGGTTTTAAGAGCTAAGAATATGTGCTAGAATAAAAGCATTGAAAAAGCAATGAGTAAATAATTATAGATTATAAGGAGTAGCACATGGGAGAATTGATTAATGGTCGCGAACTGGCAGATAAAATGCAGTCTGAATTAAAGGTAGAAGTGAATGAATTAGCAAAATCAGGAATTAAACCAGGTTTGGTTGTAATTCTTGTAGGAGATAATCCGGCAAGCAAAACATATGTGAAAAATAAAAATATCGCTGCGGGAAAAATAGGTATTCATTCAAAAATAGAGCATGTAGCTGAAACAATCAATGAAGCTGAATTGTTAACGCTAATTGGAAAATACAATAAAGACGACCAATTCCACGGTATTCTTGTTCAGTTACCTTTACCGAAACATATAGATGAAGAGAAAATTCTTTTAGCAATTGATCCTGAAAAAGATGTGGATGGTTTTCATCCAATGAACCTAGGGCGTTTATTTATTAATGAACCAACGATGATTCCTTGTACGCCTTATGGGATAATGAAAATGTTTGAAGCGTATGATGTCGATTTAGAGGGGAAAAATGCTGTCGTTATTGGAAGAAGTAACATTGTCGGGAAACCTATGTCTCAGTTATTATTAATGGAAAATGCGACGGTCACAATTGCTCATTCGAAAACAAAGAATTTAGAAGCAGTAGCAAAAGAAGCGGATATTTTGGTTGTAGCAATTGGTCGTGGTCACTTTGTTACAAAAGAATTTGTTAAGCCAGGTGCAGTAGTGATTGATGTGGGAATGAATCATGATGAAAACGGGAAATTAATTGGAGATGTGAAATTTGACGAAGTGTCTGAACTGGCAAGCTACATTACCCCTGTTCCTAAAGGTGTCGGTCCGATGACGATTACTATGTTAATGTATCAAACCGTCCAAGCGGCAAAAAAACAAAAGTAAGGTGAAAAAATGGCAGAGCAGTATTTAACAGTAACGGCTTTAACAAGATACTTAAAACGTAAATTTGATGTAGATCCATACTTGGAAAGAGTCTATTTGACTGGCGAAATTTCTAATTTTCGTTTGCGAGCAAATGCCCACCAATATTTTAGCCTAAAAGATGAGGGGGCAAAAATTTCTGCGATTATGTTTAAGTCTGCTTTCCAAAAGCTTAAATTCCAACCAAAAGAAGGAATGAAAGTTCTTTTAGTAGGAAGAGTCTCTCTTTATGAGAATGGGGGATCTTATCAAATTTATGTAGAGCACATGGAACCAGACGGTGTCGGTGCATTATACCAAGCTTTAGCAGAGTTAAGAGAGAAGTTAGGTAAAGAAGGTCTTTTTGAAGGACCTAAAAAAATCTTGCCTCGTTATCCAAAAAGAATTGCCGTTATCACTAGTCCAAGCGGCGCTGTCATTCGAGACATTATTACAACTGTAAAAAGACGATATCCTATTGCCCAACTTGTCTTATTTCCAACTCTCGTTCAAGGAGATAAAGCTGCAGCAGATATTGTAAAAAATATTGATAAAGTTGAAGAACTTGGTAATTTTGATACAATGATTATTGGAAGAGGTGGCGGATCGATTGAAGATCTTTGGCCGTTTAATGAAGAAAGTGTTGCCAGGGTCATCTATCATGCAAAAACACCAATTATTTCTTCAGTAGGTCATGAAACAGATGTAACGATTGCTGATATGGTTGCAGACGTGCGAGCAGCAACGCCAACTGCAGCTGCTGAATTAGCTGTTCCTGTTTTAAATGAAGAGCTTTTAAAGATAAAAGATCGCCAGAGTCGTTTAGAACAAAGCTTTTTAAATTTACTTCAACAAAAAAATGAGCGCTTTAAACGATTAAAAGATTCCTATGTATTTAATCAGCCAAACCGCTTATATGAAGGACAATCGATTAAATTGGATCGGGTGACTCAGCGATTGATTCAGTCAACAGAAAATATTTTTCATCAAAAGCAAAGGCTCGCGCAGCAGATTATCGCTCAATTTCAACAACAATCTCCTGTCGGGAAGTTAAGAGAAGCCCAACAACAATGGCTGTTTATAGATAAGAGTATGAAAGATAATATGAATCGATATATGAAGGATAAAGAGAAACAATTCACGTCAGTTGTGCAACAATTAGATTTATTAAGTCCTTTAAAAATTATGGGACGTGGATATAGTTACACGACGAAAGAAGAGCAAATTGTAAAATCGGTGGAAGAACTGCAACCGGATGAATTGATTCAAGTCCATTATGCAGACGGATTTGTAAAGGCAACAGTAAATGAAATAACAAAAGTAAAACAATCAGCAATTGATGGTTAAATAGAGAGGAATAGTAATCATGGCAAAAGCAAAAGAAGTGGAGAAAACCTTTGAGGAATCGTTAAACGAGTTAGAAGGAATCGTTCAGCGTTTAGAACGTGGCGATGTTCCTTTAGAAGAAGCTTTAGTCGCTTTTCAAGAAGGCGTAGCTTTAAGCAAACAGTGCCAAGACACATTAGAAAAAGCTGAAAAGACTTTAACGAAAATGATGACCGAAAACAATGAAGAAGTTCCGTTTGAAGAAAGCGAGGAGGCTTGATGAAAGAGTTAACTCACTTTCGCAAGCAACAACTTCCTCTTATTGAAAAAGAGATGGAAGAGTTTATAAAAAAACATACAACAAATCAACGGTTAAAAGAATCGATGCTCTACTCAATCCAAGCGGGCGGCAAGCGTCTGCGACCAGTGTTAGTATTGGCGACAGTAGTCTCGTTTAATAAGGCTCTTGAAATTGGCTGTTACCAGATTGCTTCAGCTTTAGAGATGATCCATACGTATTCTTTGATTCACGATGATTTACCTGCAATGGACGATGATGATTTACGTCGAGGCAAGCCAACAAATCATAAAGTTTATGGTGAAGCACACGCTATCTTAGCGGGAGACGGTCTTTTGACAGCTGCTTTTCAACAAGTTGCACTAAGTAGAATCGATTCAAACGAAAAAATTCTTTTAATGCAGTTGCTAAGTAAAGCTTCTGGAACAGAAGGAATGGTTTCCGGACAAGCAGGAGATTTACAAGGCGAAGAAAAGAAACTTTCTTTAGAGGAATTAGCAAGTGTTCATGAACAAAAAACAGGTGCTTTAATTGAGTTTGCATTGTTAGCAGGAGGGATTTTAGCTAATCAACCTTCAGAAGTAATCACTTTGTTAGGGAATTATGCTTATCATTTAGGTCTTGCTTTTCAGATTCGTGATGATTTACTGGATGTAACTAGCTCGCAAGCAGAACTAGGCAAAAATGTGGGAAGAGATGAGGCTCTGAATAAAAGCACTTATCCAGGCATTTTAGGAGTTGAGGGAGCAAAAGAAGCGCTCGCTAAACAACTGACTTTAGGGAATAAAGTATTGGAAGAAATTGTTGAGAATACGACTGATTTTCAACCGCATTTATTAAATGATATATTAGCGCAGCTGCGCTTATCATAGAAAGAAGGCACTTATGAAAAAAGAGCGCGTGGATGTAATTGCGTTTAATCAAGGACTATTTGAAACAAGAGAAAAAGCGAAAAGAGCTGTCATGGCTGGTTTAGTTTATGATGATAAAAATGAACGTTTTGACAAGCCAGGTGAAAAAATTCCTTTAGAAACAGTATTACAGGTGAAAGGACAGTCGTTAGCCTACGTTTCCAGAGGTGGACTAAAGTTGGAAAAAGCTTTAAGCGTTTTTTCGGTAAACGTCGAAGGGAAAACAATGCTAGATATTGGCGCATCAACTGGGGGATTTACAGATGTAGCATTGCAAAATGGGGCTCGTTTAAGCTATGCACTAGATGTTGGTTACAATCAACTCGCTTGGAAAATTCGCCAAGATGAGCGAGTGGTTGTGATGGAACGGGAGAATTTTCGCTATAGTAAACCAGAAGACTTTAAAGAAGGAATACCTGATATTGCAACGATTGATGTCTCTTTCATTTCGTTGAAACTAATCTTACCGACGCTGCATACTATCCTGAAATCTTCTGGTGAGGTGGTTGCGTTAATCAAGCCACAATTTGAAGCGGGAAAAGAATTTGTTGGAAAGAAAGGAATTATTCGTGATCCTGAAATCCACAAAATGGTTTTAGACGATGTTTTAGCTTTTGCTACTGCTCAAGGTTATGATGTTAAAGGATTAGATTATTCACCGATTACTGGTGGTGAAGGAAACATTGAATTTTTAGCTTATTTGGTTTCTACAGATGGATTAGGAAAGATCAAATCAACGATAGACACAAGTCAAGTGGTGGGAAGTGCTCATCAAAAATTAATTTCTCAAAAATAATCCATGTTTAAAACAAAAGATAGAGATAACGACTATGCACTTTAATGTAAGATAAGTGCATGTCGTCTTTACTCTATAAAAAAAGGCTTCTATACTTAAAAGGCTGACAAAGACGTTTTGTCTCAGCCTTATTTTTTGCTTTAAAAATGTATAAAAATACGCTATGATGAATTGAAGATGAATTCTATGAAGGAGAAGAGAAATATGCGAAAAAAAGATCGCCATCGATTAATTACTCGATTGCTTGCAGATAAAAATATTCAAAAGCAAGAAGATTTTGTCCTTTTTTTAGAGGAGAAAGGTGTAACTGTGACTCAGGCTACGATTTCTCGTGATATTAAAGAAATGAAGTTGATAAAAGTACCTTCTACTGATGGGGGATATCGGTACAGTGTTCCAGCAGAAACTAAAGAAAATACTAACGCAAAGTTAGAGAAATTATTAAAAGATGCTTTTGTTTCCGTAGACCAAATGGAAAAGTATGTTATTTTGCGTACTATACCAGGGAATGCTGCTGCTTCAGCAAACTTAATAGAGAAGAAATATAAAGATGCTTTATTTGCGACCATTAATGATGATGATAGTATTTTAATGATTGCACGCACTGAAAAAGATGCAGAGCTGTTGGAAAAAGAGTTCTATAAATACCTATAGAGATTGAGGTGAATAAAACATGCTGCAAGAACTTTCAGTAGAAAATTTTGCGATTATATCCTCTTTACATTTAGAATTCCATTTAGGAATGACCGTATTAACAGGTGAAACAGGTGCAGGTAAGTCCATTATAATTGATGCGATGGGATTGTTGACAGGTGGAAGAGGATCCAGTGATTATATTCGACAAGGTGCTTCAAAATGTACACTTGAGGGACTTTTTACAATGCCGAAAAATAAAGAGTTAAGCACACTTCTAGCAGAACTCGGTATTGAACTAGATGATGAATCACTAATTATTCAAAGAGATATTTCAGTTTCTGGAAAAAATGTTTGTCGAGTAAATGGGCGAATTGTTAATATAGCCAATTTGAGGAAAATCGGAGAGTATTTAGTAGATATTCATGGACAAAATGAACATCAAGAACTAATGCAGAGTGAAAAACATTTAGGAATGTTAGATGATTTTGGCGGAAAAGAATTGTCTAGAGTAAAAAAGCAATATGAGGTTTTGTATAAAGAGTATCGCTTGTTAGAAAAAAAAGTTAGGGATCGACAAAAAAATGAAAAAGAATTTGCTCAGCGAATGGATATGTTACAATTTCAACAAGATGAGATTTCCTCGGCGAAATTAGTGCCGAATGAAGAAAAAATATTACTAGAAGAACGTAATAAACTTAGTAATTACCAGAAAATAGCTGATGCACTGACAACAAGTTATGAGGCCATAAATGGCGAATCAGATAATAGTTTAGACAAAATCGGTTATGCAATGAATGAATTGTTATCAATAGAGTCTTTAGATGCTGAATACAAAGCAATCTCTGAAACTGTTCAAAACAGTTATTATCTTTTGCAAGAAGCAAGTGGGGACTTGTCAAGACACATTGATAGTTTGGAATTGGATGAAAATCGTTTAAATGAAGTGGAAAGTCGCCTAGAAATAATTCGTCAAATGAAGCGTAAATACGGGGAATCTATCGAAAGTATTCTTGAATATTATGAAGAAATAACCCGTGAACTGGCAGATGCAGACTTTTTAGAAGGAAAATCAGGGAAGCTAGAGTTTTTATTAAAAGAAAAAAAAGCCCAGCTGATTCAGCAAGGATTGAAATTAAGAAATAGTAGAAAAGCTGTCGCCAAAAAGCTTGAAAAAAATATTTTGAAAGAACTCAAAGAGCTATACATGGAACGGACTGAGTTCGAAGTTCATTTTACTGAAAATTTAGAAGAACAAATGACTGAATTTGGTTTAGACCAAGTAGAGTTTTACATCACAACGAATCCTGGTGAACCATTGAAGCCGTTAGTTAAAGTTGCTTCTGGTGGGGAGCTATCTCGAGTTATGTTAGCTTTAAAAACAATTTTTTCAAAATCACAAGGGATTACCAGTATTGTTTTTGATGAAGTAGACACGGGTGTGAGTGGGCGTGTAGCACAAGCCATCGCAGACAAGATTTATCAAATTTCTGAAGACTCTCAAGTATTGTGTATCACTCATTTACCTCAGGTTGCAGCTGTTGCGGATTATCAATATTTTATTGAAAAGGAAGTAGTGGGGAATAGAACCGAAACCTCTGTAAGAATTCTTGATCGGAAAGAAAGAGTGAATGAAATTGCACGGATGCTAGCTGGAAGTGAAATTACTAAATTAACAATCCAGCATGCTGAGGAATTATTAAATATGGCAATCGGAAATGAGGATAAATGACATTTGTATTGCTGCTATTTTTGATAAAACTATAAGCTAAAAAGGCAAATTAATAGAGTGAAGCAGAATCCTGGGTTAGGTGCTTCACTCTTTATTTGTCTAGGTTTATCTGAAAACACTTAGAACTGTCAGTAATGCCGAACCTACGATGGCAACTAGCATGATCCAGATAACAACTTTTGTAACTTTTGAAAAAGTACTTTTTTTCTTTTTTTCCATAGTGTTCCACGTCCTCTTTTTTTACTATCTAATAGTTTACCTCCTTTTGCAAAATTCATCAACCTAAAAATAAGTTTAAAGTAGATTTCGTTTTTTTAATCTGCGTATCACAAAAATACAAAGAGACGTTGTCAAAATGAAAATCCAAAAAAAGGCGTCCTCTCGGTTAGCAAAGGGAAGTTTTACGTTCATTCCAAAGATTCCTCCCATAATAGTTGGAATAGTTAAGACTATCGTTAAAGAGGTTAAAATTTTCATAACATTATTTAAGTTGTTAGATACAATTGCTGAAAAAGTATCACTAATTTTATCCACTAGTTTTAGTTGGATTTCTGTAGATGTCAGCCCTTGCTTAGTTTCCACTAAAACATCGTGCAAATGGGGAAGGTGAATTTCAGGACTTTGGAATAACTCCGCTTTATAAAGTGTATTTAAAACCTCCAAATTAGCCGTTAAAGCAGACTCGAAATAAACAAGACTTTTTTGAATATCCATCATTTGATAGAGCTGTTTGTTTTCAGTAGAAACCTTGAGTTCACCTTCTAATTGATTTGTTTGCTTGATTAAATCTTTTAAAAAAGTATTATAAGAGATAGCGATTTTCCAAGCGATATGTAAAAGCATAGATTCTTGAATAGGTTCCTGAATTTCAGAAGCTGTATCTAGCAGAAAATTATCAAGAAATTCAACAGGCTCATTAGTAATCGTAATAATTTTGCCATCAGTCGTTAAAACTAAAGCGAAAGGAAAGGTGTTAATTTGATTATATCCACTAGGGCTCACGCTAGATCGTGGATACTGTAGTAACATTAGGGCAGGTTCTTCTAATTTTTTTTGATGAATCCCTTCAAAACGAGAGTTTTCTTCATCGTCTAAAATCCCTGTTACAAAATCTGCAGGTAAATTATATGTATCGACTAATTGATTTACTTCTTCTTTGGTTGGTTTTTCTACAATCAACCATTTAGTCTCTTTTGTGTCACTTGGAACCGATGTAAATTGGTTGTTTCTAATTTCTAAATATTTAATCAAAAATTCCACCTCATTTAACAAGTAGTTGCTTTTATTCATTATATCATTAGTGGAGAAAATCGCATGGAATTTGACGTATTTAGGCATCAATTTTTAAAAGAACTGAAACATCAGTGTAACGAAAATAAAGTATAGTATATGTAAGTGTTATGAAAGGAATTGTTAAAATGGTCTCTTTTTCAGCTATTATGCTGTTTTGGTATGTATTTCCGATAGTGGTATTATTTGCGTGTAACTTCATTATTTCAACGTTTTCTTTAACAGAACGTTACAAAGTGAAGTCGCCCGACATAGCTATCCCATTTTTACTTTTGGGACTGAACGAATTATCTAAAAATACTTATGAGCAATCAATCGTCCCGTATTTGATTATTTCAATATTGTTGTTGGGAATAGGGGTCGCTGTTTTTCAAGCGTATTACTATGGGGAAATTATTTATGGTCGCTATTTTAAGATGTTTTGGCGTTTAGTGTTTCTAATTTCAATGATCTTGTATGTTGTTTTAATTTTGTTGAATATTTTTCATTATATCGCTTAATTAATTTTAAGTGAGAGATATGAGGGCTTGGAAAAAATCCCCCACAATTCCCCACTAAAATGATGAGAAAATAGTTATTTCTAATTTTTAGGGAATATTTCTCTAAAATAATTAATCTGTCGGCATTGATACCGCTTTAGTAATAGATAGTCTATCTCCTGAATATTACAAACTTTTTAAATAACAATAAAATTATGTAAGTTTTCTATGTTTTTTGTGGTAGAAAGTGGTGGGATGTGGTAGACTATTTCTATCAAGTGGAAAAGTGGGGATAATTGGCTATGTTTATGGGTGAATTTCAACATAATATTGATGCCAAAGGCCGACTGATTGTACCAGCAAAATTTCGTGAACAATTAGGCGAGAAGTTTGTTGTGACAAGAGGAATGGATGGCTGTTTATTTGGTTATCCAATGCCCGAGTGGGAACTACTTGAAGCTAAAATGAAAGAAATGCCTTTAGCTAAGAAGGATTCTCGTACTTTTGTTCGCTTTTTTTATTCTGCGGCCACTGAATGTGAAATTGATAAGCAAGGTCGGATTAATATTCCAGCAACATTAAGAACACACGCCCAACTAGAAAAAGGTTGTGTTGTGATTGGTGTTTCGAATCGTATTGAAATTTGGGATGAATCACGATGGAATGAGTTTTCAGCTGAAGCAGAGGAAAACTTTGATGAAATTGCCGAAACAATGATTGATTTTGGCTTTTAGAAATGAGGAGCATTATGACAAACGAGTTTCAGCATTATACTGTACTTTTAAAAGAGACCGTTGATGGATTGAATATAAAAGAAAACGGGATTTATGTAGATTGTACATTAGGTGGTGCAGGTCATAGTGAGTATCTGCTTTCTAAATTAAGTGAAAAGGGTCATTTATATGTTTTTGATCAAGACCAAAAAGCGTTAGATTTCGCTAAAACCAGATTAAAAAAATATGTTGATTTAGGCATGGTTACGTTCATCAAATCCAATTTCCGTTATTTAAAAGAAAAATTGAGCGAACTAGATGTTTTGCATGTTGATGGCATTATTTATGATTTAGGTGTCTCTTCTCCACAATTGGACGAAGCTGAGCGTGGATTCAGTTACCACCAAGAAGCCTCATTAGACATGCGGATGGATCAAGAAGCGTCTTTAACAGCGTATCAAGTGGTAAATGAATATAGCTACAATGAATTAGTAAAAATATTCTTTCGTTATGGCGAAGAAAAATTTTCTAAACAAGTAGCGAGAGAAATTGAACGTGTTCGAATCGAGCGTCATATAAATACAACTAGTGAATTAGTTGACATTATAAAAACGGCAATACCTGCACCTGCTAGACGAAAAGGTGGACATCCAGCTAAACGTATTTTTCAAGCAATTCGTATAGCAGTAAATGATGAGCTGGGAGCAATCGAAGAATCTTTGGAGCAAGCTATTGACCTTCTAAATAAAGAAGGGCGAGTATCCGTGATCACCTTCCATTCATTGGAAGATCGAATTGTAAAAACAA
This sequence comes from Enterococcus rivorum, assembly GCF_001742285.1. Classification (GTDB taxonomy): domain Bacteria; phylum Bacillota; class Bacilli; order Lactobacillales; family Enterococcaceae; genus Enterococcus_L; species Enterococcus_L rivorum. The sequence goes on along the minus strand of NZ_MIEK01000034.1, from coordinate 108,141 downwards.
TGTTTAAAGAATTTAGTACAATACAAGATTTACCACCAGGGATACCGATGATTCCTGATGAATTTCAATCAGAATTAAAAGTGATTACAAGAAAACCGATTTTACCTAGTGAGCTAGAGCTTGCTGAGAACAATCGTTCAAGAAGTGCAAAACTTCGAATTGCTGAAAAAATAAGAATGATATAAAGAAAGGGGGATAAATACATGGCTGAGCTTAAAAAAGTAGAGGATTTCATTTATGACACTCAAATAATGGAAGAATCAACGCCAGTCGTGGACCCTCAAAATGAAGAAAAAAAAGTTCTAAAAAAAGGTGAATTGCCTCAATCGCCAAAAAAACATTTAAAAAATATTTCTCGTTTAGAAAAAGTTCTTGGATTTTTACTTATCAGTGCTATTATTGGAATTGCAATTCTTACAGTTCAAGTGCGGACAGCAATTACTCAAGCGAGTAACGAGATTACTGCTGCAAAAGCAACTATAGAACAAAAAGAAGAGAAAGCTTTAAAATTGGAACAGGAAAAAACAGAGCTTTCAAAAGCTGATCGCATTAGAGAAGTAGCAAAAAATAAAGGACTTTCAGAAATTGATGGGAATTTAAGGAATGTGAAATAATGACTATTAAAGATAAAATTAAAAAAAACATAAAAAAGAAGAACTTAAATCCGATGAACAATCGTAAAAAAGTAGGTATTATTTTGTTCGCTACGAGTATTGGGTTGTTCTTTTTATTTGCATTTCGTTTAACATACATAGTTGCGACAGGAGAAGTGGCTGGAACGAAATTAAAAGAGAAGACCGCTGAATTATATGAAGGAAATCGTTTAGTAAAAGCAAAACGTGGAGCGATTTTAGACCGTAATGGCAATCCTATCGCAGAAGATGCAACATCTTTTTCTGTCTTTGCAGTCTTATCTGATACATATGTGGATGGTAAAGGAAAAAAACTATACGCGCAACAAAAAGATTTTTCAACAATTGCTACTGTGTTGGAAAAATACATTGGACTTCCTAAAGCAGAAGGGTTAACTTTTTTGAACAATGGGATCAATGAGGATGGCTCAACGAAGTATCAAGTAGAATTTGGTTCAAAGGGAAAGAATATTACTTTAGAAGCAAAACAAAATATTGAAAAAGAACTGAAAGAAAACAAAATAGAAGGAATTAAGTTTGACGATCATCCTGCTAGAATTTACCCTAATGGAGTCTTTTCTTCCCACTTTATTGGTTATACAGAAGCAACAAATAAAGATAATAAAAATACTGAAGACCAGAAATTAGTTGGAAAAATGGGCTTAGAAGAAGTTTATAACAAAACCTTAGCTGGCCAAGATGGACGCATTTATTATGAAAAAGATAGCTACGGAAATCCTTTGCCAGGAACAGTCGCAGAGGAACAGAAGGCCGTTGATGGTCAAGATATTTATACAACGCTTGATAATCGTTTACAAAGTAAGATGGAGTCTGGAATGGATGCCATCGTTGAACAATATAAGCCTGAAAATTTAGGTGCTATGTTAATGAATGCTAAAACAGGGGAAATTTTGGCGATGGGGCAACGACCATCATTTAATCCAGAAACCAAAGCTGGCTTAGCAGATGTTAAACCACCAGAAGAACCGTTATGGCGTAATATTCTGGTTGAAGATAAGTTTGAACCAGGATCTACAATGAAGATTTTTACAGCTGCTGCAGCGATGCAGGAAGGCATGTTCGATCCAAATGCAACCTTTGTTTCTGGAAGAATTAAAATTGCTGACCGCTGGGTTAAGGACCATGACGAAGGGGCGAAGGGGATACTAACTTATCGCCAAGCCTTATCTTGGTCAAGTAACGTTGGGATGGTACATTTGGAACAACGGATGGGCGATGCTAAATGGAATGATTATTTAAAAAAATTCAAGTTTGGAGAATCGACTAACTCAGGTTTATTGAATGAATCTGCCGGAAGTCTTCCAACGGAAAATATAGTCGATCGTGCCATGTCAGCGTTTGGACAAGCTGTCTCAGTCACTCATTTTCAAATGATGCAGGCATACACTGCAGTTGCCAATAACGGTACGATGGTTAAGCCACAATTTATCAATAAAATAGTTGATAAAAATACTGGAGCAGAAAAAATAACGCAGCCAGAAGTTGTTGGTAATCCAATTAGTCCAGAGGTGGCAAGCACACTACGTTCTTATTTGGTCGATACAATAGAAGATGAAAACTACGGAATTGCTCATGGAGTCTATGAAGTTCCAGGTTATCATATCGCGGCGAAAACAGGAACAGCAGAAATCACAGGAACTAGTGGATATATGGAAGGGGCAACAGACTATACTTACTCAGTCGTTGAAATGATTCCAGCTGAAGATCCAGAATATATTCTTTATGTGACTTTGAAAAAACCAGAGCAGTATGACCGAAATGCGATTGCAGTATTGGCAAATCCACTTCTAAAATTAGCTATGGATATAAAAGATACGGATACGGGGCAAGCCCAAGTAGAACCAGTAGCTGAAAACATTACAGTTGCAGATTATAGAAATCTTGAAGTTGAAGCTGCAAAAGCGGCTATACAAGAGGCGAACCTTGAACCAATCGTAATTGGACAAGGACAAGTAGTCAAAAAACAATCAACAAAAGCTGGAGAAGTATTATTAGCTAAACAAAAACTTCTTTTATTAACAGATGGGGAAAAAATCATGCCTGATGTTACAGGATGGTCTAAAAGTGATTTGCTTAAATTAGGCAAATTTTTAAATGTTAATACAGAATTTACTGGCGAAGGTTACGTAACAGCTCAAAGTATAGCACCAGGTGAAAAAATTACAGGGAAAACAATTACCTTTACGTTAGCAGGAGCAGAGTAAAGTTGGAAAATTAGGAGAGATATGATGGAGTGGACACAAATTTTTATTCCAATAGCATTTAGTTTTGCTATTACGGTAGCAACGATGCCTTTGTTTATTGGTTATTTTAGAATGAAAAAGCAAGGACAAACAACAAGAGGAGAGGGTCCTACTTGGCATAATGTGAAAACTGGAACGCCTACAATGGGAGGAACTGTTTTCCTGATTGCAAGTTTTATTACAGCACTTGTTGTTGGATTTTGGCTACAGCAACTAACTCCATCGCTTCTAATTATTCTGTTTATTTTAGTTTTGTATGGAATATTGGGATTTCTAGATGATTTTATTAAAGTTTTTAAGAAACGCAATATGGGGTTGAATTCTAAACAAAAACTAATTGGTCAAATTGCAGGAGGAATAATTTTCTATGTTGTTTATAGGATGAATGGATTACCAGAAACGCTTGATCTATTTGGAATTATTACGATTCCTCTAGGGATTTTTTATGGAATATTTATTATTTTTTGGCTAGTTGGTTTTTCCAATGCAGTAAATCTAGCTGATGGTATTGATGGCTTAGTAGCAGGATTAGGAACCATCTCTTTTGGGACATATGCAATCATCGCTTGGAAACAACAACAGTTTGATGTTGTGATTGTTTGCTTAAGCGTGATAGGAGGCTTACTAGGCTTCTTTCCATATAACAGAAAGCCAGCCAAAATTTTTATGGGAGATGTAGGCTCCCTAGCTTTAGGTGGCTTACTGGCAGCAATTTCAATTATCTTGCGCCAAGAATGGACACTACTTTTAATTGGACTAGTTTATGTTTGCGAGACAGCCAGTGTCATTTTACAAGTTATGTCATTTAAATTATTTGGTAAACGTATTTTCAAGATGTCACCGATTCATCATCATTTTGAGATGTGCGGATGGTCAGAATGGAAAATTGATATTGTATTTTGGTTCGTCGCTCTATCTTGTTCAGGCTTAACATTATGGATTCTGTTCTAAAAAGCAAAGGGGAAAAGATGATGAAAAAAGTTACAGACTACGAAAATAAAAAAGTTTTAGTATTAGGACTTGCTAAAAGTGGTGTCAGTGCTGCGAAACTATTGCACGAGCTAGGTGCTTTAGTGACTGTAAATGATTTTAAACAATTTGATCAAAACCCCGAAGCCCAAGATTTATTAACCTTGGGTATTCGTGTTGTTACAGGAGGACATCCAATTGAACTTCTAGATGAAGATTTTGCTTTCGTTGTTAAAAATCCAGGAATCCCATATAGCAATCCTTTAGTAGAAAAAGCTCTTGACAGAAAAATTCCTGTTTTAACAGAAGTTGAACTGGCCTATCAAATTTCGGAATGTCCGATTATTGGTATTACTGGGACAAACGGTAAGACAACAACGACTACTATGATTGGATTGTTGCTAAATGCAGATAGAAAAGAAGGCACTGCAAGGTTAGCTGGGAATATAGGTTATCCTGCAAGTACAGTTGCGGAAGAAGCAATTGCAACTGATGATATTGTGATGGAATTATCCAGTTTTCAATTAATGGGAATACAATCATTTCAACCACAAATTGCGGTTATAACAAATATTTATGAAGCCCATCTAGATTATCATGGCAATAGAGAAGAATATGTAAAAGCTAAATGGCGTATTCAAGAAAATATGACCGAAAAAGAATGTTTAGTTCTAAATTGGAACCAAAAAGAATTAAGAGAATTAAGTGAAACGTCAAAAGCAACGATTGTTCCTTTTTCTACAGAAGAAAAAGTTGAGGGTGCGTATACTATTGGAGATAAGATCTACTTTAAAGATGAACTAGTTATGCATACAACTGAACTAGGTGTTCCGGGAAGCCACAATATAGAAAATGCATTAGCTGCTATTACAGTAGCTAAATTAAAGGATGTTGAAACGGCAGTGATTAAAGAGACGCTACAAACGTTCACTGGTGTTCCGCATAGAACCCAATACATTGGTAAGTTCAATGACAGAAATTTTTACAATGATTCAAAAGCTACGAATATTTTAGCGACTGAAATGGCATTAAGTGGATTCAAACCAGAGAAACTTATTCTATTAGCTGGTGGATTAGATCGTGGCAATAGCTTTGAAGAGCTAGTTCCTTCTTTGAAAAAGATAAAAGCAGTCATTGTGTTTGGAGAAACAAAGTATAAATTAGCAGAAGCTGCAGAAGCTGCAGGAGTATCATTCATTAAATTAACAGAAAATGTTGAAACAGCAGTCATAGAAGCCTATGATTATTCCGAAAAAGATGATACTATTCTATTGTCTCCTTCATGTGCTAGTTGGGATCAATATCCTAATTTTGAATTACGTGGAGAAGCATTTATCCAAGCAGTAAATCGTTTAAAAGAAATTGAAAAGTGAGAAAGAGTATGAAAATATTGATTACAGGCGGCGGAACAGGTGGACATATCTATCCAGCTGTGGCATTTGTTAATTATTTAAAAGCGATAGATCCTACTACTGAATTTATGTACGTGGGAACGGAAAAAGGATTGGAGAGTAAGATTGTTCCAACATACCAAATTCCATTTAAAACGATTGAAATACAAGGGTTTCGTCGTTCTCTGAGCCCACAAAACATTAAAACGATATATCTCTTCTTAGCGAGTATCAGAAAAGCTAAGAAAATACTTAGAGACTTTCGTCCAGACATAGTAATCGGCACTGGCGGATATGTTTCAGGTTCAATTGTTTTTGCAGCCAAACAGCTGAAAATTCCTACTATTATACATGAACAAAACAGTGTTCCAGGAGTAACCAATAAATTTTTAAGTAAATTTGCTGATAAAGTTGCGATATGTTTTCCAGATGCGGCTGATTATTTTCCAAGCAATAAAGTTGTATTAACAGGGAATCCAAGAGCACAAGAAGTTTTAAATACTAAAAAATCTAAGATATTGGCTGACTATAGTTTAGAACCTTCTAAAAAGACCGTGGTTATTTTTGGAGGAAGCCGAGGAGCTTTAAAAATTAATCAAGCTTTTATTGAAGCCTTACCCTACTTTGAAAATAAAAATTATCAAGTGCTGTATGCTTCGGGAGAAATATATTATGGAGAACTTCAAGAAAAAGTAAAACTTTCTCAAAACAAATTGACAAATATAAGTATTCAGGCGTATATTGATAAAATGGCCGAAGTGATGGTAAATGCAGATTTAATTGTTGGACGTGCAGGAGCAACTTCCATAGCAGAATTTACTGCATTAGGTTTACCAGCCGTGCTTATTCCAAGTCCGTATGTAACGAACGATCATCAAACTAAAAATGCACAAAGTCTAGTAAATGCTGGTGCTGTCAAAATGATACCTGATAGTGAACTAACTGGGGCTAAATTAGTTCAAGTAATCGACAGTATTATATTAGATGATAAGACATGTCAAAATATGGCTGAGGCATCTAAAAAAGAAGGAATCCCAGATGCATGTGACAGGCTATATGAGCTAGTTCAACAGCTTATTGAAAGATAGGAGGTGGCAAAGATTAGTAAGGATATAAACGAGCCAGAAGAAAAAAAATCTGATGAAATAGAAATTGATCAAGAGAATTTGACTCCTTGGCAAAAAGAAAACCTTGAGTATATGAAAAAGCAAGGAGACGATCCTGTTTGGCACCCCTCTCTTTTACGAAGAAAACCGACAGAAGAAACGGAACAAGAAGAAGATAACAATCAAGGTGAAGCACTTGAGGAAGAAGATGCAGGCCAGTCTATTGAGATTGACCAAGAAGCAGACAAAAAGAAACCTTCTTACGAATCTTTTGCAGATAGGCTACCTAATATCAAGAAGGAAAGAAATCTACGTTTGTATCGCAGACTGACATTAATTGTGTCTGTTCTTTTGATAGCAGTACTCATTTCCTTGTACTTTGTTTCACCACTTAGTAAATTAGGTAGTATAAATGTGGTTGGAAATAATAATATTGACAGTGAAATACTTATTAAGCAGTCAGGCTTAGAAAAAGGAAAAGGATTATGGGAACAATTATGGGATCGCGGTGTTTATGAGAAGAAGATTCGAAGAGCACTTCCAAGAGTTCGTAATGCTAGCATTTCTTTAAGTGGGATTAACTCTTTTAAGATTAAGGTAAACGAGTACAAAGTTGTTGCTCTGGAATCTGAAGGAGAAGAATACCATCCTATTTTAGAAAATGGGAAAATTTTAAATGAGACACTACATGTAGCTGAAAGTGGCAAACCTATTTTTGAAAACTTTCAAGATGAATCTTTAATAAAAGAATTAATGATTTCTTATGCAGATCTTTCTACTGAAATTAAACATGGTATATCGGAAATCAAATATGCACCCTCTGTGACCAATAAAGATCTTGTCAGTTTATATATGAATGACGGGAACCGTGTACTTGTTAATATTCCTCAATTAAGTGAGAAAATGGCTTACTATCCACAAGTTGCTAAACAAATGGACGAAGCAGGAATCATTGATATGGAAGTTGGTATCTTCTCTTATCCTTATGGAAATGAGAGTACAATTGAATCAACCAATGAGAATTCTCAGTCTTCAGATGAAAATTACTAAAATAGATAGAAAAATAATCGAATCTTGTTTCTAAAAACCTAAATTTTATGGTAAAATTGGAAGAAGTGAGTATTCAAAAAAAATATATATTTAAACAAGCATAAATTGTTCATTTAAATATTGGAATTAATAGGAGGAGGAACCCCATTCATGGCAAAGACAGGAATGTATGTAGGTCTTGATATTGGAACAACATCAGTTAAAGTTGTCGTCGCTGAATTTATTGAAGGTCAAATGAATATTATTGGCGTAGGAAATGCTAAATCTGATGGACTAAATAGAGGCATCATTGTAGATATTGATAAAACAGTAAGCTCAATTCAAAGAGCAGTAAGACAAGCAGAAGAAAAAGCGGGAATTCAAATTAGAAGTGTGAATGTAGGGTTGCCAGCAAATTTATTAGAAGTTGAAAATTGTCAAGGAATGATTGCTGTTAACAGTGAATCAAAAGAAATCACTGATGAAGACGTACAAAATGTTGCGTCTGCAGCGTTGGTTCGTTCAACACCTCCTGAACGTCAAATTGTCGCAATTCTTCCACAAGAATTTACTGTCGATGGATTTGAAGGAATTAAAGATCCAAGAGGTATGATTGGCGTTCGTTTAGAAATGTTTGGTGTCGTATTTACCGGGCCTAAAACAATAATTCATAATACTAAAAAGTGTGTTGAAAAAGCTGGTTTAACTGTTAATGAGTTAGTGATTTCTCCATTAGCATTGACTGAAACAGTTCTATCAGATGGCGAAAAAGATTTTGGAACAATTGTCATTGATATGGGCGGTGGCCAAACAACAACTTCAGTTATGCATGATAAGCAATTAAAATTCACGCATGTAAATCAAGAAGGTGGAGAATTTGTTACAAAAGATATTTCAATCGTATTGAATACATCTTTTAACAATGCTGAAGCTTTAAAAATTAACTATGGAGATGCATTCCCCGAAAGAACCTCTGTCAGTGAAGAATTTCCTGTGGACGTGATTGGGAAATCAGAACCAATTAAAGTAGATGAGCGCTACCTTTCAGAAGTGATTGAAGCGAGAGTTGAACAAATATTTAAAAAGTCTAAAGAAGTTTTAGACGAAATTGATGCACTTGAATTGCCTGGAGGAGTTATTTTAACAGGTGGAGGTGCTAGTCTTCCTGGTGTTGTTGACTTAGCTCAAGATATTTTTGATGTAAATGTCAAATTGTATGTACCTAACCATATGGGCTTACGTAACCCAGTCTTTACAAATGTTATCAGTATTGTTGAATATTCAGCACAATTGAACGATATTTATCATATTGCTAAAGGAGCTATTCCAGGAAGCAAAGCAAAGGCACCTCAAGCGGCAGCTATTCAACAAGAAGTTCAGTATGAAACCTACACTGAACATTCGCAAGAAGAGTATGATGATTTGAAAGAAAATGAATCTGGCGAAAAAGTAACAGGCAAGATCAAAGATTTCTTCTCAAACATTTTTGACTAATTAAATAAAACAGGAGGAAGCGATACTATGGAATTTTCTTTAGATAATAATATTAACAACGGCGCAGTCATTAAAGTAATCGGTGTCGGCGGTGGTGGTGGCAATGCAGTAAATCGTATGATCGAAGAAAACGTTAAGGGCGTTGAATTTATTGCAGCAAACACTGATGTTCAGGCATTAAAAAATTCAAAAGCAGAGACAGTTATCCAACTTGGACCAAAATATACAAGAGGATTAGGAGCTGGCTCTCAACCGGAAGTAGGACAAAAGGCTGCTGAAGAAAGCGAGCAAGTAATTGCAGACTCTTTACAAGGCGCAGATATGATTTTTATTACTGCTGGAATGGGTGGAGGAACAGGAACAGGTGCAGCACCTGTTGTTGCTAAAATAGCAAGAGAACTTGGTGCATTGACTGTTGGTGTTGTAACAAGACCTTTTAGCTTTGAAGGACCAAAACGTGGCAGATTTGCTGCAGAAGGTATTGCTTTACTAAAAGAAAATGTCGATACTTTACTAATTATTTCAAATAACCGTTTATTAGAAGTAGTTGATAAGAAGACACCGATGCTGGAAGCATTTAGAGAGGCTGACAATGTGCTACGTCAAGGAGTCCAAGGGATTTCAGATTTAATTACGGCTCCTGGTTACGTTAACCTAGACTTCGCTGATGTGAAAACTGTAATGGAAAACCAAGGAACTGCTTTAATGGGAATTGGTGTTGCCAGTGGTGAAGATCGTGTGATCGAAGCAACTAAAAAAGCAATCTCATCGCCATTATTAGAAACATCAATTGATGGAGCGGAACAAGTATTGCTAAACATTACTGGTGGTTTAGATATGACATTATTTGAAGCACAAGATGCTTCTGACATTGTAACGAATGCTGCGACTGGTGATGTAAACATTATTTTAGGAACATCAATCAATGAAGAATTAGGAGATGAAATTCGTGTAACAGTTATTGCTACAGGAATTGATCCTTCAAAAAAAGACAAAAAACCTCACCGTTCTTCAAATAGACAAAGTCAGATACAACCTGTTCAACAAACACCAGTTTTAGACATGGATCAGGCGAAAGTGCCTCAACAGCAACCAGAAGACAATAGTGCTTTTGGTGATTGGGATATTCGCCGCGAACAGAATATTAGGCCTAAAGTTGAAGATACGACATTTGAAAATGTTGAGAAAAAAGACTTTGAAACATTTCATCGTGAAGAACCATCTCAAAATGACGATGAATTAAATACACCACCATTTTTCCGTAGAAAAAGATAAGGAGTTGAACAAGCCATATGCTAGCTGATAATTTAAAACAAATCTGTGAAGAAATCCAGTTAGCATGTGACCATGTTCAACGCCCAATTGAAGATGTAACAATGATTGCAGTTACAAAATCTGTGGAAAGCTACCAAGCAGAAGAGCTTATAAAGCTTGGAGTGGAAGATTTAGCTGAAAACCGAGTAGATAAACTATTAGAAAAAAAAGCAGTATTAAAAGAATTTTCTAATGTTAAGTGGCATTTGATTGGTAATTTGCAGCGTAGAAAGGTAAAATTGATAATAAATGAGGTAGACTATTTCCATGCTTTAGATAGTTTAAAGTTGGCTGAAGAAATTCAGAAAAGATCTCAAAAAATCTTACCTTGTTTTGTTGAAGTAAACGTTTCTGGTGAAGAAAGTAAACATGGTTTTAAACCAGATGAAGTACTTTCTTTTATACAGGATATAGCTGTTTTTAATAAGATTAAAGTGATTGGCTTAATGTGCATGGCGCCCTTAAATGCGTCAGACTCAGAAGTACATATGATTTTTAGTCAATTGAAAAAATTACAGCTAAACGTGAGCGAACAAAGGCTGCCACATGCACCATGTACTGAACTTAGCATGGGAATGAGTAATGATTTTCCTATTGCAATTGAAGAAGGTGCAACATTTGTACGAATCGGAACAGCAATATTCAGAGGTGCGTAAAGGAGGGGAATCTATGTCAATTTTTAGTAAAAATGCGTTGTCAAGCTTTTTTGGCTTATCAGGAGAAGAAGAATACGATGACTATTATGATGAACATGAAGAGCAAAAGGTCGTAAATGAACAACCAAGATCTATGATTCAGCCAGTTCAAGGACCAGCCTCAAGACAGGCTCAAGCGCCTAGAGAACCAATGGCAGAAAGACCATCAGCTCGTTATCGCTCAACAGAAGCGCATCAAGATAAGAAAGAAAGCCAAAAAGAATCAGCATTTGATGAGAAAAAGGTTGTCTCTATGCGTAGTTCTAACTATTCAAACTCTAAACGTACAAAAGAGTCAGCAAAATCAAACAAAATTACAATTGTTGAACCAAGAGTATATTCAGAAGCGATGACTATTGCAAAACATATTATTGCAAGTGAAGCTGTATTGGTGAATTTTCATTTAGTTGAAGAAGAACAAGCTAGAAGAATTGTTGATTTTTTGACAGGTACAGTCTATGCCTTAGATGGTGATATTCAACGCGTTGGAGATGAAATTTTTCTTTGTACACCGTCTAGTATGGAAATCGACAGTGCTACAGCTAAAACTTTAGCCAGTAAACAACTTTTTGATTTCTAATAGATTAGATGGGAGGGAATCACTATTATTTTATTGTTGAGGATTTTAAGCTTGTTATTTCGAGCGGTTAACATATATTCAGGTCTTTTGATTATTTATGCTTTATTATCTTGGTTCCCAGGCGCCTATGAATCTAAACTGGGACGTTTATTATCAAGAATATGTGAACCATATTTGAGTTTATTTGACCGATTCAATTTAAATTTTGGTATGGTTAGTTTCAATATTATGTTTGCTATTATAGTACTAAACTTAGCTGCAGGTGGATTAGAAATAATTATCAGATCAATACTTTTTGGCTAAGATAAAGAAAGGATGGGTTATCGATGAACGTGAATGTGTATCAACATTTTCGAAAAGATGAACATCCTTTTATTGACTCCATTGGTGATTGGTTAGAACAAGTAGAAAGTCAGTATGCACCATTTTTAACTGAATTTTTAGACCCAAGACAAGCCTATATTTTAGAAACATTGATTCGCCAAAACAGTGAATTAGGGTTTCAATTCTATGGGGGATACGAACATGCAGAAAGAAAGCGTTGCTTGATTTTTCCAGATTATTATCAGCCAACGTCAGAAGACTTTGAAGTTGTATTATTCGAAGTCGTTTATCCTGCTAAATTTACAACTCTTTCTCATGGGAAAATATTAGGAACTTTAGTGAATACCGGCATCAAAAGAGAGTACTTTGGAGATATTATTTCTGATGGAGACAAGTGGCAAGTGTTTATTGCTGCTGAGATTTCCAATTTTGTTTCTGGACAAATCGAGAAAATTGGTAAAATTGCGGTTCGATTGGAAGAACGTAACTATACAGAAATTATTTTACCCAAAGATGGTTGGACAGAAGAAAGAACAACAGCGACATCATTAAGACTAGATAATTTAGTTTCAACTGTATATAATATATCTAGACAGCGATCAAAACAGATGATTGAGTCAGGAAAAGTTAAAGTTAACTGGACAGAAAATAATCGTCCAGATTTTCTAGTAGATTTGTTAGATATAATCTCTATAAGAGGATTTGGTCGAATTCAAGTACAAGAAATAGAAGGAAAAACGAAAAAGGATAAGTATCGTTTGTTATTGGGGGTTCTAAGAAAATAATCCAAAGAGGTGAAGAAATATGGCATTAACTCCATTAGATATTCAAAATAAAAACTTTTCTACTAAAATGAGAGGTTATAATCAAGATGATGTAGATGATTTCTTAGATCAAGTGACCAAAGATTATGAAGACTCTCTTCAAAAAGTAAGAGAATTAGAAAAGTCATTAAAACATGCAGAAGAAAAGTTACAATATTTTAATGAATTAAAAGATGCATTGAATCAATCAATTATTGTAGCGCAAGATACTGCTGATAAAGTTAAAACAAGTGCAAACCGAGAATCAGAAGTGATTGTTACATCTGCTGAAAACACAGCGAATGAAATGATTTCTGCTGCTGAAAAAAGATCAAGCAATTTAGTAAGTGCTGCAGAAGAAAAGGCGATGAATATTCTTACTGAGGCAACTGAAAGAGCAAGACAATTAGCTGTAGAAACAGATGATTTGAAAAAGAAATCACGTGTTTTTCACCAACGTTTAATTTTAATGTTAGAATCACAGCTAGAGCAAGTAAAGACTGAAGAGTGGAATGACATGTTAAAACCTTTTTCTAGTTATGTTAGCGATAGTCATACAGTTATCAAAGAAGTTCTGTCTAAAGAATTGGATGAGATGGATACAACTACACAACCAACTGAGGTTGTTAATGATGGAGTAGTGGAAGATTACTCAATGGATGGTCTATCAAGAGTAGAATATTCTGATTCAGAAACAATTGAAGAATAAATAATTTAGAAATAGAACAGAAAAATCAATAGTTATTTCTTATAGCGAGTCAGTGAGAGTGAAAGACTGATAGACCCTGGTATTGATAAGATCCTCTATTTAATCTGAGTTTGAAAAAAGTAGAACTTGGCGACTGATCTCGTTAGCGATTATAGAGGGAATTACTTTTAGCTAATAAGTAATTCTAAATTTGGGTGGTAACGCGAGTACTTTCGTCCCTTGGGATGAGAGTGCTTTTTTGTATTATAAAATGATTTACTAACGTAGAAATCAATAGATGGCTAAAGTAGAACAGGATTTTTGTTTAGTTAAATCAGTAAAAAAATCTCTTGCAGTTTAAATAAAGAAAGTTAGGAGCTAATAAAATGAAAATGAAGGAAACATTACAACTTGGAAAAACAGCTTTTCCAATGCGTGGTAATTTACCAAATCGTGAAGTAGAGTGGCAAAAAGAGTGGGATGAAAAGAAAATTTATGAAAAACGTCAAGAATTGAATGAAGGAAAACCAGCTTTTATTCTGCATGATGGACCACCTTATGCAAATGGAAATATTCATTTAGGGCATTCTCTAAACAAAATCAGTAAGGATATCATTGTTCGTTCAAAATCTATGTCAGGCTTTAGAGCGCCTTATGTACCTGGCTGGGATACACATGGTTTACCAATCGAGCAAGTATTGACAAATAAAGGGATTAAGCGTAAAGAAATGACACTAGCGGAATACCGTGAGAAATGTGAAGAATATGCTCGTTCGCAGGTTGATACACAGCGCAATGACTTTAAACGGCTGGGTGTCTCTGGGGATTGGGAACATCCATATGTGACATTAGATCCTTCTTATGAAGCGGCTGAGATTCGTGTCTTTGGTAAAATGGCCGAGAAAGGCTACATTTATAAAGGGTTAAAACCAATTTATTGGTCCCCTTCAAGTGAGTCTTCTTTAGCAGAAGCAGAAATCGAATATAAAGATGTAAAATCTGCATCTATTTATGTAGCGTTCAAAATAGTTGATGGAAAAGGACTTTTGGATACAGATACTTCACTAGTCATTTGGACAACGACTCCTTGGACTTTGCCAGCTAATTTAGGTATTTCGGTAAATCCAGAGTATCAATATGTTGTTGTTGAAGCTTATGGTAAAAAATACGTCGTTGCCAAAGACTTGCTAACTACTGTTAAAGAGGCAATTGGTTGGGATGAAGTCAATATTCTTGAAACAATTGCTGGAAAAGATATGGAATATATGACTGCGCAGCACCCGTTCTACGATCGTACCTCTCTTGTGATGCTAGGGGATCATGTGACTCTTGAAGCAGGAACAGGACTCGTTCATACGGCTCCTGGACACGGGGAAGATGACTATATTGTTGGGAGAAAATATAATTTAGATGTCCTTTCACCCCTAGATAATAGAGGGATTTTTACCGAAGAAGCTCCTGGCTTTGAAGGGGTCTTTTATGATAAAGCGAATCCAATGATTACCGCTTTGTTGGATGAAAAAGATGCGTTATTGAAACTAGATTTCTTTACTCATAGTTATCCGCATGATTGGCGCACGAAGAAACCGGTTATTTTTAGAGCAACACCGCAATGGTTTGCTTCAATTGATAAATTCCGTCAAAATATCTTAGATGAAGTAGAAAAAGTAGATTGGATTATTCCATGGGGCAAAACACGTCTTTATAACATGATTCGTGATCGTGGTGATTGGGTTATTTCTCGTCAACGTGCTTGGGGTGTGCCACTACCAATATTTTATGCTGAAAACGGTGAAGCAATTATCACACCAGAAACGATTGAACATGTAGCAAACTTATTTGCTGAACATGGTTCTAACGTTTGGTTTAAACGTGAAGCAAAAGAGTTGTTACCAGAAGGATTCACTCATCCAGATTCACCAAATGGATTATTCACAAAAGAAACGGATATCATGGATGTATGGTTTGATTCTGGCTCTTCACATGAGGCTGTGTTGCGTCAACGTCCAGAGTTGAGTTTCCCTGCTGATATGTATTTAGAAGGCTCAGATCAATACAGAGGCTGGTTTAATTCAAGTATTACAACAAGTGTTGCGATTAATGGCGTCGCTCCTTATAAAGCGGTTCTTTCACAAGGCTTTGCTTTAGATGGTGAAGGACGTAAAATGAGTAAATCACTTGGGAATACAATCGTACCAGATAAAGTAATCAAGCAAATGGGAGCAGATATTTTGCGACTATGGGTAAGTAGTGTTGATTATGAAGCCGATGTACGTGTTTCGATGGATATTTTATCTCAAGTATCGGAAGTATACCGTAAAATCAGAAATACAATGCGTTTCTTACTGGCAAATACAAGTGATTTTAAGCCGAAAGAGCATACGGTTGCCTATAGTGAATTGCGCTCAGTAGATAAATACATGGTCGTTCGACTAAATCAAGTAATCGAAGAAATTCGTGAAAAAGGTTATGAAAAATACAACTTTATGCAAATTTATCGTTCGGTAATGAATTTCTTAACTGTAGATTTATCTGCTTTCTATTTAGATTTTGCTAAAGATGTGGTTTATATAGAAGCGGAAAATGATTATCAACGTCGTTGTATGCAAACCGTCTTCTACGAGATTGCCGTAGCTTTAACGAAATTATTGACACCAATTATTCCTCATACTTCTGAAGAAATCTGGAGTTATTTAAAAGAAGAGGAAGAATATGTTCAACTTGCAGAATTTCCTAGCTATCAAAAATTTGCTAATCAAGAGGAATTATTAGACATCTGGACAGCTTTCTTAGAGTTTAGAGACAATGTACTGAAAGCTTTGGAAGAAGCTCGGAATACGAAGCTTATTGGTAAATCGTTAGAAGCGAAAATAACTATTTATCCAAGTGAGCAAGTTCGTCAATTATTAACGGCAGTGGATGCTGATATTGCACAATTATTGATTGTTTCTGACTTTGAAGTTGCTAATGAAGATGCAACAATTTCAGAAAATAGTATCAAATTTGATGATATGTCCATTTTAGTTGAAAAAGCAGTGGGAGAAACCTGTGATCGTTGTCGTGCGGTTCGGACAGATGTTGGTTCTGATGAAAAATTGCCACAATTATGTGGTCGTTGTGCAACAATTGTAGAAGAAAACTTCCCTGAAGCAGTTTTGGAAGGCTTTGAAGCATAATAAGTAAAAAAATGACTGGAGAAGAATATTCTCTGGTCATTTTTTATCTAAAGATGGAAGCAAAGAGGTTGAGACAGAAGTCGTTTCGGGGTCAGAAATTGGTCCGAAAAGCGCACCATACGCTTTTATGGATTGAGTGATTTTCGGAAAATTTCAGAAGACCCAGACTTTTGACCACCGTTTATTTGGGGTTAGAGGATGGAACAAAACTGAATTTTAGTTTTGTTCCATCCTCTATGTTTTCCCTAGATTAATCTAATTTTCCACGTTCACGGTACCATGTATCTGGTTGCCATTCCCAGTGAAAACCATCTTGAGCCAAGAGATCAAAAGCTGCTTCTGGTCCCATAGTACCTGCAGCATAATTTGGGAAAGCAACAGGTGTTTTATCCCAAGCTTGGCGGATGATATCAATAATTCGCCAAGACTGAGCAACTTCGTCCCAATGAGAAAAGTTTGTTCCGTCACCATTTAAGCCGTCTAATAACAGCTTTTCATAGGCTTCCGGGCTATTAGCAGTTGTTTCCGCACTATGACGAAAATCAAGCTTAGCTGGACTGGTAGTGAAACCTTGGCCGATTTCTTTTCCGTTTAAAGTGAGTGAAAAACCTTCAGTAGGTTGAATATAAATAGTCAGTACATTGGGTGGTAAGTCTGTTTTTTCTATATTTTCGTCACAGTCACGTCTGAAAACATTGACAGGAACTTGCTTGAACACGATGTTGATACGAGTTCCTTTTTCAGTCATTCGTTTTCCTGTTCGAATGTAGAAGGGAACACCAGACCATCTAAAGTTATCAATTAAGAATTTTCCAGCTACAAATGTTTCGATTTGTGAGTTTTCATGAACATGAGGCTCTGCTCTATAATCAATATATTGATTGTCTTCAATTTTACCAGCACCGTATTGTCCACGAACAAAATTTTGTAAAGCTTCTTCTTCTGAATAAAGGCGAATGGCTTTTAACGCTTTTACTTTTTCGGAACGAATTTCTGCTTCTGAAAAAGCAACAGGTGGTTCCATAGCTAAAAGAGCGACTACTTGTAAAATATGGTTTTGCACCATGTCTTTTAAGGCACCGCTATGGTCATAGTAACCACCACGATCTTCTACACCTAGACATTCAGAAAAAGTAATTTGAACATTATCAATGTAGCGGTTATTCCATTGAGATTCAAAAATATTATTGGCGAACCGAATAGCAGAAATATTTTGAATCATTTCTTTTCCTAGGTAGTGGTCAATTCTAAAAATATCTTTTTCTGGGAAAACTGCTCGAATTTCTTCGTTTAGCTCATTAGCTGAGTTGTAGTCAGCTCCAAATGGTTTTTCAATAATTAGGCGATCGAAACCTTCTTCTGTCAGAATATTTTGGGATTTCAAATGTCGAACGATTGTGCCAAAAAATTGTGGTGCCATTGCCAAGTAATAAATATGATTCCCTTCTAACTGATAACGATTATTTAATTCATCAGATAATGCTTTCAAAGTATCATAGTTTTCAGAGTCGTTTACATTATGAGCTTGATAATAGAAGTGACTTGCGAAAGCAGTGATTTCTTCTTGAGTCCCATTTAAATCCTTTATAGTATCTTGAACAATTTCACGATAGTAATCATCTGTCCACTCTCTACGAGCAGTTCCAATAACAGCAAAATGTTCTTTTAAAAGACCTTTTTGGTAGAGTCGGAATAAAGAAGGATAAAGTTTTCTCTTAGCCAGATCTCCTGTACCACCAAATATAGTAAATAAAGCAATTTTTTCGTCCATATTAGTCCTCGCTTTCTAGTGACTGATCTACAAAGATAGTGCTTGCTGCTTTGTAACTGATCGCTAATTCTTTTTCATTATTTTTGATTGTAACTGGTCCTTCATAAGCAGCTATTTCAGTAATGATATATTCTTCATGTATTTTTAAATCTATTGACATTAAATAATCCAATAAATCTTTTTCATCTAAGACACGAGCTATTCGAATTTTAGTATTTATTGGATAATCAATAAGTGTTTGTCGAGATTTTTCATGAACGGGTTGGTTATCTTCTGGAATTACACCTCCATGGGGACAAAACTGAGGCGAATTTAAATAGTTAGCTAAACGATTCTCTAATGTTTTAGAGGTTACGTGTTCAAGGACTTCTGCATCATCGTGTACTTCATTCCAAGAATAATTCAAATGTTCCACAAGGAAGACTTCCCACAATCGATGTTTACGAATCAGTGTACTTGCTTTTCTTAATCCTCGTTCCGTTAGTTGGACTCCTTGATAGGGTGAGTGTTCTACCAAATCTTCTTTTACTAACTTGGAGATCATTTCACTTACAGAAGCAGCAGATACATTCAAACCAGCAACAATTTGTTTGTTGTTGATTTTTTTTACATCGCCGCCTAATTCAAAAATTAGTTTTAAATAGTCTTCGCGATTTGGTGTCATATTATTCATCCTTTCAAAGAAACTATCAGAATTAGTTTATCAGAAAATTCTTTTTTTGACCATTTAATAAGATGTTAATCTAAAAGTTTTTTTCTGTAATTTTCATTTTATGTAAAAATGAGAGTAATGTACAGTTTTGGTAGCGTTTTCCTTTTTTGTTCAGTTTAAATAGTCAAAATTATTTATATTTTAAGAAAAATGATTAGAATATCATTAGAAGACGTTTTTTGATAGTTAGTAATCAGAATGACCTTATTTTGAAAATGCTTTTTACTAGTTATCCAGAAATTGATATAATGTTTTGAAGAGTAAATTTTCTAGTTTTTTATCAGTGTAAAAAGCTTGAAAAAGGTGGATGTAAGATATATCTTACTAAAAAAATAAGGTGAGGGAAATAAATGGATAAAAAAGAAAAATATATACTATCAATTGACCAGGGAACGACGAGTTCTAGGGCTATTATTTTTGATCGGCAAGGAACAGAAGTTGCGAAGGCACAAAAAGAGTTAACACAGTATTTTCCTAATCCAGGTTGGGTGGAGCATGATGCAAATGAAATCTGGCATTCCGTTCAGTCTGTGATTGCGGATGTATTTATTCAGTCTGGCTTACAACCTTTTCAAATCAAAGCAATTGGAATTACGAATCAACGTGAAACAACGATTGTTTGGGACAAAATTACAGGAGAACCAATTTATCATGCTGTTGTCTGGCAGTCTAAACAAACGAACGAAATTGCGGATGAATTAAAGGATAGTGGCTATCAAGCATTTATCCAAGAAAAAACAGGATTGATTATCGATTCTTATTTTTCGGCAACCAAACTAAAGTGGCTTTTAGAAAATGTCGAAGGAGCAAGAGAGAAGGCTGAGGCTGGAGAATTATTGTTTGGTACTGTTGACACTTGGCTTTTGTGGAAATTAACCGATGGCAAAGCACACAAAACAGACTATACAAATGCAAGTCGCACGATGCTTTTTAATATTCACCATTTAGATTGGGATCAAGAAATTCTTGATATCTTATCAATTCCTAGAAAAATGTTACCAGACGTTTGTTCAAACTCAGAAATTTATGGCGTGACAGAAGATTACCTTTTTCATGGAGAAAATGTTCCTATTGCAGGAATGGCAGGAGATCAACAGGCGGCTCTTTTTGGTCAGGCTGCGTTTGAAAAAGGGATGGTTAAAAATACGTATGGCACAGGAGCCTTTATTGTGATGAATACGGGGGAACAAGCGATTCTATCGACGAAAGGCTTGTTGACGACTATAGGCTATGGAATTGATGGTAAAATCACTTATGCGTTAGAAGGGAGTATCTTTATTGCTGGTTCGGCGATTCAATGGTTAAGAGATGGATTACATTTAGTGGAAAGTGCGGCTGAATCAGAAATTTCGGCGAGTCATGTACCCGACTCAGATGGGGTTTATGTTGTGCCTGCTTTTACAGGATTAGGTGCACCATATTGGGATCAAGAAGCAAAGGGAGCCATTTTTGGGATTACTAGAGGAACTACAAAGGATCACTTGACTCGGGCGACATTAGAATCAATAGGTTATCAAACAGCAGATGTTGTCAAAACGATGGAACAAGAATCGAATATTCCAATTAAGCTTTTACGAGCGGATGGTGGCGCATCAAAAAATGATTTATTAATGCAATTTCAAGCAGATATTATTAATCGTCCGTTAGAAGCTGCTTCTTTTTCAGAAACAACGGCTCTTGGTGTTGCCTACTTAGCTGGTTTAGCGGTGGGCTATTGGAAAGATATCGAAGAGCTACAACAATTTATTCAAAAAGGGAAATGCTTTGAGCCTTTGATGAATGAAGAAACAAGACAAAAAAAATATGATGGTTGGCAACAAGCGGTTCAAGCAACGATGGCTTTTAAACCAGAGTAAGAGAAAAAGACTTCCAAATTAGTTACTATTTATTGATCTCAAAAGGGTAGATTTTCAAGTCTAACTTTATGGGATCGGTATAAAAGCTAATAATTGGAAGTCTTTTTTAGTCAAGTAACTGTCAAAACAAGATTTCCTTTTTTCCTATTGGTGTCAGCATAGCGATGAGCAACAGCAGCCTTTTTCTAAAGGATAAAACTAAACTAATCATTATTTTTGTCTGTTTCTCAAAAAAAGCATATGTATAGAAAAACAGTCAAATATTTTGAAAATGTTGGTTTTGTTATCAGATAATCTAAAAAATTTGATAAGGAGGTTGTAATTAATTAAGAGAGAAAAGGTCTGTTTTTTTTACTAGCATAGAAAAAATAAGTTAATCAATTAAAAGAACATCAAAAAATAGCGAATAGCCTTTTTGATGTTGGGATTGAAGAATGAAAAATTAGTTGGACAGTAATCTTCAGAGATAGCTAGCTTTTACTTAAAATTGAATTGTAAACATAAGGTTCTTATTTGGATATCTACAAGTAAATTTTTTTAACCCCTTTTCTTTTTCTAAACAACTATTTTTGATATTCTTTCTTTATTTTGAACAATAAATTCAAGCATCTGCCGATTTGTTTGTGCTAGGTATTTAAAATTAGGTTCGTCATTCTCAGCAAAGTATGCGACACAAATCATTTGAATTGAACAGATGACATAAAAGATGGCTTGTTTTTCCTCAGGGGAAAGCCTGTTTTCTTTATCATAACCAAGCAAAATGTTTTCTAAAATTTGGAACCATTCATCATACTTTTCTTTTTTTGTTCCACTTAAAATAGCAGTAGCGCAATAACAAGGATCAAAAAGACGAATATTTTTTTCTACTAAATCAAAATCAATAAAACCGTTTACTGAATCATCAAAAAACAAAATATTTTCTGGATTAGGATCTCGATGAATCATTTGTTTAGGTAATGCCTTTTCTAAAACTTTAAATACGCTGAGATAATCGTCAAAGAAAGTTTCTGGAATATTTAATGACCATTGAATTACCTGTTTTTTTACATTAGGTAAAGCCCATTGACTAACTAGAGAAAATAGATTAGATGGATCACATAAAATTTGATCTTCTAGTTCTAAAAAGGCTTGATGAAGTTTAGCTAGAGCATAACCAACAGTAGTGGCAGATTGTTGATTTTTGTAGAAATCAGCTATAGATAACGTGGTGCCTAGTACCCGTTGTTTCAATACAATAAGATAATCATTTTCAAAAAACTCTTGTCTCTCTTTAGTTAAAATAGGAACAGGAGCCTGAAAACCTTGATTTAGCAAAGCTTTGGCAACTGCAATTGATTTCAATTCTTTTGCTCGATTAGGTGATACAGTTAAATAATAGTCCTTGCCAATTTTCCAGCGTTTTTCTGAAATTTTTTCGCCATTCATAATTGATACATCACTTATTTTTACAGATGAATCTAACGGCCAATGTTGTAGTAAGCTTCTAATTTCTTTGTGACTTAGTTTCATAAACATTTCCTCCTTTTGTTTCGCTATTTTTGATTGTAAGCCATAGATAGAGAGGTATTTTTTAGGAGAGCAACCGTATTCTCTAACAAAGGCTTTGTAAAAACCGGCATACGTATTAAAACCATATTCAAGTGCAGCATCTACAGCACTTTTTCCTATAGATATCTCGGAAAGGATATATTTTAATTTTCTTTCTAGGATGTAAGAAGAAAGCGACTTGTTAGTTATAAAAGAAAAAAGGCGATAAAAATAGTAAAGAGAGTAGCCTGCTTGGTTAGCTAATTCTTCATGGGAAAGTTCTGTTTTTAGATGCTCTTCAATATAAGAGGTAGTTTGATAAATGATTCGTTTTGTCATGGGACATTCCTCCAATCGATATGTCTATTATAATAGTTAGCTTCGGAAAAAACATTTCCTGTTCTGCTATCTTTTCAAATTAAATACCCCAAGTAAAAAGTTTTAGAAACTTTTTAGCTAAAAAAACAGTTGACCTTTTTTAGTTTTCATGATAAAGTGTTTAAAAATAAATGAGAATAAAATGAAATTACGATGATCAGAATAGTAAGTGAATAAATCTATTTTAGAGAGTTTCCGGTTGGTGAGAGGAAATAATAGGTCTTCACTGAACAAACCTGTAAGTAGTTTTTCCCAGCTGTCTTTTTGTAGAAGTAGTGGTTCCATTTTTCTACATAGTTAAGAAAAATCGGTTGAGCCCGTTATAACTTGTAGTCTTTTTGACTAACAGAGTCTTTTGCTGTGAAGTAAAAGTAAATCTGAGGTGGGACCACGTGAAAATAATTCTCGTCCTCTTGGCTTATTTGCCAAGAGGACTTTTTGCATTGATTAAAAGAATAAAGGAGTGGCTAGATGAACTGGAATCGAAGTTTACCATCTGGAACGAAAGATAAGCTTTTTCGTGAAGCCAATGGTAGTTATCAAGTAGAAAAACAAGTGAATACTATTTTGACTCAACGAGGATACCAAAGAATTGATACACCAAGTATTGAATTTGAAGCTGTTTTTAAGCAGCAAGAAAAAGATGAAAAAGATTTTTATCGATTTTTTGATAAGCAAGGTCGACTTATGGTATTACGACCCGATATGACAATGCCAATTGGACGAGTGCTTGCGACAACGGGAATTCAACCACCTTTAAAGCTTTCATATAGTGGCAAGGTCTTTCGCTTAAATGATGAAATGTTAGGGGAACAAAATGAATTGACGCAAGCAGGGATTGAATTAATTAGTTATTCTTCGATAAAAGCTGAGATAGAATGTTTATCTTGTGCTGTAGAAATTTTAGAAGAACTAAAAATTCCTAATTTTCATTTTGAGCTAGGTCATGCTCAGATTTTCAGACAAATTGTTGCTTTTTTGAAGTTATCTAAAAAAGAAGCAAAGGAATTGCAATCCTATTTTTACAACAAAAATGTAAGTGATTTACAAAAATTTACGTCTAAATATAGTAGTGAATTGGATTCATTTATTTGTGCAATGCCAAGACTTTTTGGTTCTCCGAGGGAAGTTTTCTCAATTGCTTATGAATTACTTCCACAAGAATCTGAAATATTGCGGACTGTGACAGAGTTGGAAGAGTTGATGATATGTATTCAAGAAGTTTATCCAAAGATTTCACTAACTGTTGATTTAGGGTTAGTTGCTTTGATGGATTACTACACAGGAGTTCTATTTAGTGGCTATGCTGATTTAATTCCTGAAATTTTTTTAAGAGGAGGACGCTACGATTCTTTAGTAGAACAATTTGGAGTGGAGCCAATTCCAGCTGTAGGATTAGGAATTAATTTAGATATTTTAGTAGCATTGCAATACCAGTTAAACACGTTAGCACCTTTGAAACAAACCACAACACTTGTGCATGGAAGCATTGACCAAATAAATAAAATGGAAAAAATAGTCAAAGAAGAACCAACGTATCAACTTTCTTTATTTGATACGTTGGAAGAAGCAGTTACGTATGGAAAAAAATGGCAGTACAAGCAAATACTAGAAGTGACAAAAGCGGGTATAAAAACGATAAAAGTAGGTGAAGAAGAATGGCCTGTTTAACGATTGCTTTAACAAAAGGAAGACTAGAACAACAAACACTTTTTTTGTTTGAAAAGGCTGGAATTAATTGTTCTTTTATGCAAGAAAAACAGCGGAAATTAATCTTCACTAGTCCAGATCAACGATTCAAATTTTTATTGGTAAAAGCTGCTGATGTCACAACTTATGTCCGACATGGAGTGGCAGACATCGGAATTGTGGGAAAAGATGTTTTGGTTGAACATCCTCATGGGTATTACGAGATGCTAGATTTAGGCATTGGAAAATGTAAATTCTCAGTGGCTTCTATTCCAAGCTATGAACCCAACGATCATAAAAGAAAAAGAATTGCTACGAAGTATCCTACAATTGCTTCGGATTATTTTCGCGAAAAAGGAGAAGATGTGGAAATCATTAAAATCGAAGGATCGGTAGAAATTGCTCCTGTTTTGGGTTTGGCCGATGCGATTGTAGATATCGTCGAAACAGGAACAACGTTAAAGGAAAATGGCTTAGAAATTTTTGAAGATATTTGTTTGATTTCAGCTCGATTAATTGTTAATAAAGCAGCACTAAAACGAAAAAGAAGTGAAATTTTTCAATTGTTCGATCAACTAGAACCAGTGATAGAAGGAGGGAATGACAATTGAAGTGGTTAACAGGTAACCTAATAGATATACTAAGTGAACTGAAACAGGCACAGCGAAATACTAACGAAGAAAATCAGCAAATAGAGCAACAAGTTCGAGAGATCATTCAACAAGTGAATGTAAATGGCGATCAAGCCCTCCGCCAGTTTACAGAGAATTTTGATAAGGTTCAATTGGAAAATTTTAAGCTCTCAAAAGAGGAAATTGAGGAAGGTTATCGTCGCGTTGAGCCAGAAGTCATAAGAGCGTTAGAAGTAGCTAAAAAAAATATTCTTAGTTATCATCAAAAACAAAAGCAATATGATTTTATGGACCATGAAAAAAATGGTGTTTTTCGAGGACAACGAGTATTACCTTTAGAAAGAGTAGGGGTTTATGTCCCAGGAGGAACAGCGGCGTATCCTTCGTCTGTTTTAATGAATGTTTTGCCAGCTAAAATTGCTGGAGTAAAAGAAGTAATCATGGTTACACCTCCATCAAAGGCAGGAATTCCAGATGTAATTTTAGCTGCTGCTAAAATTGCAGAAGTTGACGCTGTGTATCAAATTGGTGGGGCCCAAGCAGTTGCGGCCTTAGCTTATGGTACAGAGAGCATTCCTAAAGTAGATAAGATTGTAGGGCCTGGCAACATTTTTGTAGCCACTGCCAAAAAACAAGTTTTTGGTTTAGTTGGAATTGATATGATTGCAGGACCATCTGAAATAGGTATTTTGGCTGATGAACAAGCAAATCCCGTCTTTGTCGCAGCTGATTTATTGTCGCAAGCAGAACATGATAAATTAGCAAGAGCCATTTTAGTCACAACTAGTCATAAATTAGCACTAGAAGTAGAAACAGAAGTCGCAAAACAACTAAAAACATTGCCTAGAAATGAAATCGCCCAAGCAGCGATGGATGCTTTTGGAAAGTTGATTGTTGTTGAAACGCAGCAAGAAATGTTTGATATTATGAATGGACTTGCACCAGAACATTTGGAAGTGCAAATGGAAGATCCTGTCAGTCATTTACACAAAATCAGAAATGCAGGTTCGATTTTCTTAGGTGCCTATGCTTCTGAACCAGTTGGCGATTATTTGTCAGGAACGAATCACGTGTTGCCTACAAGTGGGACTGCTAAATTTTATTCGCCATTAGGTGTATATGATTTTGTGAAATATAGTCAAGTAACATATTATACAAAAGAAGCGTTAAAAGAAGTCAAAGAAGCGATTACTATTTTGGCGAGAAAAGAAGGACTTGAAGCTCATGCCAGAGCAATTGATGTGCGATTTGAGGAGGAAGAAAAATGAGAAAAGCGACGCTAAAACGTGAAACAGCGGAAACAAAGATTGAGCTATCTTTGAATTTAGATCAGCAAGAACCAGTCTGTATTGATACTGGTGTGGGCTTTTTTGATCATATGCTCACTTTATTTGCTAGACATAGCAGAATCTCTTTAGAAGTGAAAGTAGACGGCGATTTAGAGGTTGATAGTCATCACACTGTAGAAGATGTGGGAATTGTTTTAGGACAATGTATTGTGGAAGCTTTAGGAGATAAAAAAGGAATTAATCGTTATGGAACTAGTTTTGTACCGATGGATGAGTCTTTAGGAATGGCTTCTTTAGATCTTAGTGGTCGTTCATTTTTAGTTTTTGATGCAGCGTTTGATAACCCCAAATTAGGTGCTTTCGATACTGAATTAACAGAAGAGTTTTTCCAAGCCTTGGCGTTTAACACTAAAATGAATTTACATTTAAAAATTCTTCATGGGAAAAATACGCATCATAAGATTGAAGCTCTTTTCAAAGCAACAGGACGGGCTTTAAGAGAAGCAATTACAGAAAATCCAGAGATTCAGGGAATCAATTCCACGAAAGGAATCCTATAAATGATTGTAATCATTGACTATGACACAGGAAATACTAGAAATGTACAAAAAGCGTTAAATTTTGTTGGGCTTGAAAATAAAATTTCGGCAAATCATGAAGAGATTAGACAGGCTGATGGTTTGATTTTACCAGGAGTAGGTGCATTTTCAGTTGCGATGGAAGAGCTTCATAAAAGAGACTTGGTACCGTTAATTCAAGAATTAGCCAAAAATGGTAAGCCAATTTTAGGGGTTTGTTTAGGTATGCAACTACTATTAGAAGGAAGTCTTGAGAATGGTTTTACAGAAGGTTTGGGGCTAATTGAAGGGATTTGTGAACCTCTCCCTGTAGATAAAATGTTTCCTGTTCCTCATATGGGGTGGAATGAATTAATTGTGACGCGAGAGACCGCTTTATCAAAAGGTTTAAATGGAAAATATGTCTATTTTGTCCATTCTTATTTTACGGATTGTAGTTGGGAAGCTATTGATGCAATGAGTCAGTATTCCATTAAAATTCCAGCGATGATTTCAAAAAACAATATTTTGGGAACTCAATTTCATCCCGAAAAAAGTAGTGCCGTCGGTTTAGAAATTTTACAAGCATTTAAGGAGGTTGTAAAAAATGCAGATATTACCAGCAATTGATATTCGTGAAGGTAAAGCTGTTCGTTTAGTTCAAGGAGATTTTTTACAAAAAACAATTGTCAATCCCAACCCAATTGCTCAAGCCAAAGAGTTTAAAGATGCTAGGATTCAAATGATTCATGTCGTAGATTTAGATGGTGCGTTGACTGGAAAAACAGAAAATGCTAGTTTAATTGAAAAAATGAAAGCAGCAACGGGCTTGAAAATTGAAGTTGGTGGAGGAATCCGCTCAATGGAACAGATTGAACAATACCTTGAATTGGGCATTGATCGTGTAATCATTGGTTCAGCAGCGTTGAGTAATCCAGAGCTAGTAAAAGAATCTGTTACACGTTATGGAGAAAAAATCGCTGTAGGAATTGATGCGAAAAATGGTAAAGTAGCTGTGAGCGGTTGGTTAGACGTTAGCGAAACAGATTATCTTCAGATGGCAAAAGAAATGGAGACTATTGGAGTAAAAACAATTATTTATACAGATATCGCAAAAGACGGAACGCTGGAAGGTCCTTCTTTTGACCATTACAAAAAGTTGATGGATGTTGTACCTAATGTTCAAATTATTGCCTCAGGCGGTGTTAGCGATAAAGCAGACTTAGTAGAATTAGCAAAAATTGGTGTTCACGGAACGATTGTAGGCAAGGCATTTTATAACGGGGCGATCACATTAGCGGATATGTTGGAGGTTGAAGACTATGTTGACTAAACGAATTATTCCTTGCTTAGATGTAACCAATGGTCGAGTTGTAAAAGGCGTAAATTTTGTTGATTTGAAAGAAGTTGGTGACCCTATAGAAATTGCCAAAGTCTATAATGAACAAGGCGCTGATGAGCTTGTTTTCCTAGATATTACTGCAACTAGTGATGAGAGAGAAACCATGCTAGAGGTAGTTGAACGAACAGCTGCCGTGGTTTTTATTCCTTTGACAGTTGGTGGTGGTATTCGTTCTGTTGCAGATATGAAAAAATTACTGCAAGCAGGCGCGGATAAGATTTCATTAAATTCCGCAGCTATTGTGAATCCACAGCTTATTAAAGAGGGAGCAGAAAAATTTGGATCACAATGTATCGTGGTGGCTATTGATGCTAAAAGAATAGGAGACTCTTGGCATGTTTTTGTCAAAGGAGGTCGGGAAGATACCGGATTGGATGCAGTGGAATGGGCGAAAGAGGCTGTTGCTTTAGGAGCTGGAGAAATTTTGTTGACGAGTATGGATGCTGATGGCACTAAAAAAGGCTATGACGTAGCTTTAAATCAAGCAATTTGTGAGGTTGTCACAGTTCCAGTCATTGCCTCAGGTGGTTGTGGAAATTCAGGAGATATTCTAGAAGTATTTAAAGAGACGGAAGTGACAGGAGCTTTAGCAGCAAGTATTTTCCACTATGGTGAAGTCAAAATTCCTGAACTAAAGCATTTCTTAAAAGAGCAGGACGTGGAGGTTCGTTTATGAAGCCGGATTTTTCTAAAGGATTAGTTCCAACTATTATTGTTGAAGAAGCGACAAAAGAAGTTCTTATGTTAGCTTACATGAATGAAGAAAGCTATGCTAAAACACTAGCCACTAATACCACTTGGTTCTACTCAAGATCTCGTAAAGCTCTTTGGAATAAAGGCGAAAGTAGTGGACACATTCAAAAAGTAAAAGAAATTTTCTTGGATTGTGACCAAGATACACTACTAATTACTGTCGAACAAACTGGACCAGCTTGTCATACAGGAAAGCATAGCTGTTTTTTCAATCTTGTAAAGGGGGTAGAAACAAGTGATTGAGCCATTATATCAAGAAATTCTGGAACGAAAGAAAGAGCCAAGAGAAGGGTCTTATACAAATTATTTATTTGATAAGGGAATAGATAAAATTTTAAAAAAAGTTGGCGAAGAAGCAACAGAAGTTGTTATTGCTGCTAAGAACGAGGATAAACAGGAACTAATTAATGAGACTGCTGATTTGGTCTATCATATGTTAGTACTATTAGTAGAGCAAGAGGTTTCTCTTGATGAGATTAAAGAGGAACTGGCTAATAGAGAAGGAAAATTAAGCAAAACTGAAGACCGAAAAGTAATCGAAGAATTATAAAAACATAGTTCCCAACAAACAATTTTTTAATTGCTGGGAACTATGTTCTTTTATTTTGCTAATTCGTCCACAGAAAGAACGGGTTCTAAAAGGTAAGTACAATCATCGGCTTCGTCATATAGAGAAGTTGGGGTACTATTGCGATTACATTGAACGATTAGATGATAGCCAAATTCATCCTGAGCAACTAATCGTTGGGAATTTAGTTCTATTAACAAGTATTGAAGCTCTTTCCCATCAATGGTAATAGTTAGCTTGTCATCAATTTCTAACGTATGTTGTGTTGCTTTTAGTTTGTTTACAAACCACCATGAGCCACTATAAATTTTATATAAATTGTTCGCTGGTAATTCTGTTTGTTCTATTTCACGCTTCTTTTTTAGAAAAAAAGAACCAGCAAATCCAGTGAGTAATGAAGCACCTAATAAAAATGACCAATGTTTTTTCATCGTATCAACCCCCTACATGTTTTGATAAAATAAGCATAACACGAAAGTAAGGAAAAAAGAGAATTAAATCATTTCCTAAACAAAATTTAATCAACTAGACACTATTTTAATCTATTTGTAGAAAGAAGTTATGGGAATGTAAAGAAAACAATAAATGGATTTTTTTTTTGGCAAGTGAAATAATTCGTTTAGCCTTTTTCTATTTACATTTACGTGAAGATTAGCTATGCTTTTTACGATGAAATGTGGTATTGTTTCATAGAAAGGATGTTACAATGATAATATATCCAGAAGTACATCTAGCAAGGTTTATTAAACGTCCAAATCGCTTTATTGCAGAATGTCAATTGATTGATTCTGGAGAAATAGTCACAGTCCATGTGAAGAATACAGGGCGCTGTAAGGAATTATTATTCCCTGATACAGAAGTTGCATTAAGTTATCAAGCCTCTGAAAAAAGAAAAACAGACTATGATCTAATTGCAGTCAAAAAAGTAGAGGAATGGATTAATATTGATAGCCAAGTTCCTAACCAGCTAGCAAGTGAAGGATTACTAGAAAAGAAGATTTTGTTACCAGGTTTAGCTGGAGAAATTTGTTCTTTAAAGAGAGAACAAAAATTTGGTAATTCCAAATTTGATATTCTAGTTGAAACAGACCAAGGAGAGCAAGCATTCGTTGAAGTAAAAGGAATGACTTTAGAAAATAATGAAATTGGTGCTTTTCCTGATGCACCGACAATCCGTGGCTTGAAGCATGTCGAAGAACTAATCAAAGCTAAAAAAATAGGCTACCAATGCTATGTTCTTTTTATCATTCAATTTGAAAAAGTTAAGACAGCAACAATTCACGAAAAAATGCAGCCATCACTTGCAGAAGCAATTTCTTTAGGACAAAAAGCAGGAGTTCATGTGCTTGCTTATAGTTGCCAAGTATCCCCTGCAACCATTGATATTCAAAAACAAATTCCTTTTGAGTTGAATCAGGAGTTTGAAGATCCAAATAGATAAAAATAATTACGTAGCTTTGTTAATTAGGATTTATCTGAAAAAACAAAAAAGAAAAGTGAGGGATTCAAAATGATTCATTTAGGTGTTATTGGAACAAACTGGATTAGTCATCAATTCGTAGCAGCAGCACTGGAAACAAAAAAATACGATTTAACTGCAGTTTATTCAAGAAAATTAGAGTCAGCACAAGAATTTGGCAGTAAATATGGCGATGTTGAATACGCAATCGATTTAGAAACTTTCTTTGGAATTGAGCATATGGATACCGTTTATATTGCCTCACCTAATTCATTGCATTTTGAACAGGCAAAACAAGCGATTTTAGCTAAGAAAAACGTGATTGTTGAAAAACCAGCTTTTTCGAATCCAGCAGAAATGGATGAAATTATCCAGTTAGCGAACCAACAAAAAGTCTTCTTTTTTGAAGCAGCTCGGAATATTCATGAAACCAGCTTTAAAAAGATTGGAGATTTAATGCCATTAAAAAATCGAATTATCGGTGCGAATTTTTCTTATATGAAGTATTCTTCTAGATATGACCAAGTACTTGATGGACAAGAACCAAATATATTTTCTCCTCATTTTTCAGGCGGCGCTTTAATGGATTTAGGAGTATACTTAATATACGCAACGATTGCTTGGTTTGGGATGCCTAAAGAAAGTCATTATTTTGCGAAAAAAGTGGCAACAGGTGTTGATGGATTAGGAACGGCAATTTTGCGTTATGATGAGTTTGATGTAACATTACAAGCTGGAAAAATTGGTGACTCTTTCTTAGATTCAGAAATTTATTTTGAAAATGGTACCTTAGTTTTAGATGGAATTAATGCTATTTCTAAAGCTGAGTTTCATGATAGAAACCGCAAAGAGACCGATATTATTTCATTAACGGTGGAAGAAAACCCCATGGTTGAAGAAGCATTAGATTTTGCAGAAGTTATTTTAAACCCCACAGATAAAGACTGGGGCTTAAAGTACGAGGAATGGATAGAACTAGCTCGTAATGTGAATAAAGTGGTCACAACACTACGAAAAAGTGCTGGGATTGTTTTTACTGCGGACAAATAAAAGAATTTCTCTGAACTTTAATAGACTGAAATAATAGAAAGTGGGATGTAACTAAACCTCCTCTTTCTATTTGTATGTGTCTGAAACCGACAGCCGAAATATAGAAAAAGGCAGTTTATGTAATCTATAAGATAAACTTGTTCAGGGTAAAATACTGTTTAGTCTCTCTTGTTTATACAACAATAGTGAACAAATCCTTTATCATAGATATATGGCTTATGATAAGAGCTCTTTTGAGTAAATATTGCTTATTTGTTTATTTTAGTATATTTGCTAAACTACTCGTCGCTGAAGGTTTTAGATATGTTTTATTTTAAGAGGCATTCTTTATTTTCAATAAGAAAGGATTACTTATGACATTTATTGAACAATTACCTGAAATATGGCAAAAACATTGGCGTTCATCGGGCTTTGATGAACCCTCACTGATTCAAGAAAAGAGTTTTACCTTATTAAAAAATCAGGAGAATGTATTAGGAATTTCTCCAACTGGTTCAGGGAAGACTTTAGCATATTTATTACCATTACTATTAAATGTAGAAAAAGAAACTGGTAGTCAATTATTGATCTTAGCATCTTCGCAAGAGTTAGCGATGCAGATTAGTAAGGTGACACAAGAATGGGGCTCTCTTATCCAATTAAGAACACAAAGTTTAATTGGCGGAGCTAATGTTAGTCGTCAAATTGATAAATTAAAAAAGAAACCAGAAGTACTAGTTGGGACACCTGGTAGAGTCTTAGAGCTAATAAAGGCTAAAAAAATAAAAAGTCATTTACTAAAAACAATTGTAATGGATGAGGTCGATCAACTGTTTCATGAATCTGAATTAAATTTAACGAAACAAATTTTAGATAGTTCCTCTACGAAATATCAAGTTGTATTTTATTCAGCAACTGCAGATCGAGTGATTGAGGAAGCTGAAAAATTAGCTGATAAATTATCTGTTGTCGATGTTTCGACAGAAGATCGCTCAGCAGGACAAGTTCACCATTACTTTATGCGTTTGTCACCTAGAAAAAAAATCGACTATTTAAGAAGCTTGTCTTACACTACTAACTTTAGAAGCATGGTCTTTTTTAACCAAGTATCAGAGCTAGGTGCAGCTGAAGAGAAAATGATATACCAACAAATTCCTGTTGTAGGATTGGCATCGGATCAAAATAAGAGTCTAAGAAAACTAGCTATTGACCAATTTTCGACTAAAAGAGTGAATGTATTATTAACAACAGATATTGGGGCTAGAGGGTTAGATTTTAAAGAAGTTCCTTATGTAGTAAATGTTGAAGTTCCTTTATCAGAAGAAAGTTATATTCACCGCGCAGGTAGAGTTGGGCGGATGGGAGCCGACGGAGTAGTCCTGACTTTTATTAATGATGCAACTAAACGTGATTATCAACGATTAATGAAAAAAATTTGTTATGAGACCAAAGAAGTTTTTCTTTATGATGGTGAATTGCATTTAGAGCGCAAAGAAAAATCAGAAGCTTCACAAGTTGAAACTACACCTAAAAAAGCAATCAGCAAACAACCTAAAAAGACGATAGAAACTCCAGAAAAGCAAGAGAAACCAATTGAAGTAATCAAAGAAAAAGCACCAAAAAAGAAAAAAAGAACAAAAAAAAGCAAAAATAAAGGCGCTAGACGTAAAGGTTAATAAAAATAACCGGAATCAATAAACAGAGGGAGGATTCCATGAAATCTAGGAAAGAAGAAATTTTAGCTGTCTTAGAATCCAAAACTGAAGGAATGACTGCTGGAGATGTGGCAGAAGAATTAGCCATTGATCGAAGCAATGCTAGCCGCTATTTAAGTGAGCTATTTAAAGAACGTAAGATTGCTAAGAGTGATGGGCGGCCGGTTGTTTATTCAATTAGGGGAGAAGAAGATAAAGTTCATGTAGATAGTTCAAGTGAAGTCACCTTTGAAAACTTAGTTGGAGTAAATGATTCGCTAAAAATTAGCATTCAGCAAGCTAAAGCAGCGATTCTTTACCCACCCAGAGGCTTACATACCATTATTTTCGGTGAAACAGGAACAGGTAAATCATTATTTGCTGAATGTATGTATCATTTTGCAATAGATTCCAAAACATTACCAGAAGAAGCACCATTTGTTTCCTTTAACTGTGCAGATTACGCTCAAAATCCACAATTACTTTTTGGTCATATTTTTGGGATAAAAAAAGGAGCTTATACAGGCGCCAGTGAAGATAGTCCAGGTTTAATGTCGGAAGCCGATGGAGGTATTTTATTTCTGGATGAGATTCATCGCTTACCACCAGAGGGACAAGAGATGCTATTTACTTTCATTGATAAAGGTGTCTATCGACCTTTAGGAGAAAGTAGTCGAACATATGAAGCCTCCGTTCAAATTATTGGGGCAACAACTGAATCTTCGGAAAGTTTTTTAACAACGTTTAACCGACGAATTCCAATGGCAATAACTTTACCTTCACTGTATGCTCGTTCGTTTGATGAACGCTATGAAATTATTTCTTTATTTATTAAACAAGAAGCCAATCGCTTACAGCAACGAATTGATATTGAGCGTGAAGCAATTTTAGCTTTTATGCTTTATGATGCAGAAGGAAATATCGGACAAGTCAAAAGAGATTTGAAATTGGTTTGTGCAAAATCGTTCTTACATTATCGAACCCATAATGAATCTAGCTTAGTGATTCGGAAACGAGATTTACCACTACAGGTACAGAAAGGCTTGCTAAAAGTAAAGGAAATGGCTGATCATATTGATCGATTTGTTGATAGCAAGCGAAATTACCTTTCTTTCGAATCAGGATCAAATGAAGTTGTATGGTCGCAAGATCCAGCTAGAGATATGAAAGTTTACAACGAAATAGAAGAAAAAATGGCAATCTTATCAGCCAACGAACTTGAAAATGTTGATTTAGAGGAGTTAATTTCTCGAGACATGGATGCTTATTTCCAGACGTATGTAGAGGAGCTAACACAGAATCCAGTTCATAAAGAATTGTTACCAGAGTCCATTTGGAAATTAACGAATCGTCTTTATGATATCGCTGAAAAAAAATTAGAACGAACCTACAGTGAAAAGGCTCGATTCGCTTTTGCACTACACTTACAAAGTACCATTGATCGAGTTAGAGAAGGTCATGTTATTGTCCATCCAGATTTAAATACAGTTAGAAAGCAGCTAAAAAAAGAGTTTCAAGTAGCTATTGATTTGTCCTCTATTATTGAAGAAGAAAATGATATTGAGATTCCTTTTGACGAAATTGGATTTATCAGCATGTTTCTTTCCATCAATGTTGGCGATAAAGAAAAAATTTATGCTAACAATGTTGGGGTTGTTGTATTAATGCATGGAGACTCAACGGCTTCAAGCATGTTGAAAACAGCACAGGAATTGTTAGGAACTGAAACAGGCGTGGCGATGAATATGCCCTTAACGATGGAAGTTCAAACGATGTATGAAAAATTAAGGAGTTATGTTAGCCAAAATAAGGAAAGCTTATCAAATGGTATGCTCCTTTTGACAGATATGGGGTCGCTTAATTCTTTTGGACATATGATTTTTGAAGAAACTGGAGTTAGAACAAAAGCAATTACAATGACTAGTACGATGATTGTCTTAGAAGCCATTCGGATGGCAAGTGTTGGTCGCAGCTTAGAAGATATCTATCAAAATATTCAAATGTCTTTTGAAAGTATTATTCGTGAACAATTCCGAACGAGTCTACAAAGCCGAGAGGAAATAAAAAAAGCGGTAGTAGTCACTTGTTTTACAGGAGAAGGGGTTGCCGCAAGGTTATATCAACGAATTTTTCCTGTTATTGATGAGAAAAAAGTTGAAATTATTCAAATGCAGTTTTTGGAACGTGAGGCATTTAAGAAGCACATAGATAGCTTGATGGAAGAATATGAAATTAAGGCAATAGCAGGAACAGTAGATGTTGAATATCAGAATATTCCATTTTTCTCGGCCTATGATATTTTTGATGATGAGAAATTGAATGTCTTGAAACGCATTGCTGGGGATGAAGTCCCGATAGAAAAAATCGTTAAATCATTGCAAGAAACTATTACAACAGTTGATTCATTACAAAAGCTGATTGTTATGCTACAAAAAACGGTTCACCAGATTCAAGCAGATATGCATATTATTGTAGAACCTGGAGTAGATGCAGGTATCGTGATTCACCTAGCTTTTTTAGTGGATGCCATTTTAAAAGGAGAAAAATCTAGAGGCTTTGAAGATCTCCAAGAGTTCCTTAAAAAGAATCGTTTAGAGACAGATGTCGTTCGAACGAATTTAATGATTATTGAAAAAGCCTATCGTTTATCGATTTCAGAAGCGGAAATCGCTCACCTTACAAAGATGTTTATCGAAAATAAAATAAAGAGAAATACCGAAGATACACACTGATTTTAGTGTGTATCTTCTTTTTTAGACAGTGTGTAGATAAAATGTATAGACCAAAGCTGCAACCAAGCATGTTTGGTCTATACATGTTTTGGCACGATTCTTGCTCTATAATAAAGTGTAAGTAAAAATGAAAATGGAGGAATTAAAGACATGAGTAAAAAGACAATTATGTTGGTTTGTTCTGCAGGAATGAGTACTAGTCTATTAGTAACCAAAATGCAAAAAGCGGCTGAAGAACGTGGTATGGAAGCAGATATTTTTGCGGTATCAGCATCTGATGCTGATAATAACTTAGAAGCGAAAGATGTGAACGTTTTACTTTTAGGCCCTCAAGTTCGCTTTATGAAAGCGCAATTTGAACAAAAATTAGAACCTAAAGGGATTCCTTTGGATGTAATTAATATGTCTGATTACGGACTGATGAATGGCGAAAAAGTATTAGATCAAGCTATTGCTTTAATGGACAAATAGTCCTTAAAAATAAAAAATGAGAAAAGAGCTGAAATATTGGAAGAACAACAAAACCTAGAAGCAATTATGGGGTTAATTATGTACGGTGGAAATGCTAAAAGTGATGCCATGGAAGCTATTGCAGCCGCTAAAGCAGGGAATTTTGAACTGGCAGACCAAAAAATTGCCGATGCTGAGGCGTCATTAGTAGAAGCTCATCATGCGCAAACTGGAATGTTGACACAAGAAGCACAAGGAAATCACATTCAAGTAACGTTATTAACTGTGCACAGTCAGGATCATTTAATGACAGCAATCGCTTTTAAAGATTTGGCAATTGAAATTATTGAGTTACATCGTAGGTTAGAAGCAAACTAGAGGATTTATTTTCTTTTCTGAAGGTAGGAAGATACCTGATTAGAAAACGGTCTAAGTCAAAATCTTTGAACGGGATTCTGACAAAAGCTGATTTTAAGAACAACTATTTATAGGAGGAATTAAAAATGGATGGATTAACAGCGTGGATGGAAAGACATATCTTACCAGTAGCTGCTAAAATTGGGGCTCAAAAACATTTAGTGGCTTTACGTGATGCATTTATTGGAACTATGCCAGCAACAATGGCAGGTTCAGTAGCTGTAATGATTAACGCAATTATTCGTGATTTACCGAAACAATTTTTTGCTGATTATGCCGACAACCTAGTTGCTGACAAAGGCATTTTCGCAGTTATAAATGTTATTATTGGAATTAATGGATTTGTTTGGAACGGTACGTTGGCAATTGCAGGACTAATTTTTGCCTTTTCATGGGGCTATAATTTAGCAAGAGCCTATGGAGTAAATGATTTAGCTGGTGGTATTGTCGGTTTGGCTACTTTAGTTCAAGGGATTGCTTTTTCTTATTCTAATACGCTTGAAACTGCTGTACCTAAAGCTTTAGTAAAAACAATCAATGCAACTAGTGCTGATACTGGTTGGACAGCAACTGCTGATGGTTTAACTGCCGGTGGTTGGGGATGGTTGAATTTAAATCATTTAAATGGGAATGCATATTTTACAGTAATGATTTTAGGAGCTATTTCTGTTATTATTTTCTGTAAGTTAATGTTGGCAAATATCACAATCAAAATGCCGGATTCGGTTCCGCCAGCAGTATCAAAAGCATTTGCTGCAATTTTGCCAGCAACGATTGCATTGTATATTATTGCTATTCTTAATTTCGTTGTTGGAAAATTAACAGAAGGCCAATTGATTATTGATTTGGTTCAAAAATATATTGCAGAACCATTCTTAGGATTATCTCAAGGTCTTGGAGCAGTTATTATTGTAACAATCTTTACACAAATTTTCTGGTTCTTTGGTATTCACGGAATGAACGTATTAGCTCCTGTTTATGAAGGAATTTGGGGACAAGCTCAATTAATCAACGTTAATATCTTTGAAAAAGGTTATAACGGATTAACAGGTACTCCAGGTGTATTAGAAGCTATCAAAGATGGAAAAGCTTATATGTGGGTACGTGGTTCATTTGATGCCTTTGCTATGTTTGGTGGTTCAGGTGGAACGATTGTTTTAATCTTAGCCATTATCCTATTTTCTAAACGTGCAGACTATCTAACTGTCGGAAAATTATCATTAGGCCCTGGTATCTTTAACATTAATGAACCAATCATGTTCGGTTTACCAGTAGTATTAAATGCTATTATGTTTATTCCATTTATTATTGCGCCAGTAGTGGCAGTATCTATCGGCTGGTTAGCAACTTATTTTGGACTTGTCGCTCCAGTTTCTCAACAAGTTACTTGGGTTGTTCCGCCAATGTTATTATCATTCTTAGCAACAGGGGCAGACTGGCGTGCACCAATTGTTACATTAGTATGTATGGTCGCAACCTTCTTAATCTGGACACCGTTTGTTCTTGCAGCTAACAAAATGGATCCAAATTTAGGTGAAGTGGAAGAGTAGAACCTTTTACAGTTGCTTTCACATGAAGTGAAAGCAACTGTTTTTGAAAATATGTTAAAATAGAATAGAAAGGAGCAAGATACAAAAATGCTTTCAATTATTAGTCCTATGCAACAAGATGCAATCAAACAATTATTGCAGGATTATAAAGAAGAGGATGTCCAATTTACATTTAAGGAAAAACAAGGAATAAAAATGCTCTTTGAAGCGTCAGTTGAAAATGAAGCAGTAGTTAAAAAGGTCAAAGAATTAATTAAAACTCAGCCTTGGGGTAGTGTATTAATGGTACAAGTAACCATCGTTTGAGCGTAAGAACAGGATGGAAGAATAATGATAAAAAATGGCTTATTTTTATGTAGTATAGGGCTAATCATCATTTTGTATGCTCTAAATCCAACATCGATGAAATATGATTTGTTAAGTATGACTACAGGAATTTTTCTAGTTGTTGTCGGCGGATATTTCTTTTTCAAAGGCAAGAAAAAGGAAGAGAATCAAAAAAAGAATAATGAGGTGAAAAAATAATGGAAATCACTGAGAAATTAAATATTCCAGCTCCATTTTTTTACAGAAAAATTATTGATTCAGTTCTATTTGATATTCGTAAACATACTGGAAAAAGCTTAACGAAAAATCAATTGGATCAATTCGAGTACGTAAAAAACTTTTCAAAAAATAGCCGTGCTAAAATAAAAGTTGAAAAAATTGTCGAAAATTCATCCTACCATTTCCGTACATCAACAACTAAAAATGATTTTAAGGTGCAATATGATATTATTCCGATTGATGATCAATCTTGTGAGATTCGTTATCAGGAAAAAATGGAGTCATTTGGTATTCTACAAAAATTAAATGATGCTGTTTTAGGAATCATTTTGGGTTATTTTAAAAAGCGTCAATTCAAACAGATGCTAAAAAACATAGAAAAATCTTATTAAATGCTTTTTACATGTGAAACTTAATGCTTAAAGGCGAAACTTGTCTCACTGTGTTGTTCACTTCCCCAGTGCTATCTGTGATACCCTTTATTAGTCACAGTAATTCGAACATAAGAGACAGGTCTTCGTTTAAAAAGCTTCAATGTGGAGTGTGAAGCTTTCTTGCTAAACTATTATTTAGCATGATAGGACATTTTATTAAGAGCAAATTCAACGATGTACTAATATAAGAGCACAAGAGTGCTCTTTTTTTGTCATTAATTTTTTTTAGAAAGTAACGTTTTTTCTTTAGTTGTAGTAGAATATAGGAAATAAAGTCTATTAGAAAAATTGAGGTGAAGAGATGGACAAAGATGTAAGACAGATAGGTCTAGATAGAGTGAATGAAATGTTTGCATTGGCTTCATATGCCTTTAATGTTGAAGCAACAGAAAAAAGAAAGCACCGTTTTGAAGAGATTATTCAACACTCAATGAGTTATGGTTGTTTTAAGAATGACGAATTAGTAAGTCAGTTGATTTCTACGTCATTTAAAATAAATTTTCATGGTGTAAAATATAAAATGGCTGGCATTGGCTGTGTCTCTTCTTACCCTGAGTACAGAGGAGATGGTTGCGTCTCTTCAATCATGAAAGTACTATTAAAAGATTTAGCAGAACAAGAGGTTTCATTAGCTTATTTAGCGCCATTTTCTTATCCTTTTTACAGAAAATATGGTTTTGAACAAACCTTTGAAAGGATAAAGTACACGATTCAAGCAGAAAATTGGCCAGCAGCCACTTCAGTATCTGGAACTGTTCGACGGGTATCGTGGGAAAAAGCAAAGGAAACCATACAAGTTATTTATCCAAAACTCAATAAATATCAACGTGGAGCACTTATTAGAGAGGTGTGGTGGCTAGATTATGCTTTTTCTTTAACAGATATCTCTTACCAGTTTGCTATTTACGAGAATGCAAAAAGTGAAGTAGAAGGTTATCTTATCTACCAGTCTAGTGCTGAGTTATTCACGATTAAGGAGTGGGCATATTTAACTAAAAACGCTTTTCAAGCATTTTCAAAATTTGTTGGTTCACATGTTAGTTCTTCAAGTAAGTTCTATTATGAAACCGGTTTTGATGGAAAAAATTTAAGTTATTTATTCCCTGCGCCAACAATTAAAATGGAGATAAAGCCTGACATGATGGCGAGAATCATTGATTTTTCGATCTTTCTAAAAAGTTATCCATTTTTAAAAGGAAAGCAGGAAGTTTATTATTTAGAAATAAAGGATGACTATGGTTTTTGGAATGATGGCAAGTGGGAAGTTAATATAGATGAGGCCGGTCAAGCGAGTGTCAAGAAAATAACTACAGAAGCAAACATCTCAAGCTACAATAAAAACATAGTAAGTGGGTCAATCCAAAGCTGGACTCAATTATTTATGGGCTATCAATCGACTAACGAACTCTATTTTCAAGATAAGCTTTTAGGAATAGAAGAATTGGTCTACTCTTTTGGAGGAAGAATTCCTAAAGGAAAGCCTATCTTAGAAGATCACTTTTAGAATGACAAGTCAAAAAAAGCTAAATGAGTTTTTACTAATGACTCATTTAGCTCTTTTAAAAATGATTGCTATTCTTCTTCATCCAGCTCAGTTTCTCCTGTGTTTTCATCAGATCTTTGAGCTAAAGCTTCTCTAAAAATTTGTTCTTTTTCCTGTTTGTAATAGTCTTGTCTCTCAGCAAAAATTTTTTCTTTGGTCTTATTTTCCATGAAAACTAGCTCCTTAATGATTTATTTACCAAAATGGTATAGCTAAATAGTATCATGAGGAATTGAACATTACTAATTATCTGCTTTGACTTGATAAGAAGGTTAGTTTGGCTAGATGAGCTTCTTTTCTCATTTATCATTGACATCGGAAACAAAGACTTTTAGAATGTAATAGTATGTGCTAGAAAACTAATCGAGTGAGTGTCGATTTTTTTCTGTAGAATTATCCATCAGTATTGATAAGAATATAAGATGCCCTCGTAGTTAAATGGATATAACAAGCCCCTCCTAAGGGCTAGTTATCAGTTCGATTCTGGTCGGGGGTGCCATAGAAATTCAGCTATAAACCCTTATTCTTAAGTGTTTATGGCTTTTTATATTGTATATATTTTTATCACGAGATGAAATTAATATGCATTCTCTTAGATACTCCCTTCTTTTAGAGAGCGAACAATCTTGTTAAACTGTTTTGGCTTTGACCATTGTGGAAAATGAGCTGTATTCTCAATGGTGTACCAGTCTTTTTTACTAGTTATTGTTTTGTAGTAATCAAAAGCTAATTTTGAAGAACAATGATAGTCATATTCTCCTTCAATGAATACAATTGGCACATTAAAAGATGTAAAGGATTCAAGATTTGTTTGACACACTTCTTGCCAAAGATAGTCGATTGACTGCTGAGATCCTTTTAATCGATAGAAACAATCTTTTAAACTATAATCTTTAGAAAAAACGAAATATGGGTATAGAGAAATGTAACTGGATTTATTGTAAAGAGACCCTTGATATTTAATAACGTATTTCATTAAGTACATTAACTCTTGGTGCCAATTATTTTGGGAGAAGTTGGTATTTATAGGAGCAACTTTTTTTATTATCTTTTCGTTAGTTGAATAGTCTATAACAAAGTCTTTAGCCGCTTCAAACATATTACTGGGATTCGTAATTTGCCCGCATCCAATATATTTATAGACCAGTTCTGGGAATTCCAGAATAAATTTTGTTCCAATTAATGTTCCCCAAGAATGACCTAAAAGATAGACTTTTTCTTTATTGAATTTTATAAGTAAATAGTCAATTAGTGATTTTAAGTCTTTGATAAATACATCAATAGTAATAGGCTTTTTTCTTTTTTTGAAGGGAGAATAAGACTTTCCAGCTCCCCTTTGTTCCCAAATAATTAGAGTATAGTCAATACTCAATTCATAATTAAATTTTTTTACTAGGGGTAATGCTGCATCCCCAGGACCGCCATGCAAATAAATAAGAATTGGGTTTTCTGGGTTTTTAGATAAGACATGAATATATTGAGTATCGTTATTTAATTTAATGTACTCACCAAAATCTATAGTTTTTTTTAGCAAAAGGAAATCGACCTACTTTCTTTTTCGTATGTGTATCATTAATAGATAGTATCAGTTGATTTCTTTCTTAGTCAATGAAATAGTAGAGAATGAAACAGATTACTAAAAAGTGTGTCGTGAGAAAGGAGCAAGATGGATGGATATGAAGGATAGAATCTATGAAGGGCTATTATCTGTAATGAAAATAGATGACTATAGTTTAATCACTGTAACCCAAATTTCTCAAGAGG
This sequence comes from Enterococcus rivorum, assembly GCF_001742285.1. Taxonomy (GTDB): domain Bacteria; phylum Bacillota; class Bacilli; order Lactobacillales; family Enterococcaceae; genus Enterococcus_L; species Enterococcus_L rivorum. The sequence goes on along the minus strand of NZ_MIEK01000034.1, from coordinate 64,924 downwards.
CAGCGATTGGAAGAAAAACATTTTATCGTTATTTCAAGAGTAAAGAGGAAGTGCTAAAAAAATATATTGAGAAACTTATGACAGAATATAAGGCACTAGTAAGGAACTATTTTTCGATAGATATGGGAGAACTTATCGAGAATTATTTTGCTTTTTGGATGAGGCATCGCTCTTTTTTAGAGTTAATGTATCGTCATAAATTAATGTTTTATATGTATGAACAGTATGAAGAATTTGTTCCGTTAATTAATGAGCAATATATCGAATTAAAAAAATTGGACAGTATTACTTCTAAATATGTAAATGCATATGTTGCGGGGACTTTTTGGTCAATTTTATATGCTTGGATTAAAGGAGGCGGCAAGGAAACACCGAGGGAATTAGCAGCTATTTGTCTTAATATGACAGGTTTAACAATGGGTCCAGAAAACTGATGGTTTTATTAGATACCGCTTTTGGGTTTTTTAATAGTTCTAAAATGTTAATAAAAGTATCCTAAAGTCTGATTTTACATATAAAATAATCAATTCAAGTTTTTTTATAAAAAAGTTCAGTGACAGAAAAAATCATATTTTGATTTTTCTGTCACTGAACGTAATCAATTCTATTATGAATACTAGGAAAAACTAAACCCAGTCACCATTTCTAAATAGAGGGACAATAGAGCCATCTTCTTTGATACCATCAATAGCCATTTTATCTGAGCCAATCATAAAATCAACATGCGTTTGGCTTCTATTTAGTCCAGCATTCTCCAATTCTTCCTCACTCATTTCAATTCCATCTTTGAGATTAAAAGCATAAGCAGAACCTAAAGCTAAATGATTCGAAGCATTTTCATCAAATAAAGTATTATAAAAAGTAATACCTGACTGGGAAATAGGGGAAGGGTCTGGAACTAAAGCAACTTCACCAATGTGTCTTGCTCCTTCGTCTGTATCAAGAAGGTTTGCTAAAACCTCTTCTCCTTGTTCTGCAGAAAAATCAATTACTCTACCATTTTTGAAAGTGAAAGTCATTCCAGAAATAGTTGTTCCAGCGTAACTTAATGGTTTTGTACTAGAAACATGGCCGTTTACATTTCGTGCATCTGGTGCAGTAAATATTTCTTCAGTAGGCATGTTAGCGATAAACCTTTCTCCTCGAGCATTAATGCTTCCTGGTCCTTCCCAGATATGATTTTTTGGAAGGCCTACAATTAAATCAGTCCCAGGAGCTGTGTAGTGAAGAGCAGTAAACTGTTCTTGGTTAAGTTCCGCTGCTTTATTCGTTAATTTAAAATCATGCGCTTTCCAAGTTTCCACAGGCTGTTCATCGTAAACTCTACTGGCTTTAAAAATTTGATCCCATAATGCAGCCACTTGTTCTTCCTCTGTTTGTAAGCTTGGAAAAACTTTGGCAGCCCATTCTTTTCCGGCAGCTGCAGCGACTAGCCAACTTATTTTATTTGCCTGCGTTACTTTTCTTAAATTCATCATGGCTTTTCCATTAGCCGACTGGAAAGTAGCGACTCTTTTTGCATCTACTCCAGACAGAGCATCAGGGTTAGATGAAACAATACTGATGCGACTCGCCTCTTTCTTTATCCAGTCGTCTGTTTGATCAATTTTATACTGAGGAATATTTTCTAATCGATCGTTTGCAGCAAAAGTCAAAAAATCTTTTTGGACAATGTCATCTCCCCATTGAATAAGAACTTCTGCAGCACCCATTTTATAAGCTTCTTTTGTAATCAAACGGGCTAATGGTGCTTGGTCAACATTAATTTGTAAGACGACCGTTTGCCCTTTTTGGACATTAATTCCAATTTCAACAATCAATTTTGCGTATTTTTGTAAATTTTCTTCAAAGTTATTCACAGAAAAGCCTCCTATTTTACATGATAATCATTCATATCATAACACTTCATGGTATTGAACTCAAACAATTAAAGATTGCAGGGAGTGGAAGAATAGGTAGTAAATACAATGAATAAATATTAAGAATAATAACAGAAAAGAGAGAAGTATTTTGCAGAACTTATAAATCGTGTTACAATAATTGTAGGTATGGAAGCGTTGTAAAGGATAGGTAAAGGGGATTGAGAAGTATGGCCAGAAAAAAAACGATTACTAAAGAGCAGATTTTAAATGCTGCTTACGAAGTAGTAGCCACAGAGGGATTTTCTAAATTTACTGCACGCAACATTGCTACCAAGATGAAATGTTCCACGCAACCCATTTATTTAGAGTTTAAGAATATGGATGATCTAAAAGAAGAGTTATTTGAAAAAATACACAGTTATTTAGCAACAGATGTGTTTCCAGTAAAACATACAGGGAATACAATTATTGATTTGGCATTAAACTATATTCATTTTGCTAAAAATGAGAATAAACTTTATCGAGCATTATACTTAGAAGAGTATGGTGGCGGAAAAAGAATGCAAAGTTTTTCTTATGACTATTTTTCCAATGCGGTAAAAGGAGATAACGAGTATTCTGAGTTAAGTGAAGTTGAAATTGCTTCCTTGCACATGGGAACTTGGATTGTTGCGACAGGAGTTGCAGCTTTGATGACGTCGGGAATTATTTGTCCGACAGATGAGCAGATTATTCGTTTAATGGAAGAAAGCATTGAAACTATATTAGAACGTGAAGACCCAATTGAAATAAGTAATTGGATGTAAAAATAAAAAAAGCTGACACTCATTTTTGAGCGTCAGTTTTTTTATTTTGCAGCTTCCGCTAGTTTTTTTGCAAAAGCTTCTAATTTTTGAATGTCTTCTTCTTCAGCTGCTAAATCAACTTTGACAGAATCAGCACCTTTTGTTGCACCGATTTTAGTAAACACTGATTCAAAATCATCAACTGACTGACAAAAATCATCGTAAAATGTATCCCCAGAGCCACAAACTCCAAAAACTTTACCAGTCAAATCAATTTCTTCTAATTCTTCATGGAAATCAACAATTTCATCTGGTAGTTCTCCATCGCCGTAAGTATAAGTTGCTACAACGCATATATCTGCATCATTAAAGTCTTCGGCTTCAACTTGCGTACATTCATTGATTTCAACTTCGATATCTAAGTTTTCTAATGCTTCGGCAACAATATCTGCAATTTCCTCTGTATTTCCTGTCATACTTGCATAAACAATTTTAGCTAAGGTCATTTTAGTTCCTCCTTTTAAAATCCTACAAGATTGATTATATCAGAAGTCAGTTCTTAATGTAAATTAGAAAAATTCTACTCTACTGTTCAAATTCAGGTATTTCCTCTTCGTTACCTATGCTTACCCCGCCTATTGAAGAAGATTGAGGCAGTTCAACTGAGTGAGATTCAGAAAATGAACTAGAGGAATTCTGGGATTCTGTTGTTGCTGGAGCAGTACTTTCACTGGTATTCTTTTTATTTGTATAAGTTACACCCTTTTCTTTTGGTTTCAAAATAGTATCCGTATAGAATTTTGATTGCTTGGCTAATTCTTCTCTAACTGCTTCTACCGAATATTTTTCAATGACAGTTTTCTTACTAGAAAACAAATTTGTACCTATCCCTAAACGATTATCTTTAATTTCAACACCTAAGCTAGCTAGTGTGGTTGGGAAAAGATCAATTGTAGCAAATTGTCTATTTTTGCTATTTACAGGTTTGATGGGTGCGTTTATAAATAAATTGAAAACAGTTCGCTCGTAATCTTCAGGTAAACTAGAGACGAATTTCTGATCCATTGTTAAATGATCACCGGATATTACAATTGTTGTATTCTCATAGAATGGCTGTTTCTTGCACCAATTGACAAAATCAGCAATTTGTTTGCTTGAATGTGCAATTACATTTGAGTATTGATCGTCATAAATGTTTGGAGTTTCACTGTCAAGGTATCCATCAGGAAAATGGGTATCTGCGGTTAATAATGATAAATTAAAGGGTTTGTTTTCACTGGATAGCAAGCTTGCTTGCTCTTTTGCTATAGAAAAAAGTTTTTTATCCTCAAATCCCCACCAAGTAATATAATCTTTTGGAAAATAGTTTCGATCTCTTGCTTCATAATAATCAATAATTTCATAATTACCATGTTGTGATAGGTAGGCACGTCTGCCGCCAAATGTAGCATCTGATCCCATAATAAATGTTTGTTTGTAGTCATTCTTTTGAAGAATGTCTCCAAGGGTTGTCAAACCCGGCAGAAAAGCTGATTTTCCAGTATTAAAGGATTCATCCATCCCAAAACTGTTAGCGCCTAGATCCGTTTGATCAGCTAACTGCTGAGGTGCTTTTAAAGGCATACCAGAAGTTTGGGCTACAATACCAGCTGCTGTATATTCTGTTCCGGGAATTTGTAATGCGCCCCCAATTTTATCATTATTTGAAAAATTGATTGCATCATCCCCAATTAGGCTTGTCAATTCTTTTAAAAGGTTATTTTTTTGAGCACCACCAGAATTTTTGTCTACATAGCTTGTTTCAAGGGATTCAACAAAAATGTAAATTAAGTTGCGTTTTGTATCTTTAAAAGTTAAGTTAGATGAATCCGAGCTAACATACTCATTTTTAATTAACTCAGAAGAAGTAAAATAAAGTTTTATTTGGGCAAAACCAACTTGATTTATACTTAGAAATAAAGAACAGAAAAAAATAACGATACTGAAAATAGGTAAAAGGAATTTGTTTATCTGATTTGCTTTACTTTTATTCTTTAAAAAAGTAAATTTTACGTTGTTATAATTTAAGAAAAAAAATATTTTTATAGAAAGATAAGTAATAAAAGCTGAAGTAATCAAAGGTCCATTTATATAGTCGAAAACTTGTTGAGAGCTGGACCCATTAAGTGTTTGGATGCTAAATAGTAACTGATCAATAGTAACCTTACCAAAAGTGTTAACCAACCATACAGAACTGGTATAAGTTAATAAAGAAATAAAAAGTATCGAACTAAAAATTATGAAAGACACAAGTATTCTTCTTGCAAATTGTCTCTTTCTCCTACTAATCAGTACATGTTTCTTTAAATAACCAGAGTGCAAGTAGCCACTAAACAACAGAAAGAAGATACAAAAAAAGATATTTACTAAAATATATGTAGAGCGTGTTAGTGAGCTTATGAACTCAACACTTTTGTTTAGAATAAAAGTGTATACAAATAGCGAAAACATCATTGAAAAAAGAGTAGTGCTCAGAGTATCTATTATTAAGCTTTTAGTATTGTCATAAATAAATGACAAGTTTCTAAAAAGTAAAGTAATTGTGAAAATTAATATGAAAGTACAAAATAATGTGAATATCAATATTGGATTCCCCCTTAAACATGACTAACATTGTAACATAAATTGATGGTTTTTTCATGGATAATAAATTACAAATACTTTACAATATTTTTTTTGTAAAATATGTTAGAATGAACTTTGTATATAAAGACTTTTAGGAGACGATAAATTAATGATTACATTGAAATCACCAAGAGAAATAGAAATGATGGATGAATCCGGCGAATTATTAGCAGATGTTCATAGACATTTGCGTTCTTTTATTAAACCAGGAATTACTAGCTGGGATGTTGAAGAATTTGTTAGAAATTTTATAGAGAGTCATGGTGGAATAGCAGCACAAGTAGGTTTTGAAGGGTATAAGTATGCTACTTGTTGTAGCGTGAATGACGAAATTTGTCACGGGTTTCCAAGGAAGACAGTATTAAAAGATGGAGATTTGATTAAAGTTGATATGTGCATTGATTTAAAAGGTGCGGTTTCAGATTCTTGTTGGGCATACGTCGTTGGAAAATCAACCCCAGAAATTGATTACTTAATGGCAGTTACAAAAAAAGCCTTGTATTTAGGGATTGAACAAGCGCAAGTTGGCAATAGAATTGGCGATATAGGTCATGCGATTCAAACGTATGTTGAAGGGGAAGGACTTTCTGTAGTAAGAGATTTTGTTGGCCATGGGATTGGTCCAACAATTCACGAAAGTCCAGCGATTCCTCATTATGGTGAGGCTGGAAAAGGCCTTCGTTTAAAAGAAGGCATGGTTATTACTATTGAACCGATGGTTAACACAGGAACATGGCGTATGAAAATGGATCCTAATGGTTGGACAGCCTACACATTAGATGGTGGATTAAGCTGTCAATTTGAACACACATTGGCTATTACTAAAGAAGGTCCGAAAATTTTAACTTCTCAAGGAGAAGAGTTGACTTATTAGACCAACAAACAAGGGGAATTTTTTAATGAAGTTATTTGACAAGGTAAAAGAGAATGGGAAACTGATGCGTTTTATTAATACAACACAGGCTAGAATGATTGATTCCGAAATAGGGAATACGTCTGTTGTTGTGGCCTATTACTTACTTTTGTCCTTATTTCCTTTACTCATAGCAGTCGGCAATATTTTACCTTATTTAAATATTAATCCGGACGATGTACTACCTTACATTGCTGAAATTATCCCCAAAGCAATTTTTAATGATTTGGAACCCGCTATAAAATCAGTGCTGACTCAAAAGTCAAGTGGTTTACTTTCAATTTCTGCTTTAGCTGCTTTGTGGAGTGCTAGCCAAAGTATTAATGCAATGCAGACTGCCATGAATAAAGCTTTTGGAGTGGAGCAACGAAAGAATTTTATTGTTGTAAGAATTGTGTCGTTAATTGTTATTGTTCTGTTTTTACTAGCAATTGTTGGAGTAATTGCGATTCTAGGTTTAGGTCAAAACATCGTAGAATTTTTACAGCCGATTTTTCATTTTAACCTTAATTTTGTAGATACTTTCCAAACACTGAAGTGGCCGGTCACTTCTATTGGTTTATTCGTAATTATGAGTGTAATCTTTTTAGTTGTCCCAAATGCTAAGTTGTCAATACGATCTATTTTGCCAGGAGCAATTTTTACTACAGCTGGGTGGATGTTGCTATCGCAAGTTTTTGGACTATATTTAAGGTTTTTTAGCTCTAAATTGGCCAGTTATCAAATTATAGGGAGCTTTATTGTTTTAATGTTATGGTTGAACTTTGCGGCAACGATTATGATTTTAGGTGGCATTATCAATGCTGTGTTAGAAGAGTATTTTTCTGAGTCTAAGATTCAAAAGCGACAGGAAATGTTAACAAAATGGAGAAGAAACAAGTAATGATTTGTAATCAGTTATTTAAACTGTTGCGCCCATATTAAAGACGTAAGCCATTTTTTAGCGATTTTTGGTAGCAACATTAGTATATAAACTTGTATTTCTACTTTGTTTAGGTATAATGTACGATGTATATTAAGAAAGTGGGTACCTTTATGTCCAATTTAGTTTTTGAGGTGTTCATTCGTCTATTTTTGACGTTTATTCTGTCTCTTATAGTTACACCGATAGTTAAATTGCTTGCTTTTCGAATTGGAGCTTACGACGCCCCAGGAGAAAGACGAATCAATACCAAAAATATGCCAACAGCTGGAGGTTTGGCAATTTTCAGTGTCTTCTCTTTTTCTAGTCTATTCTTATTCCAGTTTATTATACCGACTAGTTACATATGGCCTATTATTTTAGGAAGCGGTATTGTTGTTTTGACAGGTCTAATTGACGATATAAAAGAGTTGTCACCTAAGAAAAAAACGCTAGGGATTCTGTTGGGAGCTTTAGTGATCTATTTTGTTGCAGAGATTCGCGTCGATTTTGTAACCCTTCCTTTTTTTGGGCAAATTGATTTACGTTGGTTTAGTTTACCAATTACGTTACTTTGGATATTAGGGATTACCAATGCCGTGAATTTGATTGATGGATTGGATGGCTTAGCTTCAGGTGTTTCGATGATTAGTCTGACAACGATTGGTATTGTAGGTTATTTTTTCTTACATGCTAAAACGATTTATATCCCAATCGTGATTTTTGTTTTAGTGGCAAGTATTGCTGGTTTTTTTCCCTATAATTTTTATCCAGCTAAAATATTTCTTGGAGATACTGGGGCTTTATTCTTAGGATTCATGATTTCTGTTATGTCTCTACAAGGATTGAAAAATGCAACATTTATTACATTTTTTACGCCAATGCTAATACTAGGTGTTCCGATTACAGATACAGTCTACGCTATTATTCGCCGACTAATGAACAAACGACCAATTTCTTCTGCTGATAAAATGCATTTGCATCATCGACTGCTTTCTTTAGGCTTTACACATAAAGGAGCTGTTATGACGATTTATGCATTGGCTCTCGTCTTTTCTTTTGTAGCATTGTTATTTAGCTATGCAAGTAATATTGCTTCGATATTATTGATTGTGTTTTCTCTAATCGGCTTAGAATTATTTATAGAAATGATTGGGTTAGTAGGGGAAAATCATCAACCGTTGATGTATGTACTAAGACTTTTTGGAAATAAGGAATTCAGGCGGGAACAAATGAAAAAAAGATTAGGGAAACATTCTAAAAGAAAGTAAAGAATCATTGAAGAAGCCTTTGCTGTCTTAGGGTCATATGATATAATCTGTTTAGAAATATAATGGAGCATATGTATTAGAACATATGCTTTTTTGATTAAATAAAGATTACTAAGGAAGAACGATAATTGCTTTAGATTGAGGTGTAGATTTGGATAATGGTATAATTATTTCTATCGTTACTTATAATAGTCGTCATATTTTTGAAATACTAGACAACTTAGTTATGGAGTTAAAGGAAGATTCGCGTTATTCTGTCCACATCTATGACAATGGTTCAGAAGCTAACTATTTAGAAAAAATGAAAACTTATGAACCTTTTGTGACAATTCATTCCGCAAAAGATAATCTTGGATTTGGCTATGGTCATAATAAGGTTTTCGAAAAGGCAAATTCAAAATATGGTTTTATTTTTAATCCAGATGTGTTGGCTACCAAAGAAGTACTAGATAATTTAGTGAAAATGATTCAAGCAGATGAAAACTTGGCAGCTGTTTGTCCTAAAGTGTTAAATGAAGATGGAACGACACAACATTTAGTTCGTAGAAAATTAGACGTTTTTGATTATATGCTGAGATTTGTTCCATTTAAAATAGTAAAGAGGCTATTTAACAAACGTTTAAGCTACTATGAATGCAGAGATTTATCAGAGAGTGAATTGACCTATATTAAAATGGGTTCTGGATGTATGATGCTGATTGATATAGGAAAATTCAACCAAATTGGTGGATTTGACGAGCGATTCTTTATGTACTTTGAGGATAATGATTTGTGTTTACGTTTCGGAGAAGAAGGTTATAAAATTTTATATACTCCTTTTGAGACCGTTGTTCATTTGTATGAAAAGGGAGCGCATAAGAGTGCAAAACTATTTAAAGTTTTTATAGAATCAATGATTAAGTTTTTTAACAAGTGGGGATGGCGATTTTTTTGATGGAAAATATCATAGTCACAGTTTTAGTGATTTACAAAGAAAACGTAAACCAAACACCTAGCTATTTATTGTTAAAGAAATTTTTGAAAGAAAAAAGCAATTTCTATTTATTAGTTTATGACAATAGTCCCGAGAAACAAATAGATGAATTGCTTGGCTTTAAAAATGTACGATATATTCATAATAAAGAAAACGCTGGTCTAGCTGAAGCATATAATGAAGGAATTGTTTATTTAGATCAAGTCTCTGGGGATTTCTTATTATTGTTGGATCAAGACACAGAGCTTAAATCAAGGTATTTAGAATTGGCTTTACAATTAGAAAGACAATCGTCTACAGGAGCATATGTTCCTAAAGTAATTTCTGGAAAAAGACAGATTTCTCCAGTATTTAGTGAAGAATATGTTACTATAAATTCTGAAAAACCAGTAGCTGGTCTTTCAGAAAAAAGGGTCATGGCAATTAATTCGGGAACACTTTTACCTAAAGAAACTTTAAAGAAAATTGGAAGATTTAATGTTGAGTTTTCTTTAGATTTTTTAGATCATTGGTTGTTTTGGGAATTGTATCAAAAAAATCTACAGGTGATGGTGTTAGACCGGACTATTACTCATGATTTGTCTGTATTAAGTCATGATTTTGTGAGCATTGAACGATATAACGAAATGTTAATAGCAGAAACTAATTTTTATAAAGAATATGATGTGAAGCAGTTAAAGCGGCATAAAAAACAGCTCTTTTTGAGAACAGTCAAACAATTACTACTGGTTAAAAATCGTTTGATTTGGAAAAGAACATGGCAAGAATTTTATAAGGTAATGAAAGGAAAGTAAATGATTTCTGTTTGTATTGCTACTTATAATGGAGCGTTGTATATAGAAGAACAGCTAGAAAGTATTCTTCCACAATTGGGTCAAGAAGATGAACTTATTTTGTCAGATGATGGATCAACAGATGAAACATTATCTATTTTAAAAAAATATCAGCAAAAAGATTCCAGGGTTAAGCTATTTAATGGACCAGGTAAGGGAGTAGTAGCGAATTTCAATTATGCTATTTCAAAAAGTTCTGGAGAGATCATATTCTTGGCGGATCAAGATGATGTCTGGTTGCCTGAAAAAGTGTTGACAATCATGGTTTTTTTCGCAGAACACCCCAAAGTAGAATTAGTGATTAGCGATCTAACGATTGTTAATGAAAAGTTGGAAATAATTGAACCTTCATATTTTTCATTTCGTGGTGTTAAATTAGGGTTTTTAAGAAATCTTATAAGAAATAGCTATATTGGTGCAGGAATGGCGTTTAAGAGTACGCTAAAAAAAGATGCGTTGCCTATTCCAGCTAAAGTTCCAATGCATGATATGTGGTTGGGACTAATTGCGGATGTCCAGAAAAAAAGTGCAATTGTATCTCGGACGCTAACGTTATATCGACGTCATGAATTTAATGCTAGTCAGATTAAAACGAAAGCAAGTCTCTATCAAATGCTAAAGTGGCGTGTTTCTATTAGTAAAGCTCTTTTTAGGCGATTAATACTAAAAAAAGGACATTAAGACTAGTTTACAATTTTGTGAAATATCGATAAAACACATGACATTTTTCTTTGATAATGTAATAATAGTGAATGATGTGAAAAAATGAAAATACAAACTAAAGGAGTTTTTTTCCATGAAAGGAATTATTTTAGCCGGAGGTAGTGGTACAAGATTATATCCACTGACAAAAGCGACATCCAAGCAATTAATGCCAATATACGATAAACCAATGATTTATTACCCAATGTCTACATTGATGTTAGCTGGGATTAAAGAAATATTAATTATTTCCACACCAGACGACACACCAAGATTTGAGAGCTTATTTGGAGACGGCAGTGATCTAGGAATTCACATTGAGTATGCTGTTCAAGAAAGTCCTGATGGTCTGGCGCAAGCCTTCATTATCGGAGAAGAATTTATAGGTGATGATAGCGTATGTCTTGTATTAGGAGATAATATTTATTATGGTGGTGGGCTTTCCAATATGTTACAGAGAGCTGCCTCTAAAAAAAATGGAGCAACGGTATTTGGCTATCATGTAAATGACCCTGAACGTTTTGGTGTAGTGGAGTTTGACGAAGAAATGACGGCTCTTTCCATTGAAGAGAAACCAGCTAAACCTAAGTCTAATTATGCAGTGACGGGCTTGTACTTTTATGATAACGAAGTCATAGAAATTGCTAAAAACATTAAACCATCTGAACGCGGAGAACTTGAAATAACAGATGTGAATAAAGTTTATTTAGAGAAGAATAAGCTGTCTGTTGAGGTTATGGGTAGAGGGTTTGCTTGGTTAGACACAGGAACTCATGAATCGCTTTTAGAAGCGTCCATGTTTATTGAAACGATTGAAAAAAGACAGAATCTTAAAGTAGCTTGTTTAGAGGAAATTGCTTTTCGTATGGGCTATATTACGAAAGAACAACTAGTCGATTTAGCACAACCGTTGAAGAAAAATGGCTACGGACAATATTTATTACGCCTAACAAATGTAGAGTAGGAGCAAGCAATCAATGAGAGTAATTGATACTAAGTTACAAGATGTAAAAATAATAGAAATGGATGTATTTGGTGACCATCGAGGATTCTTTACAGAAAGCTATTCAAAAGAAAAGTTTTCTAAGCATGGGTTGAATTTTGATTTTGTTCAAGATAATCATTCTCTTTCTAGCCAAGCTGGAGTTTTAAGAGGATTACACTTTCAAACAGGAGAAGCAGCCCAAACGAAATTAATTCGTGTTGTTACAGGAGCAGTTTTAGACGTCATTGTTGATATTCGTAAAGGTAGCCCAACTTATGGGGAATGGGAAGGGTATATTCTATCTGAGCACAATCATCGTCAACTATTAGTTCCTAAAGGATATGCTCATGGGTTTGTAACTTTGACATCAAACGTTAATTTCTTATATAAATGCGACAACTATTACAATGCTGAAGCGGATGGTGGGATTGCTTTTGATGATCCTGACTTAGCGATTAATTGGCCGATAGATATTCAGAAAGCAATTACTTCTGAAAAAGATAAGCAGCATCCAACTTTAAAAGAATTCGAAGCAGATAATTCTTTTGTTTTTGGTAAAATTTAAATACTTTAGGAGAGACCTTGACTATGAAAAATATTATTGTGACTGGCGGAGCTGGTTTTATCGGATCAAATTTTGTTCATTATGTAGTGAATAACCATCCGGAAATCCATGTCACCGTATTAGACAAATTAACCTATGCAGGGAATAAAAAAAACCTTGAAGGATTGCCTAGTGATCGGGTTGAATTAGTAGTAGGAGACATAGCTGATGCTGAATTAGTTAATCGATTAGTAAAAGAGACGGATGCAGTTGTCCATTACGCAGCAGAATCTCATAATGATAATTCATTAAATGATCCTTTTCCATTCGTACAAACAAATATTATTGGAACATATACGCTAATTGAAGCTTGTCGTAAATTAGGCGTTCGTTATCATCACGTTTCGACGGATGAGGTTTATGGAGATTTACCGTTGCGTGAAGATTTACCTGGACATGGAGAAGGTGAAGGAGAAAAATTTACAGATGAAACACCATATAATCCGTCAAGCCCTTATTCTTCAACAAAAGCAGGTTCAGACTTATTAGTAAAAGCATGGGTTCGTTCTTTTGGATTGCAAGCAACTATTTCTAACTGCTCAAACAATTATGGTCCCTATCAACATATTGAAAAATTTATTCCGCGTCAAATCACTAATGTTTTAAGTGGCATTCAGCCTAAATTATATGGAGCAGGAAAAAATGTTCGTGATTGGATTCATACAAACGACCATTCTTCAGCAGTATGGGCAGTATTAACTAAAGGGAAAATTGGTGAAACATATCTAATTGGTGCTGATGGAGAAGAAGACAATAAAACAGTTATTGAATTGATTTTAGAGCTGATGGGTCAACCGAAAGATGCCTATGAGCATGTCAACGATCGCCCAGGACATGATTTACGTTATGCAATTGATTCAAAAAAAATTCGTGAAGAATTAGGTTGGACACCAGAATTTACTAATTTCCGTGAAGGACTAACAGATACTATTAAATGGTATACAGAAAATGAACACTGGTGGTTAGCAGATAAAGAAGCAGTAGAATCAAATTATGCCAAAAATGGTCAATAGAGCTTTAACTTAAAAATATGGAATTCTTAAATAGTGAATTAAATTGAAATAGTATCTTTTTTAAGGCAGGCAAAAGCCTGCTTTTTTTCAAGAAGGAGAGAATAGAATGATTTTACTTACAGGTGGAAACGGACAACTAGGAACAGAGTTACGTCATTTATTAGATGAACAAGGTTTAGAGTACGTATCAACAGATGCTGGGGAAATGGACATTACTGATGCTAGTCAAACGATGGCTTTCATTAAAGAACTAACACCAGATATTATCTATCATTGTGCAGCTTATACGGCAGTGGATAAGGCTGAAGGTGAAGGAAAAGAATTAGATGAAAAAATTAATGTAGATGGTACTAGAAATGTTGCAGAAGCAGCGAAAGAAGTGGGAGCTACTCTGATCTATATCAGTACTGATTATGTTTTTGATGGGACGAAAAAAGAGGGTGTTTATAAGACGGATGACCAGACAAATCCTTTAAATGAATATGGACGTACCAAACTTTTAGGTGAACAAATCGTTCAAGAGATAATGGAAAACTTTTACATTATCCGGACTTCTTGGGTCTTTGGACAGTACGGTCACAACTTCGTTTTCACGATGCAAAAATTAGCAGAAACACGCAATGAGCTGACTGTAGTAAACGACCAGTTTGGTCGACCAACATGGACGAGAACACTTGCAGAGTTTATGACTTTTGTAGTCAAAGAAAAAGTGGCTTATGGTGTTTATCATTTATCAAATGAAAATAGCTGTAGTTGGTACGAATTTGCAAAAGAAATTTTAAAAGATACAGAAGTGAATGTCTTACCAGTTGATTCAAGCCGGTTCCCTCAAAAAGCAAAACGTCCACAGTACTCTGTGATGGATTTAAGTAAGACTGAAGCGCTAGGATTTGAGATTCCTACTTGGGAAGAAGCGTTGGAGAGAATGTTGTCAAGTAAGTAATTTATTAAGACTTAGAGCAGGAGATAGTTTTTTAGATAAGTAGAAGAGAATCTTGGTATTTTACTTTCTAGCGAGTGATGTATGTGCTCTAAGTCTTATACATAGTTGCCAGGACAAGTGTGGTTTCAGAGACGCATCTTTTCATTTTAATTTATGTAAGTTATAATAATTAGATTAGTAAATTCGAATCATTTTTGGATGGAGGATGTAAAGAGTGAAAAAAGTTGCTGTTTTCGGATTAGGCTATGTGGGTTTGGCAAATGCTTTACTTTTAAGCCAAAATGAACATGTAATAGCTTATGATATTGATCAAGAGAAAATTGAGATGCTAAACCAAAGGATCTCGCCACTAGAAGATAAAGAAATACATACATTTTTAGACAGACAGGATTTAAATATTCAATTTATCGCAGATTTTGAAAGTGCTGTTAAATTTGGTGAGTATTTGATCATTGCAACACCAACCGATTATGATGCAAAGAAAAATTACTTTGATACATCTACTGTGGAAAGTGTCATTGAACGGGCACTAAAAATTCGGAAAGATGCAATTTTTATAATTAAGTCAACTGTTCCAGTAGGTTATACGGAACAGTTGAAGAAGAAGTATAAACATCAAAAGATTATTTTTTCACCAGAATTTTTACGTGAAGGAAAAGCTTTATACGATAATCTTTATCCATCCAGAATTGTAGTAGGAGAATGTTCTGAACAAGGAGAAGCTATTGCATCTATGTTTTTAAGAAATACTGCAGAAAAAAATACTGAAGTATTACTTACACATGCTACTGAAGCTGAGGCGATTAAATTATTTTCAAATACTTATTTAGCTTTACGTGTGGCTTACTTTAATGAACTAGATACTTATGCAGAAGTTAGAGGATTGGATACTAGGCAAATTATTGAAGGCGTTGGATTAGATCCTCGAATTGGTTCTCATTATAATAATCCTTCTTTTGGTTATGGAGGTTACTGCTTACCCAAAGATACGAAACAATTAAGGGCAAATTATGATAAAGTACCGAATAATATAATTAGTGCGATTGTGGAAGCAAATACAACTAGAAAAGATTTTATCTCTGAACAAATTATAGCAAAACAACCTAAAGTCGTTGGAATCTATCGTTTAACAATGAAGGCTAATTCTGACAATTTTAGATATTCTTCAATACAAGGGATTATGAAGCGATTAAAAGCAAAAGGGCTTGTGATTGTTGTTTATGAGCCAACACTAAAGGAAAAAATATTTTACAATTCAGAAGTAATAAATGATCTGGAATCTTTTAAAAAAATTTCTGATGTAATTGTGGCAAATCGTATGGAAGATATTTTGGTTGATGTGAAGGAAAAAGTTTATACACGCGATATATTTAAACGAGATTAGTTAAAACTATACTACAAAAATTTAAAATAGCAGATCAATTTTTATTAAATATAAGGTATACTGAAAAACGTAATTCAATATATTGTTGTTTTCAATAACAGCATTTGAAGGAGAAATTTATTTATGTTTGAAAGAAAGAATAGAATTTTACTAAAAGAATTAGTGAAAACAGACTTTAAATTAAGGTATCAAGGGAGTATTATTGGATATCTATGGTCAGTTTTGCGGCCGTTAATGCTGTTTGCAGTAATGTATGTTGTGTTTATTTACTTTCTTCGTTTTGGAGATGATGTCCCACATTTTGCCGTAGCGTTACTTTTAGCGCAAGTTCTTTGGGGTTTTTTTAGTGAGACAACTAATTTGGGAATGGTTTCAATTGTGAATAGGGGAGACTTATTGAGAAAGCTAAAATTTCCAACCTATATTATTGTTGTTGCTATATCCATCAATGCTTTGATTAATTTGGTTATAAGCCTTGTTATAGTGTTTATCTTTGGATTAATTAATCAAGTAGAACTATCAGTTTTTGTATTTTTAGCTCCACTACTTCTTGTAGAATTATATGCATTCTCTTTAGGAATTTCACTTATTTTAGCAACTATTTATGTAAGGTTTAGAGATATAGGACCAATTTGGGAGGTTCTATTACAAATAGGAATGTATATTACACCGATTATTTATCCACTGACGCTAATTGTCCAAAGAGCTGATATTAGAATTGCTAAATTATTATTAATGAATCCTATGGCTCAAATTATTCAAGATATGAGATATTTATTCACAAGTCCAGTTAATACACCTGTTTGGCAATTAATTGATAATAAATTTATAATGATTATTCCATATGTTTTACCATTCGTTGTTCTAATAGCAGGTTTTGTGATTTTTAATAAAAATTCTAAGAAGTTTGCGGAGATTATTTAATTATGAAGAAAAAATATGCAATAAAAGTAAATGGTGTTTGCAAAGATTTTAAACTTCCAACAGAGAGTACATCTAGTTTGAAAAGAACAATAGTAAATTACTTCAAAGGAATTAAAGGATACAGAGAGCAAAAAGTTCTAAGAGATATTTCTTTTGAAGTAGAAAAAGGAGATTTTTTTGGTGTTGTAGGGAGAAATGGAAGTGGTAAGTCTACATTATTAAAAATTATTTCCGAAATATACGTGCCTGAAAAAGGAAAAGTAGAAGTAGATGGTAAATTGGTTTCATTTATAGAATTAGGAGTGGGGTTTAACCATGAGTTGACGGGCAAAGAAAACGTTTATTTGAATGGTGCTCTGTTAGGTTTTTCAACTGATGAAATAGATGAAATTTATGATGATATAGTAGAATTTGCTGAATTAACTGATTTTATGAATCAGAAATTAAAAAATTATTCTAGTGGTATGCAAGTTAGATTGGCATTTTCTGTTGCTATCCAATCAAAAAGTGATATTTTAGTTTTGGATGAAGTTTTAGCTGTTGGAGATGAAGCGTTTCAACGGAAATGTAATGATTACTTTATGCAAGCAAGAGAAGATAAAAAGACTATTGTACTAGTAACACATTCAATGGATGCGGTTCGTAAATATTGCAATAAGGCAATGATGATTGATAAAGGTGAAGTTAAAATTATTGGAACACCAGAAGATGTTGCAAACCAGTACTCCTTATCGAATGTAACGGATAGTGGATCAGCAACTATAATTGAAAATTCAGAAGATAGCTTAGAGGAACCAGAACAAGAGGAATTTAAAAAGATAGAAAATTTGAAAGTAGAATTGCTTTCAGATACGATTATCGATAGTGAAAATTCTATCGTTGAATTTGCTATTTCTTATGATGTTATTGAATCTATGAGAACTTATGTGGCATTTTCAATGGTAGATATTGATAGGAATGTTTGGCTATATAATGATAATTCATATGATGATATGACTGTTGGTAAAGGACAAAAAAAATTAAGATACAAATGCAAATTAAATAATATTAACGGATGTACCATAAAACTAAATGTTGCAATAAGAAATGATAATGACGAACCTTTTGCTTTCGCAGATAAAGAAAATTCACCAATTATTATTGTGGCAAAAAAAGATAATATGGGCAAAAGTGAAAGAATTTCAAGTAGTGGTATTATAAAGAGAAATGGAACTTGGATATCAAAATAGTGATATTCTCAATTTAGCTGACTGTACTAAGAATAGTGATGTCAATTTTTTGTAAAGGTGAGGGTGAAGTTTAAAGTGAAAGAGTTAGTTTCGGTTGTAATAACTTGTTATAATCATGAAACATATATAGAACAATGCTTAAATAGTGTTTTTTCACAGACGTATAACAATATTGAATTATTAATTATAAATGATGGATCAACAGATAGTTCCGATAAAGTCATTCTAGGATTATTACCTAATTCTCCATTTGAGAACACAGAATATATCTCTCAAAAAAATACTGGCATTTGTATCTCTAGAAATAAAGGGTTGGACTGGGTGAGTGGAGAATTCATTTTATTCGTGGATAGTGATAATTATCTTGATAATGACTATGTAGAAAAATTAGTTTTGTTAGCAAAATCTAGAAACTCGGATATTATATATACAAACCTGTATAACGTAGATAAGCAAGAAATCTTCATGGAAGCGAAAGAGTTTGAATTGGAGTCTTATTTATCAGCAAATTATATTGATAATTGCTCTTTAATTCGAACTTCAAAAATTCGACATGCAAAATATGATTTAGAATTAAACAGAAAAAAATTAGTTGATTATGATTTTATTATGAATTTAATTTTAAATAATGGGGCACAACCTTCAAAGTGTCACGGTACTAAATTGAATTATCGTGTTTTAGAAAATTCAATCTCCAGAAAAGCTAACCATTCATCTGATAAGTACTATTTTGAGATTTATCTGTACATTTTAAGCAAGTATATAGACAAGTATCCCCAAAAAATTATGCGTGCGATTGGTAACAATATAACTGGAATATTAGATAGGTTAGTGGATCTTATAAGTCATTTGGAAGACTTAACCAGTCATATTCATAATCAAGAACATGAATTAAAAAAACTTTATAATAAAATGGAAGAGTTGAATGCGGAAGTTGCTATTGGAAGAACCTTAGAAGAGAAAGTACGCTTTGAGAATAAAAACTTGATGTCAGAGAATAAAAACTTGATATCAGAGAATAAAAACTTGATATCAGAGAATAAAAACTTGATAAGTGATAATTTAGATCTAAATAATATTGTATCAATCTTGAAACTAGAGAAAGAGCAAATTTTAAGCTCTAAATCATTTAGATTGGGAAATTTTATTATTAAGCCAATTAGTTATGGGGAAAGGATTTTAAAAAATCCTAAATTACTTATCAAGGTGGTTCATAAATTAAAGCGATTTTTGGCTGTGAAAGTTCAACAGCTACCTACTCCAAAAACTTTGTTTCTTAAATGTAAAAGAAATATGAGACGTAAAAAAAACAACTATCAAAATCCAAAAAGATATTTAATTTTTGTTATTTATGAAAATCAAGAAAATCTTCATAAGTATAAGTTGTATTTTTTAAAAGCTCTAGCTGAGATTGTTGATGATGTGCTTATTGTTGTAAATGGATTTTTACCAGAGAGTGACATTATTGAATTGTCAAAATTAGGTCATGTTGAATCGAGAGATAATGTTGGTTACGATACAGCTGCTTTTCGCTATGGCATTAAATACTTAGGAAAAGATATATTAAGTAAATATGATGAACTATTGTTAGTCAATGATACTAATGTAGGGCCTATTGGAGAATTTTCTACTGTATTTTCAAAAATGTCAGAAAAAGAGTTGGATTTTTGGGGAATATCATATGGTGAAGCACAAAATGATTTTACTCAATATAATAAATACGGATTTATTCCTATCCACTTGCAATCATATTTTTTAGTAATTGAAAAATCATTACTAACATATCCAGGCTTTTATGAATATTGGGAAAATTTAAGTGATACTAATTCAAGAAATAAAGCAATCGGAAAACATGAGACAGTTTTCACTAAGTATTTTGAGGAACTAGGTTTTAAACATGGAGCTTTGACAGATGTTAACACAGATAGCCCAATGTATATCCATCCTTTAATGATGGTAAATGAAGGAGTTCCTTTAGTAAAATACACGGCATTTTCAAATTACAATAGTGATAAATTTGCTTGGCAAGGCTTGCATAGAGAGTCCGAGATTCCTGAACTTGTAGAATATATACGTAATGAAACAGATTATCCTATAGAAATAATTGAGAAAATTATGATAGAAACTAAAGAGACAAAACACAAAGAACACATATTGATTATTGATGGTGTAGAAAATGTAATTCCTCAATTGACACAATATAGAATTCAGAACAAAATAGAACAATTAGAATCTCTAGGCTATGATGTTTGGAGTGTAAATCTGTCTTCTTTCCAAATGGGGTATGCGGAACATGCAAGTCATATCATTATTTATCGTGCGCCCCTAGATAATAGATTAGTTGATTTAATTCGTTTAGCACGAAAATATAATAAGGTCATCTTATATGATATTGATGATTTGGTAATTGATACAAAATACACTAATCAGTTAACGTATGTTCAAAATTTATCTAATTCTGAGAAGAAAAATTATGACATCGGCGTTATTAGTTATGGAGAAATGCTTAAACAGTGCGATGGTGTAATCACTTCCACGAAAAAAATGAAAGATGAACTTCATAATTACAAGGGGTTGGTTTTATTAAATCGAAATCTTGCAAACATGCAATTAGTTGAATTAAGTCAAAAAGTGATGAGGAATTATGAGAAACAAAGCGGGACAATAAAAATAGGTTATTTTTCTGGATCAATAACTCATAATGAAAATTTTGAACTAATAAAAGAATCTATCAAGAAGTTATTGAGAAAATATGATAACTTGGAACTTCATCTAGTGGGACATTTGGATATACCTGATGATATGAATGATTTTAAACAAAGAATTAAAGTACATTCTTTCGTACATTGGGAATTACTACCAGACTTAGTTAGTCAAGTTGATATCAATTTAGCTCCCTTGGTAACTTCGATATTTAATGAAGCGAAGTCTGAAATAAAATGGATTGAGGCTGCCCTTGTAAAAGTTCCAACAGTTGCAAGTAATATTGGAGCGTTTAAAGAAATGATTATAGAAAATGAAACAGGTATACTTGCAGATGATTCAGAATGGTATGAAAAATTGGAACGTTTGATTAAGTCTTATGATATGAGAAAATATATAGCTGAAAATGCATATAAGTATGTACTTGAAAATGCTACAACATTAAAACATGATGATGAATTAACTGATTTTCTAAGCAATTCAATATAGAATTACTCAAAAAAAGGAATATAAATTATCGTTGAAAATCAAGAAAGAAATCATTTTGAATCTTAGATTTCTTTCTAGCACAATTTTATTCTTTATTATAAAATTCTGGTTTTTAATAAATATTTTTTTATTGCCATGTTGCTGTTTCTGATTTAAGTATGTAATAAAAGTATTCAGTATCTGAATCTTTATAAAAAGTGGGGGATATAAATATGCAAACCATTCTTTTTGTTTCACCAACAGGTACATTGGACAATGGTGCAGAAGTATCTGTGTTTAATTTGATGAAGTTTCTAGTGAATGAAGGGTATAAAATAATAAATGTTGCTCCGACTCAACAGAAAAATGTGGAAAATGAGTATTCCAAAAAATTTACTGAATACGGTATTGATTGTGTGTTGATAAACACACAACGTTGGTGGTGGGAAGATGCACCAGGGCATTTATTTGGAAATGAGATTGAGCGAGCAGCTTCATATAGAGAAGCTATAAACAAAATTACTTGTTTAATTGAAGAGAACAATGTTGATTTAGTCATTAGTAACACGGTAAATATCTTTCAAGGTGCTCTGGCAGCGGCATTGATGAAAAGACCACATTTTTGGTTGATACATGAATTTCCAGAAAATGAATTTTCTTATTACATTGATAAATTAGACTTCATTGATGATTATTCTACTGAAATTTTTGCTGTAAACGGTCAATTAAGCGACAAAATAATAGAACTTTTCCCAAATAGAAAGATAAAGTCATTTGCTCCTTATACAGAAATCGAGACACAAAAACTCTCAATCGGGAAACAGCAAAGAATTGTTTCCATAGGTAGAATTTCAGAAAGAAAGAATCAGCTTGAACTTATCCAAACCTTTGAAAAACTTAACCGTTCAGATGTTGAACTTGTTTTTATTGGTGGTTGGGATGAAGCGTATAAAAAAAAATGTGTGGATTATATAAAAATGAAACATTTAAAAAAGATTCGTTTCTTAGGAAATAAAGAAAATCCTTGGGATGAGCTGACTAATAAAGACATTTGTGTATTTCCTTCAGCGATGGAAACTTTTGGATTAGTTTACGTAGAAGCATTGTTAAATGGTATTCCCGTAATTTTATCAGATAACCCAGGCCATTCTTCTGCCTATGAAATGTTTAAGTTTGGTCAAATGTATCAAGTAGGAAATATTGATCAATTAACTATTCTAATTGAAAATAAATTAGACAATTTCGGTCAGGCTAAAAAAGAATCCAGTGACTTTATATTAGAAGCTAAGAATATTTATAAGCTATCTGTTGTTTACAGTGAAATCATAGAATCAATAGCTACCCAAAGTAATTATCAAAAAAATTCTGTCCAACACATCAAGAACCTATTAACTTTGAATGAAAATAAAAGCAAATTATCACGACTTGAACTAAAAGTAAGAAGAAAAATACAGCGAATTATTTATAGACTTTTAAAGAAGTAGTTAGGAACTGTTCTTGGTCACTAAATTTAGGCTCAAAGTATGCAGAGGGATTATTTCTCTGCAGGCTTTTTCTTTTTCATAGGGTTGAAAAGGGTTGTTCCTAGGGGGAATAGAATTCTTAGTTTAAAGTTATAGAAGCGCCTAAAGCCATATGCATTTTGTTTCAATACATTAATGTGATTGTTCAAACACTTTAAGTGACCATTAGAGTAGGGGGGGGGAGTGCATTTAAAATGCCTTTTTGATATTGGTTGAATGTCTTAATGGTTGTTGCGTATTTCTCTGGTAGGTGAGAATAGTTTTGTTCTAAAAGCTCTGGAAACCATTGGGAATCTTTCGTCCTAATCGCTGATAAAAAGTTTTGGTAAACCTCATATCCTTGCTGGAGCTCCAGACTATAGGAAAGCAAGCGATCAACGACTTCTGATTCGGTCAAATGCGCCCTAAAACTAGGATGCCAAACCTGTTTTTTATGCTCTAAATGCCAAGCATTTTGTTGAAGCAATTTCCAATACTTCTTTAAATATTTGTATTGTTGCTCTTCTTGATATTATTTTCGATTTAATTGGTTCATTTGTTGAATACAGTGTGTTAGAAATGTACGCCCGATATGTTGAACAACATGAAATCGATCAATCACTAGTTTTTCATTAGGAAAGAGCTCTTTTATTAGAGTAGCAGATGGCTTGTACATGTCGATGACATTCAACTGAACCTCATATTCATGGGGATAAAAGTATTTTTTCAAAGCATCTAGTTTTTGATACTCTACAATGTCTAGTAACTGCTTTGTTTGTCCATCCATAAAAACAAAGCTCATCGCCTCGGAACTTTCTTTTAAAAATATAAATTCATCAAAACAAAGAACAGTATGTCATATCTTTTTCTTTTTGGTAATGCAGATATTTTTCAGAAAAATAAGTCAGTGTATAAACTAGAAACTTTACAAATGTGCTCACTTATTATCTCATGAGTCAAACAATTTTAGTAAAAATAAGGTTTAGGTCTAGAATAACGAGAGTTTATTAGATAAGATTGCTTTTGGTCGACTTTATTCTATAGGATTTGAAGGTGTCTGTCTTTTTTATGCAAAAAAGTGCTGGTGAATTCTGTCACCAACACTAGATATTGTTGGGCCAAAAGTATTTTATCTATAGTTTTTTTCTTTATATCTATTACCAATCTAAAAAAATTTACCATCAGAACAATTTTAATATGTTTTGGAAATACGCGGAAAATATGTTAATATTTTTTTAGTGAAAATGATTCAATTTCTAGAGCTGTAAATGATAACTTTAGTGACATTATAAAACAAAACTATCATACAGGGAAGTAGCATGTTCTCTAGAAATATTTAAACTTTCGGGAGGAAATTATTAATGAAAAAATCAGTAACGTTAGCAGCGATTATCAGTTTAATATATATAAACACTTTAGATATAGTTGCTTATGCTGTTGAAGGAGAAAACCTTGATTCAAGTTCACCCAGTAGCGAAGTAATTGAAAATCCGCAAAAAAGAACGTTAGATACATATTTGAAAGGTGCAGCTAACATAGAAAATCAAACAGGTAGTAGTGAAACAGGAAATACAGGGACTAATGACACAACTAAAGTGGCTAGTGAAGAGGATTTTGAAGATGTATTCTATGATGGAGAATGGATTAGACTTCCAAAACAACTAAATGGAGAGAGAGATGGTAGTGGAGAAGGAATAACTGAGGAAAATCAGAATACTTTGGGCAGAAATTTCAAAGACACTGCAGAAGGAAGAGCTCCTAGGGGGGTTACTACAATTCATGCAGGAGATACAACTAGGCCAAGCAGGGATTTTGTAGATATTTCGTCTTATCAGCCTAACATTTCTGTTTCACAATTTGAAGTAATGAAAAAATATGGTGTTACCGGTGTTGTTGTTAAGCTAACGGAAGGAACCTCTTATCGAAATCCCTATGCAAAACAACAAGTAACAAATGCAAAAGCAGCTGGTTTAAAGGTAAGTACCTACCATTTCAGTTGGTTCACCAACAAAGCCCAGGCTGAAGCGGAAGCAGATTATTATGCAAATTTTGCAAAAGAACTGGGTTTAGGTCCAGATACTGTAATGGTAAATGATGCAGAAACTCCAGTAATGAATAATGGCTATGCAACAACAAACTCGATATATTTTGCTTTAAGATTATTAAATACACATAAATTTAGTTCTGTTATTCATTACTCGTCATTGTTTTGGTTTACTTCAGGAATTTTGGATGCTAAAATCTTACATGAAGGGTCAATCTGGGTAGCACAATATTTGTATAATCCGCTAGGAACAGATTTAAGACATTCTCAAACCTCGGCTTGGCAGTGGAGTGATGGTGTGTATTTCCCAGAGATTCCAGGATTAGAATTTGATATGAACATAGATTACAAAGGCTATTTTGCAAAGGTGCAAGAACCCGGTGTACCAATATCAGGTACCACAACTATTGAAGATGTGGATGGAAAAGGAATGAACTACAAGGCAATCTTTACGCCTTCGGAAGGTGCAGAAAATGTTAAGAAAGTTGAGTTTCCTACCTGGGGTAATATAAATGGTCAAAATGACCTTATTTGGTATAACGCGACAAAACAGAGTGATGGAACGTGGACTGCGAGCATCGATGTTGCAAATCATAAAGAAGTTGGACAATATTTTGTTCATACGTATGCAACAAATAATATAGGGATTAGAACAGCTGTTGCGAACAATGGCTTTATAGTACAAAATCCAACCATAAGTGGAGCTAAAAGTGTGACAAGCACCGATAATGGTACTTTTAGAGTGACCATAACAGTTAATTCAGCAATACCAGTAGACGGAGTGAAAGTTCCTATTTGGTCTAAACCAGACCAATCGGACATTGTTTGGTACAAAGCAAAAAGACAGGCAGATGGAACATGGGTTGCAGATTTTAACCAATCCAATCATAAGAACAATACCGGTGTTTATATTGTACATGCTTATGCAGATTTATCTAATAAAACAAGTATTAGTATTAATTTAGGTACTGTTACTGTGACTAATCCTGTTTTATCAGGTACCACAACTATTGAAGATGTGGATGGAAAAGGAATGAACTACAAGGCAATCTTTACGCCTTCGGAAGGTGCAAAAAATGTTAAGAAAGTTGAGTTTCCTACCTGGGGTAATATAAATGGTCAAAATGACCTTATTTGGTATAACGCGACAAAACAGAGTGATGGAACGTGGACTGCGAGCATCGATGTTGCAAATCATAAAGAAGTTGGACAATATTTTGTTCATACGTATGCAACAAATAATATAGGGATTAGAACAGCTGTTGCGAACAATGGCTTTATAGTACAAAATCCAACCATAAGTGGAGCTAAAAGTGTGACAAGCACCGATAATGGTACTTTTAGAGTGACCATAACAGTTAATTCAGCAATACCAGTAGACGGAGTGAAAGTTCCTATTTGGTCTAAACCAGACCAATCGGACATTGTTTGGTACAAAGCAAAAAGACAGGCAGATGGAACATGGGTTGCAGATTTTAACCAATCCAATCATAAGAACAATACCGGTGTTTATATTGTACATGCTTATGCAGATTTATCTAATAAAACAAGTATTAGTATTAATTTAGGTACTGTTACTGTGACTAATCCTGTTTTATCAGGTACCACAACTATTGAAGATGTGGATGGAAAAGGAATGAACTACAAGGCAATCTTTACGCCTTCGGAAGGTGCAGAAAATGTTAAGAAAGTTGAGTTTCCTACCTGGGGTAATATAAATGGTCAAAATGACCTTATTTGGTATAACGCGACAAAACAGAGTGATGGAACATGGACTGCTTTATAGAAATAAATCGGAGTGGGTGAAGCTAAATTACATCTGCTCTTTCTTTATTTATTCCCTATTACTTCCGATTGCTTTGATACCTTCACAATGATAAAATTAACCAAGTATTATTTTTTTGTTCATGTTAAGTAAAGCTCTGTGATGTCATTATAAGTCGGCTTTAATTTACCCTATTTGTAAATTAAAGATATCATGAGCACTAAAAGATAGAATAAAAAAGACTAAAAACATAGAAAAAAATTCTGAGGTGTAAATTTTGAAAAGTAGAATTGGAAAAATAAATATAAATTGTTATAAAAGTTGGTTATTAGAAAATAGGAATAAATTAATTTTAGTATTCGTAATTTACCAAGTAGCTATCTTATCTATTGGAATTATCAATTATCCATATATAGACGATGTTATTCGACAATTAGATGGAAGAACCGATTTCGCTTGGGCGTATTCAAGGTGGGGGAGTGAGATTGCCTCATGGCTTGTCCAAGGGAGTAGACACTTAACTGATATGGGATTAACAACCCATATTCTTACAGGAATAATTCTGTCTTTTTCTAGTATTATTGTAGTCTATGTGTTGAATGGTAAAAAGTTGGAATGGATGCCAGTAACTGTTTCTATATTGATAGGAATTAACCCGTGGTTTTTACAATGTATTAGTTTTCGTTTTGATAGTCCATACATGGCATTAAGTATATTAGTTTCATTCATTCCTTTTTTATGGTGGAATAAGAATAAATGTTTTTTTATTGCTTCTATAGTAGGAGTTTTTCTAATGTGTAACACTTATCAAGGATCTTCAGGTCTTTATATAATAATGGTTCTTGCTCTTACTTTTAAAACTTTAACATCAAATAACTCTTTTTTACCAAGTTTGAAAAAAGTTACATTAGCAGCAATTGCATATGTTTTAGCAATGATTATGTATATTTTTGTGACAAAGCTTAATCCAGAGATGTCTACACGTGATACAGCAGCCATAGCTAATATTAGAGAACTACCTTCAATTATAGTCAGAAACATAACAGAATATTTTTCTACTATTATTAATCAAAGTGCAAAAATATGGATTGTATTTTTGTTAATATTGCTGATATTGTTTTTGATTTCCAGTATTTTTCGTTCAGAAGTAAGCCCTGCTAAGAGTTTTATTTATAGTCTAGTCTATTTAGCTTTAGGCTCAATAATGAGTTATGGCGTATTTTTAATTTCAGAACACTCTTTGGTAACAATGGCACCAAGATATGGATACGGCTTAAGTATATTTGCAAGTATTACATTGATTATGCTAACGCAAAAAATAAATGTAAGGTTCTTAGATATTTCAATCAAAGTTGTTGCAAGCCTCCTATTTTACTATATACTTACCTTTTCGTTTATTTATGCATCAACTTTAAATGTTCAAAAAGAAGCCTTTGAAAGGCAAAGTGTAATCTTATCTACAGATCTAAAAAATATTGTCAATAATGATAGAAAACAGGTTTACATGAATAAATTATTCAAAGATTCACCAGTACTTTTAAATAGTACAAGAAACTATCCTATTTTAAGAGATTTAGTGCCTAAAAATGAAAGTTTATATTGGCCTAATATAACGTTATTCAATACTTATTCTGGATTAAACGTAAATATTCAGCCATTTGATTTTAACAATTTTGATAGTACTAGTAAAAATTTAGAAACATCCAATTATTACTATGACATTTTTTCTGAAAAGAATAAAATCTATATTATTGTTAAAGATTAACATCTAGCATAATGAGGTTTAAGTCTTAATTTAAGTTTAAGAAGAGATTGACAAACGGATTATCATGTTATATTTTTTGATTTTTATTGGACACTATGAGAGATGTTATTCTAAAAATTTTAGTGAATTTTTATGGGTCAGGGTGGTTCCTAGGGTTAATAGAATTCTCAGTTTGAAGTGATAGAAGCTTCTAAAGCCATACGCATTTCGTTTCAATGCTTTTATATGGTTGTTCAAACACTCTAAGGAACCGTTAGAATATGGCTGTTCAAGTGCGTTTAAAATACCTTCTTGATACTGTTTAAACGTCTTAATGGTTGTCGCATATTTCTCTGGTAGATGAGAATAGTTTTGTTTTAAAAGCTCTTGAAACCAGTGAGAATCTTTCGTCCGAACCGCTGCTAGAAAATCTTGGTAGACACCATATCCTTGCTTGAGTTCTGGGCTATAGGAAAGCAAGCGGTCAACGACTTCTGATTCAGTCAAATGCGCCCTAAAACTAGGATGCCAAACCTGTTTTTTATGCTCTAAATGCCAAGCATTTTTCTGAAGTAATTTCCAATACTTCTTTAAATGCTTGTATTGTTGTTCTTCTTGATACTTTTTTCGATTCAGCTGATTCATCTGTTGAATTCGGTGCGTCAGAAAGGTACGTCCAATATGTTGAACAATATGGAAACGATCAATGATCAATTTTGCATTGGGAAAAAGCTTTTTTACAAGAGTGACGTAAGGCTTATACATGTCAATGACAATATATTGAACGGTGGCTCTTGTTTTATAAGCATAGGAATAAAAGTTTTTTTTCAAAGAGTTTAGTTTTCGATTTTCTACAATGTCCAGTAACTGCCTTGTTTGTCCATCCATAAAAACAAAGCTCATCGTCCCAGAACTTTCTTTCACAGACTTAAATTCATCAAAGTAAAGAACGGTCGGTAAGGTCTTATTCTTTTGAGGGAGCGGTGTATAGTATTCTTTTAGAACCCGATAGATAGTGGTTATAGAGGCATGTTTGGCACGAGCAATTCCTGTCATAGAAGTGTTTTCTTTCAGTTTCTCTGTAATGGAGACATTTTTCAGGAAAATACGTCAGAGTACCACTATAAACCTTACAACTATCTTCGCCTATTTTCTCATGGGTCAAACAATTTTCAGTAAAAATAAGGTTTAGGTCTAGAATATCGAGGGTTTCTTTGATAAGATTTGAGAGAGACATCTTCATTTCTCCTTTAGATTGGTTTTCGTCGACTTTATTCTACAGGATTTGAAGGTGTCTGTCTTTTTTTATGCAAAAAAGTGCTGGCGACATCTGTCACCAACACTAGATACTATAGGGCCATTTGATTTTATAAACGGAAGGATTGTATTTCCATCTAAGTAAGACTTGATAAAAATATTATCATCTCTTCCACTATTCATATTTGCCCCCACACCTCCTCAATGATACAATTAATCCAATTGGAGTGAGAGGAATGACACGAATCATTGCCCATCGTGGGAGCAAAGGAACACATCCAGAAAATACTCTGGCTGCTTTCAAGGAAGCTATTAGAGTTGGAGCCGATGGTATTGAATTGGATATTCATTTAACGAAAGACAAGCAGTTAGTAGTTATTCATGATGAAACAGTTGATCGAACGACAGATGGAGTGGGTGAAATCAATCAGTTGACTTTGAAGGAGATAAAAAAGTTTGATGCTGGTAGTTGGTTTGACAATAATCCAATCAAGCAAGAGATTCCAACATTTGATGAGGTACTAGAGTTGCTAGTAGAGGAGCATTTTAAAGGATTATTAAATATTGAAATTAAAACGGATCATTTCCAATATGTGGCTATTGAAAGAAAAATTGTAGAATGTTTGAAATCAAGTGAGTGGTTGTTTGATTATATGTATTCAAGCTTTCATTTTCCTAGCTTAGAAAGACTTTTGGAATTTGATAATTCGAAAAAATTTGCTTATATTGTTAAAGATTCGGATAGAGAAGTTGAAAAAGGTTTAAGTGCCTCTTTCATTGAGGGCGTTCATCCTAATATTCAATGGGTTTTAAAACATTTAGATGAACTTGAGTCAATTCCAAAGGCCATTCGTCCGTGGGCTATTAACAATAAAGAACTGCTGGAGCTATGTTTGAATCACCATTTGTCGGGAATTCATACAGATTTTCCGGAAAATGCTTTATATTTACGTGATATGATACAAAATAAAGGATGAATTTAGTGAAAAAAGTATTAGTGATAGTAGGTCCTACGGCTGTAGGAAAAACAGCGTTGAGCATTGAATTTGCAAAAAAGTTTAATGGTGAGATTATTAGTGGAGATTCCATGCAAGTGTATAGAAAACTGAATATAGGAACGGCTAAAGCAACCAACGAAGAGCAAGCAGGGATTCCTCATTATTTACTTGATTGTCGTGAAATAGATGAGAATTACTCTGTGGCTGATTTTCAAAAAGAAGGTCGTGAGGCAATTGAAGATATTTCAAATCGAGGAAAGTTACCTATTGTGGTGGGAGGAACAGGTCTTTATATTCAAGCGTTACTTTACGATTATCAATTGGGAAGTCAAGATGAAACTACCGAAACTCGTGAGTATTATGAAGTATTAGCTGAAGAGATTGGTAATAAAAAGTTATGGGAATTGTTGCAACAAAAAGATCCTTTAGCGGCGAAAGCTATTCATTTTAATAACAAAGTAAAAATGATTCGTGCGTTAGAAATTTTTGATAAAACGGGAAGAAGTATTCTAACCCCAAAAGAGCAGCCAAAGAAATTATATGATTATTTTTTAGTTGGTTTGGAGACCGATCGTCAGCTTCTTTATCAACGAATCAATCAACGAGTAGATAATATGTTGCAAGAAGGTATTCTGACTGAAGCAGAACTTTTATATAAGACTAAAAACGCTCAATCTGTTCAAGGGATAGGGTACAAAGAATTTTTCCCCTACTTTGAAAATAAAGAAACCTTAGAACAAGCTGTTGATAAGGTGAAACAAAATTCTAGGAGGTATGCCAAACGCCAGTTAACATGGTTTAAGAATCGATTACAAGCAAGCTGGTGGGATTTAGTTCAAGACTCTTCTTCTAAGTTGCAATTAGAGCAAGAGGTAAAGAAGTGGCTAGACACTTCGGAAGGAGAGCGCTGATGAGAAAAAATCTTGAAAAAGTCATTTTAGTTGGTGTAGAAACAGAAGAAAACTATACGTATTTTAATAGCTCGATGAGAGAGTTAGAAAATTTGACGCAGACGGCTCAAGGGGAGGTAGTTTTTACTTTAACCCAAAAGCGACCTCGAGTAGATAGACAAACCTTAATTGGTAAGGGAAAAGTGGAAGAACTGATTCAATTAGTAGATGCCTATGAAGCAGATTTGGTCATTTTTAACCATGAATTATCGCCGAGACAAAACCAATTACTTGCAGAAGCCTTAGATATTAAAGTGATTGATCGCGTTCAATTAATATTAGATATATTTGCTATGCGTGCACGTTCAAGAGAAGGAAAGTTACAAGTAGAATTAGCCCAATTGAATTATCTATTGCCTCGATTAATAGGGCAAGGGAAACAATTATCACGGTTAGGTGGAGGAATTGGGACTAGGGGGCCAGGAGAAACCAAACTAGAATCGGATCGAAGACATATCCATAACAAGATAACGGCTATAAAAAGAGAGCTAAAAGAAGTGTCAGCACATCGTGAACGTAGCCGTAAGAAACGTCATTCATCTGAGTTATTTCAAATTGGTCTAATCGGCTATACAAATGCTGGAAAATCGACAATATTAAATTTGTTAACAACCGCTGGAACTTACTCGGAAGATCAATTATTCGCTACGTTAGATCCTTTAACAAAGAAGTGGCAACTACCTCAAGGAATGATTGTCACTATAACAGATACTGTTGGATTCATTCAGCAATTACCAACACAGCTAATTGAGGCTTTTCAGTCAACACTTGAAGAGAGTAAAGAAATGGATTTGTTGTTGCATGTCGTCGATGCTAGTGCACCAGATCGCTTACAGCATGAGCAAACTGTTGTTGAGTTATTAAATGATCTTGATTTGGAGCAGATTCCTGTCTTAACAGTTTATAACAAAAGCGATCAAGTGAACGAGAATGATTTTATCCCAACATTGTTTCCAAATGTGTTAATTTCAGCTAAAAATTTAAATGGTAAAGAAAGGTTAACTAAGGCTGTTAGAGAAAAAATGATGGAATTATTGGTTCCATATGAGGCTGAGATACCTTCAAATAAAGGACAGCTTTTAAGTGAAGCGAAACGGCATACGCTTCTTTTAACAGAGGAATATGAAGAGCAGAAGAATGTTTATTTTGTTAAAGGCTTTGCTAAGGAAGAATCAAAATGGGTACGAAAAGAATAAAAAATAATTTAAATTGAGTTTTAGAAGGTCTGTCAAAGTCTTGTTGATTTTGATAGACTTTTTTGTATGCGTCATTAATAATGATGACCAAGGAAGTTAGGCTTTTCCTATATTTCTGGTATAGATAAAAATCCAAAGAGAATGTATGTTAGAAAAGCTGACATAAAGTTATTGACAACAAGAAAAACTACTGCTATTCTATATCTAACTAAGAGAGGGGGGTGGATATGAGAGAGAAGGAACTGAGAAGGTCAATGTCCGTTTTTCCAATTGGTACAGTTATGAAGTTGACGGATTTATCTGCACGTCAAATTCGATATTATGAGGAACAAGATTTGATACATCCAGAGCGGAGCGAGGGAAACCGCAGGATGTACTCACTAAATGATATCGATGTTCTGTTAGAAATAAAGGACTATTTATCTGATGGCTTAAATATGGCTGGAATCAAGCGTGTATATGAAATGAAGTTAGAAGAAAAGAACCAAGTAAAAGAATCTGGAAAACCATTAACTGATGCAGATGTTAGGAAAATTTTGTATGATGAGATTATTTCACAAGGTGGACTTGCTCAACAAAATCCATTCCAATCGAATACACCAAGACTTTAACGTTGAAATGTTCATAAAAAAGAATGATGGGAAGGGAAACAATGACAAAAAAAGAAAAGACAGTAGAAGATATCAAACGTATCGCAGAAGAAGAGAATGTTCGTTTTTTAAGATTAATGTTTACAGATATTATGGGAACAATCAAAAATGTTGAAGTCCCAGTAAGTCAATTAGAAAAAGTACTGAGTAATAAAATGATGTTTGATGGTTCTTCTATTGAAGGGTTTGTTCGGATTGAAGAAAGTGATATGTACTTATATCCTGATTTATCTACATGGATGGTTTTTCCTTGGGAAAGCAATCATGGAAAAGTAGCTCGTTTAATTTGTGATATTTATAATCCAAATGGCGAACCTTTTGCTGGGGATCCTCGAGGGAATTTGAAACGTGTATTAAAAAACATGGAAGAATTAGGCTTTACTTCATTTAATTTAGGACCTGAACCTGAGTTTTTCTTATTTAAGCTTGATGAAGATGGTGAGATTACGACAGATCTAAATGATAGAGGCGGCTATTTTGACTTTGCGCCTACTGATTTAGGAGAGAATTGTCGTCGAGATATTGTGCTAGAATTAGAAAGTCTAGGGTTTGAGGTTGAGGCTTCTCACCATGAAGTAGCACCTGGACAACATGAAATTGATTTTAAATATGCAAGTGTTATTGAGGCTTGTGATAATATTCAAACGTTCAAACTAGTCGTTAAAACAATCGCTCGAAAACATGGACTTCATGCTACGTTTATGCCAAAACCCTTATATGGAATTAGTGGTTCAGGAATGCATTGTAACATGTCTTTATTCAATGAAGATGGGAATGCTTTCTTTGATGAAAAAGGACCGATGCAATTGAGTCAAGCAGCCTATTATTTTTTAGGTGGACTATTAAAACATGCTCGTGCTTACACAGCAGTGTGTAACCCAACCGTCAATTCATACAAACGATTGGTCCCTGGATATGAAGCGCCAGTTTATGTTGCTTGGAGTGGTCGTAATCGTTCACCACTGGTTCGTGTGCCAGAATCACGTGGCTTATCTACACGACTTGAATTGCGTTCAGTAGATCCAGCTGCAAATCCTTATTTAGCTATGGCGGTTGTTTTAGAAGCTGGGTTGGATGGAATTAGAAATGAAATTATACCGCCATCAGCAGTAGATAGAAATATTTATGTAATGAATGAAGAAGAACGAGCAGAGGCCCATATTCATGATTTGCCTTCGACCATTCATAATGCCATTAAAGAATTGCGAAAAGACCAAGTGATGATAGATGCTCTTGGAACCCATATTTATGCAAACTTTGTTGAAGCAAAACGCATGGAATGGGCTGCATTCCGCCAAACTGTTTCTGAATGGGAACGTGAGCAATATTTGGAATTATACTAGACTTAAAAAATGGATTTCTTCTTTTGAGGAGGTTCATTTTTTTTGCCTTTTCCTATTCAATACCTTTCTAAAAAAATTGCTTTCACAAATAAAGAACTTTTTGTAATTAAATACAACCACTTTGTTAGTCAGTTTGTGAATGATTAGCATAAGCGGTTCACAATTTTTGTTTCTTCCGTTATAATGTACAAGAATATGCGTGCAACTATTCTACTTTAATAATAGAAGGATGATGAAATGTAATGCGAAAAATGAAGACAATGGATGGAAATACAGCAGCAGCTCATATTTCTTATGCCTTTACTGAATTAGCGGCAGTTTATCCCATTACTCCAAGTTCAACAATGGCAGAACTTGTCGATCAATGGTCAGCTGATGGGAAGAAAAATATTTTTGGACAACCTGTTAAAATCGTAGAAATGCAATCAGAAGCTGGGGCTGCAGGTGTTGTTCATGGTTCACTAAAAACAGGGGCCCTAACCACTACTTATACTGCTTCGCAAGGTTTGCTATTAATGATTCCAACTATGTACAAAATTGCAGGGGAGTTATTACCCTCTGTTTTTCATGTGGCTAGTCGAGCAGTTACTACGAATGCTCTAAATATTTTTGGAGATCATGGCGATGTTATGGCAGCTCGTCAAACAGGATTTGCAATGTTAGCTGAAAGTAGTGTTCAAGAAGTAATGGATTTATCTGCGGTAGCTCACTTGGCTTCTATCGAATCTAGAGTTCCTTTTATTAACTTTTTTGATGGTTTTAGAACGAGTCATGAAATTCAAAAAATTGAAGTTATCGAATACGAAGAATTGTTACCATTCGTTAATCAGGAAGCTTTACAATCATTTCGTGATAGAAGTATGAATCCGAATCACCCATTTGTTAGTGGGACAAATCAAAATCCAGATATTCATTTTCAACAACGTGAAACAATTAACCAATACTATGAAAATTTACCTGGAATTGTTCGGAAATATATGGAAGATATAAATCAACTAAGAGGAACAAACTATGATTTAGTGACGTATTATGGCGCAGAAGATGCTGAAGAAGTGATTATTTCGATGGGGTCTGCGGCTCAGGCGATTGAACAAACAATTGATTATTTAAATCAACAAGGTCGAAAAGTAGGGTATCTGAATATTCATCTTTATCGCCCGTTTCCAATTGAGTGTTTCTTAGAAAAAATGCCTAAGAGTGTTAAAGCAATAGCGGTCTTAGATAGGACAAAAGAACCTGGTGCTGGTGGAGAACCCTTGTTATTAGATGTACAAAGTGCTATGTATGAATCTGATTTACGCCCGATGATTATTGGTGGACGATATGGATTAGGTTCTAAGGATGTGACACCGAATCAAATTGTCGCTGTCTATGATGAATTACAAAAAGAAAAGACGCATGCTAAGCATCGATTTACAATTGGGATTGTTGATGATGTAACCTATACATCTCTTGATTCAGGGAGTCCTTTAGATTTAACAGATGCTAAAACATATCAAGCGAAATTCTGGGGGTTTGGTTCAGACGGGACAGTAGGTGCCAATAAATCAGCAATCAAAATAATTGGGGATCATACTGATAAATACGCTCAAGGTTTCTTTTATTATGATTCTAAAAAATCTGGTGGTTTAACGGTTTCCCATTTACGTTTTGGAGAAACACCAATCCGTTCAACGTATTTGATAGAAAATGCTGATTTTGTTGCCTGTCATACAGCAGCGTACTTGAATACTTACGATCTGGTTAAAGGGCTAAAGAAAGGCGGCACATTTTTACTAAATACGGTTTGGAATGATGAACAGCTAGAGCGCTTTTTACCGGCTAAATTAAAACGTTATTTAGCAGAAAATGACATTCAATTTTATACAATTAACGCGGTTAAATTGGCCAGTGAAGTTGGATTAGGTGGAAGAATTAATACAGCGATGCAAACAGCATTTTTTAAACTTTCCAATGTTCTTCCTTTTGATGAAGTTCTTCCAATTTTAAAAGAAGAGGTTTTTAAAAACTACGGCAGAAAATCAATGACAATTGTTGATAAAAATGTTCAAGCGATTGAGCAAACGGTGGAACGATTGCATAAAGTTGATGTGCCAGAATCTTGGAAGCACGTTGAGATAACGCCTAGAATACGTGATAAAAATGTTTCCGACTATGTATTCAATATTGTCGAACCAATAAATCGACAAGAGGGAGAGACACTTTCTGTCGGCACGTTAGTTGATAATGGTATGACAGATGGACGGATGCCATTGGGAACAACAGCAGTTGAAAAAAGAGGGATTGCATTAGAAATTCCGGAGTGGATTAGTGACCGATGTACAATGTGTAATGAATGTGCGTTTGTTTGTCCACATGCAGCTATTCGTCCGTTTTTAGCGGATGAAGAAGAGATGACTGAGGCACCAGAAGGCTATACTACTCGAGAAATGCGTGGGCAAGATGGTTTGAAGTACCGAATTCAAGTATCTGTAGAAGATTGTACGGGTTGTGGGCTATGTGTAGAAGCTTGTCCTGCTAAAGGGAAAGCATTAGTAATGAAGCCTTACGAAGAGCAAAAAGAGCAAGCGATGAACTGGGCTTTTTCAATGACGTTGAAACAAAAAGAAAATCCTGCTAAGCCGAATACAGTGCTAGGAACGCAGTTCAACAAACCATTGTTAGAATTTTCTGGAGCTTGTTCAGGCTGTGGCGAAACGCCTTACGTGAAATTATTGACACAAATGTTTGGCGATCGCATGTTGATTGCTAATGCAACTGGCTGTTCGTCTATTTGGGGCGGGGCAGCACCCGTTTCTCCTTATACAACAAATGATCAAGGGCAAGGACCCGCTTGGTCTAACTCTCTATTTGAAAATAATGCTGAATTTGGATATGGTATGTTACTGGCGAATCAAACACGCCGAGAGCATCTTGCAATTGATATGTCGAAAGCAATGAAAGATGTTTCTCCAGAATTAAAAGCTTTAATGATTGACTGGATCGACCATATGAATCATGGGGAAGGGACGCAACAACGAGCTGCAAAACTAAAAGCTGCTTTGCTTGAAGAGAAGCAAGGAAATCCTTTGCTGGAAGAATTATTTACCCAAAATGATTTATTTGTGAAAAATAGTCAATGGATGATTGGTGGCGATGGTTGGGCATATGATATTGGCTATGGTGGGATTGACCATGTTTTAGCTAGTGGTGCAGATGTAAATATATTGGTTTTAGATAACGAGGTCTATTCCAATACCGGAGGTCAAACCTCCAAAGCAACACCAGCTTCAGCAATTGCCAAGTTTTCTGCCAGTGGGAAATATGTTTCTAAAAAAGATTTAGGAATGATGGCGATGACTTATGGAAATGTTTATGTGGCTCAAATTGCTTCGGGAGCGAATCAAATGCAGACCATTAAAGCTTTTGAAGAAGCAGAAAAATTCCCTGGCCCTTCTTTAATCATCGCCTACACACCATGTATTGTTCATGGATTAAGTGGTGGTATGGGCAAAACGTTGCAAGAAGCAAAAGAAGCGGTAAGTTCTGGTTACTGGTCCTTGTACCGTTTTAATCCTGAGGCAAAAGAAGTTGGTAAGAATCCTATGAGCTTAGATTATAAAAAACCTAAGTTTGAAGAAATGAAAGATTTCATGCGAAAACAAGTCCGCTTTTCTTCATTGGAAACCACACAACCACAGTTTGCAGAAAAATTGTTTGATAAGACGGTTGAGGATGCTAAAGAACGTTTTTATAACTATGCAAGGCTTGCAGGTCAAGAAGAAAAAATCCGAGCGAAATTGGAAAAGACTGAAACAGTGACAAAGTCTGTTGCTATCGACAAGAGTGAAATGAAACCAAGTAGAAAGAAAGCTGCTGTTGATCCAGAGGCGGAAGCTAGAAGAGCCGCTAGGAGAGCTGAGCGAGCAGCTAGACGAAAGCAAAATGAATAGCTAAATTGACAAGAGTAGAAAATAAGTTTTTTTCTGCTCTTGTTTTCATTAAAGGTTCTCAAAAAAATAAATTTCTCTTTCTTTTGCTCGCCCTTCTGTAATGAATAAAAATAATATGGTATACTTGAAAAGAAATCTTCAGAGGGAAGTGAGGTTTATGATGTTATTTCAGTTTAATCAGCTACTCGATTTTAATTATTGGAAGCAAATCATCTCAGCGGATTTTTTATCCCGAGATTTTATTACTAATATTATTGATATTCTTGTAGTATGGTACCTTGTATATAAATTAATCCAACTTGTTAGAGGCACAAAGGCAGTCCAATTATTAAAGGGAGTTGCTGTTTTTATTGTCATTCGTATGATAAGTGAAGTAATCGGTCTACATACTCTATCTTGGTTAATGAACCAAGTAATTATGTACGGTGTGATTGCTGCTGTGGTCATTTTTCAACCAGAAGTTCGGCGTGGCTTGGAGCACTTGGGAAGAAGTTCTTTCTTTAGAACCACCAAGTCAGAGCAGCAAGAAGATGAAAAAATGATTCTTGCTTTTGATAAAGCGATTCAATATATGTCGAAAAGAAAAATTGGCGCTTTGATTACCATTGAACGTAATACGGGGCTAGATGAATATATTGAAACAGGAATCAGATTAGATTCTGACATTTCGGGTGAATTATTAATTAATATTTTTATTCCCAATACACCATTACACGATGGAGCAGTGATTGTAAAAAAAGAAAAAATTGCAGTCGCATGTGCCTACTTGCCACTCTCAGAAAGTAATTTAATTCCTAAAGAATTTGGGACACGCCATCGCGCTGCTGTAGGGATTAGTGAAGTAAGTGATGCAATCACCATTGTTGTGTCAGAAGAAACAGGAGATGTAAGTTTAACTATCAATAATGAATTACTACCACGTCTTTCCCAAGAAGACTACTTAAAGATTTTAAGAGATGAGCTAATTTCAGAAGATAACGATAAAGAGAAGAAAAATATCTTGCAAGACTTTATCGATGGTGTGACGAAAGGGGCGAAAAGAAAATGAAGAATGCCTCTCAAAGTAATTTGTTTTACAGCTTGTTAGCACTCTTATTTTCTTTATTACTCTTTTTTAATGCTAACTCACAAGGTAGCGGTACAAACAGTACTTCAAATACCAAAACTTATGATGAAATGCTTTATAACATCCCAGTACATTTAGAATATGATAAAGATAAATATTTTGTTTCTGGTTATGAGGAAGCAGTCAACGTTCATTTAAGTAGTGCTAATAGAATTCAACTTAATTTGGAATCTAATGAAGACACTAGAAATTTTCAAATTGTAGCTGATTTAACTCAAACTCCGTTGGGAACTTCAGAAGTACGTTTAAGAGCAAAAGGCCTAAGTACAGCCGTAACAGCGGAAATTGATCCACAAACAATAACTGTAACGGTTGAAAAAAAGGCAACAAAAACCTTTGATGTGGAGGCACAACTTCCAGATAGTCTAGAGAATAATGGCTATATTGTTGATAATACAGTCGTAACACCGAAGACGGTACAAATTACAACAGGTGAAGAAACACTCAAAGCAATTGATCGAGTGATTGCGCCAGTATCTAGTACAAAACAAACTTTGGAGAAAATTACTCAAACAGTAAACGTTCAAGCGGTTGATGCCAAAGGACAGATTTTAAGTATTGAAGTCCCAGCACCTCAAGTTAAAGTTGACGTAGAGCTATCCGCTCCTACAAAAGAGCTTCCTTTACAAGTGGTTGCAACTGGAAACACACCAGAAGGGATTTCTCATTATACATTTAGTCTTTCAGAAACAAAAGCAACCATAAAAGGGGCTAACCAAATTTTGGAGAGTCTTGAAAAAATTGATGTTCCTGTTGATATTACGGGAATAAAGACGTCAAAAAAGAAAACGATAAAGATACCAAACAAAGTGGATTATGTAATTAATCCTAGTGAGGTTGAGGTAACCATTATACCAGTTTATGAACAAACACCTTCTAGTTCGATAGACGGAAATGCTGGTAATACTGGAATCGTTATTCCTAATCGAACTAGCTCAATTGAATCGAATTCATCTGCTAGTAGCAGCACGTCAAGTGATTCAAGTTCATCAAGCAGTTCGCTAGAAAATGGAAATAATTAAAGTGTAGAGAATTAAGGAATTTAAGGAGAATGGGAATGGGTAAATATTTTGGAACAGACGGTGTCAGAGGAATTGCCAATAAAGAGTTAACACCAGAATTAGCATTTAAATTGGGTCGTTGTGGTGGCTATGTTTTAAGCCAACATGAAGATACAACCAGAAGACCACGAGTTTTAGTTGGAAGAGATACACGTATTTCTGGTCAAATGCTTGAACAAGCGTTGATTGCTGGATTATTATCAGTAGGGATTGAGGTGTTTCAACTTGGTGTTATTTCTACGCCAGGTGTAGCCTACTTAACAAGATTACAAAAAGCATCTGCTGGTGTTATGATATCAGCATCGCATAATCCTGCCGAAGATAATGGAATAAAATTCTTTGGAGCAGATGGATTTAAACTAGTCGACGATCAAGAATTAGAAATCGAAGCGTTGCTAGATGCTGAGGAAGATAAATTGCCAAGACCGTCAGCGGATGGATTGGGTACACTTGATGAATTTCCGGAAGGATTGCTTAAGTATTCGCAATTTTTAGTGCAAACAATTCCAGGTGATTTGTCTGGTTTAACTGTTTGTATTGATGCTGCAAATGGTGCAACAGCAACTTCAGTTAATCGACTTTTCGCTGATTTAGAAACAGATTTTTACACAATGGGAACTAGTCCTAACGGAGTCAATATCAATGATGGCGTTGGGTCAACACATCCAGAAAAATTAGCTGAATTTGTTCTTGAAAAAGGAGCAGATGCAGGCTTGGCTTTCGATGGAGATGGCGACCGAATTATTGCGGTTGATGAATTAGGAAACATCATTGACGGCGATAAAATTATGTTTATCTGTGCGAAGTACCTTTCTGAAAAGAAACGTTTGAAAAAGAATACCATTGTAACGACTGTCATGAGTAATTTAGGATTCCATAAAGCAGTGGAAGAAGCAGGGATGGAAGATGTAATCACCCAAGTTGGGGATCGTTATGTTGTAGAAGAAATGCGCAAAAACGACTATAATTTTGGTGGAGAACAATCTGGACATATGGTTTTCTTAGATTATAATAC
This sequence comes from Enterococcus rivorum, assembly GCF_001742285.1. Classification (GTDB taxonomy): domain Bacteria; phylum Bacillota; class Bacilli; order Lactobacillales; family Enterococcaceae; genus Enterococcus_L; species Enterococcus_L rivorum. The sequence goes on along the minus strand of NZ_MIEK01000034.1, from coordinate 23,184 downwards.
CACTGGTGATGGCATGTTATCTGGTATTCAATTGTTAAATGTCTTAAAACAAACAGGCAAAACATTATCTCAATTAGCTTCAGAAGTGACGGTTTATCCACAAAAATTAGTGAATATTCGCGTGACAGATAAACATGGAGCTATGGACGTTCCGGCGATAAAAGCAATTGTTGAGGAGACGGAAGCAGAAATGAACGGCGACGGCAGAATTTTAGTACGTCCTTCAGGAACAGAACCATTGCTACGCGTGATGGCTGAAGCACCAACAAAAGAAAAAGTGGATTACTATGTTGATAAAATTGCTGATGTAGTGAGAGCAGAAATCGGTGTGAATTAATTTACAGCTGTATTGAGTTTTTTTAATAAGTAGAAAAAAGTAACAAAAAAATTAAATAGAACCCATCGCAAAGGGGAGCCATGTTGCTGAGAATGAGTATAACTCTAAACCCTTGAACCTGAATCGTTAATACGAGCGTAGGAATTGTGATGGAGTAAGATATGTGTTTACTCCTCCTTTGTGACTTGGTTGTTCTAGATGGAGGATTTTTTATGCAGAGAAAAATGGTTTTGAGAGTCTGGATAGAAGGAACGATTTTTGCAGCAATAGCTATGGCGTTATCGTTTCTTCCAGTGAGAATTGGTAGTAGTTTTGAAATTTCATTGGGAATGATACCGATTATTCTTTATTCGTTAAGAAGAGGGGGCAAAGCTGGAATCCTGTCAGCTTTTATATGGGGATTGTTACACTTTCCTTTGGCGCAAGTCTACTATTTAACCGTTTTTCAAGTAATCATAGAATATATTTTAGCATTTGGCTTTGCTGGCTTTGCAGGAGCGTTTAGCATTAAGTTGCAACAAGCTATAAAAAATGATAATAAAAGAAAAGGGAGATTTTTGATCGTCAGAGCTGTCTTTTTGGGAACCTTTATGAGATATTTTTGGCATTTTATAGCTGGAATTCTTTTCTGGGGAAGTTTTGCATTCGGAGGTATGAGTCCTGTAGCTTTTTCATTTGTAATGAATGGTCTTAGCGGTTTAGCAACAGCAATCGTTGCTAGTATCGTGTTGGTTATTCTTTTTAATGTGCAGGAGCATTTATTTATTGTGAAAGAAACAAGTGGTTAACGGAGCGAAGGATTGTCGAAAAACTTGCTCTATTTAGGCTTATATGTTGTGGTAAATAGAAGGCTTCAAAAAGAAATAAGTTATTTAATAAGTTGACGAACATTTTGTGTCAATTGATGGTTATCGTTCGATAATGTTATTGACAGAATTGTCTGGAAAAGGTACTATAGATTTGGAAATGTAGGCGGAAAATGAAATGATTTCTGTCTATTTTTTATTTTCCGATTGGTTTTATTAGCAACAAAAGAAGATGAATTGAAGGAGCTATGGGATGGGTAAATATTTAGTTTTACAAACCGATTTTGGTTTAGGTGATGGTGCTGTAAGTGCAATGTATGGTGTTGCGCATATGGTAAGTGATGAAGTAGTAGTGGAAGATTTGACGCATGATATCCCTCCTTATGATATTTGGGTGGCTTCTTATCGTTTATATCAAACAGTAAAATATTGGCCGAAAGAAACAGTATTTGTTTCAGTGGTAGATCCGGGCGTAGGTAGTGAAAGACGAAGCGTGGTAGCGAAAACTAAGTCAGGACATTATATTATCACACCCGACAACGGTTCGTTAACGCATATTCAACATTACCAAGGAATTGAAGAAATTCGTACGATTGATGAAGTAAAAAGCCGTTTGCCGCATTCAGAAGAAAGTCACACTTTCCATGGAAGAGACATTTATGCCTACAATGGGGCTCGTTTAGCAAGTGGAGAGATTTCTTTTGAAGAATTAGGTAGCGTTGTACCAATGGAATCAATTGAAACAATAGGGTTAGTAGAGGCGAAGAGTGAAAAGAGTATATTAGAAGGTAGTATTGATGTTCTTGATGTGCGTTTTGGTTCTCTTTGGACGAATATTCCACTAGCTTTAATGAAAGAAGAAAATATCCAACATGGGGATAATCTTCAAGTAACGATTTACCATCAAGGGAAAAAAGTCTATCAAAATATTATGCAATTTGCGAAATCCTTTGCAGATGTAAATATAGGTGAGCCTCTTGTTTATGTCAACTCATTAGTTAATATCGGTGTGGCAGTGAATCAAGATTCTTTTTCTGACTTATACCATATTGGCACTGGAACTGATTGGATTATTAAATTGAGAAAAGCACCAAAAATTATTTTTGAATAGGAGCTGTTTTAAATTGAAAAAAGATATTTCTGTTAAAACAATTGTTGCGATTGGCATCGGTTCCGCTGTCTTTGTTATATTAGGCCGTTTTGCCGTGATTCCTACGGGGTTTCCTAATACCAATTTAGAAACTGCGTATCCATTTCTAGCCTTGATGTCGGTTATCTTTGGACCAGTCGCAGGGGGATTAATTGGTTTGATTGGTCATACCTTAAAAGATTTCACTACTTATGGCACACCCTGGTGGAGTTGGATCATTTGTTCAGGTATTATTGGTGTTATTTATGGATTTGCTGGTAGAAAAATTGACATTCAGCATGGTGAATTTAAGAAAAGTGATATGATTCGATTTAATATTTATCAAGTAATTGGTCATGCTGTCGTTTGGGGACTAATTGCGCCAACGCTAGATGTGCTAATTTATAGTGAGCCAGCAAGTAAGGTTTACACACAAGGAGCAATTGCGATTGTAACGAATAGCCTCTCAGTAGGAGTTATTGGGACAATCTTAATGGCTGCATATGCCGCAAGTCGGACAAAAAAAGGCAGTCTTTCAAAGGACTAATGAACATGTTATTATAATATTGTCAGTATTTTTTTGGAAAAAAGTAGAGGGATAGGTTTGGTAAAAACAGTTAATCAGCCTATTCTTTCTCTTTGTCAAAAAACTTACTGGGGATTAATGAACGTAATTATTTTATACATAGTATTAAAAGGAGCGACAAAGAATGAAAAGACCATTGATTACATTTCAAAATTTTACTTTCCAATATCACAGTCAGTCAGAACCGACCCTTCATCATATTGATGTCACTATTTATGAAGGAGAAAAAATTCTAATTGTTGGTCCAAGCGGCAGTGGGAAATCGACTTTTGCCCAGTGTATCAATGGTCTGATTCCTAATAATTATGAGGGAGAAATTCAAGGAAACGTCATAATTGGTGACAAAGAGCTAACCAAAACTAGTTTGTTTGACTTGTCTTTTGATGTTGGAACAGTTTTACAAGATACCGATGGTCAATTTATAGGTTTAACAGTTGCAGAAGACATTGCATTTGCTTTAGAAAATGACGAAGTCCCCTTAGAAAAAATGAGAAAAGAAGTGGAGCTCTGGGCTGAAACAGTTGAGCTTCAAGACTATTTAAAACATAGACCGCAAGATTTATCTGGAGGTCAAAAACAACGAGTGTCGATGGCAGGAATTCTGATTAATAATGCACCTATTTTGTTATTTGATGAACCTTTAGCAAATTTAGATCCTAAAGCTGGTAAAGAAGCAATTGATTTAATTGATGACATTCATAAAAAAACAGAAACAACTATTTTAATCATTGAACACCGACTTGAAGACGTGTTATACCGACCAGTTGATCGAGTAATTGTTTTTAATGAAGGACGGATTGTTGCCGATTTAACACCTGATGATTTATTGAAAAGTAATATTCTTCTCGAACAAGGGATTCGCGAACCACTATATGTTACTGCCATGAAGTATGCAGGGGTCGATTTAAATCAGGTGCAAAAATTATCTGAAATTGAGCAGCTTCAAACACCCAAATTGAAAGAGAAAATGGAAGCTTGGACGAAAGAATTACACTACGAGAAAAAGACATCTCCTGATGAGTCTCTTTTAACCCTAGAAAATGTCAGCTATCAATATCAAAAAAATGATCGTAAAGTTTTGGATGAGGTATCTGTTACGTTTCACCGTGGCGAGATGGTTAGTATTGTTGGAAAAAATGGGGCTGGTAAATCTACTTTAAGTAAAGCGATTTGTGGTTTTATTCAATCGCAACAAGGAACAATGTCTTGGGCTGGAGCTGATTTTAATCAATTCTCAATAAAAGAGCGAGCTGACAAAGTCGGATTTGTTATGCAGAACCCAAATCAAATGATCTCAAAAAAAATGATTTTTGACGAAGTAGCCTTAGGTTTAGTTCTTAAAGGTGTTGAAGAAACGGAAGTTAGAGAACGTGTTGAAAAAGTTTTAAAAGTTTGCGGGCTGTATGAATTTAGAAATTGGCCGATTTCTGCATTAAGTTTTGGGCAGAAAAAAAGGGTGACTATTGCGTCAATTTTAGTTTTAGATCCTGAAATGATTATTTTGGATGAACCAACTGCGGGTCAAGATTTTAAACATTATACCGAGATGATGAGCTTTTTAGAAGAGTTAAATCACAAAGGAGTTACCATTGTGATGATTACTCATGATATGCATTTAATGTTGGAATACTCACAACGTGCATTAGTTGTTTTTGATGGGAAAATTATTGCTGATACAACACCAGTAAATGTGCTGACAAATCAAGAATTGGTAGAGAAGGCATCGCTAAAAGAAACTAGTTTATACACCTTCGCTAAATTGATTGGATTAAAATATCCATTTTTATTTACTGAAAACTTTATTGCTTATGATCGAGAGGTACGTTTGAAATGAATCAGCATCAAATGTTAGGATATACTCCTGGAAATACATTTATTCATCGGTTAAATGGAACAACAAAATTGTTATTTTTAATTTTGTTATCTGTTGCCTGTATGACTACTTATGATACGAGATTTTTATTGGCTATGACAGTTTCGTCATTAGCATTGTTTAAAGTCTCTAATATTAAATGGCATCAAATTTCTTTTGTTGTTAAATTTATCTTTGTATTTTCATTGTTAAATATCATTGCTGTCTATTTGTTTGCTCCTGAATATGGGGTGGAACTTTATCAATCTCGAACGGTTATTTGGGAAGGAATAGGGCGTTACACTATTACTCAGCAACAATTATTTTATGAGTTTAATTTAGTTTTGAAATATTTCTGTACAATTCCTTTGGCACTTATTTTTTTGTTAACAACAAACCCAAGTGAGTTTGCTTCAAGTTTAAACAGATTAGGTCTAAGTTATAAAATTAGCTATGCAGTAGCTCTGGCTATTAGGTATATTCCTGATATTCAAGAAGATTATTTTAATATTTCTTTGGCACAACAAGCTCGTGGGTTTGAAATGTCTAAGAAAGCTAAATTTAGTCAGAGAATTAAAGGGATTGCTCAAATTATTTTACCACTTATTCTATCTAGTTTAGATCGGATTGAAACCATTAGTACGGCTATGGAATTAAGAAGATTTGGAGAAAAAAAGAAACGAACATGGTATTCACAACAACCTTTTAGACAGAATGATTTTGTCGTTATTGGTTTAGCAGTGATTTTAACTGCGATCAGCTTCTCTCTATTTTATGTAAATGGTGGTCGTTTCTACAATCCTTTTAAGTAGTCATCTAAGATTAAATAACGAATTTCAATAGTTTAGAATTAGCGAATAAAAAGAATAAAATTAGAGGGAAAAGTTGCTATATACTTGTTGGCAGCTTTTTTCTTTGCGATTCTTTTTCTTTTTTTGAACTATACCAATTTATTTTTTATGAGTAATCTATTGACTATCGTTATGGTTTTGTTGTATTATTTTAACAGTTTCTATTGTAATAAAGATAAGGAGGGTAGTTATACCAATAATTAGGATAGCGCCAGACCTGTTAAACAGGTGACGAGGAAAGAGTTTATCGAAAGCATCGGCGGATGACTCTAGGGACTGCACTCTAAAGGAAAGAATCAAAAAATAATTGCGAAATTATAACAAAGGTCTTTCCATGCAGAATAGAAACATATAATGAATAGATAAGAAATAGGCGCTGTCTTTTATCGAAAGAAGTGGTTCGTTTTTCTTATCTGAATCTTCTAAAATGAGTATTTAAACTAGATTGATGCTATCTAGCTTAACAGGAATGGATCGTGTGACTAGTTTTTATGTTCAAGACAAATTGGAAAGTAGGAATTAGACATTATGTGTGGAATTGTTGGAGTTATTGGAAAAAAGAATGCGACAGAAATATTAATTCAAGGATTAGAGAAACTAGAATATAGAGGATATGATTCAGCAGGGATTTATGTGACTAGTAATCAACAGCAAAATTATTTAATAAAATCTCAAGGAAGAATTGCTGATTTACAATCTAAGATTGGTAAAGATGTTGAAGGATCGATTGGGATTGGTCATACGAGATGGGCAACACATGGTGAACCTAGCGAAAGAAATGCTCATCCTCATACATCGGGTAACGACCGATTTGTGTTGGTGCATAACGGTGTGATTGAAAACTTTGAAGAGATTAAACAGGAATATCTTCAAAATAAGCAATTATTAGGAGAAACTGATACAGAGATTGTCGTTTATCTGATAGAATATTTTGCAGAACAAGGCTTAGAAACGAAAGAAGCTTTTAAAAAAGCTTTATCTATAATTGAAGGCTCATATGCTTTTGCTTTGATTGATAGTGAAAATCCAGAGGTGATTTATGTAGCAAAAAATAAAAGCCCATTACTAATTGGTTTAGGAAAAGATTTCAATGTTATTTGTAGTGATGCAATGGCTATGTTACAAGAAACAAATCGCTTTTTAGAGATTGTCGATGGAGAGATGGTTATTGTTAAAGCAGATGAAATCAAGATTGAGGATGAAAAAGGCAACGCCGTATACCGAGAATCTTACGAAGCTCAGTTAGACTTAAATGACATTGAAAAAGGAACCTACCCTTACTATATGTTGAAAGAGATCAATGACCAACCAACAGTGATGCGTCGAATTGTCAAAGAATATACAAAACAGAACGGATCGGTTGTTATTGAACCTGAAATAGTTGAAAAAATAAAAGCAAGTGACAGAGTCTATATCATTGCTTGTGGCACAAGTTATAATGCTGGTTGGGTAGGAAAAGCATTGATTGAAAAAATGGCCCAAATACCGGTAGAAGTCCATCTTTCAAGTGAGTTTGGCTACAATATGCCGTTGCTATCGAAGAATCCATTTTTTATTTTCTTAAGCCAAAGTGGAGAAACTGCTGATAGTCGCCAAGTTCTAGTGCAAACAAACCGATTAGGATATCCTTCGTTGACCTTAACCAATGTAGCAGGCTCAACGCTATCTAGAGAGGCAGACTATACATTATTACTTCTTGCTGGTCCAGAAATCGCCGTTGCTTCAACAAAGGCTTATACAGCTCAAATTGCAGTTTTAGCGATAGTAGCAAAAGCGATTGGAGATGCAAGCGGTAATGAACAATCAGAGAAATTTGACATTGCTCATGAACTAAGTGTCATTGCATCAATTATGGAAACAATTATTGATGAAAAAGCGACAATCGATCAACTAGTTACAGAGTATCTATCAGATACTAGAAATGCTTTTTATATTGGGCGAGGTGTCGATTATTATGTATCGATGGAAGCTTCTTTGAAATTGAAAGAGATCTCTTATATTCAAGCAGAAGGATTCGCCGCTGGGGAATTAAAACATGGAACAATTGCATTAATTGAAAAAGGAACGCCAGTCTTTGGTGTGATTACAGATAAAAAAACAGCTGCTCATACAAGAGGGAATTTAAAAGAAGTTGAAAGCCGAGGTGCACATAATTTTGTTATTTCGTTAGCTTCTTTATCCAAAGAGAGTGATCAGCTGGTTCTGCCAGATGTTCATTCGTTATTAACTCCTTTAGTTAGTGTCGTACCAACACAATTAATTGCCTATTTTGCTACTTTACAAAGAGGATACGATGTAGACAAACCAAGGAATTTAGCAAAAAGTGTGACAGTAGAGTAATTTGTTATTATGTGAATAGCAGACGATGAAAAATGTTAATTTTTTGTCGTCTGTTTTTTGTTATGATATCGTTCTTAAGTTGTCCAGTGGAATATATATAAGCTCGTTAAATGTGTCAAATTTGTGTCGAAAATAAATTCCCTTTTTTTAGTATTCTTGCTTATAATGGAAGTAAGGCAAGGGGGGGGGGCTTGATCGCTATGAAAAAAATCTTAATTGTAGATGATCATTTGCAGATCACTGAAGTGCTAAAAGAGTATGTACAGAAGGAAGGGTTTCATCCGATTATTGCAGTTGATGGAGCACAAGCACTGGAAAAATTTTACGAACAACCAGTTGAGCTGATTTTATTAGATGTGATGATTCCTAAAATGGATGGCTTTGCAGTTTGTAAAAAAATTCGTGAAACATCGAGTGTACCTATTATTATGGTAACGGCTAAAGGGGAAGACTATCATCGAATTATGGGGTTAGATATTGGCGCAGATGACTATATTGTAAAACCATTTTCTCCTAGTGAAGTGATGGCTCGTATTCGGGCAATTTTAAGAAGAATTGAGCAAACCGATGAAAACAAACATTCCATGAAGCAGTTGAATTATGATAATTTGACCGTTTATTTAGAAGAAAAGCGTGTAGTAATTAATCAACATGAGATTATTTTAACAAAACGCGAGCTGGAATTGCTATGGCTATTGTTATCCAATAAAGAGAAAGTTTTTTCTAGAGATAATTTGTTAGATAGTTTGTGGGGATTTGATTACTATGGGGATGCTAGAACGGTAGATACACATATTAAACGACTTCGTGCTAAATTAGATGAAGTTAATCATTCTAATTGGGAAATAGCAACTGTTTGGGGACAAGGCTATAAGTTTGAGGGTAGACATGAAAAATAAACTGACAAGGAAACTAGTACTGTATTTTTCTTTAACCTTATTGATCTTTTCTTTGGTGATTGGTATTGCATTCAGTGTTCTTTTTTCAAAACAAACAATTACAATACATACAGAGGAAATGACACGTAGAGCAGCAGTTATTGCAGAAACTTTAGATGGCTATTTTTCAAAAAATGATCGTAATGAAATGAATCCCCAGGGAGGAAAAAGACATGGGATGGGAATGGGCATGGGGTACGGTTCTTTTATTCAATTTATGGATAAATTGGCAATGGATGATATCTGGATTGTTGATGAGAATGCGAATACAATTACAATTGGCAGTACCATGCACCATAAAGAATATAGTGAACTTCCTGATAATGCTCAGAATGTCATAAAAAAAGTCTATCAAGGAAAAACAACCACTAGTGAAGAATTTAGTAACGTTTTAGGTGAGCCGACAGTAACGGTTGGTGCACCCATTAAGAATACATCAGGAGAGATTTTAGCGGTTGTGTTGCTTCATTCTTCAATTTCTGCTGTTCATAAAACGCAGCATCAAGGCTATTTACTGTTGTTTATTAGTATTTTAATTGCTTGGATCATTGGTTTACTTCTTTCAATTATATTTTCAAGACGATTTATTGCTCCGATTTCGAAAATGAGTTCTTTTACAGAAGAACTAGTTGTAGAACATTATGATACAGAACTAGACGTCCATACAAACGATGAAATAGGTGCTTTAGGGAAAAAAATGACTATTTTAAAAAATAGGTTAGCTGAAGCAAAATTTGAAAGAGACAACAAAGAGAAAGCCCAGAAAAATTTCCTTTCGACAATCTCTCATGAATTAAGAACGCCTGTTACAGTGATTCGTGGTTCAATAGAGTCTTTAAATGACGGAGTAATTAGTGAGCCAGCAAAGGTAAAACAATATTATGAACAATTGTTATCAGAGTCAGTAGTGTTAGAAAGATTAATTAACGATTTACTTGAACTATCTCGTTTAGAAAATCCGGAATTTACAATTACAATGGAACAGGTAAACGTAGTCGATATAATAACCGATAGTATAAGAAGCTTACGAGTCAGAGCCTCAGAAAAAAATCAATTACTGGAATTTGACAATCAATTTAAAGAATCGATTATTATAGAAGGCGATTATGGTCGGATTAGACAGTTGTTTATTATCATCTTGGAAAATGCGTTAAAATTTTCCCCTGAATCAACTGCAATTACAGTTGAAATGAAGAAAATAGAACAAAGGTTAGTTGTTTCTATTCACAATCAAGGTTCATTCATTTCAGAAGAAGAAAAAGTTAATATTTTTGAAAGGTTTAGAAAAATTGATGCGGATAAACGAGTAGATGGAACTGGCTTGGGGTTAGCGATTGCGAAAGAAATTGCTGAAAGGCATCAGTTTAATTTAAGTGTTGAAAGTGATAGAGAATTTGGAACAACGTTTATCGTGAAGATTCCATGTAATTAATGCGAAAGAAAAGAGGATGGAACAAAACTAAAAATCAGTTTTGTTTCATCCTTTAAATCCGAATAAACGGTGGTCAAAAGTCAGGGTCTTCGGAAATTTCCCACAAATCACTCAATAGATAAAGCGTATTGTGTGCTTTGTAGTCCAATTTCTCGCCCCAAAACGACTTCTGTCTCAATTTCTTCATTCTATGTTAAAAAACGAAGATGTACATGCCGGTATCTCATGACTATGTAGATTCATCGATTATTAGACACGTAAAGCAAAATCTGGAGAGTAATCAGCGACAGAAGTGATTTTGACTACATCGCCAGGTACAGGAGCATGGATAAAAGTATTATCGCCTAACGAAATACCTACATGATGTGTTCCGCCTGCGCTACCCCAAAAAACTAAGTCCCCAGCTTGCGCTTCTGATACCGGAATAGGTATTCCAGCAGATTCTTGATCGATAGTGGTTCTACCTATAGAACGACCAGCTGAAGCGAAAGCAACTTGGACTAAACCAGAGCAATCAAAAGTGTCTGGGCCCGCTGCACCATAAACATACGGTTTTCCTAGATGAGACTTCGCAGCTTCTACAATCGCTGCTTTTGTGCCAGTTTGCTGTGTTAACGTTTTTTGAAGAGCTTCTTTTTTCTCTTTAGAGTCATTCACCAGTTGAGTTAGCTGAGAAAGCTGTTGAGATAATTCATTTTGAGTAGTATCTAGCTTATTTTTTTCTTCTATGTATTCAGATTGTTGCTTATGTAGTATTTCTAGTTCTGCTTTACTTTGTTCCATAAGTTCTTGCGTGGTGTTATTTTCTGCTGTAAAAGGTAAAACTGAGCTGTCTAGTATGCGTAGTTCTTTTTTATTATTTTCTATAATTAGTGTTGGGATTTTTGAAATAGCAGTTATTTTTTCTAATGCTTCGACTTGAGAATCTTTTTCTTTAATTGTCGTTGCTAACGAATTGATTTCTTTGCTAATATCTCTTTGTTTGAGCTCGTGAGTTTGTTTTGTTTCTAATAGTTTTGTTTGTTTTTGAGTCGACTCTTGAATGATTTTTTCCTGGGCTAGAATAGACTCCTCATTAGAAGTGGCGGCTTCAGTAACGGTACTTGTAAAGAATAAGCCAGAAAGAACCAAGCCACTAATAATGGCGGTAGATAATAAATAGTTATATTTCATCGAAAAACTCCTTACTTATTTTTTTGACCAAAGACAATTAAAACATATTATCAGACAAATGTATGTAATAGAGGGATTAAGAATCGATGACCAGAATAACAAAAATAGGTTTCTTTATGACGAAATCAGTTGGAATGTTAAGAAATGTGACAGCTATTTAAAAAGTAGTTGTTATTTTTACATAAGTATTATCTTGTTACCGAAGCCATTAGATAAATAAAATTCAAAATAGACATTAATTGACAAAAATTATAAAAACTTGTTTTGTTGTTATTTATTTGTAAGGGATTGTTTCTTTATTTTGAGATATTTATGCTGGTAGCATTAGACTATTTCGCTCTCAAGGTTTCATTAGTGATGAAAATTTATAGGTTTTTTATCTTCTTTTTTTGTATATGAAAATAAATTATCATGTTTTTCCATTATTTTATTGAACATTTTAGTATTAAGAAAAATGATTTTGAGTTATGATAGTAGTATATAAAAAATAAAAGGGAGAGGGATAAAAAAAGAACAATTTTAAACGTTAATGCTGTAGTAGTAAAAGATGATTTTGAAAAGCAAGAAGATACTTCTCTGTTTTTTAGATACTTTTTTCCATTTCTCTGTTTTCTTATCGATTCAAAAAAGTTCTATGTTTAAAGTTTTCCTAAATAAAGCTAGGAATTTGAGCAGATTTTAAGTAAAATAAGTAGACAGTGAAAGTGAGGAGATATAGTGAATAATCAAGTAAATGTAATGACGTTTTCACAGTTGAAGAAAATTGTGGAAGAATTAAGTGAAAATAATGAGATTATGGATACAACAAAGATTTTTATTGATACGGGTTGGGATAGTGTGCAAGAAGTGGATCCTAAAGCAATCTCAATAGAAAAAGTGAAACAGTTTAAAGTCCAAGATGAGTTAACGAAAGATGTTTTTTCGGGGTATTCTTTACTTGAAAAAGCTGAACGGATGGAAGCTGAAGGGGAGCCAGAAGCAGCAATAATCATTCGGAATCTTTATTAAGATAACAAACAGAGTGGTGAATTCAATTGTAATCAGATTGTTTTTCTGAAATTTACAAATATATTTTAATTTTGGAGTATACACACTTTGCTTCTTTTGTTATGATTTATCTGAACTGGTCACTATTTATGAAACAATCCAAAGAAAGGTGGTGGTTGTTTTGGCCAATAAAATACCATTTCCGAAAAATTATGAACGATTTATTGAATTGGGACAAGAAGCAATGGCGGAATCAAAGCTGATGGATGCAGTAGAATATTTTCAAAAAGCGTATGCGATTAGACAAGATTTTCCATTGAATTTTTTGATAACTAGCACCTATTTAGAAATTGGTGAAAATGAGCAAGCCTTGTTTCTTGCTTCAGAAATGAAGGAAGAGTACATATCCTGTTTAGATTATTTAGAATTATATATTCAAATTTTAATTGCAAACCACAAGTTTATCCATGCGCATAGCATAATCAATGAACGAATTTTAAGGGAAAAAAGTGGTGAAATGAAGCAATTAATTTCCTTGAAGAAAAAAGTACGAGCTTCAGAATTGATGTATGAACAATTTGAAATTTGTAAGATCAAGGAATTGAAAGATGAACTCTCCCGCTTGAAAGAGCATAATTATTATGAACAATTAGCAATTGTAAAAAAATCTGTTCATTTACCTCAAGAATCATTTATCAGTATTGGGAAAAATATTTTGTTAGATAAAGAGGTACATAATCTTGTTCGTTCATGGGTTTTAGAAGAGTTTGCTCATCTGCATATTAAAGAAGAAGTTGATTTTCTGACAGGGGATCAAGAAGTCCATAAAATTATACCAGCAAAAATTGGTGGGCCATTAGATTGTGCAGCCTATCAAAGAATATTACTCTTTTTAGAGAAAGAATTGATTAATGACGATCCAATATTACTTTTGGATTTGATGGAAGAAATTAGGCTACACTTTGCGTTACTCTATCCTTTAGCTGATCAAGTGATTAATGATCCTCATCTGTGGGCAATTAGTTATATCATTGCCCACAATGAATCTGTTGCAACTAAATATCAGATTCAAGAAAAGATGAATGAAATTGAACGAATTCAAAAATTACAGTACAAAATTCGTTATCAGTTAGAAGAAATGATATTGTAGAATGTTGCTATGTAAGGTCGACTATCTTTACTGAGGTAGAAAAGATAATAAGCCTCTAAAAGTTGTGCATGAAAAGCTCAATTTTTGGAGGCTTTTTTGATGGAATTAAAGAATAATAATATCTGAAAGATAAATTCTACGCTCACATTTATCTTTGGAAATTTTCGACTTTCCTGTTATTTTGAACCTTACATAATCATTTTCAACAATCGGACAATCCATTCCGTTTAAGTAAACAAGCCAGTGTGTTTCATTGTCTAAATGTATTCTATCTTCTAGTTTGTTTTGAGGAATGCGTTTTTCGATTTTTAAAAATTGTGCTTCTGGCCAATAATCAGTTGAGCGAGTTTCTAGAATAGTGGAATAGAAGTAGTTATTTGAGTCTTCCGTTAATGAAGCAAACTTTTGAATAAACTTATTAATTTCCAACTGTTTTTTGTGAGACAAACCTTGAGATTCTAAACCTAAGTAGGCATAGAGATCCGTAATTAGTTGAGAAATTCGCTGATTGCAATGGAGTTGAGAGAGTTTAATACCAATCGGTCTAGGTTCAATTGCTCCTTGGAGGTTAGAAAAATTAAAGTCATCAAGTAACAGTGCAAGTTGTTGTTCCTCTTTTGCTGTTACCCATAAAGCACCCATTTCATTCAAGCAAGCATAATCGCCATAGTAATTTTCAGATAAAAAGTAAATGACGTATGGGGAATGTTGAGAAGTATTTTTCAAATAGTCGTAGATGTTTTCTTCATTAGGCAGTTTGTACTGAGACAAAGAACTGCAAACAATTTGATGGATATCTAGAGAAGCCAAAAGTTCAATGAAACCATTTACAATGATATGATCTTTTTCACAGTGACTAATAAAAATTTTCTCATTAGGCATTTTTTCGCATCCTTTCATAGGTAGAAGAATTCCAGTCGCAAACATTACTCTTACATGGTATATTTTACCATAAACTGTGATGTCTAATTGGAATTTCTCTGGAATTAATTTAGAAGGAGTCCAACTTATTTTTTATGCTTTTTCGGTTGAATAACAAATAAGGAAAAAATAAATGAGCATGCAAAAAATAGGAAGATAATACCTTGAAGTAGCGTAATTAAAATAAATAGAGGTTTAAGATATCTTTTTGTTGTAAAGATAATTTCAATTAAGGCTAGAAAACAGGATAAAATTAGGAGTAATTTATGGCGTCTATTCAAAATTTTTGAGACCTCCAAACGATAGGTAACTTTAATCATGTTAAGTATAATAGCATAGATTGAAAAGAAACTCTTCCATTTTGTCATTTAATGGATTTTGATAAAGATTAGGATTAAAGACGCATTGCAATGGTGTAAAAAATTTGATGGAATTGTGAAGGGGAGTGGGAATTCAAGAAAACCGTTAAGGACAATACCGAGATGTAATGAAGTGGGAAAGATAAAATAAAATTTACGTGGCAGTTTCAAAAGTACAGAAGAAGAGAAAGTTGGAGCAGTATCGGTTGTTTGTCTATTGAAGATGTAGGGATAGTAAAAATAATGTTAAAAGAATTGATAAAAAAGACTTCTTTTCATAATTACATGATTACACAATCCTAAGAATACAGATTTAAGTGATGCTGTTTATCCCCCTTCGATTGCGATGACAAGGGAAGAGTTCAGGTTGTAACAACTAGCCTCCAAGCTGATAAAAAATAGAGCATTATTTAGAAATTCTTTTCTAATAGAAAAATAAAAAAGTAAATGACTCTGAAAAATGGTGTAGATTTTGAACTTTTCAGAGTCATCTTAAGTAAAATTTCAGTAAATATTTCTTTTCTGCTAGTTGACTTTTGCTAATATACCATCTATTTCTGTTTTAATTGTTTCCAATTGTGTTTTAACATCGCCACTAGCATTAGCTATTTCAGTTTCTAAATCAGTTTGGAATCCTTTTAAGCCACTTCTCAATTGATCGCTAATTTGTTCTTTTTTCATATCTGTGCTAATGACACTTGATAGATCATCCCACGTTGTTTTTATTGTGGCTGGCATGGAACTATCTGACATTTGTTGTGCTACAGTATCTAATTCTTTTTGAACCCATTTTCCGGTTGATTCTGTAACGGAAGCACCAGACTTAGTGTCATAATTAACAGTTGATGTTGACTTATCAGGGGAACATGCAACAAATAGAAAGAGTACAGGCATAATAAGGAAAAATTTCAACAAGCTCTTTTTCATTTTAACTCCTCTTTTCTACAAAAATATTTATAGTACTAATGTTATCAGCTTTTGTTAATTATATAAAATGAAAAGGTTGTTTTAGAATATTATTTTGGAGGAAGACAATTATTATTTTTATCAAGGGTTATTCTTTGAATATTCTGTTAAGGCATACTATTATGTAAATAGAAACATTATTCTATTTTTCCTCCCTCTAAGCCCATTTATAAATAGATGGGCTTATTCCTTATAAATAATTTTTTTGATTTTTAATGTTGGTTGATTACAGGAGGAAGTATTTGAAACGAATAACTTTTTTAGCGATATACTTTATACTAGATTTATTCTTTTATTGATTTTAAACTAGAGATAGAAAAATGGGAGGTGCTATAATGACGGAAGCAAAGGTTGGTCAGAGGAAAGTGAATAAGATTAAAGTATTGCGAGCTGTAACAACCATTGTAGCTGGTGCCATAATGCTAAAAGCAGCTATTAGAGGTGCAGAAAAGTAAGAAGTAAGTGAAGAAGTAGATAGACAGTTTTTTAGCTGCAAATCTACTTTTTTTGTTGTATCAATAAAAAAGAACCTTGAATTTCAAGATTCTTTTCATCCTATTTATAAGCCACCTGTCGGATTCGAACCGACGACCCCCACCTTACCATGGTGGTGCTCTACCGACTGAGCTAAGGCGGCAATGATTCACACAAGCAATAGAATACCTTAAGTGACAGTTTTTGTCAATTGGTTAAAGGGGTTTTATTCAAATTTTTTGTTTATTAAAATGAGATCCAGCTATTAAAAGATTTTAACTAAATCATAAATAAAAAGGAATCTGTTAGATAGAAATTTACTCTAACAGATTCTTTTCCATTATTTTTCTGCAAAAGTTAGAACATAGCCATTGTTATCAGCAATGGCAAATTCTTTAGTCCCATAAGATGTTTCATGAATTTCTTTTAGAAAAGGTGCTTTTTTCTTTACTAAAGCTGCTATTTTTGTGATGTCATCCGTTAGAAAAAATAAAGATAGAGAAGGTTTGACTTGATCAGTTTCTAGAATCGGATATTCTTCTATTAAGCTCTCTTTTTTTTGAAGCATCAGTGTGCATTGATCTTTTGACAAAATAGCAAAATCGAAATTGCCCTCATTATTTGGAACAGAATCAATAATTGAAAATTCTAGGACATTTTTGTAAAAATCCATTGTTTTTTTGACATTTTCCACCATTAGATTTGGTGTAATGTTTGTTAGCATAATCATCACCTCATAAACATTTTAACTAAGAGAGGAGAAAATAAATTGTATATTTCAGACAACTCTTTTATCTGAATATAAGTCAATCAATTCTGTAGGAGTAATTCCGATATTTTTTTTAATTGACTTAATCATATGGGGTTGGTCATAATAGGGAAGATTTTCCAGATTGCGAAAACCAGTTTGTCCATTCGGTGATTTCAGTGCATGTAGAGTTTGTTGAAAACGAATGACACTTAATAATTTATTTGGAGTCAAACCATATTTCTTTAGAAAAATTCGTTGTAACTGTCTAGTCGAGACAGCTATTTCTTTTGCTAATTGTTCAACAGTTGGTAATGTGTCATTTTTATACAATGATTGAAACAGTAAAATATAAGCGGGATCAAGTATTTTTTTCTTGTGTTTTTTTTCAATGTATTTTTTTACAAAAAGAATAGCATCGTCAATATTTTTACTCTTCCAGAAGGTTTCGCTATCGAAATAACTATCGATTTCAGAAATTGGGATAAACCGATCCATTGCTGACGAACCATCGATGTCAAAAAATTCTGAAACAGCTCCAGGTAAAAAACGCAACCCAAAATAGCTTTCATCAGGCTTTACCGAGAAGTCAAAATTGGTTTTCGACATTCCAGAGAGGCCAATCCTTTTATTTGTAAAATCAACCACTAAGTCAATACAACCATCAGGAACAATAACATTTTTTGATAAGTAAGTAGCTTCATTTCTAGGAATAGATTTCCAAAAACAAATAATCAATTCTTCAAAATTTGAATCTATTTCTTCACTGTATAGGATAGAACGATTGAAATCTTTATTTAATAAATAAGGGATTTGGATAGGGAAATAAGAATTTTTTGCTAGAGTCATTTTGACTTCCTCCTTTTCGTTATATTTATTTGTAAGGTAGATGACTAAGAATAGTATAACAAATTTGTTGGGGTGAGCTAGAGACTAATTTAAAAAAGTGTTTGACTTTTAAATTTTTGTCTAGTAAAATGAAAAACAACACATAGTGAATAGTTACTCCTTTGAAGAGAAGAGTAAGCCTGGAAAATCTTTAGTAGAGAGTCTCGGTTGGTGAAAAGAGATAAGATAGGAAAAGTTGAAGATGGTCTCTGAGGAAAAATTGTTGATAAGTAAGCAATTTCGGAAAGCACCCGTTATCAAAGCTATAGGTTGATTTAGAGACCTGATTAAGAAAATAACAATTTGTTATTTGAAACAAAGGTGGTACCGCGATTATTCGCCCTTTTACTAATTATTTAGTAGAAGGGCTTTTTATTTTAAAAAATTAAATAGAAAAAGCATTGAGATGGAAAGTACAATCAGTAAATTTATCAAACAGAGAGCTTGGGTAGCTGAGAACAAGCGATAAACACTGATTAGAAAATGGCCATTGAGCAGCGTTCCGAATGGATAGTTTCATGAGGCAACGACGTGAGCACACGTTAACGTGCTAGAGTATCCTATAAGTAGCGTACTTGAAGAGGATCGTTATGTGAATAACGATTAAAATAGAGGTGGTAACACGCAAAAAGCGTCCTCAAGCATACAAACAATTAGTTTGTGTGTTTGAGGACGCTTTTTATTTTTATCGAAAAAAGGAGGAAAATCATGATTGAACTAAAAAATATCAATGTTACGTTTCATCAAAAGAAAAAGCGAATTGATGCAGTAAAAAGTGTATCAATAAAAATAGATAAAGGAGATGTTTTTGGAATTGTTGGCTATTCTGGAGCTGGAAAAAGTACGTTAGTAAGAGTGATTAATTTACTTCAACGTCCGACTACAGGGGAAGTGTTAATTCAAGGGAAAGATATTTTAGACTTTTCAGCCAAAGAGTTGCGACAGCAAAGGAAAAAGATTGGCATGATTTTTCAGCATTTTAACTTAATGAAAGAACGAACGATTTCTGAAAATATTGATTTTTCCCTGAAATATTCTGGATTATCGAAAGCTAAACGAAAAGAAAAAATAGAAAGCCTTTTAACATTAGTTGGGTTGGAAGAAAAACGGGAAGCCTACCCTAGTCAATTGTCAGGAGGACAAAAACAGCGAGTGGCGATTGCTAGAGCCTTAGCTAACGATCCAGAAATTTTACTTTGTGATGAAGCAACTAGTGCCTTAGATCCTAAAACAACGAGTCAAATTTTAGAATTGTTAAAAAAATTGAACCAAGACTTAGGTTTAACGATTGTTTTAATTACTCATGAAATGCAAGTCGTGAAAGAAGTTTGTCATAAAGTGGCTGTGATGGAAGCTGGAGAAGTGATTGAGGAAAATGATATCGTCTCAATTTTTAGTAATCCACAAAAAGAATTAACAAAAGATTTTATTCGGACAGCAACCCATATCGATCAAGCAATTGAAACAATTGCTCAGCACCCAACACTAACTAATTTAGCTGAAGATGAAGAATTGATTGAATTCTCATATGTAGGGGAGCAAACAAGCGAGCCGTTAATCGCCCAGCTGTATAGCAAGTATCACATTGTAACAAATATTCTCTATGGAAATGTCGAGATAGTACAGCAAGTGCCGATTGGTAATCTAATTGTTATTCTATCAGGAGAAGAAACGCAACGAGAAAAGGCACTAACTTTTTTAAAAAAGCAAGGAGTAAAAATAAAAGTGTTAAAGACCGCAAAAACAGAAAGGTTGAACGTTCCATTGCAAGTTGTCTGATTATCTAGTAAAGATTATAGAAATAGCGGACATCGGACCTATAAGAAAAAGGAGTGCCACTTATTCTTACGAGTTTTACTCGTTAGAGATAATGGACATCGGACCACCAAGAAAAAGGAGTGCCACTTATTCTTACGAGTTTTACTCGTTAGAGATAATGGACATCGGACCACCAAGAAAAAGGAGTGCCTCTATTCTAGGAAGCAAAGCTGACGTAGAAATAGCGGACATCGGACCTATAAGAAAAAGGAGTTGAAATGAATTGAATCAATTTTTTGAGAAATATTTTCCTAATGTTCTTCAACTAAAGGAAGAATTTATTACGAGCACTATAGAAACCCTGTACATGGTTTTCTGGACCGCTCTTCTTGCAGGGGTACTAGGCATTTTATTAGGGGTGATCTTAGTTAGTACAGGTCAAAAAGGGATCTTAAGTAATTCGTTTTTATATAATATTTTAGATAAAGTTATTAATTTTTTTCGTTCCATCCCATTTATCATTATGTTAACCCTTATCCAGCCGATTACTCGTTTTTTGGCGGGAACAACGATAGGGACAACTGCTGCATTAGTGCCTTTAGTGGTGGGAGTGATTCCATTTTTTGCACGTCAAATTGAGAATGCATTATTAGAAGTCGATCCAGGTGTGATTGAAGCGGCAGAGTCAATGGGAACCAGTCCAATTGGAATTATTGTTCGAGTGTACTTAATTGAAGGATTGCCTAGTATTATTCGGGTATCGGCCGTTACAGTTATTAACTTGATTGGATTAACTGCAATGGCTGGTGCGATTGGTGCAGGTGGTTTAGGGAATTTAGCGATTACGAGAGGGTATAATCGTTTTCAAACGGATGTCACAATTGTAGCAACTGCAATCATTTTACTACTCGTTTTTATTAGTCAAGCATTTAGTAATTTTTTGATTAAACGAACATCACATTAAGAAAAGGGGAAAAGAAATGAAAAAATTTGGAAAAGTATTGGCATTTATTTTAGTTACAGTATTTGTATTGGCAGGTTGTGCTGGTGGAGCAAAAGAGAGTAAAAAAACAGAAACAGTGAAATTAGGTGTTGTTGGTGCTAACAATGAGGTGTGGGAATCAGTAAAAGAACAACTGAAAAAAGAGAATATTAATTTGGAAATTGTAGAATTTTCTGATTACACTCAACCTAATGCAGCATTGTCAGAAAAGGAAATTGATTTAAATTCATTCCAACATCAAATCTTTTTAGATAATTACAATTTAGAACATAAAACAGACTTAGTTTCGATTGGTAATACAGTCAGTGCTCCATTAGGAATTTATTCTGATAAACTAAAAGACGTGAAAGAACTGAAGGATGGTGCTGAAATTGCGATTCCCAATGATGCTACTAATGGAGGAAGAGCGTTACTATTATTGCAAACGGCAGGGTTAATTAAGGTAGATCCAGCAAAAAAACAAACGCCAACAGTAAATGACATTACGGAAAATAAACAAAAGTTAAAAATTACTGAATTAGATGCTTCTCAAACCGCACGGGCTTTACAAGATATTGATGCTTCAGTAATTAATAGCGGTATGGCTGTGGATGCTGGGTTGGTCCCGAATAAAGATGCTATCTTTTTAGAACCAGTAGATGAAACATCAAAACCATATGTGAATATTATCGTGGCTAGAGAAGCCGATAAAGACAATGCCGTTTACAAAAAAATTGTTGAAGCATATCAACAAGATGGAACGAAAAAAGTGATAAAAGAAACTTCTAAAGGAGCCAGCATACCAGCGTGGGAAACTTTTGGTAAAAATTAAGGGGGAAGATTGA
Organism: Enterococcus rivorum; assembly: GCF_001742285.1. Classification (GTDB taxonomy): domain Bacteria; phylum Bacillota; class Bacilli; order Lactobacillales; family Enterococcaceae; genus Enterococcus_L; species Enterococcus_L rivorum. Next base: position 1,662 of record NZ_MIEK01000034.1, on the reverse strand, counting down.
ATGACAGGAATAAATAAAGAAGCGATTCGGAACGAAATTCAAAAAAATAAAGATGAAGTGATTGCGCTGAGGAGGTATTTTCATCAATACCCAGAAGCTAGTTTAAAAGAATTTGAAACGATAAAAAGGATTAAAAAAGAATTGAACAAGTTATCCATTCCGTTTGTAGAAGTTGGAGAGACTGGGGTTTTAGGAACTATTGAAGGAAAAAAAGGAACTGGTAAGACCATTTTGTTACGTGCCGATATTGATGCCTTGGAATTAGAAGACGCTACCGATAAACCGTATCAATCTAAAAATATTGGGTTAAACCATGCTTGTGGGCATGATGGACACGCAGCTTCTTTATTGGGAGCAGCGAAAATATTGAAAGAACATGAAGGGAATTTTGCTGGAACAATCAAATTGGCTTTTCAGCCAGCGGAAGAGATAGGAGCTGGTGCTTGCCAATTTGTCGAAGGTGGGTTTGTAGAGAATATAGATCAGGTTTTTGGCATTCATTTAGATTCAAGTGTGCCAGTCGGTCAATTAGTGGCAACAGAGGGTCCAACCAATGCTTCTTGCGATATTTTTAAAATAGAAGTCTCAGGAGTCAGTAGCCATGTTGCGCAACCTGAACAAGGGAGAGATGCTGTGTTGGCAGCTGCAAGTATTGTTGTAGAATTACAAAAAATTGCTGCGCGAGAAGTGGCACCTTTAGATCCCGTCGTTGTTGGAATCGGTGTGTTGAGTGCGGGAACTAGATATAATATTGTGGCAAATCATGCTTCTATTGAAGGAACAGTTCGAACCTTTAGCCATGAAACTAGAGCATTCGTTTTAAAACGTGTGGAAGAAATTGCTCAACAAGTAGCTGCTGCTCACCGTACAGACATTTCATTATTTACAGTTTATGACGCAGCAGGTCCATTAATCAATGAAAAGCATGCAACTGAACTGGCTCAACAAGTAGCAGCCGAAATTGTTGGAAGAGAAAATGTCATCACAGACTATCCGAAAAGTTTAGGAGCAGATGATTTTGCTGATTTCTTAGCAAAAGCTCCAGGTGTTTATGCTCGTGTAGGGACTAGAAACCTAGAGAATCCAGAGACACACTATGGTCATCATCATGAAAAATTTGATATTGACGAAGCTGGGCTAGCACTGGCAACAGAATACCATGTAAATTATGCACTAACTTATTTAAATGCTTTTTAATAAACAAGAGAGTGGGACAATAAACTACTATTTATAGAAAACAGAGACGATTTTGACTATTATTATCAAAATCGTCTCTGTTTTTTCTTTTGAAAGAGCTTTTCGCTCCATATGTTTTCCTAATTTTCTTAAATTTAGTGCCATAAGCGCCAAGCTTTCCTCGTAGGTGAAAGCGATGGAACGCCAAATGAGCCTTTAGATGACCGAACACAGGTTCAACTTCAATTTTTCGTCTCCGATAAATTGTTCCTGTCGTTTCATCCAAAAGCTTCTTCTTGCATTCGGCTTTAAAATAACGCCATGAATTGTTCACGAGAATCTGCCGATTCTTTCCACTCGTAGCTCTGGTACATTGGCTACGAACAGGACATTCCCGGCAATCTTCACATTCATACACTTTGAAATCTCGTACAAAGCCACCTTTGTCTTTTCTTCTACTGTATCGTTTGAAAGAGACAGGGCGAT